>CABYGI010000004.1 GCA_902518475.1 uncultured Prochlorococcus sp. | reverse complement strand
ATATCTCTTTTATGCGGGATATATGCCCACTGAAGGTAGATAAATTTTCTTCTAATGATTGATTATCTCCTATATCCACATATATATTTGGACAAAAAGGGATAATAGGATTATTAGTTGAAGGTATCAATAATCCTGCTCTAGCCATAAGTAAAGACAACCCCAAACCTTTTAAAGCGGCTGTTTTACCTCCAGTATTTGGACCTGTAATAGCTACAACCTTAATATTTCTATTTATATAAAAATCGACAGCTACTGGTGGAGGGGCTCCTTTTTTCTTATGTTCCCAAATCAATAACGGATGAGAAAAACCAATTAAAGAAATAATAGGATTTTTCTCAAATGTAGGGGTTTTACCTCCAATCCATTTCGAATATCTTGAACGAGTTAGGGCATTTTCTAATCTTAATAAAATGGATGCCATTTCAATAAGATTTTTTGAATTATCACTAACAACCTGAGACCATTTCTTAAGTAATTTAAATTCTTCTGCTGTGATCCTAGCCTCTAAAGAAGCAATCTTATTACCTTTATTTACTACACTTTCAGGTTCAAAATATACTGTATTTCCTGAAGATGAAGAGTCATGAATTATTCCTTTAAATTTATCCACATAATTAACTTTAACAGCTAAAACAGGCCTTCCATATCGATCTCCAATAGTAGTATCTTGCAAATAAGCTAAATTCTTTTGAATAAATTTCTCAACTAATATTTTTTCTTTCAAGTTTCTTAGATAAAAATTCTTTTCTAAGAATAGATATTTCATTACTAGCATTGTCTGAAATCCTTCCATTAGATTCAATACCTTTTTTAAAAATCGTTTCGATATTCTGATGGTCAACTAAATTTTTTGTGAATGATGAAATATAATGCCTTTGTTCAAAATCTAATAAGATTTTTTTTAAATTTCTTGCTGCAGCAATTGTTTTCGCTATTTCTAACAATTCAGAAGATGAAATTACACCTCCCTTCGAACAAATTTCAATATTTCTACAAATATCAAAAACACCAGAAAAACTAATTGATTTATCTAAATTTTTTTCTAGCTCATTAATTTCAACAGTTTCATTCAAAAGTCTTTTAGATGCCTCGTATTCTGAAGGTATAACAAAACTTAAAATTGATCGTTTACCCATTTCCGTTGAGGCGAATGAAGATAAATGCGTTTTTAATGAATCCCACTCTAAAAGGTTTATAGATTCTTCTTCTAAGGTGTTATCTGAGTATGATTTTTTAGAATAACTTTTCTCTTGCATACAAAAAAAAAGAATCAAACATTCGATTGAATCCCCTCAGGAGGAACATAAAGCATCTCAAGCCAGTTTCCTTCAGTATCCTTCATATAAAAAGATGCTGTTCCATCTCTATGCTCATGTAAAGGACCAACTTTTACACCAGAATTTTTTAAATCATTTTGAATATTTTCCACTTCTTTTTTATTTTCAAAATGAAAAGCAAAGTGAGGTCCTGCAGCTTTGTAGCTAGGGCCTAACAACGCAAGTCCATCTTTCCCTTTACCTGCCTCTAAATAAGACCAATCTTTATCATCCCAAACCAAATTCATACCAAGCTTAATATAAAAAGATTTCGCCCTTTCGAGATTCTCGACTCTAAGTGCAATGTGACCAATCCTATTTACTTCTTGTGAGAACTTCAAAACAAGGCAATTAATTTATTACTTATATAAGAATAAAACAAATTTTTGTTAATAATGAGTTTTTAAGTATCCTGCAACCATTGAGATGCATCACAAGCATGGTAACTGAGTATTAATTTTGCTCCTGCTCTTTTAAAACTAAGCAATGTCTCTAAAACAATATCTTTTTCGTTAATCCAGTTCTTCATAGCAGCAGACTTTACCATAGAATACTCCCCACTAACGTTGTATGCAGCTATGGGCTTATTTGAAAATGTGCTTAGTCTATAAACAATATCCAAATATGAAATTCCTGGTTTTACCATCAAAATATCAGATCCTTCATACTGATCCAATGCAGATTCAATTAAAGCCTCTTTTGAATTAGCAGGGTCCATTTGATATGTAGACTTGTTGTCTGGAATTATTTTCTTACTATTTTCTCTAGGAGCCGAATCTAAAGCAGTTCTAAATGGACCATAATAAGCAGATGAATATTTTGCTGTGTAACTAACAATACCTACATCACTAAATCCTTGACTATCAAGAGCAGTTCTGATTGCTCCAACTCTCCCATCCATCATGTCACTAGGGCCAATAAAATCTGCTCCAGCTCTAGCTTGAGTTAAAGCTTGTTTTTTTAAAATTTCAATCGTTTCATCATTCAATATTTTTCCAGTTTCATCAACTAAACCATCATGTCCATCACACGAGTAAGGGTCCAAGGCAACATCCGTCATTATTGCCATTTCTGGAATCTCTTTTTTTAATATTCGAATAGCTTTAGGAATTAAACCCTCTTCATTAAAACACTCTGCTCCATCTTCAGTCTTTAAACTATCGTTTATTTTTGGGAAAAGAACAATACATCTAATTCCCAATTCCCACGCCCTAGTGACCTCCTTGATTAAGCCATTAATATCCCATCTAAAAGTTCCTGGCATTGCCGAAATTTCCTCTTTAAAATCTTTTTCATGAATAAATAATGGATATATAAAGTCCGAAGCTTTTAGATGGTTTTCTCTTACCATTTCTCTGATTGCCGCAGACCTTCTTAATCTTCTTGGACGAATAATCGAATTCATTTGAATATTATTTTAATTGAAAAATATTTACCTTATACATTAATCGTTCACCTCACACTTAAATCAATCAGAGACTCCTAATGTTCAGGAAAATTAACTAAAGTTTATTTAGTAAGAGCAAAAAAAGTTACAAAAATATTTTGCACAATCTTCATTTTTCACAAATTTACGTCATTAAGAGATAATATCTTCTAGTCAAGTGTTTATTTTAAGGAGAGCATCTTTGAAAATAATTAACGGATTTCATCTGAAAAATGTAAGAGGCGATATTCTTGGAGGCATCACAGCCGCAGTAGTGGCTTTACCTCTCGCTCTTGCTTTTGGTAATGCTGCGTTAGGGCCTGGCGGAGCAATTTATGGACTATACGGAGCAGTAGTAGTTGGTTTTTTAGCAGCATTATTCGGCGGAACACCTGCTCAAGTTAGTGGACCTACAGGACCCATGAGTGTAACTGTTGCAGGGGTAGTAGCAGGCTTAGCAGCAGTAGGGGTTCCAAGAGATCTTTCTGCAGGACAAATTTTACCTTTAGTTATGGCAGCGGTAGTCATTGGCGGCTTACTGCAAATATTATTCGGGATTCTAAAACTAGGTAAATACATTACTCTAGTTCCATATTCTGTTGTTTCCGGATTCATGTCTGGCATAGGAGTAATAATCATTGCACTTCAGATTGGACCATTGCTTGGAATTAGCACTCGAGGTGGAGTAGTCGAATCTTTAACTACTGTATTTTCAAATTTCCAGCCAAATGGTGCTGCTATTGGAGTAGCAATAATGACATTAGGTATAGTATTCCTTACTCCTAGAAAAATAAGTCAGTGGGTGCCTTCTCCTCTCTTGGCCCTATTGATAGTTACCCCAATATCAATATTAATTTTTGGAGATGGAGCTATTGATAGAATTGGAGAAATTCCAAGGGGTGTTCCATCTTTAAATTTACCAAGTTTTAATCAATATTTCCCAATTATTTTCAAAGCAGGATTAGTCCTAGCAGTACTTGGCGCAATTGACTCTTTACTGACATCTCTAGTAGCAGACAATATCTCTCAAACAAAACATAATTCTGATAGAGAACTCATTGGTCAAGGAATAGGAAATGCTGTTGCAGGTCTGTTTTCAGGTTTACCTGGAGCAGGAGCAACCATGAGAACAGTTATAAATGTTAAATCTGGAGGATCAACTCCTATTTCTGGAATGGTTCACTCGGTTGTGTTGTTGATAGTTTTAGTTGGCGCAGGACCTTTAGCTGAGCAAATACCAACTGCTTTGCTTGCAGGAATTCTTATAAAAGTTGGTCTAGATATTATTGATTGGGGATTCTTGAGGAGGGCTCACAAATTATCTTTAAAAACTTCAGTTGTAATGTATGGAGTACTCCTAATGACTGTTTTTTGGGATTTAATTTGGGCAGTTTTAGTAGGTGTATTCATAGCAAATATGCTCACTATCGATTCAATAACCGAAACTCAACTAGAGGGTATGGAAGAGGATAATCCTTTATCAAATGATGATCAAGCCAAAAATGCATTACCTGCTGATGAAAAAGCGCTACTAGATAGATGCTCAGGAGAAGTAATGTTATTTAGATTAAAAGGACCACTTAGTTTTGGAGCAGCCAAAGGTATATCTGAGAGAATGATGCTGGTAAGAAACTACAAGGTTTTAATACTTGATATCACTGACGTACCAAGACTTGGAGTGACGGCGACTCTCGCGATAGAGGACATGATGCAGGAAGCAAAAAATAATTCCAGAAAAGCATTTGTTGCTGGGGCAAATGAAAAAGTAAAAGATAGATTGGCTAAGTTTGGAGTTGAAGGCATCATTGAAACAAGAAAAGAAGCTTTAGAAACCGCTCTAAACGAAATAGCCTAATAATTTATGGAAATTAATCCAATTCTGCAAAATGTATTAGCCCCGCCAGTTCTTTTCTTTTTGATTGGAGCAATATCAGTACTCTTTAAATCTGATTTAGAAATACCAGCTCCATTACCTAAACTCTTCTCCTTGTATCTGCTACTAGCAATTGGTTTTAAAGGAGGTATAGAGATACAGAAAAGTGGTTTTACAGATCAAGTATTGCCTACTCTAAGTGCTGCAATTCTTATGTCATTAGTAATCCCGCTGATTGGATTTTTAATTTTAAGATTTAAGTTTGATGTCTTTAATTCCGCTGCAATAGCAGCAGCCTACGGTTCAATTAGTGCTGTTACATTTATTTCCGCAGAAAGTTTTTTGGAAAGTCAAAAAATAGCTTTTGATGGGTTTATGGTTGGAGCCTTAGCTTTAATGGAGTCTCCTGCAATAATTGTTGGATTATTACTTGTGAAATTTGCAGCTCCCAAAAATAGACCAAAATCAAGAAAAATGCATCTAAGCGCAATATTACACGAATCACTTTTAAATGGATCAGTTTATTTATTGCTCTCAAGCCTAATTGTAGGATTTCTTACTGCTTCCAGTAATCCCTCAGGTATTGCAAAAATGGAGCCTTTTACTGGACAATTATTTTATGGAGCAGAATGCTTCTTCTTGTTAGATATGGGAATAGTCGCTGCTCAAAGATTACCTAGACTGAAGAGTGCGGGTTCGTTCTTGATTGGCTTTGCCATTTTTATGCCTTTATTTAACGCATTTATTGGTGTTTTCGTTGCAAGATTTTTATCATTAGGACCTGGCAACGCACTTTTATTTGTGGTTTTATGTGCTAGCGCCTCTTATTTAGCAGTTCCTGCAGCGATGAGGATGACGGTACCAGAAGCTAAATCTAGTTATTATATTTCAACTACGCTAGGTCTAACTTTCCCATTCAATATAGTTCTAGGCATTCCCATATATATGAGTTTAGTAAATAACATTATCCCATTGTCCCCTCTATAAAAATGAAAAGATTAGACTTGATATTTAGTGAAAGAGAACTAGATGCAATCATTAAAACATTAGAAAAAGCTAATGTTCCTGGATATACAGTTATGAAACACGCCACAGGTAGAGGGCCTGAAAGAGTTGTTACTGAAGATATGGAATTTACAGGTTTAGGAGCAAATGCTCATGTAATTGTTTTTTGTGAGCAAGAATTAATAGATAAAATGAGAGAAAACATCAGGGACGATTTAAGCTACTATGGTGGAGTTGCTTATATTTCTGAGGCAACACCCCTCTAAATTAAAGAAGCAATATTTATTTTAAGAATGAATCCAATCAACTCTTATATTTTTTCGACTATTTAAGTATCTATCAATTGACATTGCAGCAATACATCCATCAGAAGCTGCAACTACAGCTTGCTTAAAAGGTGTATTTCTTATATCTCCAATAGCCCATACGCCATCAGAGTTTGTAGACATAAAGTCATCAACAATAACCCCTCCGTCTTCTTTTAAAGCAATTTGGTCCCCTAAAAAATCTGTAATCGGCTTTGAACCACTCATATAGACAAACACTCCATCTAAATTTAAATTGATAGGATTTTCTTCTTGTTTATTTTTTACAACAACCCCATTCACGCCCATATCATCGCCCAATATTTCCAATAATCTTGTTCTACTCCAATGTTTTATATTTGAATTATCCATCAATTCCATAGCTTCTTCATTATCTGATTTAGGATCGCTAGATGTAATCCAATGCACAGTTGATGCAAATTTAGTTAGAACTGTTGCCTCTTCAATTGCCTCCTTGTTCACTCCAACAACTGCAACTTCTCTATTCTTATAAAAGGCCCCATCACATGTAGCACAATAACTTACTCCTTTGCCAAGAAAATCGGCTTCGCCCTTAAATGATGCAGGCCTACCCATAGCTCCACTTGCAAGTACGAGTGCTTTAGCTTTGAAAGTGCCTTCTGGCGTATAAACCATTTTCCATTCTCCACTAGCGTCTATTCCAAACACTTGTGCTCTTCTATAGTCCGTGCCGTATTGCACAGCCTGTTCTCTCATTAGAGTAAGTAATTTCTCACCACTTATATCAACCGGGACACCTGGATAATTAGCGATTTGATGAGTTATTGCTAAGGCGCCAACAGATGGATTTTTATCTAAGATGACTGTCTTTAAGTTTGAACGAGATGTATAAAGTGCGCAAGTACATCCGGCCGGGCCTCCTCCGATAATAACTACATCTGACTCAATGATTTCCAATTTTTTAAAACTCCTTATTTTAGTAGTTAATTAGATGAGTTCTTGGTTAGAAGATATTTTAATGTAAATACCTAAACCTCTATATAGATATAAGTTAAAAGAAAAAAGAGAAAAAAGCATAATAAAGAAACAAACTTACATAGGAAAAACACAAAAAATTAATTATCAAAATGATCAGGTACGTGAAATGTTCTGAATTGATCTATTATTAGTTAATATGCAAAATTAATTGCTGTAGAAACATTATATTTTTTATGACCAACTCTGATTACCTTTTAAAAGCTGCCATTAAAAAAGTAACCGAAAAATTAAACGAGATATTGGTTGACAAAATTGAAGAAGCAACAAATATTGCTCAGGATGCTCCAGAAATTCTCAAAAAAAAATTTGATAGTTTGAAAGAATCCATAATTGAAGAAGCCTCAAGAATGGAAAAAGCCGAAAAAATTCAAGAAAATGAGTCTGCAAATACTTATCAAGATTCCAAAATAAAAAAAGCTTTAAATGAAATTGAAGATATCAACGAACAAATTGATCTCTTTTATAAATCCACAAATAATCAAATGAAATGAGTTTTCACATTCTTCATTATCGTTTAAAAAAGTTGAAGAGGGCCTTTCTTATTTGGATAACTCTGATTTCACTTTTAATAAATTTGTGGATAGATAATATTAGATTTACAATTTTCCAAGCTAAGAAGAATGAAAAAAGTAGGGTCCAAATTAAAAGAGCTAGATGTTTTACTAATCAATTAATAAAGCTTGGTTCAGCATTTATTAAAATTGGACAATTATTATCAGCGAGACCTGATTTAATTCCTAATACCTGGATTCAGGAATTGTCTAAATTGCAGGATCAAGTTCCTAATTTTTCATTTAGACAAGTTGAAGAAACTATAAGAAATGAACTAGGGTCTAAGTTTAATGAAATAGATCAAATAATATGTGATCCGGTTGGATCAGCATCACTAGCACAGGTTCATAGGGCGACTTTAAAAGATGGTAAGAAAGTAGTTTTTAAAGTTCAAAGACCCAATTTAAAAGAATTGTTCATTATCGATTTGGGCATAATGCAGCAAATAGCAGGATTATTGCAGAAAAATAAGAATTGGAGTCGAGGTAGAAACTGGGTTGAGATCGCTAAAGAGTGTAGGAAAGTTCTGATGAAAGAACTTGATTTTAATTGCGAAGCGCAATATGCAGCAAGATTTAGGCAGCAATTTCTTGATGATGAAAATGTTGAAGTTCCTGAAGTAATTTGGGATATGAGCAGTGAAAAAGTGCTTTGTTTAAGCTATGTAGAAGGGACAAAAATAAGCGATTTAGAAAAATTAAAATCACAAGAAATTGATTTATCTAAAATTGCAGAGATAGGTGCAATCAGCTACTTAAAACAATTAGTAAATTACGGTTTTTTTCATGCAGATCCTCATCCAGGGAATCTAGCAGTTTCAAGTGAAGGTAAATTGATTTTTTATGATTTTGGAATGATGGGGAACATCTCAAATAATCTTCAAACAAGATTAGGGGGGATGGTTAAGGCTGCTGCTCTTAGAGACGCCTCATCACTTGTTAGTCAATTACAACAAGCTGGGCTAATTTCAAAAGATATTGATGTAGGACCAGTCAGAAGATTAGTCAGATTGATGCTTAAAGAAGCCTTAACTCCACCATTTAGTCCTAATATTATTGAAAAATTATCTGGAGATTTATACGAACTGGTTTATGAAACGCCATTTCAACTGCCAGTAGATTTAATCTTTGTGATGAGAGCTTTATCAACTTTTGAAGGAGTTGGTAGAATGCTTGATCCAGGGTTTAACCTTGTATCAGTTACCAAGCCTTATTTAATAGAACTTATGACTTCAAATAATCAAAGTCCCAATGATTTAATTAACCAATTTGGAAGGCAAGTAGGTGAACTAGGATCGAAAGCTGTTGGAATTCCCAAAAGAATAGATGAAAGTTTAGAAAGATTAGAACAGGGCGATTTACAATTGCAAATAAGAATGGGAGAGTCTGATAGGCAATTCAAAAAAATGTTTACAGCTCAAAAAACTTTAGGCCATTCAATTCTCATAGGAAGCTTATCAATTGCATCTGCTTTACTTGTAACCAATAAACAAAATAATTTTGCATTGTTGCCACTTTTTTTTGCACTACCAATAAGTATTGATTGGATAAAGTGCCAATTAAGTATGAGAAAAGGCTCACGTTTAGAAAAACTTAAGCGCTAAAAAAACTATATATTTTTGGGACCTAAACCTAAAGCGCCAGCGAATCTTGCTTGATTTCCTAATTCCTCCTCAATTTTTAAAAGCCTATTATATTTTGCAATCCTTTCACTTCTGCTCAAAGAGCCAGTCTTGATCTGACCAGATCTTGTGGCGACAGATAAATCTGCAATTGTTGTATCTTCAGTCTCACCACTTCTATGACTTATAACACTTGTGAAACCAGACATTTTAGCTAACTCAATAGCTTCCAAAGTTTCAGTTAATGTTCCAATTTGATTTACCTTTATTAGGATTGAATTGGCAGATTTTTCTATAATCCCTTTCCGTAATCTTTCTGTATTAGTAACGAATAAATCATCACCTACAAGCTGAACTTTATTCCCTAATTCTTTGTTTAATTCTGACCAACCATCCCAATCATCCTCAGCTAAACCGTCCTCTATTGAAACTATGGGATAATTAGAAACTAATCTTGAAAGATATGAAATCATTTCAGAACTATTTAAACTTTTACCTTCATATTTGTAAATACCATCACTATAAAATTCAGTACTAGCAGCATCTAAAGCTAAAGATACCTGCTCACCAGGCTTAAATCCGGCTTTTTGAATTGCTTCTAATAATAAGTCCCCTGCTTCTTCGCTTGATGATAAATTCGGGGCAAATCCACCCTCATCGCCTACAGCAGTAGATAGACCTTTTTGATCAAGTAATGACTTTAATGAGTGAAAAATTTCAGTACCCATTCTTAATGATTCACTGAAATTATTAACTCCATGTGGAACAAGCATAAATTCCTGAAAATCAAGACTATTTGGTGCATGAGCACCACCATTTATTACATTCATCAATGGGACTGGCAGAAGATTAGATAATGGATCTCCAAGATATCTATATAGGGGAATGTCTAAAGCATTAGCTGATGCTCTAGCAGTTGCAAGACTTACTGCAAGGATTGAATTTGCTCCAAGGTTAGACTTATTCAGAGTTCCATCAATTTCAATCATTAATTTATCTACTGCAGTTTGATCTAAAGATGACAAACCACATAAAGCCGGCGATATTGTTTCATGAATTTTATTAACAGCATTCAAAACTCCTTTTCCCATATATTTCGAACCACCATCTCTTAATTCATGTGCCTCATGAGCACCAGTACTAGCTCCGCTTGGAACAATTGCTCTACCACTAGCACCACATTCCAAAAACACTTCTGCCTCTACAGTTGGATTACCTCTTGAATCAAGGACTTGCCTTGCTTCAACAGTATCAATAAGAAAATCAATAGTTTCTTTCACAATTTAATTATTACTATTTAAATCCTATTAATAGCTGAACTATTTGGCTAATATCTGAAATATATTTGTTAATCAACTATAATTTTTAATTTTATAAGAGCTTAGATATTATTTAACGTTTTTTTTGATTCTAAAGTCCCCGGAAATCCTCTCATCTAAATAATTTTCAAATTCATCTTACAATTTGAAAATTATTGGATGATTATTAATGCAGATACTATTTAGAATATTAATTAATAATCAACTATAGTTTTTATAGTTTATGAGAGAAACACTTACATCCAGTCCTGAACTATTTAGCGATATTAGTTGGAATCTTCTTTTATTAGGGGAAGAAACCGCAAAAAAATGGGATCATAGCGAATTTAATATTGAACACATAATTCATACCTTGTTCTCATCAAGTGAATTCTTTGCCTTCATTGAAAAATTATCAATCGACCAAGATACAGTTTTAGACATAACAGAAGATTTTTTAGAAGAGACGCCAACAAATGAGTCAGATATTTTTACTATCGGAGAAGATTTAGAAATTTTATTAGATAACGCGAATCAGATTAAAACTCAATGGGGATCTAGATTAATAGAAATCCCTCATTTGCTAATTGCTATTGGAAGAGATTTAAGAATTGGAAATTATGTTTTTGAAGAAGGAAACCTTTCAATGGAAAAATTAGAGGAAGAATTAAAATTTTACCCAAATATTAATCAATCAAAAGATTCTTTTAATTATGGGAATGTAATTGAAATAAATAATCAATCTAATTTTGAATCAAACAACGAGACTAAAGAGACTTTTGTAAAAGAAGAAAAATTTAAAAAAGCTATTGTTCCATTACCGAAAAGTGAACTTCAAATTGAAACCAAAAAACAAGTTGGAAAAGATGAAAATGCTCTTTCAATTTATGGAAAAGATTTAACAGAATCAGCTAAAAAAGGCTTACTAGATCCCGTTTTAGGAAGAGAAAATGAGATTAATAATTTAATGAGGGTTCTCTGCAGAAGAAACAAAAACAACCCTATACTTATTGGCAATCCTGGAGTTGGTAAAACCTCAATTGCAAAATTACTTGCTCAATTAATTGTAGACAAAAAAGTTCCTGATACTTTAAAGGACTTAAAAATTATTTCACTTGACTTAGGTGCATTAGTTTCTGGGACCAAATTTAGGGGTCAACTTGAGGAAAGGCTAAGCTTAATAATGCAGGAACTAAATAACCCAAACCAAGGAATGATTCTATTTATTGATGAAATTCACTCAATATTAAGTTCTGATAGATCTTCTACCGACATCAGTAATATCTTAAAACCTTTACTAGCTGAAGGAGAACTTAGATGTATAGGTACAACAACACCTGAGAAATTTCGTGAAACTTTTGAAAAAGATCAGGCATTAAATAATTGCTTTCAAAAGATAGCTGTTAATGAACCTTCAGTAGAATTAAGCGCAAAAATATTACAAGGGATCAAAAAGAAATATGAATCACATCATGGCATAAAAATTTCTGAAGAGGCTGTAAACTACTCTGCAAAATTAGCCGATAGATACATCAGTGATAAATGTCTCCCTGATAGTGCAATAGATTTAATTGATGAAGCAGCTGCACAGTTGAAAATCGAGTCTAATAATATGCCTCAAATCATTCGCCAACAAGAAAACAAACTTAATACTATTGATGAAAAATTGAATAATTTGCAAGGAGAAAATATTGAAGCTCAAGAAAAACTATTGAATAATAGAAAACAATCAGAGACAAAATTGAATGTACTTTTGGAAAATTGGAACAAATTACGTGAAGAAATGGAGGAATTATCTATTTTAATGAAAGAAGAAGATAAGGTAACCAAACAAATTAAAGATAAATCAAATCGTGAAATTGAAAATGATCTAGATTATTTAGAAAAGCTTGAAAAAGAGTTAAGTGAAATAGTGAATGACATAAAAAGACTTGAAGAGAACTTTAATAAAATAAAGAAAAATAGAAATTTCCCTTTTAAATATCAAGTTGAACCTGATGATATTGCTGATGTTGTCTCAAAAATTACAGGTATTCCAATTTCTAAAGTAGTTTCAAATGAACGAAAGAAATTAGTCAATCTTGAAACAGAACTAAGTGAAAAAGTTATTGGACAAGAAAAAGCTATAGAAGCTGTTTCTGCTGCAATTAGAAGAGCTCGCGTTGGCATGAAAAGTCCTAAAAGACCTATCGGATCTTTTTTATTTATGGGTCCTACAGGTGTTGGTAAAACAGAATTAGCAAAATCTCTTGCAACAGCTTTATTTGATGAAGAAGACGCACTTTTAAGATTAGACATGAGTGAATATATGGAGAAAAATGCTGTAGCAAGGCTTTTGGGAGCTCCTCCAGGTTATGTTGGTTATGAAGAGGGAGGTCAATTAACTGAAGCAGTAAGACGTAAACCCTATTCAGTAATACTTCTTGATGAGATAGAAAAAGCACATTCAGAAGTTTTTAATATCCTTTTACAAGTCTTAGATGAAGGAAGATTAACGGACTCTCAAGGAAGGACAGTAGACTTCAAAAATACAGTAATTATTATGACAAGCAACCTAGCTGGCAAATCTATACTGGAGTATTCACAAAAGATTTCTAAAAGTGAGGGAAAGTTAGAAAAAGACCAACAAACCTTAGATGATTCCATTAGTAATACATTGTCTTCAATTTTTAGACCTGAATTTTTAAATAGAATTGACGAAGTAGTAAAGTTTAATCCATTATCTATTGATGAACTTCAAAAAATAATAATTTTACAAACAGAAGATTTAAAAAACCTGCTACTTGAACAGAAAATAAATATCGCTATAGACAAAAAAGTTATTAATAAAATTGCAAACGATTCTTACGAACCTGAATATGGTGCTAGGCCACTTAGCAGGGAACTTAGAAGACAAATAGAAAATCCCTTGGCTGCAAAACTTTTAGAGGAAAACTTCAAAAACAAAAAAAATATAATAATTAAACTTAATCCTGCTAAAAAAGATGAGATCGTTTTCAAACCTAGCTGAGGAGTAAATCAATAAGCTAAAATAAAAACTAAAGCGATAAGCTTAATTTCGAAAAAAAATTTGTGACAAGTCCTACTAATAAAGAACCTTTAAAAAAGGATTCTCCTGAAATTGAAGAGCCTAAAAAAAAGAATAATTTTTTTAGATCTACATACGATGAACTTAAACTTGTCGTGTGGCCAAACAAACAACAACTTTTTAGCGAATCAGTAGCGGTTATAATTATGGTATCGTTTTCTGCGGCAGCCATTGCATCTGTCAGCAGATTCTATGGATGGGCAGCCTCGCAAATTTTTGGTTGAATTATCCCTAAATATCCATTAATAAAGAACTTAACTAAGCTTCAAGAAAAAAATGAGTAATGAATTGAATACAAGCCTTTCTTCTTCAAAAGCAAATACAAGCATCGCAAGATGGTATGCAGTTCAAGTAGCATCAAGCTGTGAAAAAAAAGTAAAAGCGACTCTTGAGCAGAGATCAGTAACTTTAGGTGTAAATAATCGAATCATTGAAATTGAAATTCCCCAAACTCCAGGAATTAAATTAAAAAAAGATGGAAGCAGACAAACTACTGAAGAAAAAGTTTTCCCAGGTTATGTCCTCGTAAGAATGATTTTGGATGAAGATACAATGATGGCTGTAAAAAGTACTCCAAATGTAATTAACTTTGTCGGTGCTGAAGACGGTAGAGGCAACGGAAGATCGCGAGGTCATATCAAACCTCGACCATTATCCAGACAAGAAGTGAATAGAATCTTTAAGCGTGCATCCGAGAAAAAAACGGTAATCAAATTAGATATTGAAGAAAAAGATAGAATCATAGTAACTAGTGGCCCATTCAAAGATTTCCAGGGAGAAGTTATAGAAGTTTCAGGGGAAAGAAATAAATTAAAAGCATTACTTTCAATATTTGGGCGCGAGACTCCTGTAGAATTAGAATTCTCCCAAATCAATAAACAAAATTAATTTCTAATTGTTCTGGTTTGTCGAGTAAAATTATGATTTTCTACTTCAGCTTAAATTCTCTAATCTAATGGCAAAAAAAATTGTTGCAGTTATCAAGCTTGCCCTACAAGCAGGCAAAGCAAATCCTGCTCCTCCTGTAGGTCCAGCTTTAGGACAGCATGGTGTAAATATCATGGCATTTTGTAAAGAATACAACGCGAGGACACAAGATAAAGCAGGTTTCGTAATTCCAGTTGAGATTTCTGTTTTTGAAGATAGAAGCTTCACTTTTATCACAAAAACACCTCCTGCTTCCGTCTTAATAACAAAAGCAGCTGGTATAGAGAAAGGATCAGGTGAATCAGCAAACGGCTCTGTTGGGAACATAAGTAAAGCTCAATTAGAAGAAATAGCCAAAACTAAGCTTCCTGATCTAAACTGTTCTAGTGTTGAATCGGCAATGAAAGTAATTGAGGGTACTGCTCGTAATATGGGCGTCTCTATCACTGATTGAGTTCAAGACAAAATTTATCACTACTTAGGGGAGGTTAATTAATAACCGTTTGAACCCAAAATTATTATGAAAAAACTATCCAAAAGAATGGCGGCTCTATCAACAAAAATAGAAGATCGCATTTACGCACCGCTTGAAGCTCTTAGTATTATCAAGGAAAATGCTAATGCAAAATTTGACGAAACTATTGAAGCACATATACGTTTAGGTATTGACCCAAAATATACTGATCAACAATTAAGGACCACTGTTGCATTACCACATGGTACTGGCCAAAGCATCAAAATTGCAGTAATTACAAGCGGTGAGAATGTGTCGAAAGCTAAGGCTGCTGGTGCAGATTTATTTGGTGAAGAAGATCTTGTAGAAAGCATCAATAAAGGAAATATGGAGTTCGATCTACTTATTGCAACTCCAGATATGATGCCAAAGGTTGCAAAATTAGGAAGGGTTTTAGGACCTAGAGGTTTAATGCCTAACCCTAAAGCTGGGACAGTAACTAATGATATTGCTAATGCAATAAAAGAATTCAAAGCTGGTAAGCTCGAATTTAGAGCAGATAAAGCGGGTATCGTTCATGTCCGCTTTGGAAAAGCAAGTTTCACAAAAGAAGCTCTATTTGACAACTTAAAAACCTTGCAAGAATCAATTGATAAAAATAAACCAAGTGGAGCTAAGGGAAAGTATTGGAAAACTTTTTATGTAACTTCAACAATGGGACCTTCGGTTCAAGTTGACATAAATGCTGTACAAGATTATCAACCAGAAGGTTAACTCGTTGTAGTATAATTTAAACTGCAATAATACGGCCAAAGAAAGTAGGTTTATTTAGTTATTCTAAATTTTTAATTCCTACCGAGGACTCGTCTTAATTATTTCTTTTTTGGATCTAATAAAAGCGGCCTCTCTTAAAAAGGACTTTGCCGCATTTCCTGCTCTCCCTAAACTACGATCCAAAAAACAACAATGGGCCGAACCCTAGAGAATAAGCAACAAATCGTTACTGAGATTAAATCTCTATTAAACGACTCGGAAATGGCTGTAGTTCTTGACTATAAAGGTTTAACTATCAAAGAGATGTCAGATTTGCGATCTAGATTGCAAACAACTAACGGCATCTGCAAAGTTACTAAAAATTCATTAATGCGTAAAGCTATTGATGGAGATAGTAATTGGAACGATCTTGAATCTTTGCTGACCGGAACAAATGCTTTTGTCTTAATTAAAGAAGATGTAGGTGGTGCTGTAAAAGCGATCCAATCTTTTCAAAAAGACACTAAAAAATCCGAAACCAAAGGAGCTTTATTTGAAGGCAGACTTCTTAGCGATTCTGAAATAAAAGAAATTGCAAGTCTCCCATCTAAAGAAGTATTGATGGCAAAAATTGCTGGTGCTCTAAATGGCGTAGCAACAAAAATTGCGATCTCTATCAATGAAGTACCTTCTGGACTTGCTAGATCACTTAAACAATATTCTGAAAAATCAGAATCTTAAATCCAAACATTAATTAACTTTTAAGAAAATGTCCGCAAAAACTGAAGAAATTCTTGAATCATTAAAATCTCTATCACTTTTAGAAGCCTCTGAGCTTGTAAAGCAAATTGAAGAGGCTTTCGGTGTATCTGCTGCAGCTTCTGCAGGTGTAGTCATGGCAGCTCCAGGAGCAGCTGGCGGTGACGCAGATGGTGGCGCTGCTGAAGAAAAAACTGAATTTGATGTAGTTCTCGAAAGCTTTGATGCAGCTGCAAAAATCAAAGTCCTTAAGGTTGTTAGAAATGCAACTGGTCTAGGTCTTGGCGATGCAAAAGCACTTGTTGAATCTGCACCAAAAACAGTAAAAGAAGGAATTGCTAAAGCAGATGCTGAATCTCTAAAGAAAGAGATTGAAGAAGCTGGCGGTAAGGTTACACTTAAGTAAGAGAATATTTTTTTTAAGCCGATAAACTTAATATCGGCTTCAAAAATTATGAATAGTGATAGTATTGCAATTGAAGCTGCAACTGATGGAGCCTGCAGTGGTAATCCAGGTCCAGGTGGTTGGGGTGGTCTAATAATTTTTGACGACAAAAGTGAATTAGAAATAGGTGGTTCTGAGCAAAATACTACTAATAATAGAATGGAACTCACTGCGGCTATAAAAACCCTTGAGAAATTAAAAACCTACAAATTAAAAGAAAATTTTAAATTAAGAACTGATAGTAAATATGTAATAGAAGGTTATACAAAATGGATTATAAATTGGAAGAAAAATGGCTGGAAAACTAGCGCAGGAAAATCAGTCCAAAATCTTGATTTATGGCAAAAAATTGATCAATTAAGAATTAATGGTCTTGTAATGGAATATGTTAAAGGTCATAGCGGTGACAAACAAAATGATAGGGTAGATAAAATCGCGACTAACTATAGCAAAGGTATCTCTTTGATACGTAACTTAAAAGAGTCTGCATCTTCAGTAGACTTTTTTGAAAAAAATGCACCTTCAGAAATTCAGGAATTATTTTCAAGAAATGAATTAATTCAAAAATTTTCAGACAAAAAATACTTATTAAGTTCACCAGAACTATGCAATTTATTAGGAGAAGAAAATCATTTAAACATAAAACAATATTTACTTTTTGAATGGCGTAATTGGAGATTAATTCCTAAAAATAAAAAATATTGGATAATAGAAAAAAAAGCATCCTAATTTTTTATGAACGAACAGAAGGGGGTATTTAGAAATCTTTATAAAAACTTGATTACCCCTATACTAAAAAAAGACTCTGGAATAGATGCAGAATATTTAACTAATTTATCTCTTAGCCTTCTATCATTTAGTTCAAGAAAACGTAATTGGCCTGTAGTTTCATCTATCTTAAAAAATCTAAATGAAGAATTTACTATAGTTGATAAAAGGTTAAGTCAGAATATATGTGGAATAAATTTTTGTAATCCAATTGGTTTAGCTGCGGGTTTTGACAAAAATGGAAATGCTGCAAATATATGGAAAGATTTTGGTTTTGGATTTGCTGAACTTGGTACAGTAACTAAATTTGCTCAAAATGGCAATCCAAAGCCAAGATTATTTAGATTAGCAGAAGAGGAAGGAGCATTAAATAGGATGGGTTTCAATAATGATGGGGCTAAAAATCTGGTTAAAAATTTTCTAGAGCAAGGTATCGATCTCAAAAAAAACAGGGAGAATATTTGTTTAGGGATAAATTTTGGCAAGTCTAAAATCACAAGTATATCTCAAGCAAAAGATGATTATTTAACTTCTCTAAAGTTATTAATTCCTTATTGTGATTACGCGGCAATAAACGTAAGTTCTCCAAATACTGAAGGACTAAGAAAGCTGCAAGATCCAATTCTTCTAAAAGAACTTCTTAAAGAAATTAAAAACTTACCTAATCGTCCACCATTATTTGTAAAAATTGCCCCAGATTTAAGCCTTAAAGATATTGAAGATATTTGCCAACTAATAATCGAGGAAAATATCGATGGAATAATTGCTACTAACACGAGCATTGATAGATTAGGTCTTGAAAATAGGAAGATCAAACAAACCGGATTATTACTTTCTGAAGAAAATGGAGGATTAAGTGGAAGGCCTCTACAAAAAAAAGCAAATCAAATAATAAAACATATTCATAATATTGATAAAAAAATTATTTTAATTGGCGTTGGTGGAATCGATAGTCCTGAATCGGCTTGGGAAAGAATTTGTTCTGGAGCATCATTAATTCAACTTTACACAGGATGGATATATAAGGGACCACAATTAGTCCCCAATATACTTGAAGGAATTTTAAACCAGCTCAATAAACATCAATTATCCAATATTAAAGAGGCAATTGGATCAGATCTAAAATGGATTAAATAAAAGTCAGAAAAAGAATAATGAAAAAATCGAAAACTAATAATTACTCAACATTAGCCATGAAAATATCAAACTTAAAGCACGGAGGAAATGTATATGCAATTGCAAAAAAATTAAATTTGTTACCCTCTGAAATTATTGACGCAAGTGCCTCACTAGTACCCTTCGATCCCCCTCAAATTCTGATAGATTCATTAAACGCAGAAATTAAAAATCTTGGATTTAGATATTACCCTGATAGAAACTTGAGCGAATTGAAAGAAATAATCGGTAAATTTCATGGGATCAATCCAGACAATATATTGCCTGGGAATGGAGCTTCTGAGCTTATAACCTGGGCAGGTTATGAAGCATCAAAATTTGGAATAAATTGTATTCCTTCGCCATCCTTTGTTGATTATGAAAGATCTTTAAATTATTGGAATAGTGATTTAATTCATTGCGAATTACCAAAAAACTGGAATAATATTTTTCCTCAATCATTTCCGCTTTATCCAAAAGGTGATGTTATTTGGATAACAAATCCACATAACCCAACTGGTCAATTGTGGGGGAAAAGTTCATTAGAGGAAATTGTAAAAAAATATAAATTAGTTATCTGTGATGAGGCTTTCTTATCGATAACACCCAATGGAGAAAAAGAATCATTAATACCATTAACCCAAAAGTATGATAATTTATTAGTCTTGAGAAGTTTGACCAAAATCTTCAATATTCCTGGTCTGAGATTAGGTTACGTTATTGGCTCCTCCAAAAAACTTAATCAATGGAAAAGCAATAGAGATCCTTGGCCTTTAAATTCCTTTGCAATTAAAGCTGGAATTGACTTGCTAAGTAATAAGAAATTCTATGAGCAATGGACAAGACAGATTCACCGCTGGATAAATATTGAAAGACAGAGAGTATATGAAAAATTATCAAACATAGAAAACCTTAAAATTCATAATTCTTCAACAAACTTTTTTTTAATAGAAAGTAAAACAACTTTATTGCCCAATATAAAATACCTTGAAAATAGGGGAATATTGCTTAGAGAATGTACTTCATTTAGATTTCTCGACGAAAAGTGGGCAAGAATAAGTTTACAGAGTAGGAAAAATAACACTCTTTTATGTAAAGAAATTCAAAATTCTTTTCAAAAATAATTAAAAATTTTTTTAATCTCAATCTTGGATTTGATTTTATTATGCTTTTCCATATTCTTCTTCATAAGATCTAATATTTCATAGTACTTTTTTCCGTTTTTTGTTTTTTTTCTAAAAATTCTTTCTAGAGTTTCTTCAAAAACTTCTTTAGAAATTTTATTTTGATTCATTAAAACTGAGCCTCCACTTTCGGCAAGAATCAATGCATTTTTCTCCTGGTGATTATTTTTAGAATAAGGAAATGGAATTAAAATTGAAGGTTTTTCAGTCTCTATTAATTCATTTATTGTTCCTGCACCAGATCTCGATATTACAAGATCACAGTTTTGAATTAAAGATGCTATTTCATTAGTAAATTTCTTTTGAACATAATTTTTAAAATTTTTTAAATTAAAGTTATGTTGATTACATTCGCCAATAATATGCACTATTCGAAAATTTTTTTTCATTAAAAAATCCAGAGAGTCGTAAATAATTTGATTTATAGCTTGTGCTCCTTGACTACCTCCCATAACAATCAAAAGAGGTCCTTTTCCTTTTGGAACCCATTCTGGTAGTGGATTAGATTTATAGAATTGATGTCTTAAAGGCGTCCCAGTGAAAATAGTCCTGCAATTTCTCAAATAAGAATTTGTTTTCTTAAATCCTAAAAGAACATAGTTACACAAAAAACCAAAATATTTCGTGACCATTCCTGGAATTAAATTTGATTCGTGAATAATGATAGGTATCCTGAGAAGCTTTGAAGCAACAATAGTAGGAGCAGAGATATAACCCCCAGTAGTAAAAACCAAGTTAATTTTTTTTTCTTTTAAGATACTAATTATTTGGAATGTTGAAATTAAAATTTCTATATATTGATAAAACAAAAAAATATTTTTTCTTGGTGTCTTTATTTTCAAAGTAATTAAATTGTATTTTTCGGGAATAAAATTTACATCAAGTCTTTGGCGAGCCCCCAACCAATGAATATTCCATTCCTCTTCTACCTCTTTAGAAACTGCTAAAGCTGGAAAAATATGGCCTCCTGTACCACTTGCTGCAACTAATAAATTATTTTTTTTAGACATAAAAACTGAAATTAGTAGAATAAAAATAATAAATGATAAATATGTCTAATTTAAACTTATTCAAAAATATAGGAGTCCCTCTCTACTTACTTATTTATCTCATTATTCCCTATTCAGCAATAACGGAAACTTTAAAAGTTGATTTTATAAGAAATCTGGAAAACTCATTAAATAAGCGAGATTTAGAATTTATTAAAAAAAATTTTAGAAATGATGAAAACCAAAATATACCAAAACAGTTTTCAAAAATTGTTAATGATTTTCCTGACAGCAAATGGAAGATCAAAAAATTAAAATCGAATATTCCACATAAAGAAATTTTAAGAATAAAAGTTTCAGGGGAAAAAATAGTTAATGGGAAAATACATTTACTCGAATCCAATTTTGATTATATTTTTTCAATCCTAAATGGAAAAATTGATGAAGGTGCCATTAAAAATTTATTCACAACAATAAGGAATGATGATAAGAAGATAGATATTAATTTTCAAATCCCTGATAAAGTTCTTACTGGTTCAAAATATGATATCGATGTTATTTTAGATAAGCCACTTGAAGAAGTGATTATTGCTGGAGCAATAAAACCTCATCAAGCAAATTCATTTTTTGAACAAGAAATACTATTGGAGCCACTAGCTTCTGGGGGGATTTTTAAAATGACAAGAGCACCTTCAAAACCAGGGGTCCAAATTTGGTCAGGTATCATAGCTCACCCACAAGGAATGATTACTTTCACAAAAAGTATCGAAATTGTTGATAAGATTTAGCCTAAGCGTCGTTTAAAGCAGCTACACCAGGCAAAATTTTACCTTCTAAAAGTTCCAAACTGGCTCCACCTCCCGTAGATATATGAGACATTTTCTCAGCTAATCCTGCTTTCTCTACTGCCGCAACTGAATCTCCACCACCAATTATTGTACAAACTTCAGAAAAAGCACTTAAATCTGCAAGAGTCGTAGCAATTGCATTTGTACCTTCTGCGAATTTATCAAATTCGAAAACTCCCATTGGTCCATTCCAAATTATTGTTTTACATTCTGCAAGAGCATTCTGAAAAACTTTAATAGAATCTGGACCAATATCAAGACCCATCCAATTACCACTAATTGAATCAATTTGAGATATTTTACTTTCGGCGTTTGGAGAAAATTCATTAGCTAAAACGACATCAGTGGGTAATAATAGTTCGACTCCTTTTGCCTTTGCTTTTGCCTCTAAATCTTTAGCAAGCTCAAGTTTATCTTCTTCTACAAGACTCTTTCCTACATCTAAACCTCTTGCTTTATAAAAAGTAAAAATCATACCTCCACCAATCATAATTTTGTCGCATTTATCTAGTAAAGAGTCGAGCACTCCAATTTTACTACTAACCTTTGATCCTCCAACAATTGCTGCCAATGGGCGCTTAGGGGCATCTATTGCTCCTTGCAAGTATTTCAATTCTTTTTCTAAAAGGAATCCCGCTACTGATGGACTTAAATAATTAGTAACTCCCTGCGTCGAAGCATGAGCTCTATGAGCAGCACCAAAAGCATCATTTACATACATATCTGCATGTGAGGCTAAATTTTTAGCAAAATCCAAATCATTCTTTTCCTCTTCACCAAAAAAACGAACATTTTCAAGTAAAAGAACATCTCCATTAGATAAGCTATTTGATTGTGCAACTGCTTCATCACCAATACAACTGTTAGTAAGAGCAACATTTTGGCCCAACAATTCACTTAATCTTGCTGCTACAGGAGTTAATCTCATTTTTTCATTTACCTTACCCTTTGGTCTCCCAAAATGAGCAGCTAAAATAACTTTTGCAGAATGATTAATAAGGTATTCAATAGTTGGGATCGCTGCACGAATACGCGTATCGTCAGTTATTTGACCATCTTCATTTAATGGAACATTAAAATCTACTCTAACAAGAACTTTTTTTCCTTCTAGATTGGTCTTATCAAGATTGGAAAGAGATAATTTTGACATTAAACAAGCCTATTTTCAATTTTAAGACCCTAACGTTTATTTGTGCTTATTGGGTTAAAAAGTAGTTACTGTTACCTATGCCTTAATAAATTTTAAGAATTAAGGATTTTAAAAATTTTTTAGTTATTAAATTTATACTAAAATTTAAAAGTAAATACTTTTGAAACTTATAAAAACTAAAAGGAATACAAAATTTTATTTGATTTATTGAAGTGGACATCCCCAAAATCCAATGGTACCCAGGCCATATCGCAAAAGCAGAAAAGAAATTATCTGAAGTTATCAATAAAGTAGATTTAGTCATAGAAGTTAGAGATGCACGAATACCTTTGTCAACAGGACATCCACACTTAAATAAATGGATAAATAATAAAAAACATATTCTTGTTATTAACAGATCAGACATGATCTCCCCTCATACAATCAATAGTTGGAACAAATGGTTTAATGATAAAGATCAATACCCTCTTTGGTGTGATGCTAAAAAAGGAATAGGGATTAAAGAAATTTGTAAGTCAGCCAAAGATTCTAGGTCGTCAATCGATGAAAGAAGACTCTCTAGAGGAATGCGAATTAGGCCAATTAGAGCCCTTACACTTGGTTTTCCAAACGTAGGAAAGTCAGCATTAATCAATAGAATTGCAAAAAAAAGAGTTGTAGATAGCGCTAGGAAAGCAGGCGTGACTCGTAATTTAAGATGGATAAAATTAGAAAGTGGTATAGATCTGCTAGATGCTCCTGGTGTTATACCTCCAAATTTAGAAGATCAAAAATCAGCACTTAATCTTGCACTGTGTGACGATATTGGTGAAGCTGCTTATGAAATAGAGAGTGTCGCAATTGGGTTTATCAAAATTATATCCACTCTCAACAAAGATAAGAATGCGAACATCTCAGTTAAACAAATATCTAACAGATATGGAGTTGATATTAACAAAGGCTTTAAGAGTCCTTCTGCTTGGATCAAAGAAGCAGCTTCAAAACATACCTCAGGTGATAAAAGGAGAATGTCTTATAAGTTATTGGAAGATTATAGAAATCAAATGCTGGGTAAAATTGCTTTAGAAGTCCCACTATGGAATTAAATAATCAAAATTCTTTCGGCATTGGAGAAGGTGAGCTTATAGAAATTATTTATGAGCAACCTCTGCCTATGAGGCTAGACAGATGGTTGGTAAGTAAAAGGCCAGAACAAAGTAGAGCAAGAATTCAACATTTTATAAATTCAGGTTTGGTACTAGTAAACTATAAGACCGCAAAAGCAAAGACCCCATTAAAAAATGGCGACAATGTTCAAATATGGATGCCTCCTCCAGAACCTCTTATTTATTTGAAACCTGAAAAAATGGATTTAAATATCCTTTTTGAAGACGAGCACATCATAGTCATCAATAAACAATCAGGTCTAATAGTTCATCCAGCCCCTGGACACAAATCTGGAACTTTAGTGAATGGATTACTTTTTCACTGTAAAGATCTGCCTGGAATTAATGGAAAATTAAGACCTGGGATTGTTCACAGATTAGATAAAGATACCTCTGGATGTATGGTGGTTGCAAAAAGCCAAGAGGCATTAGTAAATCTCCAGAAACAAATTAAAGAAAAAATAGCATCACGCGAATATATTGCAGTAATTCATGGAGCGCCTAATTCTGAAGAAGGCCAAATAGTGGGACACATTGGCAGAGATAAATTAAATAGATTGAAATATAAAGTAGTTGAAGAAACTTCAGGAAGGTATGCCTGTACCTATTGGAAATTAGAAGAAAGATTTGGCAATTACTCATTAATGAGTTTCAAACTAGATACGGGGCGAACGCATCAAATAAGAGTTCATTGCGCTCATATTAATCATCCAATTGTGGGTGATCCATTATATGGAAGATGTAAAAAACTACCCTGTAAATTAGATGGCCAAGCTTTACACGCCATCAAGCTTGGACTTGTACATCCAATAAATGGTAAAGAAATGATATTTGAATCAGAATTACCATTAGATTTTCAAAAATTACTAAGTGTTCTTAAAGTTAAATGAGATTTAAAGAGGAATTTAGAAGTGATTTTGTATACGGGTTTTGAGTTTTAGTGAATATTGTAGAACTTTCTCCTTCATCAACTATCTTTCCATGATTCATAACTAGCAACCTATTACAAAATCTTTTAGCAATGCCTAAATCATGGGTAATAAAAATAATCGTTAAATTCATTTTTTCTTGAAAGACTCTTAGTAATTCAAGAATCTCTATTTTTACTGAAGCATCCAACATATTTAAGCTCTCATCACAAATTAAAATTTTTGGCTTCAACAATAGCGCCCTGGCCAATGAAATTCTTTGCAATTGACCACCAGACAATTGGTTAGGATAAGAATTAAAAAAATCATTATTTAAGGGAAGATTTAAATTTCTTAACATTAATTTTATTTCTTGTTCGATTTTTCTTTTATCTGAAATTTTTTGAATAAAAAATATATCTTCCAAAATATTTATAATCGTCATTTTCGGATTCAAACTTGAAAAAGGGTCTTGAAAAATAATTTGCACTTTATTGTTCTTATTAAAAAATTTATTTTTTTTCGATGCATGATTTTTATCATAAATTTTGATTTCACCACCTCTTACTTTAAGAAGTCCAATTAAAGCCCTACATAATGTACTTTTACCACTCCCTGAAGAACCAACTATTCCAAGAGTCTCATTTTCATATAACTTGAAACTAACTTCATTTAAAGCCTTATTCCATTTATTAATGAAAATTGAAGAATTTAATTTATACCAATGTCTTAGGTTATTTACCTCTAGAACGACCGCATCTCGTGCATTATTTTTAGTGTTTGGTTCTAATACTATTTTTGAAGCATTTACTAACTTTTTACCGATATCTGATTTTGGTGATTGAAAAATATCTAATATATTCCCTTTTTCAACAATCGATCCCTTTTCAATTATTACAACTTTTTTGCACCACTTTGCTGCAAGATTAATATCATGACTAATTAAAATTAAAGTTGTATCAAATTCATTACATAGATGAATTATTTCTTGCATAATTTCAAAACTCGTTTTGGTATCTAAGCTTGTTGTAGGTTCATCAGCTATTAATAATTTAGGTTTCAAAGCAAGAGCCATTGCTATAGAAACTCTCTGTCTCATTCCACCGCTAAATTGATGTGGGAATGAATCAAGTCTACTTTCTTCAATTCCGACTTTTTGAAAAACTTCTTTTACTAATTTTTTAATAGCAAAAGATGATTTAGTTTGATCATGTGTTTTAAATAATTCATATAAATGATCCCCAACTCTCATTAGGGGATTAAGTTTTTTTATAGAGTCTTGATAAATAAATCCAAAATTCTTTCTTCTAAATAATTGTGCATCTTTGTTGTTTATTTTCCTAGGATCTACACTAGAAATCGATAGATATCCTTTAGAAGTGGCCTTTTCAGGCAATATATTTACTAATGTTTTTGCAAAAGTGGTCTTTCCACATCCAGAAGGTCCTATTATTGCCAAATGATCTCCACTATCTATTTCTAAATTAAAATTTTTGATAATTGGTTGCTGTTTTAGACCATATTTGACAGTAAGATTTTTAACTACAATAATTTTTTCTTTATTTTTTTCCATGATTTATAGCAAATTTTTCTAGACCTAAATAAAATACATCTAAAGCAATATAAAATGTCCGAGGCTGCTGCAAATTCAAAAGAAAAAAACGAAATTGAAGTTTCCAAAACTATTTTGCCTGAAAATAAAAAATATGAAAGTGAATCTTTGAATTATCAAATAAACATTCCAGATTGGCTTCTTAAAGATATTTATAATTTTGAAAAATCAAATAAAGAAAATGATGAGAATCAAAACCTTATAGTAAAGGCTTTTAAACTTGCTTATAAAGCTCATGATGGACAGTTCCGCGCGAGTGGCGAGCCATACATTATCCACCCGGTTGCTGTTGCAAATCTCCTTAGAGAAATAGGTGCTAGTTCATCTGTTATTGCTGCAGGCCTTCTACATGATGTAGTTGAAGATACTGGCATTGATTTATCAGAAATAGAAAAAAATTTTGGATTAGAAGTAAAAATACTTGTAGAGGGTGTAACAAAATTAGGCGGCATTCACTTTAACAACAGGACTGAAGCACAAGCTGAAAATCTTAGGAAAATGTTTTTGGCTATGGCCAGCGATATCAGAGTTGTCTTAGTAAAACTTGCAGATCGACTTCATAACATGAGAACAATTGAATGGCTAAATGATGAGAAAAAACTAAGAATCGCGAGAGAAACAAGAGAGATTTATGCACCATTAGCTAATCGACTAGGAATAAACAGATTTAAATGGGAATTAGAAGATTTAGCTTTTAAATTCCTAGAGCCTAAAGAATATCTAGATCTTAAAGATCAAATCGCCGTTAAAAGAAGTGATAGAGAAAAAAGATTAAAAGTAACTTTGAATCTTATGAAGGAAAACTTGATTTCAGCAGGTTTGAAAAATTTTGAAATAACAGGAAGGCCAAAACATCTTTATGGCATCTGGAGCAAAATGGAAAGACAACAAAAACATTTTCACGAGATTTATGATGTTGCTGCCCTAAGAATTATCGTGGACAATTCAGATAGTTGTTATAGGGCTTTAGCAGTTGTTCATGATACTTTCAAACCAATTCCAGGTAGATTTAAAGACTATATAGGATTACCAAAACCCAATGGATATCAGTCCTTACACACTTCTGTGATTGGAAGACATCGACCTATTGAAGTTCAAATTAGAACTACTTCGATGCATCAAATTGCTGAATATGGTATTGCAGCTCATTGGCAATATAAAGAGGGTGGTTCTCCTGCTAAAAGTAATGCCGAGAGATTTAATTGGCTAAGACAACTAGTAGAATGGCAACAAGAAGGTAATGAACGAGATCATAATGATTATTTAGCTTCAATTAAAGAAGATTTATTTGATGAAGAAGTATTTGTGATCACTCCAAAAGGAGATGTTGTTGGTTTAAGGAAAGGATCTACCGCGATAGATTTCGCCTACAGAATCCATTCTGAAGTTGGAAATCACTGTAATGGAATAAGAATTAATGAAAAGCTTTCTCCATTATCTACAGCACTTCAAAATGGTGACTTCATAGAAATTTTGACAAGTAATAATGCTACTCCAAGCTTGGATTGGCTGAACTTTGTAGTTACGCCAACTGCTAAAAATAGAATTCGCCAATGGTATAAGAAAAGCCATCGTGATGAAACGATTAAAAGAGGTAGAGATTTACTTGAAAAAGAAGTAGGCAGAAACGGTTTTGAAGCATTACTTTCCAGTGAAGCCATGAAAAAAGTTGCAAATCGATGTAATTTAAAAACTACTGAAGACCTTCTTGCATCTCTTGGTTTTGGTGGTTTAACTTTGCATCAAGTATTAAACAGACTAAGAGAAGAAATAAAATTACAGACAGAAGATGTAAAAAATGATTCTGACTCTGAAATAGCAAAATCTCTTAGAAGTAATAATAATTTATCCACTAATCAATCTAATACAGCAGCTAAATCACCAATTTCCGGGATAGAAGGCCTCGATTACAGAATAGGTAAATGCTGCGCCCCACTCCCAGGCGAGGATATTATCGGAACTGTGTCGCTCGGCAACCATGGGATAACTATACATAGGGAAGATTGTGAAAATGTAATACCAATTCCAATAGAGAGAAGATTACCTGTCGGTTGGAATCAAGATAATAAAACTGGCGATAATAAGTTTCCAATTCAGCTACGAATAGAAGTAATTGATCGAGTTGGAATTCTTAAAGATATTCTCATGCGTTTATCTGATAAAGGTATAAACGTTAGCGATGCAAATGTTAAAACTGCTTATGGTAAACCAGCCATTATAAATCTTTGTGTAGGTCTTGAAAGTTATAACCAACTTCACAAAACAATTGAACAAATTAAATCAATGGCAGATGTTTTAGATATTGCCAGAGTTGGACAAAGTTAATTTTAATATCAGATCAATCTATCTTTTACTTTTTATCTTGTAGGTAAAGAAAACAATACTGCCGCAAATCAAAGCTAATAAAATACCTACACAACATGAACCCAAGAGTAATTTTAGGGAAAAAATTCTACCTTGTTTCCATAAGTCATCAATAACTAAACTTTTTTCAAGAATTTTATTAGGAGGATTATTTAAAAATATCGAACCAACTTTATAATTAAAATAATAAAGTGGAATATAAGTAAAAGGGTTGCTGATCCAGGTACCAATTGCAGCTAGAACAATATTTCCCTTAGCTATTTTCGCCAAAAATACCCCCATTAAAGTCTGAAAACCAAAAAAAGGAAAGCAACCACTAAATACTCCTATAGCTAAACCTTTAGCATTAAATAAAGGACTTCCATTCTGATTCCTAAATAATGATAGAATTTTCTTATAGGTAATATCTCTTTTAAATCTCATTAAGAAAGAAAATTTCAAAATTAAATTCTTGATAATCTTACTTAATTATCCATAACAAAGCGAGAGATGGATTCGATAGTTACTACAGAAGATACGATAGCCGCAATTGCTTCAGCTATAAGTATTGGGAAGGGAGGAGTTGCGATAATAAGAGTATCAGGGAAAGACGCAATAAATTCTTGCAAAAAAATTGTTCAAACTAAATCTAAATATGCATGGGAATCACATAGGGTTTTTCGTGGTTTTATTCAGGAAAATAAACAAAATAAATTTATAGATGAAGTTTTAATTTTAGTGATGAAATCACCAAATAGCTTCACAGGAGAGGATGTGGTTGAACTTCATTGCCATGGCGGAATTATCATAGTAAATAAAGTTTTAAAGATATTATTATCTAGTAATTCTAAAGTTAGACTTGCAAATCCAGGAGAATTTAGTCAAAGAGCTTTTCTTAATGGGAAAATAGACCTTACTCAAGCCGAGTCGATTAATCAATTAATTAATGCAAGCAATACTAGATCAGCAGAGTTAGCTTTTAGCGGGGTTCAAGGAGAAATAAAGAAAAAAATTGATGATATTAAAAATGACCTTATAAATCAACTTTGCGAAATAGAAGCGAGAGTTGATTTTGAAGAAGACTTCACAGATTTTGATTACACCAAATATCTAAAAAACATTAAAAAAGTCAAAGAAAAAATAGAATTACTAATAGAAAATGCAAAAAGAAATTCATATATTCACAATGGAATATCCATTGCGCTTATAGGTAAAACAAATGTTGGTAAAAGCTCTTTATTAAATTTGCTTGCAAAAAAAGAGAAAGCAATCGTAACTAATATTCCTGGAACAACTAGAGATGTTATTGAAGTTAATTTAACTATTAATGATATTCCAATGAAAATAATTGATACTGCTGGCATAAGAGAAACTCATGAACAAATTGAAAGTATTGGAATTAAAAAAAGTTTTAGGAAAATAAAAGAGTCGGATTTTATAATTTATATTTATAGTCTTGATGAAGGATTTAATGAAGAAGATAAAAAAATAATACAAGAAATTCCCAAAGAAAAATTAATTACTATTTTGGGCAATAAAAAAGATTTAATTGATTGCAAAAATATTAATTCAAATGAGTTAAAAAACATAATTGTTATGAGTATTAAGAATAATGATGGTGAAAGATTATTAATAGACACAATCATAAAAAAATGCGGATTAAAACAAGTAGAAAATATCAATATATTTTTAAACGAAAGACATTTAACAAATTTGTCTGCTTGCTTATCTAATTTAAATGATACTGATGAAATAATTGAAAATAAATTGCCATTTGATTTGTTATCAATTGAACTGAGAGATGGAATTCAAAACTTATCTAAAATAACTGGTCAAGAATTAACAGAGGAACTCTTAGATAATATTTTTTCTAAGTTTTGTATTGGTAAATAAATTTGAGTTAAATTACATTGTGATATATAGTTGATTCTCTAACTTCAGTTTAATTTTTATTAATTAATTATTTTTGTTTAGTGGATTTAAATACTCCAATAATAAGTAAAATCATTGATAATTGGATCGATGAAGATATAGGTAGGGGAGATCTTACAAGTCCCTCTATTACTGAAGAGAATGGTAATGCATATTGGATTGCAAAAGAGGAGGGTATATTCTGTGGAGTTGAAATTCTAAAAGAAATTTTTAGAAAAATTGATTTAAAAATCAGTCCAAAATTTAATATCTCTGATGGAGATAAATTTGTTAAAGATCAAAAAATCTTAGAAATATATGGACCTTCAAAAAGTTTACTCGCTAGTGAAAGGATCAGCTTAAATATAGCAATGCATTTATCTGGAATCTCAACATATACAAAGAATCTTACAGATAAATTAGAAGGTACAAATATAAAATTAGCAGATACTAGGAAAACGACTCCTGGCTTAAGAATATTTGAAAAATATGCATTCAAATGCGGAGGTGGGGTGAATCATAGAATGGGATTATACGATGCTGCTATGATCAAAGAAAATCATATTGCATGGACAGATAATCTTAAAAATGCAGTACAAAAAATTCGCCTAAATTCGCCTTTTACAACTCATATAATAATTGAAGCTGAGAATATCGAACAGGCAAAAGAAGCAGTATTAGCAGGAGCGGATAGTGTCTTATTAGATGAACTTAATCCTGAAACAATCAAAAAAAGCGTTCAAGAATTAAGAGATTTATCAATAAATAGCTTAAAAAAAGAAGTCAATAAAAATTTGATAATAGAAGTTTCTGGAATAAACCCTCAAGAAATTAGTAAATATCTAATAAAAGGTATTGATTTGATTTCAACAAGTTCTTCAATCACCAAAAGTAATTGGATTGATTTGAGTATGCGTTATATTAATTAATCATATAGATAAATAATTGAATAATTAATGCTAATCATTTTTAAAGAATTAACAAAACAATTTGAACAATCTCTTTTAGATAGTCTCGAAAAAAATGATAAAAAAGGAGAATTCGAAATTCTTAGAAAAAGTTTAATTACACAATCATCAAAAGAGGAATTTGGTGATTATCAATGTAATGTTTGTTTAAGTTTATCTAAAATATATAAAAAGAACCCAAGAGATATTTCTAATGATTTTATTAACCTTTTAAATAAAAATAAAAGCATAGCAAAATTATGTAAGAGTCTAGAAATAGCTGGACCTGGATTTATTAATATTAAATTAAAAGATGAAGTTCTAATAAATGAAATTAAGTCAAATATTCAATGCAACAGGGCTGGCATACCTCTAATTAGAAAAAATTTAGATAGTGGTTTGTCTAATAAAGTTATTGTAGATTTTTCTAGTCCTAATATTGCTAAAGAAATGCATGTAGGGCATTTAAGATCAACAATAATAGGTGACTCAATATCTAGAATTTTCGAGTTAAGAGGTTATGAAGTATTAAGACTCAATCATGTTGGTGATTGGGGGACACAATTTGGCATGCTTATTACTCAGCTCAAAGATTTATATTCAAATGATCTAGAAGAAATAGGAAAGATCAAGATAAGTGATTTAGTTGAATTTTATAAAGAATCAAAAAAAAGATTTGATAACGAATCTGAATTCCAAAAAAGATCTAGAGAGGAAGTAGTTAAGTTACAAAGTGAAGATATTAAATCGATTAAAGCTTGGAAATTATTATGTGATCAATCAAGGAAAGAATTTGATGAAATCTATAAAAATTTAAAAATAAAAATAGAAGAAAGAGGTGAATCTTTTTATAATCCCTTCTTAAAATCAGTTATTGATGATTTGAATTTAAAAAAAATTTTAGTAGAAGATCAAGGAGCAAAATGTGTATTTTTAGATGGGATGACTAATAAAGAGGGCAAACCTTTACCGCTAATTATTCAAAAAAAAGATGGAGGTTTTAATTATGCCACCACAGATCTTGCTGCTATAAGATACAGATTCAATAAACCTCCTAATGGCGATGATGCTTCAAGAATTATTTATGTAACTGATCATGGGCAAGCAAATCATTTTGCTGGAGTTTTTCAAGTTGCAAAAAAAGCAAAATGGATCCCAGAAAATTGTCAAGTAGACCATGTCCCTTTTGGGTTAGTTCAAGGAATTGATGGCAAAAAACTTAAGACAAGAGAAGGTGAAACAATACGCCTAAAAGATTTATTAAATGAAGCAGTTAGAAGAGCAAAAGAAGATTTATTAAAAAGATTAGAAGATGAAGATCGTTATGAGACCGAAGAGTTTATAGCAAATACTTCAAGAATTATTGGATTAGGAGCTGTTAAGTATGCAGATTTAAGTCAAAATAGGATTACCAATTATCAATTTAGTTTTGATAAAATGCTTTCCCTTAATGGTAATACTGCTCCTTATTTGTTATATACACTTGTAAGAATTTCAGGAATTAAAAGAAAAAATGATTTTGTTTATGACTCTAAAGATTTTCAATACGTAAATTATGAACATAAATCTGAGTGGAAACTTATCAGAAAATTACTTAAGTTCGATGAAGTCATAATTTCTATTGAAAAAGACTTAATGCCAAATAGATTATGCAATTATCTTTTCGAGTTATGTCAGACTTTTAATAGATTCTATGATCAAGTTCCAATCCTCAAAGAAGAAAAAAATATAAAAATTTCTAGGCTTAATTTATGTGACCTAACTGCAAAAACACTAAAATTAAGCTTAGAGCTTTTAGGAATTGAAACTTTAGAAAGAATGTAATGAATGATTTTGATCCATTAAATAATCTTTTCCCACAACCAAGAGAAGAAATAATAAATATGCAGTCTTACTCTGCACCTTTAGAAAATAGAAGAAATTTACTCCGCTTAGACTTTAATGAAAATACTTTAGGTCCAAGTCCTAAGGTTTTAGAGGAATTACAAGCGATAAAATTAGATGAGATTTCAATTTATCCAGAATATAATTTTTTAAAAAAATTTTTATGTGATAAATATCTTGATTCAAGAAAATTTGGTAATGATGAAATCGGAATTTTCAATGGAGCAGATGCAGCAATAAATGCAATTTTCAATTGCTTTGGAGAAAAAGATCAAATATTTCTAACCACAAATCCAACTTTTGGTTACTATTCTCCTTGTGCAGAAATCCGAGGAATGAAAAAAATAAGTTGTTCTTACATTGGAGAAAATTTCCTATTCCCCATCGAAGAATTTAGGGAAAAAATAATAAAGCATAATCCAAAGTTAATATTTATTTGCAATCCAAATAATCCAACAGGAACTGTTATAAACTCTCATGAAATAATTAATTTAGCCAATATCAATAAAGATTCATTAATAGTTGTTGATGAACTATATGAAAAATTTAATGGAGATAGTCTTCTTGAATCGATAGATTTTGAAAAGAATAAAAATATACTAATAATCCAATCTCTTTCAAAAACTGCAGGTCTAGCTGGTTTAAGAATAGGTTTTACTTTTGGCAATAAAAGGTTAATTCAGTACATTAATAAAGTTACAGGACCATATGATGTAAACAGCTTTGCAATAACAGCGGCATTAGCAGCACTTAAAGACAAATCATATATTGATAATTATGTTTTAGAAGTAAAAAATGCGAGGGAATGGATTTTAAATAAATTTAAATCAACAAAAATCAGAACTCACTTTAGTGGAGGTAATTATTTCTTAATTTGGCCAAAAAAAGATCCTAAAATCCTAATAAAACAGATGAGAGAAAAAGGTATTCTTATTAGAAGTATGGAAAACAAAAAAGATATCGGTAATTCAATAAGGGTTAGTATTGGAACTAAAGAACAAATGATTTTTTTCTGGGACAATTACAAGATATTAGATTTAAAAAATTAATTACTGAAAATATAAATTGTATTTTGATCGATTCTTTTAGGTTTTATTTGAAAATCTTTTCCAACATATTTTACTTTAAAATCTTTCAGATTTTCAATAAATAAATCAGCATTTGAGAAATCACATTCTTTATTAATTTTTTTGCCGCGTTCAAAGTGAACAGGAATAACTACTTTAGGCTTTAAGATTTTAACTATTTTTGAGGCTTCTTTACCATTGTAAGATTTTATTCCTCCTCCAATTGAAATAAACAATATATCTGGACTAGACAAAATAATTTGACTGTTTATATCAATATCACCAGCAGCTCCTCCCATATGAACAATTTTGAGATCATTCTGCTCCCAACTCCAAACAGTTGCCATCCCAAATCTTCTTCCATCTACTCTGTCATGTGGTACAGAAATTCCATTTAATAAAATATCCTCAAATTGATAGATTCCTGGCTCAACGAACATTAATTGATCATTAGGGTTATATCCTTCATCTGGAAGCCTAGAACTAGCCAAAATAAAATCTACGTTGACTTCTTTTGGCTCCTTTAAATTACTTGCACAACCTATTGCTTTAAAGGGATTTATAAGAATAGATTTATCCTCACTAGTAATTAAAAAACTACTATGTCCCAAACTTTTTATTCCTAGATTCCTTGCCAATAATGAGGTAGGTAAAAAAGAGCTAACTAATATCAAAAATAAAAAGTTTTTAATTTGAGAAATCATAATATTAATTTTTTTTTATTTTACTTTTGTTCAGCCATTTTTAGAAAATTACTAATTAATTTATGACCAAATTGCGTCAACACACTTTCAGGATGGAATTGTACCCCATGTAAATGTTTATATTCTTTATGAGAGATAGCCATAATTGTTGAGTCTTCTAAAGTCGCAGTTATGTCGAAACAAGATGGCAAAGAACTTGAATCAACTATAAGACTATGGTATCTAGTAGCCACAAATGGAGTCTCGATATCTTTAAACAATCCTTTTTGATTATGAAATATTTTGGATGTCTTACCATGCATAAGTTCTTTCCCAACTATAACCTTACCTCCAAAAGCTTGGGCCAAAGCTTGATGACCTAAACAAACTCCCAATGTCGGAATATTTTTAGATAATTTTTTTAGAATTGGCAGACAAATGCCAGATTGATCTGGATTGCCTGGACCTGGAGATAATAGAATTCCGCCAGGATTTATTTTGATAATTTCTTCTAAAGTAATTTCATCATTTCTTTTAACTATTAATTCTTTAGTTATTTCATGCTCAACTGAAAGTTCTCCTAAATATTGAACAAGGTTATAAGTAAAACTATCGTAATTATCAATAACAAGAAACATATTTATATGGATTTAAAATAACAACTTTATTTTAGGAACAAAGATATATACAGCAATAATAACAGAATTAATGGAAGCTAATAATACTGCTCCTGCAGAAGTATCTTTTGAAATTTTAGCCAAAATACTAAATTCTTTTTTCACTACTAAATCAACGATTGATTCAATAGATGTGTTCAATATTTCCAATATTAAAACAGACATTATTGTTGCAATCAAAATAACATAATTACTTAGATTAATTTTGAATAAAAAACCAAGTATTAAACTTGTAACTGCAAAAATTAATTGAATTTTAAAATTTCTTGAAGTTTTTAATACATAACTAATACCATTGAAAGCATACTTAAAACTTATAAATACATTACTAGAAGTTTTGTATGATTCTTTTCTATTTTCTAAATAGTTTATTTTTTTTTCCATTGATTTTTAATCTAATCGAGTAATTAAATATTCTTGGAAATTTAACATATTTTCTAAATCATGCTCATTATTATGTTCCCATCCTAAAAGATGTAAAAATCCATGACTAGCCAACCAGATCATCTCTCTATAGATTGAATTTTTATATTCATAAGATTGCTCAAGTGCCATCTCTAACGATATGAATATATCTCCTAACTCTATATGATCTAAATTATTTAGAGATTCATCAGAAATAATTGGAAACGATAGAACATCAGTTGGACCATTTTTTTGCATCCATTTCTTATTCAAAGAAGCAATTTCTTGATTAGATATTATCTGTAAGCCTAATGAAAAAGATTTTTTTTCAAAAATATAATTTGGTAATTCATAATCCTTTTTTTTTAATATTGTATTTATCCAAGATAAAAAAACATTCTCCCAAAAAATAGATTCAAAAATAAGATTAGTTTTAGTATCTTTTAACTTATTTGAAAATTGAGAAAAATCATTACATTGAAAAACCAAATCTAAATTTATTTCAGAAATAATTTTTTCTTTCATACATTCTTAAACTGGAATATTGGGCTTACCTATTGTGGCCACAAGTATTAATATCCCAATTAAAACTAGAAAGGTTATTGAAAAATGAGAAATACTTTTTGAGCCTTTCCTTACCATATTTCTCATAGCAAGCTTTATAAAGCTTGGAGGAGAAACTTTTTTTTCTAAAATTTCGTTTTTATTTTCCATTAGTTATTCAATAGATTCGTTAGAAGAAATATTAATACGTAATAATTCATGAATAAATGGTTCAAGTCCCCCATCTAAAACACTATCTAACTCGTTAGTCTCCTGCATAGTCCTAAGATCTTTTACCATTTGATAGGGATGGAAAACATAATTTCTTATTTGATTGCCCCATGCAGCTTCCACAATATCACCTTTAATATCAGCGACTTCTGCAGCTCGTTGTTCTTTCGCAATCACTAATAGTTTAGACTTCAGAAGTAACATAGCTTTTTCTTTATTTTGTAATTGAGATCTTTCTTGGGTACATCTTACTGAAATTCCTGAAGGCAAATGAACAATTCTCACTGCTGTTTCTACTTTATTAACATTTTGCCCTCCAGCTCCACCTGATCTACTCGTTGTAATTTCTAAATCTTTTTCAGGTATATCAAGTGAAATATTATCATCAAATTTTGGCATAACCTCTACCCCAGCAAAGCTGGTTTGTCTTTTGCCATTGGCATTAAAAGGAGAAATTCTTACTAATCTATGAGTTCCTTTTTCATGTTGCAGATAGCCGTATGCATATTTTCCATCAATTTCGAACGTTACACTTTTAATACCTGCTTCTTCTCCTTGAGATAATTCATTAATGACAAGGCTCATTTGATTATTATCGGCCCATCTTGAGTACATTCTTAATAATATCTCTACCCAATCCTGCGCATCTGTTCCACCCGCACCTGCGTTAATAGAAACTACTGCTCCTTCTTTATCGTATTCACCGCATAACAATCTTTCAAATTCCCATTTATCTAAATTCTCTCTTAATTTCTTTAATCCCAGATTCGATTCTAAAATCATTTCCTCTTCAGCTTCTAGAGAATAAAGCTCAAGAGAGGCATTAGCATCAGAAATAAAAGTTTTCCATTTATCTAACAATTCGAGTTGTGCTTTGACATCATCAAGGATTAACATTTGTTTTTTAGCTTCTTCTTGATTTTCCCAAAATTCAGGCTGAGCAGAAATTTGCTCTAACTCTTTCCTTTTCGCTTTTAATCTTGGAACGTCAAAGACAATCCTGAGCATTACCCAGGCGCTCTGTTAGTTCCGAAAGATCTTTTTTGAAATCTGTAATATCTATCAAAATAGAATTTAATCGTTATTTATAATCTAACAAGCACTTTTGTTTAATAGTATAAACTAAGTATTATTTTAAAAAAATGTCCAAAGTTGAAATTTATACTTGGCAATATTGCCCATTCTGTATTCGAGCAAAATCACTACTCAAGAAAAAAAATGTAAATTTTACAGAATATAAAATAGATGGCGACGAAAATGCCAGAGCATTGATGATTGAAAGAGCTGATGGTAGAAGAACATTACCACAAATATTTATAGATAATATGGGTATCGGAGGCTGCGATGATCTCTACGCATTAGAAAATAAAAATAAATTAGAAGCATTATTAAACTAGATCTTATGAAATTTCTATTCGTAATTGATCCAATTAAAAATATAAATCCCTTAAAAGATTCAACTGCTGCTTTAATGCAAGCATCATCAAAAAAAAATATTGAAATCTGGAGTTGTACTCCTCAAGACCTTGAAGCTAGAGGTGATGAAGTATGGGCATCTTCCGTAAAAGTTGAAGTAATTCCGTGGATTTCTTTCAAAGAAAATGATTGCATACCTCTCGCAGAATTTAATTGCATTTGGATGAGAAAAGATCCTCCTGTAAATGAGGCTTATTTATATGCAACCCATCTTTTAGAAGTTGCCGAAAGAAAAGGAGTAAAAGTAATTAACAAACCCTCATCGTTAAGAGCATGGAATGAAAAGCTAGGTGCCTTGAGATACAGTCACTTAATGGCACCTACAATAGTTGCGAATAAGGTAAAAGATCTTATTAATTTTGCAAATATTAATAATGAAGTGGTCATAAAACCTCTTGGAGGAAAAGGTGGTCAAGGTGTTATCAGGATAAATAAAAATTCTCCAGGAATTAAATCAATCATTGAATTAATCACTTCTCAAGAAGAATTACCCGTTATGATGCAAAAATTTATCCCTGAAGTCATAGAGGGTGATAAAAGAATAATTATCGTAAACGGAGAAGCAATTGGATCTATAAATAGGATTCCTCAAAGAGGCGATTTTAGGAGTAATTTAGCGATGGGAGGGAAGGCTGAACGCACATTATTAACAGAAAAAGAAAAAAGTATCTGCTCAGAATTATCTCAACATTTCAAAGATGAAGGTTTATTTTTTGTAGGTATTGATGTAATAAATGGAATGCTTAGCGAGATTAATGTAACCAGTCCAACAGGTTTAAGAGAAATAGAAAATTTATCCAATAAGAATGTTTCAGCGGAAGTTATTGAAAAATTAGTAGAAATTATTTAGGATTTTTAGCGAAAAATATCTGTTTTACTATAGATTCAAATTTTAATTTAATCTCATCTATTTCTTTCTCTAAAACGGATCCTGAAACTATACCTGAACCTGCAGTAAATTCAATATTTTCTTCAATACATCTTGCACCTCTTATTGCTAAAAGAAATGAAGCATTGCCTGATGAATCAACCCAACCCATTGGAGAAGCATAATTTCCTCTAGGAAAAGACTCAAGTGTGTTTATCCAATCCATTGCTGCTGTTTTTGGATATCCACAAACAGCCGGAGATGGATGTAAGTTTTTAAGCAATTCAAAAGGACAAATATTTTCAACTTTAGAGACAATAAGTGTTTGCAAATGAGAAATATCTCCAAATGAATTTACCTTGACATCACTTTTTTTAAAGTTTGTTATTTTTGCAACTTCTAAAGATTTAATCAAGTACTGTATTACATAATTATGTTCCTTTAAGTCTTTAGTACTTTTTAGGAGTTTCTTAAAATTTGAATTAGTAGAGATAGTTCCAGCAAGAGCCTCTAAAGTTAAATTAGGTTTAGAAAAAGAAAATAATTTTTCTGGAGATGCTCCAAACAAAATATCTTGACTATTCCTTTTCCAAACGTATCTACATGTATTTGGTTGCTTCTTTTTAAATCTTTTTAAAATTTCTACTAAATCTAATTTATTTTTAAGTTTTATTTTGATCCTATTCGCTAAAACTATCTTTTCGAGAATACCTTTCTCTACTAATTGAATTCCTCTATTTACTATTTTTTTCATATTTTTTTTAGAAGTTTCTAAGGAGCGTGAGAAATCGTCAATAAAAGGGGAATCAAGACTAATTTTCAAGCCAGATGATTTTATTAATTCTGGCTGAGAATTAATAACTTGATTTCTAATTGTCCATATTTCTTCGATTAATGTTCTTAATGATGATTTACCTTCAACATGACCATTGATTCTTAACCAGCAATTCTTATCACTTTTAGTAATTAATATTTTTGGCAAGATGGCTTCCAAACTAGGGATATCTGAAGGTAAATTCTTATTATTCAAATTTTCAGAGAAAGAAAATAGATAAATTATTTTTGATAGTGCAGAATTATGTGATTCATTAGTTAAGTTAATTAAATTTTTAAAATTCTCAGAATTAAACTCTTTTGCTACCTCAAATCTTTTTGGACCATCCAGAGTAATATATTTACACTTCTCTAAAGCTATATATGAAATGCCATCAGATTCCTCCCAAAATGAAGAAAACGGATATTTATTTATTAACAATTCATAAACTTGCAATAAATCAATACAAGGAATCTCAACACAAATACTTACTAATCCAGAATTTTCAACTTTCTTATCGAAAGAAGAAAAAACATCTTTTAAAAAATCTGTTAAGTTTAAATCATTTTTCATTACTTATTGAAAATAACTAAAAATCATGCAATAAAGTAAAAAATGTAACTCAATTTATAAACTAGGTTTAATAATTATCTAATTTTGTGTGTTAATTAAAAATGGACGAAGATAAAAAAAAATTATGGAAACAAGCAATAAAATGGCCTCTTTACTCTGTTGCAATACTTCCAGTTTTAATAACAGGGGCTTATTTGCTCAATCAATATGAAAAGGTAAAAATTTATAATTTGATTGCATTTACTTTAGCTGCAATTTTGATATTACTTTGGGAAAATCTAACTAATGATTTATTCGACGCAGAAACAGGAATCGATGAATTTAAATTCCATTCAATTGTAAATCTTGTAAAAAATAAAAAAATAATTTCATTTATTGCATATACATCTTTAGTTATTGGTTTATTAATAATTTCAATTATTTCAGTATCAACAAGTATAAACATTTTGATTTTGGTGGCAACTTGCTGCTTCTTAGGATATTTATATCAAGGTCCTCCTTTTAGATTTGGCTATAAAGGTTTAGGAGAACCATTATGCTGGCTTGCATTTGGACCTTTTGCTTACTCTGCAGTCTTAATTGCGTTAAATCCATCTAATATTTTCTTTGAAGATATTCCATGGAAAGTTTCTTTATTACTTGGTTCAGGACCTTCCTTGGCAACAACTCTTGTATTATTTTGTTCTCATTTTCATCAAATTTCTGAAGATAAAAAGCATGGGAAAAATTCGCCTTTAGTTCGCTTAGGGGCAAAAAAAGGTTCTCAATTTGTGCCTTGGATAATTTTTACAATATATATTTTTCAACTTTTCACTATAGTTAATGGATTTATTCCAGTGTTTTGTATCCTTTATTTAATTAGTTTCCCGCAAGCAATAAGACTTATAAATTTATTAAGATCTTCATATAAAAACCCTAGTGCGATAAAAAATTCTAAATTCATTGCAATAAAATTTCAAACTCTTAATGGAGTTGGCTTAATCACAGGATTAATATTTAATTTCTTGCTTAATAAATGAACTTGATATTTCAAAAAAAATCTTATAGCTTTAAGTTATCAGCCAAACTAGAAAATTCTAAAACCGCTTACCATACAAAATCGGGTTGGATAATTAAATTAACAAGTAATGATAAAAAAATTGGGTTTGGAGAAGTTTCACCTCTGCATAAAGAAGACTTAAAAAAGTGTGCGAAACAACTAGATATGATCCCTTCGTATTTAGAAGTATTTAATTTATCTGAGCAAATAAAAATTTTTCACCCATGCATTCAATCTGCAATAAATTCTGCATTAGCCGAAATAAATGGAAAAATAATTTTTAAAGAAAACTACTACTTTGATGAAATTGATAAAACAGCCATATTGTTAAATAATGAAAATGTAGTTTCAGATCTAAATGAAATTAAAAAAAGACAATCTGATATTGGCAAATCATTAACCATAAAATGGAAAGTAGCATTAAAAAATAATCATGAGGAAGAAGCAAGTTTAGAAGAAATTTTAAGCCAAATAGACAATAATATTAGGTTAAGAATAGATCCTAATGGTTCTTGGGGAAGAGAGATAGCTAATAGATGGGCTGATATTTTGAAGGATAACAAAAATCTAGATTGGTTAGAACAACCCCTGTGTGTTGATGATATTGATGGACTGAAAGAACTCAACAAAAAAATCCCTATAGCCTTAGACGAATCACTTTTAAAATTTCCAAATTTGATTGATGAGTGGAAAGGTTGGCAAATTAGAAGGCCTTCTCAAGAAAATAATCCAGTTAAACTTTTAAGAGAATTAGAAAATAAAAAAGCTTATATATCTATAAGTACCTCATTTGAAACTGGTATAGGAAAGAGATGGCTTTATCATTTGTCGTCTCTACAATTACAAGGACAAACTCCAAAAGTTCCTGGTTTAGCAATGAATAAGTTCCCTAAATCTTTTCTATTTTTAAATGAAGCAAAAAAGATATGGGATCAACTATGAAAAATAAAATTCATACTATAGAAGTTGAAAATAACGAAACTCAATCTGTAGAGAAAATTATTGAAAAAATTAGAGAGAATAAAATTATTTATATAAAAAACAAATTTTATGAAGACAAAAATGTATTAGATTCAATTACTGAAAATGGGCCAGCAATTATCTTAAATAGTAGTGGGAGTTCTGGAAAACCGAGACAATGTTTTCACCATTTAGATAATCTTAAATTATCTGCAACTACATCAGGTCAATGGCTTATAGAGCAAGGATTTGAATTGCAAAACTGCTTAATTTTAAATACTTTACCCCTGAACCATATAAGTGGATTAATGCAAATTTTTAGAAGTCAAACTTGGGGATGTGATTGTATTAATATTTCTCCGGAATTGATAAAAAAAACTCGAGAACTTTTACTTTTTACAATTAAATTTAAAAAAAACAAAAAACACTTGATTACGTCATTAGTACCTACCCAATTACAAAGACTTTTAGCTAAAAAAGATGGAATTAGTTGGCTAAAAATTTTTGATCTAATTTGGGTAGGTGGAGCTTCAATTTCAGACGAAACTACAGAACAATGTATTAAAGAAAAAATAAAATTAGCGCCTTGTTACGGCTCAACTGAAACAGCAGCAATGGTTACGAGTTTAAAACCAAATGAATTCTTAATGGGTTTTAAAAATGTTGGAGAAATACTACCTGATACAAAAATAAGAATTAACGCACAAGGATTAATCGAGATAAAATCAGCCAGAATTGGAATCGAAATAATAGACTCTTTAAAAACTGAAAATTTCAAAAATAAAAATGGGTGGTGGCAAACAAGTGATTTAGGCGAAATTAATCAAATCAATAATTCTTTCTATTTAAACTTTGTTGGAAGAAATGATAATGCCTTTAATTCAGGAGGAGAAATCGTTTTCCCTGAAGTAATTGAATCTAGATTAAATGATTTCATTATGAAAGAAAATATCCCAATTAATAAATTCAATATTTCAAAAGTATCTAACAAATTATGGGGAAATAAAATTGAAATAATAGTTGAATTTAGAGAACTTACAAATAATAAAAATATGGAAATTTATTTAAATTTATTAAAAAAATTTTCTCAAAGTTGGCCTAAACATGAAAAGCCTGAAAAGTGGATTATTAAAAACAAAAATAGCATTACAGAAAAAATAAATTATAAATTTAAAAAATAATCATTAGCATTCTTTTAAATTTTTACTAACATAAGAAGCCTCTATCCATCTTTCTAACTGATCGGGAAGTTCTATTTTATTTCTTGAATCAACATCTAAAGAACAATGTATAATTTTCCCTTCGGCTACTTTATTTCCATTTTTTATAAAAAAGCTATTTACTTGGAACAAATGAGTATTAATTTTATGAGGGGCAATTTTTACTTTTAATAAATCTCCAATTTTTATAGGCGCAAGAAAGTTTGCTTCACAATTTACTATTGGAAAAATAATTTGACTTTTACGTATAGAAAAATCTGGAAAAATATCTTGAGAAGGAATCCCATAAATTTCGATACTTTCTTCCCAAGCTTCATGCGACCATTTTAATAAGTTATGAAAATGAATTACACCTGCAGAATCACAATCACCAAATCTTACCTTCTTCTGCAATATTAACCAGTCAGCGGGTTTCATTTAAGGAAATTATCTATCAACAGATCCCATAATGACATCTATTGAACCAAGGATTGCCATAATATCAGCGATTTTGGCACCTTTAAGAATATGAGGCAATATTTGCAGATTATTTAAATCAGCTGCTCTAATTTTAAATCTCCATGGGGTAACTTCATTATTACCTTGAATAAATACACCTATTTCTCCTTTTCCTGACTCTAATCTTGTATATAATTCTCCGTTAGGAATTTTAAAAGTTGGCGCAACCTTCTTAGCTACATATTGATAGTCGATACCAAATATTTCACTTTTCTTATCTTCAGTCGCCATTCTTTGAGCTTCTAAATTTTCTGTTGGACCTCCTGGAATCATTTTGCAGGCTTGGCGAATGATGCTTAGTGATTGTCTCATCTCTTCAACTCTTACTCGATATCTCGCATAACAATCTCCTTCTTTTTCCGAAGCAATCTGCCAATCAAAATCGTCATAACATTCATAACTATCGACTTTTCTTAAATCCCAGGAAACTCCAGAAGCTCTAAGCATTGGCCCAGACAAAGACCAATTAATTGCCTGGTCTCTTTGTATTGTTCCTAGACCTTCAATTCTTTTTCTAAAAATTGGATTATTTGTGATTAATTTTTCGTATTCATCTATCTTAGGACCGAACCAATCGCAAAAGTCTATACATTTTTCTAACCATCCATATGGGAGATCACATGCGACACCGCCTATCCTAAAGAAATTATTATTTATTAGCCTTTGTCCAGTAGCAGCTTCCCAGAGATCGTAGATCATCTCTCTTTCTCTAAAAATATAGAAAAATGGAGTTTGAGCTCCTACGTCTGCTAAAAAGGGACCAAGCCATAAAAGATGATTAGCAATACGATTAAGTTCGAGCATAAGAACTCTGATGTAACTAGCTCTTTTAGGAACTGGAATATTAGCTAATTTTTCAGGAGCATTTACTACAATAGCTTCATAAAACATTCCTGCTGCATAATCCATTCTGCTTACATAAGGGACATACATTACATTTGTCCTATTTTCAGCTATCTTTTCCATTCCTCTATGTAAATATCCAATTACTGGTTCACAATCAATGACATTCTCACCATCAAGAGTTACAACTAACCTTAAAACACCATGCATTGAGGGATGGTGAGGGCCAAAATTGACTACCATTGGTTCTGTTCTAGTCTCTAGCTGAGCCATTCGAAATTTAACTTCTAAATAAATCTTAGTCGAAAGTTATGCAAACTGACCTATCAGATTCATCTTTTTTCAATCATCAATCAGTTATGACAGATGAGATTATGGCCTCATTAGAGCATTGCCCACTTATACATAACAATCAACTTAAGGGAATAGACGCAACTTTAGGCGGAGGCGGGCACTCTTATCATTTATTGAGAAAATATTCGGATTTAAATATAATTGGACTTGATCAAGATCCATTGGCAAGAAAATACGCATTAAAAAAACTTGATGAGTTTAAAAGTAGGATTGATATAAGGGCTTCAAATTTTGCTTATTTTGTACCAAAAGAAAAAGTTTCTTTTGTAATTGCAGATCTCGGAGTAAATAGTAACCAACTTGATGACCCTAAAAGAGGATTTAGTTTCCAAAAAGATGGTCCGCTTGATATGCGCATGAATCCTTTGCTTGATGTTGATGCAGAGAAATTAATTGAGGCTTTAAATGAAAAAGATCTAGCTAACATTATCTATAAATATGGAGATGAGAGATTATCAAGAAAGATTGCTAGGAAAATAAAATTGGATTTGAAGGAAAATGGGAAATATTCTGGGACAAAAGAGTTAGCTTATTCTATTGCAGGCTGCTTCCCACCAAAACAAAGATATAAAAAAATACATCCAGCAACAAGAACATTTCAAGCACTAAGAATTGCTGTTAATAAAGAAATTGAAGTATTAGAAAAATTTTTGCAAGTTGTGCCTGAATGGCTTTTGCCAGGGGGTATTATTTCTATTATTAGTTTTCATTCCCTTGAGGATAGGTTAGTTAAAAGTTGTTTTAAGAATGATCAAAGACTAAAAAACCTGACAAAAAAGCCAATAACTCCTTCCGAACAAGAAGTCGAACTTAATAAAAGATCTAGAAGTGGAAAATTAAGAATTGCTCAATTAAATTAAAAGCCAATAATTTCTATCGTAATGATCTGATCGTATTTGTAAGAATATGAATTGCTTGTTTTATATCTTTTGAATTAGTACTTAATCCAATACTTAACCTTATTGAAGATTCTGCTTCTTTAAGAGATCTACCTAAGGCTAGTAAAACATGAGATGGTTCACCATTACTGCATGCAGATCCAGTAGAACAAATTATTTTAGATTTTAAAAGTTTATGAAACTTTGTTCCGTTTAAATCCAATACAGTCAAATTTAAATTGTGAGGTAACCTTTTTTCAATGGAGCCATTAATTAATAAACCAGAATTATTTTTTAACAACCCCTCTAAAAGGTTATTTCTATAAAAAAGTAATTTCTCAGCATTATTTTTTTGATTAAGAACTGCTAGCTCTATTGCTTTAGCAAAGCCAACTACTAAAGGAAGAGGTGATGTGCCAGACCTAAGACCATATTCTTGACCTCCTCCAACAATTAAAGGCTCAAGATTAATTTCTTCATCAATCAAAAGAAGTCCTATCCCTTTAGGACCGTATATTTTATGAGAACTCATCGTTATCATGTTTACTTCTGATAAAAGATTGTCTAACGCCATATAACCTAAACATTGTGCAAAATCAGAGTGAAATTTTATTCCTCTCGATTTACATATCTTTGAAATATTTTCTATGGGCTGAATAACTCCTATTTCGTTATTTGCCAACATGACACTAACCAGAAATGTATCTTCTCTTATATTCTTTTTGAATTGTTCTTCTGAAATTAAGCCATCTTTCTCAGGATTAATTTCTGTAACCATAAATCCCTCTTTTTTTAGTTGGTTTAAGGGCTCCAAAACAGCTTTATGCTCCGTTTTTAAGGTAATAATATGTCCATAATTTCCTGTTTTTTTATAGAAATTTCTAGCAAAACCTAATAAGGCTAAGTTATTAGATTCAGTTGCCCCACTTGTAAAAATAACTTTTTTATTCTTAAGAAATAAACTTTGTTCTATTTTTTCTCTTGAGGCTTCCAATACAGCGCTTGCGTTAATCCCCGCCAAATTAGATTTGCTTGCAGGGTTAGAAAATATTTCACTCCAAAAAGGTTTCATAGAATCAACGACATCTTTAGAGCAAGGAGTCGAAGATTGATAGTCTAGTAGTATGGGAGTTGATAGCATTATGTTTAGTATATAAAATTCTGTTTATTACTAGAAAATCAAATTAAAGAATAAAAAAATGAATGAAATTAATCAAATAAATAATGAACCGGTAAGAAAATCAAGAATTTTATTAGTTGATGATGAGCCGGGTTTAAGAACAGCTGTTAAAACATTTCTAGAAGATGAAGGCTTTGAAATATTTATTGCAGTTGATGGAGAGGATGGTTGGGAAAAAGCTCAAACAATTTTCCCCGATTTGATAATTAGCGATGTTATGATGCCCCGAGCCAACGGTTATGCTTTATTAGAAAAAATTAGAGAGGATGAAAAATTAGGAGGAACTCCAGTTATTTTTCTAACTGCAAAAGGAATGACCCTAGACAGAACAGAAGGTTATCTTGCAGGAGTTGATGATTATATTTCCAAACCTTTCGATCCGGATGAATTAGCTGCAAGAGTTAAAAATGTAATCAACAGACAAGAACGATTATTAAAAGAAGCAGCACGATTTGCAGATATTGACGTAAGCAAAATGGCAAAACAAATTACTGAAATAAAATCTATGCTCACAGACCAAAACCAAACTAATCCAGAAAATAAAATAAATCTTCCTAGTTTTACTCCTAGAGAAGCAAGTGTGCTTCAACTAGTAGCAGAGGGACTAATGAACAAAGAAATTGCAAGACAGCTTGAAACATCTATTAGAAATGTTGAGAAATATGTAAGTAGACTTTTTATCAAGACAGGTACATCTAGCCGAACAGAATTAGTTCGTTATGCACTTGAAAATCATTTAGTAAAATAGATTATTTAATTTTTTCGAATTCAATTAGTTTTGAAAAATAAAAAGGAGCTTGATTTAATTTCTTTTTAACAACTTTGAATCCTCTTTCTTTAGCAGCATTAATAATTCCCTTTTCTTTCAATGTATATGCTCTTGTAGTTTTACTTGGCCCAGGAAATAATTTTCCAATATTTTTTAAAACAGCAAGAACTGGGGTATAGGGAGCAAAGCTAACGATTAGTTTTTCTTTGCTTAAATCGCATAGATGTTGAACCATTTCTTCTGCGACAGGTTGAGGATAATGAATAAATACATCCAAACAAACTACAACATCAAATAATCCTTTTAATTTTTCCAAATCACAGACTTCATATCTTATTTTACCTTGATTCAAACCTAATTCATGAATGCGTTTTTTTGTTTCTTTAATCATTTCTGAGGAAATATCGCTCATCTGTAGTTCTTTTATACCGAGTCTTAGTAAAGGTATGGAAAGACTTCCTACTCCACAGCCTGCATCACAATAACTTTTTTTTGTTAGTTCAGGATAATTTTTGATATATGAGACTACATCATCTACAGTTTTTTGATGACCTTTCCTAATATTTTTCTGAACTGTATTAATTTCATCAGATTTGCTATAAATTTTATTCCATCTATCAAAGCCAGTACCATTAAAATACTCCCTGACTTCACTTTTTTCGATAATCTTATTTGACGTCATAATATTCTATGAAAATTTATTCTTTTCATACTAACTAACTGGCGCCAAATTAATTGCGCGCCATTATAGGAAAGAATTGATTTGTTATTTTGTCAGAATTTAATTCTAAAGAAATTTATAAAATTGCTGTCGTAATGGGTAGTGATTCAGATCTAAATACATTGAAACCAGCCATTGATATTTTAAGAGAATTTAGAATAAAAACTGAAGTTTGTATACTTTCTGCTCATCGAACACCTATTGAAATGATGGAATATGCAAAAAATGCAGAATCAGAAAACATAAAAGTAATAATTGCCGGTGCTGGGGGTGCTGCTCATCTTCCAGGAATGCTGGCATCCATAACTTGCATTCCTGTAATTGGAGTACCAGTAGAGAGTAAAACGCTGAAGGGAATTGACTCTCTTTTATCAATCGTTCAAATGCCCGCTGGAATACCAGTTGCAACAGTTGCAATTAATGGAGGACAAAATGCTGGATTATTGGCAATAGAGATAATCAGTTTATTTGATGGATCCATAAAGAAAAATTTAAAAGAATTCAGAGAAAATCTACATACACAGGTAAGAAATAAAAATAATAAGTTATCAACTATCGGACCTGACAATTATCTTCAAAATAAATGAACTAATATTTTTCTATTAGGCCTTGTTAAGAAAGTTTTCTTTTTTAAGGTAGTTAATAACTTTTTCAACAGAATCATTTAAATCTAACGAACCTGTATCAACAATAATTTCGGGATTATGAGGAGCTTCATATGGACTAGAAATCCCTGTAAATTCCTTAATTTCACCCAAACGAGCTTTTTTATAAAGACCCTTAGTATCCCTATTTTCGCAAACTGTAATATCAGCAGCACAATAAACTTCAATAAAATCCTTAGGTCCAATAATTTTTCTCACCTTATCTCTATCACTAATAAATGGTGAAACGAATGCTGTAATAGTTATTATCCCAGCATTCATAAATAAATTCGCAACTTCTCCAATTCTTCTTATATTTTCTTCTCTATCTTCATCTGAAAAACCAAGATCTTTACATAAACCGTGTCTAATATTATCTCCATCCAAAACATAAGTCGAAAAACCCTCTAAGTGTAAAACTTCATTTAAAGCGTTGGCCAAAGTACTTTTGCCAGAACCAGATAAACCTGTAAACCAGATAACCATACCTTTATGACCTCTCATTTTCTCTAACTTTTCTCTATCAATAGTTAAATTGTGCCACTTTATATTGGTTGACTTTGTTTGATCTTGTTCTTTCATTTGTTGCATCAACAAAACTAAAAACCTATCTTAACCTTTGCTTCATAAATTATGAAATCCCTCTTTACGAAGAAACTCAATTGATTTCGAAACCATATCCCCCTGTAACTGGATATTTCTATCAATTAATGTTCCACCAGTCCCACAAAAAACTTTAATTTTTTTTAGTAATTCTTTTAATATAGTCTTATCCTCAGTGCCTAAACCTCTAATTAAAGTTACAGTCTTGCCCTTTTTACCTTTTTTTTGTTTTGAAATATTTATTTTTGATCTTTTATTAAAAGTATTTACCCTAGCTGTTTCTTCAGATTTTTTTTCTTGATTATCAAATTCGATCCAATTCTTTTTTCCCATTATTTTAAATATAATCTATAGTTAGTTAATACTTATTCTATAGAAAAAGTGGTAAGTACATTTTCTCGAAAAGATCAAAACTATAAAAATGACGATTTAGATCAACCCTCCAAAGAGGGAAGATTTGGAAAATATGGTGGTCAATATGTTCCTGAAACGCTAATGCCTGCCCTTTTTGAGCTTGAAACAGCTGCATCTAATGCATGGAAAGATAAACTTTTTGTAGAAGAATTAAATCATCTACTTAAGACTTATGTAGGAAGAGAAACACCACTTTATGAAGCCAAAAGACTTACTGAACATTACAAAACTAAAAAAGCAACTCCTAGAATATGGCTTAAAAGAGAAGATTTAAATCATACTGGTGCTCACAAAATTAATAATGCCCTTGGACAAGCTTTATTGGCAATAAGAATGGGCAAAAAAAGAATAATTGCAGAAACTGGAGCAGGTCAGCATGGAGTTGCTACTGCTACTGTTTGCGCGAGATTTGGCTTGAAATGTGTTATTTATATGGGTGCCGAAGACATAAAAAGGCAATCCCTTAACGTTTTCAGAATGAAACTTCTAGGAGCTGAAGTTAAAGTTGTAAATGCTGGAACTGCAACACTTAAGGATGCTACAAGTGAAGCCATTAGAGATTGGGTTTCTAATGTCGAAACCACACACTACATTTTAGGATCTGTTGCTGGCCCACATCCTTTCCCAAAGATTGTGAGAGATTTTCATGCAGTTATAGGTGAAGAAACTAAAAAACAATGTTTGGAATCATTTGGTTCTTTTCCCGATATTTTGCTTGCTTGTGTAGGTGGGGGATCAAATGCAATGGGGCTTTTCCATCCTTTTGTAAAAGAAACTTCTGTGCGTCTTATTGGAGTTGAAGCCGCAGGAAGCGGAGTTGATACTGACAAACATGCTGCAACTATCACTAAAGGGTCAGTAGGAATTTTGCATGGATCAATGAGTCTTCTCTTACAAGATGATAATGGTCAAGTACAAGAAGCTCACTCAATTAGTGCAGGGTTAGATTACCCTGGAGTAGGACCTGAACATAGCCATTTAAAAGATATAGGTAGAGCAGAATATGGATCAGTCACAGATCAAGAAGCTTTAGATGCATTAAGACTTGTTAGTGAACTAGAAGGCATTATACCTGCACTTGAAACTTCTCATGCTTTTGCTTGGTTAGATAAATTATGCCCTACTCTTGAGAAAGATAGTCATATAGTTATCAATTGCTCAGGTAGAGGCGACAAAGATGTTAATACTGTTGCATCTTCGTTAGATATTTAATCAATATCTTGGAATTGATGGGTCAATATATCTACTCCATCCGTCAATACCCTCCTCCAAATTCCATATTTCGCTCACAATATTATTATCCAAGCACCATTGAGAAAAGTTATAACTTCTTATTCCTGCATGACAGGTAACCACAATTTCTCTGTCTAATAAACCAGCAAATATTTCTTCAACGTATTCAGATGTGACTTTACTAATTGGTATATTTAAAAATTCTTTTGAGAAACGAGCTAATTCAAGCTCTGACTGTTCTCTTACATCAATCAAGACTGGATCTTCTTTCTCAGAATTAAACCAATCATTGAGACTAGAAGCATTTATAGATTTTGGATAACTTGCCAATTTATAGGATAAATTATGTGTTATTTACAATTTAATAAATTAAGTTGCAGTAGAAAGTTTATTGTTAAAAATAAAAATAAACATTGATAATGAAATTTAGATTATTAGCAATAATACTAATATTATCTCTATTACTTTTTTTTGGTTTTAAAAAATTTTCTACTAATAAAAATAAGGGGCAAAGCACAAATATTGAAAAACTTAATATCTTAAAATATATACCTGAAAACAATAAATTATTATTTATTTCAAATTTCGATAGTTTTAATATTGTTAATAATAATGAAAAAGATAAAAATTCAACTAATCAAGATAACTTTGTTTTAATAAAAGACTCTATATTGGATTACTTAGGTATAAATCTAGGCAAAAATAAATTAGAAGATATATATAATAATGAACTTATAATCTCAACTTTTGAAAATAATAAAAAACTTAAAGATGATATTTTGATTGTTTTTAAAATTAAGCCAGAAAAAACAATAGACGATTTATTAAATTTGCCTAATAAAATTGATCTGATTGAGGAGATAATTCCAATTAATAGAGAAAACAAAATAAATTACCTCAACTTTATATACCGAACTGAGGATAATTATATTATCGCTTCATCAGATAAAAAATTGATCAAAAATAGTATTAACTCTAGTAATGATTTTAAAGAGAAAAAATTTCAATATGAGGGAGAAATTTCTGGACTTAAAAATCAAAAAAATATATTATTCACAAAAAAATTTGGGGAAAGTATATTTTTTGATAAAGAAATTTTTGCAAGCAAAAATAATGATATTGTAGCTACAACATTTGACTTAAGAAATAAACATTTAATTTTAAAATCATATTTACTAAATAATAAAAAAAATATCGATATTTTTGCTTATGAAAAGTATATAAATAAAGAAAATGCGAAAAAAGATAATTCTCAAGTTTCAATTTTTACTGAAATTAAAAATTTTGAAAAATATCTAAAACCTTTTATAAATAATTTTGAACTAAGTTTTATAAGAGATTTTAACCAAAATAAAAATCAAAACATCTTTATTATCAATTCAAAAAAAGATTGGCTTTTTACATTTGAAAAAAATACTGAAAATCAATTTGATTTAAGTGCTTTAAAAAAACTTAAAGATTTCAACAAATATACTTTAAAACAAAATGAAGATATTTACTCAATATATTCCAAAGATATTCTTGAAGAAAAAAACAATGCCATAAAACAATTAACTCTTGAAAGTATCTATTCAGTAGAATCAGGAGGTTTGCAATTCATAAGTAATTTTTTAATAGATAGTAAAAAACTAGAAACAATCTCAAAAAATTTTTTCAACCTAAAAAGTTATAAAGATCAAACTACGTTTCTTTATTCAAAAGTTGATATCAAAGATGAAAATTTCAATAAAGTTAGATATTTAACTGATTTTGAAGATCTTAATTTTCTCATTAAAAATATTTTAAAAATATCCAATGAAGAATATCTAGAAATCATAAGTCAATCTATTCCAGAAAATAATCCAATTCTTTATACAGAAACAAGTTTAAAAATAGCTTAATAAAGTTATTCAAATAAGATTCAAAGACAATCATTTGAAATTTTTGCGAAGTTAATAACTTGTGGTTAATTAAAAATTATTTGACTATCTTTAATCTATAAGTATTTGATATTGAATTAAGCAATTGGACAATAAAAAACTAATTTTAAAACCAGGATTAGAAGGTGTCCCAGTTACTAATTCATCTATCTGTGATATCGACGGCAATAAAGGTAAATTATTGTACAGAGGGTATTCCATTGAGGAACTGTCCAAAAAAAGTAGTTTTTTAGAAACTGCTTACCTATTGATTTGGGGTGAATTGCCCACAGCTATTCAACTGAGAGATTTTGAACAAGAAGTTCAGATGCATCGAAGGTTAAGTTTTAGAGTTAGAGATATGATGAAATGTTTCCCTGCAACCGGTCATCCGATGGATGCTCTTCAATCTAGTGCGGCTTCTTTGGGGCTATTCTATTCACGTAGAGCAATAGATGATCCTAATTACATCTACAACGCAGTTATAAGGCTAATAGCAAAAATACCGACAATGATTGCTGCTTTTCAACTTATTAGGAAAGGACAAGACCCAATTCAACCTAGAGATGATTTAACCTACTCTTCAAATTTTCTTTACATGCTGACGGAAAAGGAACAAGATCCTATAGCTGCAAAAGTTTTTGATAGGTGTTTAATTCTACATGCCGAACATAGTTTAAACGCGAGTACATTTAGCGCTAGAGTTACCGCTAGTACTCTTACAGACCCATATGCTGTCATCGCTTCTGCAGTAGGAACCCTAGCTGGACCACTGCATGGAGGAGCAAATGAGGATGTGATTGCAATGTTAGAAGACATTAAAACCCCAGAAAATGCTGGGTCTTTTTTAGATAATGCAATTAAAAATAAAAGTAAGATAATGGGCTTCGGCCACAGAGAATATAAAGTTAAAGATCCAAGAGCGATAATTCTTCAAAAACTGGCAGAAGAGCTTTTTATTAGATTTGGAGCAGATGAAATGTATGAAGTTGCCAAATCACTTGAGGCAGAGGCAATACCAAGACTTGGACCTAAGGGGATATTCCCTAACGTGGATTTTTATTCTGGTCTTGTTTATAGAAAACTTGGTATTCCTCGTGATTTATTTACTCCAATTTTTGCCATATCTAGAGTTGCTGGTTGGTTAGCTCATTGGAGAGAGCAACTTGGAGCAAATAGAATATTCAGGCCATCGCAAATCTACACTGGTTCAGAACCAAGAGAATGGATCACTCTAGAAAATAGAGAATAATATTTGCAGCTTTTCATAAAAAACACACATATTGTTTATGAAGAGTTAATCTATTAAGTAAATAACATAAAAATTTTGGAATACGGATTAGATCTCGAATATAGTTTTAATGAATTCTTAAAAGGTTTTGGCCTTTCCAGCGAAATCATTCATATAATTTGGCTCCCTTTACCTATGCTTTTGGTTTTGGTAGCGGCAGTTGTTGGCGTTTTAGTTACAGTTTGGCTTGAAAGAAAAATATCTGCTGCTGCTCAACAAAGGATCGGTCCAGAATATGCAGGAGCGCTAGGTGTCCTCCAACCAATTGCAGATGGTCTTAAGTTACTTGTCAAAGAGGATATTATTCCCGCTAAAGCGGATGGTATTCTTTTCACTGCAGGACCTATATTAGTTCTCGTCCCAGTAATTCTGTCCTGGTTAATTGTTCCTTTTGGACAAAATCTTTTAATAAGTAATGTTGGTATTGGAATTTTCCTATGGATCGCTCTAAGCAGTATCCAGCCAATAGGACTTCTTATGAGCGGATATGCATCAAATAACAAGTATTCTTTATTAGGAGGTTTACGAGCAGCAGCTCAATCAATAAGCTATGAAATTCCTTTAGCTTTGTCTGTACTGGCTATCGTATTAATGACAAATTCTCTAAGTACTATTGACATTGTCAACCAACAAAGTGGAGCTGGAATTCTAAGTTGGAATATATGGAGACAACCAGTTGGTTTTATAGTCTTTTGGATTTGTGCTCTTGCAGAATGTGAAAGACTTCCATTTGACCTGCCTGAAGCTGAAGAAGAATTAGTTGCAGGATATCAAACTGAATATGCAGGGATGAAATTCGCATTGTTCTACCTTGGTAGTTACATTAATTTAATTCTTTCTGCTTTATTGGTATCAATACTTTATTTGGGAGGATGGGGTTTTCCTGTTCCAGTTGAATTAATAGCTAAGTTTCTAAATTTACCCATTAATGCACCCTTCATACAAGTTTTCACTGCATCAATAGGCATCGTAATGACTGTATTGAAAGCATATCTTTTAGTTTTCATAGCAATATTATTGCGTTGGACAACTCCTAGAGTAAGGATAGATCAACTATTAGATCTAGGATGGAAGTTTCTTCTTCCAATTTCTCTTGCTAATCTTTTGATAACTGCAGGATTAAAACTTGCTTTTCCTCAATTCTTTGGTGGTTAAACTTAAGTAAAAATACTTAAATTTAAAATTAATCCACTAAAATAAAGTAATTAAGTAAATTCTTCACAATGAAAAATTTCCTTCAACAAATAAATAGCTATATCAAAGAAGCATTTAATGCTGGAAAATATTTATATAATGGTTTATCAGTTACTTTTGATCATCTTCGAAGACGACCTGTTACTGTTCAATATCCATATGAAAAATTAATACCCTCCGAAAGATATAGAGGGAGAATACATTATGAATTTGATAAATGTATTGCTTGCGAAGTTTGCGTAAGAGTTTGCCCCATAAATCTACCAGTAGTTGATTGGGTAATGAATAAAGAAACCAAAAAAAAGGAACTTAGAAATTATTCTATTGACTTTGGAGTTTGTATATTTTGCGGAAATTGTGTTGAATATTGTCCAACTAATTGTCTTTCAATGACCGAAGAATATGAATTAGCTACTTTCGACAGACACAATCTAAATTTCGATAACGTTGCACTTGGTAGATTACCTACAAACGTTACGACAGATCCTTCAGTTAAACCCCTTAGAGAACTTGCCTATCTTCCAAAAGGAGTCATGGACCCTCACGAAATCCCAGCTTCAGATACTAGAGTTGGTAAATTACCTGAAGAAGTTTATGATTGGATGAGACCAGAATCCATTGAAAATAAAGATAAAGTTTCTAATTCAAACAATTAATTTCCACTAATTTATGTCAATTGCAATAACAACTCAAATTATTTGTTTTACAATTCTGTCTTTAGTTATTATTGTTGGAGCACTAGGCGTTGTATTGCTCGAAAGTATTGTTTATTCAGCCTTTCTCCTAGGAGGAGTTTTTATGAGTGTGGCAGGATTATATCTTCTTTTAAATGCAAGTTTTGTTGCTGCAGCACAAGTTCTAGTTTATGTGGGTGCAGTTAATGTATTAATCATCTTTGCAATAATGCTAGTCAATAAAAAAGAAGATTTAAAGCCCATCATTGACATTAAATCGAGAAGAATCATATCAACATCAATATGTTTAACCCTGCTAAGCCTATTAATAAGAGTCGACTTGACCAATGTATGGAGCCTCTCAAGTCCTCAAAAATCTATCGGAGAGGAATCAACTATCAGAATTGGTGAACATCTATTTAGTGATTATTTACTCCCATTTGAAGTGGCCTCAGTTTTACTTTTAATGGCAATGATTGGTGCTATAGTTTTAGCTAGAAGAGATGTAATGAGCAAGGATATTTCCACTGGATTACCTGTTGATCAAGAGTTAATTGAAAAGTCATCAGAACCATTACTTACAAATAAAAATTAATCTTTCACCTTTCCTATCATGAGCTTAGAATCAATTCCTATTCAAGCATTTTTAATTGTATCTTCAGCACTATTCTGTATTGGTATCTGGGGATTATTAAATAGTAGAAATGCCGTAAGAGTTCTTATGAGCATTGAATTAATGCTCAATGCGGTCAATATAAACTTGATGACATTTTCCTCCTATGTTGATAATAATTTAATTCAAGGACAAGTTTTTACAATTTTTGTGATTACTGTTGCTGCCGCAGAAGCAGCCGTTGGATTAGCTATATTATTATCTCTTTATAGGAATAGGGTGACGGTAGATATGGAAAGTTTTAATTTATTAAAATGGTAAAAGCATTAAATGAAACTATCATTGGTGCTTATTGTATATCGTTCAGATAGTTATGTAGCTCAGGAGGCTTCCATATTTTGTGAAGAAGCCCTCAAAGCTAGAAATATAAAATCAAACAGAATTGAAAGTGATTTTCATGAAAATGAAATTGAAAATTATCTTTGTAATCCAGAATTACAACCAAATATTGGCATAGTTCTGGGCGGTGATGGAACTTTCCTTAAATGTGCAAATGCTTTAGCTGATTATGATATTCCTATGTTGAGCATTAATATTGGTGGTAATCTAGGGTTCCTTACGCAAGAAAAAGATTTTTTATTTGACAAATCTTTTATAGAAATCCTTAAAAACGAAGAATATACAATTGACTATCGTAATAGATTAAATTGTAATGTTTTTATTAATGGGTCAAGTTCCGAAAAAAAGATTATAAAAAGCTACGACGCCTTAAATGATTTTTATTTTAAATCTGTTGAAGAAGACATTTCTCCAACCAACCAAATACAAATTGAAATAAATAACGAGAAGGTTAATGAATACAAAGGTGACGGATTAATCATATCCACATCTACTGGTTCAACGGCTTACTCAATGGCTGCAGGGGGGCCAATAGTGCACCCTAGTATTGATGCAATGATAATTAACCCTATATGCCCGATGAGTTTGGCTAGTAGACCAATAGTTATACCTAATACAAGTAAGGTAATAATTAAACCTGTAAAAAAAAGTAAAGGGGAAATTAAATTATGGAGAGACGGTTCAAAATGTATGACCATTAAGGAAAATTATTTTTGTGAGATCAAAAAAGGGCAATCACCCTGCAAAATAATAAAGTTTAAAAAAAGCACAAGTTACTATAATACCCTAATAAAAAAACTAGATTGGAAAGGTGATTTATCTCAAAAAAATCTCAAAAATTAAATGGCCTTAGAGATAGAAAGAAGATTTCTTATAAAAAATGATAATTGGAAAGAATTCATAAAGAAAAAAATTTATATTGAACAAGGATATTTATCTAACAGTTTAGATGATTGGATTATTAGGGTAAGGCTTATAGGCAAAAACTCTAAAATTGCACTTAAAAAACATATCAAAGGCATTACCAACTTTGAATTTGAATACGCCATTCCACGAAGCGATGCTGAAACAATAATGTCAAATCTTTCAAATACAATTAAAAAAGATAGATTCTTTTTAGAAATTGAAAAAAAATCTTGGATTATAGATTGTTTTAAAGAAAATAATTATCCACTTGAAATTGCAGAAATTGAACTTTCTAATGAAGAGGAAGAATTATTTATTCCATCTTTCATTTCAAAAGAAATTACTGGTCTGACCAATTACTCAAATTTCAGTCTCGCTAACAATCCTTTTTCAGAGTGGAAAGAAGACTAATTAACAACTTTCAAAAGCAACTAGTCAAAGGAGCACCTCATCCTTTATATTTTCTTTATATTTAAGTAAATTGATTTTTATTTATCCAGATGTATGGTCTTTACGACAAAGAAGGAATATTAAGATTTGTTGATTCAGACAAAGATGCATGTCTAGCTTATGCTGAACTTTTCGAATTAGGTTCTACAAATTATTGTTTAATGGATTTGGCTAATAATAATACAAAAAAATTAAAAGGTAATACTAATCTTGATCAGAGTCTGGGAGTGAACAACAATTAAATCCATCTCTACAAATCTTTCCGTTGTCCATTGCCCAATTTAAAAGTGCAACTCTATTTTTAGAACCAGTTTTTGTAAACATATTACTTACATGATTATCAACAGTTCTTTTACTAATAGTGAGTTTTACAGCAATTTCTTGATTTGTAAGCCCATCAGCTACAAGACCGATGATTTCCATCTCTCTTGCTGAGAGGCCCATCATATCAATGTTGTTTACTTCTTCTTCAACCATTTGCATTTAAACAGTTCCTTTTTTATATTAATTAAGTTTAGCAATCTCAGTACACTTGTTAACCAACTAGGGAAAAAAAAGCAATTGAAATCAAAACTTCAGCAGATTTTAGAAAAAAAATCTAAAGTAATAACGGCAGAGTTAATGCCGCCAAGAGGTGGAAACCCCATAAGATCTCTTAAGATAGCACAACTTTTGAAAGATAAGGTACATGCTGTTAACATAACTGACGGAAGTAGAGCTGTCATGAGAATGTGCAGCTTGGCAATGTCCAAACTATTACTGGAAAATGGAATAGAACCAGTAATGCAAATATCTTGCAGAGATCGTAATAAAATTGCTTTACAATCAGATATTCTTGGAGCAAATGCTTTAGGAATTAGAAACATATTATGTATTACTGGTGATTCAGTAAAAGCCGGGGATCAACAAGATGCTAAAGCAGTACATGAGTATGAGTCAGTTAGATTACTTCAACAAATTAAAGCTTTTAATAAAGGAATTGATCCTACTCTAGGAGCACTTTCCGATAAAAAAACGTCTATATTTGCAGGTGCTGCAGCTGATCCTAGTTGCAAAAATAAAAAAAGTTTAGCAAATAGGATGAGAAAGAAAAAAGAGGCTGGAGCCGGCTTTATACAAACTCAAATGGTTATGGAAAAGGAAAATTTGATTGAATTTTGTGAGAAAATTAGCAATCCTCTTGAAATCCCTGTAATTGCAGGTGTATTCCTATTGAAGTCTTACAAAAACGCTCTCTTTATAAACAAGTACGTTCCAGGCGCGAACATCCCTGAAAATATCTTAAATCGTCTTAAAGATGCTAAAAACCCTTTACAGGAAGGAATTCAAATTGCAGCTGAACAAGCTCATGAGTTCTTTAATATCGCAAATGGTGTTCATCTAATGGCCGTCAAAGCAGAGCATTTAATTCCTGAAATTATTGAAAAAGCTGATCTTAGTCTGGAATATTAATCAAATCAGTACCTAACAATTCTGCCATAGCTTTCTGCTGAGGCGATGGCTCAGTTAAATCAGATCTTCTTGAATCTGCTATTAACCAATCTAAAGATGCATCTTGCAAATCAAAATGGTCTCCATTTTTCCCAACACAATATTTACCAAACACTAACTTATCCATAAGTCGTACCCCTTTACCAATTTTTGAATAATCAAAAATAATCGAGTTATCTATAGTTGCTCCCTCGCAAATACAACAACTAGGTCCAATCATGGAAGGGCCAATAATAGTTGCTCCGTCCTCGATCCTAGTCATACCTCCTATGTAAACCGGGCCTGTAATATTAACTTTTTCCCAGTTAGCTGCTACATTCAACCCGGTAAAAACTCCTGGTTTTATTTCCTTACCTGGTATTTGCACTTGTCTTACCTTACCTTGCAATACGTTTCTAATAGCACTCCAATAATCAGGAACTTTTCCAATATCTACCCATTCAAAATCCATTGGTAATGCAAAAAATGGTAAATCCATCTCTACAAGTTTAGGGAAAAGATCAGCTCCAATATCAAATTTCTCTGCTGAAGGTATGTAATTAAAAATTTCGGGTTCGAAAAGATAAATCCCTGTATTTATGCAGTCACTTAAAGCTTGATCAACTGATGGCTTTTCCTGAAAAGCCTTTATTCGTCCATTATCATCAGAAACTACAACACCATAACTCGATACTTGATCTTTAGTCACCTTCTTCGTTATTAGACTCGCAATAGCTCCTTTCTGTTTATGCTTTTTAACAGCTTGAGTTAAATCTAAATCAACTAAAGCATCACCACATAAAACAACAAAAGTTTCATCAAAGAAATTTTGGAAATCCTGAATTTTTTTTAATCCTCCTGCGGATCCTAAAGCATCACCAATTAATTCTCCATCTTCAATTCTTCCCTCAAAACTGTAAGCAATTTCTACCCCAAATCTTTGCCCATCCCTAAAGTAATTTTCAATTTCTTCAGCAAGATGAGAAACATTCACCATTATTTCCTTAAAGTTATGTTCTCTTAAAAGTTCTAAGAGAAACTCCATAACAGGTTTTTGCAAAATCGGAATCATTGGTTTCGGAATAACATGAGTAATAGGCTGAACACGTGTGCCTTTACCTGCTGCCAGTATCATTGCCTTCATAAATTCAAAACCATTTTTTAAATTATACGTTATTACTATTAAGCTTTTAAGCCGCCGAGGTAGAGGCATTAACTACCTCCAGATTTTCTATAGGCAATTGAGCTACGCCACCATCAGGTATGATTCTTTTAATTTGAATTGGGCCATATAAAGAATTAATTTGTTTAATTTCAATTTTATTTTCAGATGATAAAAATAACAAAGCCCAAAAAACTCCCAAACGATCTTTGTCTAAATCATTTTTTACAACTGCTTGCCATTGCTTAACTAAATATTCAAAATCTATCCATTGTAATGCTTTTTCCCATCCATCAATAAATTTCCCTAACGCTTTAGTGGTTTCTGGAAGTTTCTCGCGATGTGCTAACGATTTTACTTGAGAAATTAAAGCCTTATCAGAAAATTTTTTATTTCTTTTTCTCTTCATGAGCAGAAGATCTTGGGTTTCTATAACTTCTGCTATAGACTCCAACTGACTTACAAGTTCTCCTAATGTTGTTGTACGTTTAAGTATTGGTTGTGCGATTGACCTTCTCCTCAGATATTTTTCAGGATATTTAGGAATATCAAATTCTTCATCTATCCAATCTTGATCATCCAAATCAAATTCATCTTCAAAATCAGAATAATTTTCTTTGAAAACATCAGATTCTAAAACCTGAGCCTTTAAATTGACTAGAACAGAAGCCGCAAAAAATGCTTCGCTTGTCTCTGCTAAATCCTTATGATACGAGATTTGACTAGTTGAAGATTTATTGAAAGTATATGAATATTGTTCTAAAAAACTATCAATTACACTTATTACATCAATATCCCATGGATCAAGCTCGCCTTTTCCTGCGGCATCTTGAAGAAATTTGATCAACAATCTAGGGCCTAGTTGTTGCCTATCAATAGGATTGAAATAAGATATTTTGAAATAGATAAAATCTAATCACAAGATATCTTTAAATTTATTTAATGCCAAACAATATTGCATTAATTTAAAGATTATATTGTAGGAGCTTTAAGGATATTATTTTTTTTAGTTCCTGAAAAAATATTTGTTTTCACACCACCTTTAACTGCAGTTAAATCTCTGTCAACCAAATTATTTATAGATGCAATATAACTTTCAGTAACTAATCTTGGGTACAAACCTATTCCAATAATTGGTAAAAGTAAACAAGCAATAATATAAACTTCTCTTGGCTCTGCATCGATAAGTTTTCGTTCTTCGATTAATTGAGGATTTTCTTTACCAAAGAAAATTTCTCTTAACATTGAAAGCAGATAAATAGGAGTCAGTATTACACCGATAGCAGCTAAAGAGGCCATTACTACCCTAAAAGGCAGGGTATAAACTTCATCAGTAACAAAGCCTGTAAATACCATCAATTCTGAAACAAATCCACTCATACCTGGTAAAGCCAGGGAAGCTAAAGAGCAAGCAGTCCATAAGGCAAACATTATTCTCATTTTTTGTCCTACACCACTCATTTCATCAAGTTTAAGAGTCTTTGTTCTGTCATAAGTAGCGCCAACTAGAAAAAATAAACTTGCACCAATTAATCCATGACTAACCATTTGCAACATAGCTCCGCTTGTTCCAAGGCTACTAAAACTACCTATCCCAATAAGAACGAAACCCATATGACTTATCGAACTGTATGCAATTTTTCTCTTAAGATTTCTTTGAGCAAAAGAAGTTAATGCAGCATAAATTATATTGACTACCCCTAAAACTATTAATAATGGGGCAAATTGAGCATGAGCAACGGGTAATAACTGTGCATTAAATCTTAAAAGAGCGTATCCTCCCATCTTTAATAAAATTCCTGCTAGAAGCATATGAACAGGAGCTGTAGCCTCTCCATGAGCATCTGGAAGCCAAGTATGAAGAGGAACTATTGGTAGTTTCACTCCAAATGCAATTAGAAGCCCTACATAACATAATATTTGGAATTTTTGACTAAAATCTTGAGCTGCCAAGTGAGAAAACTCAAAGTTAGGAATTTCTGTACCATAGAAACCCATTGCTAACGCTGCCAGAAGAATAAATATAGAACTGCCAGCTGTATAAATAATGAATTTTGTTGCTGCATATTGTCGATTTTTGCCACCCCATATAGCCAGTAATAAATAAACGGGAATTAACTCAAGTTCCCAAGTAAGAAAGAATAAAAGCATATCTTGAACTGCAAATACGGCTATTTGCCCACCATCCATCACCAATATCAAAAAGAAAAATAACTTTGGTTTGAACTTTACAGGCCATGCTGCTAAAACTGCTAAAGCAGTTATAAAACTAGTTAATAATATTAACGGCATTGACATTCCATCAGCACCAACAGACCAGGTAAGACCTAAATCAGGTAGCCAACTAATATTTTCTTTAAGTTGAACATTTTCATTATTAATATCAAAACCATTAATGTATGAACCTACAGTTATTAAAAAAGTTATTAATGCAATTGATAATGCAAACCATCTAACCTCTTTCCCATCTCCTTTATCTGGGAAAAAAGGTATCACAAATGCACTAGCAATTGGGAATAAAATTGAAGCAGATAGCCAAGGGAAATTAGACAATCCAGCTCCCAAAGTTCCCAACATTTGTGTCGCAAAATGTGTATAAAAAAAGGTACTCAATTTAATAAGAAATTTATCTTAAACAAAGTCTAGAAATTTTCTGTATTTTTTCACCCCAATGGACAGTGAAGACACACAATTGTAATTAAGAAACTTGAGGAGATTGAATACCAAATATGGCAACTAGTAGAATTACTCCTCCAAAAACAATAAGCGCGTAGAATTGTGCCCTACCAGTCTCAAAATATTTTAAACCTTCTCCACTACCTAAAGTTACAAGTCCAGTAAGATTTACGACGCCATCAACAACCTTAGAATCAACCTCTAAGACTTCTTTAGCAAGTTTTCTACTACCCTTAACAAAAAGTTTTTCATTAATATCATCTAGATACCATTTATTGGATAAAAATCTGTTGATACTAGGAAACTTCTCTGCAAATAAAACTGATAAATTAATTTTTTTCACAAAATATGCCTGATAAGCAATAATGATTCCAGCTGATGCAATAACAACTGAAGCTATCGCTAAAGGCAAAAATTCTTTTAATTCGAAAGCTTTTGCAGCAATCTCTGCTTCTTCAGGATCTAGTAGATTTGCAATTTTACTATCCCATGGAAGTCCCATAAAACCGATAATTAGAGACGGTACAGCTAGAAATACCAAGGGAAATGTCATTGACCAGGGCGACTCATGAATAAAGCCATGTTCTTCATGCAGTTCTTCATTTTCTTCATCTTGGTTTGTTTTAGAGGCTATTAGAAGCTCTTTTTGCAATTCTTTATTCTCTCCTCTGAAATCTCCCTCAAATGTCAAGAAATAAAGCCTAAACATATAAAAAGCAGTCATACCAGCTGTTAGCAGTCCTATAAACCAAAAAGCTGGAAATGATATAAAAGCATTTCCGAGTATCTCATCTTTACTCCAAAAACCTGCCAATGGTGGAATACCACTAATTGCTACGCAACCTATTAAAAATGTTGTTGATGTATATGGCATTTTTTTTCTTAAACCACCCATTAATCTCATATCTTGAGCTAATACAGGCTGATGGCCAACTACTTCTTCCATAGCATGTATTACAGAACCAGATCCCAAAAATAGCATTGCTTTAAAGCAAGCATGAGTCACTAAATGAAAAATTCCTGCTACTGGCGCTCCACAACCCATTGCAAGCATCATATATCCAAGCTGAGAAACTGTGCTGTAAGCTAAACCTTTTTTTAAATCCATTTGGGTTAAAGCTATTGAGGCTCCTAAAAAACAAGTAATTGTGCCTACTAAAGCAATAATGAACTGAATAGAGGGGAATATTGAGTACAAAGGTTGGAGTCTTGCTACAAGAAATATTCCTGCAGCAACCATTGTTGCGGCATGGATAAGTGCAGAAATAGGTGTCGGGCCTTCCATCGCATCAGGCAACCACACATGAAGAGGAAACTGAGCAGATTTTGCCATTGGCCCTAAAAAAACTAAAAAACAAAGCAGTAAAGCAGCCCAAATAGGTATCGAATTATCAGATATTGATTGAGAAATTCCAGTTGCTATTTCATTAAAATCAAAACTATTTGTTGCCCAAAATAGGCCAAGAATTCCTAGTAATAATCCAAAATCTCCCACTCTATTAACAACAAATGCTTTTTGGGCAGCATGGGCAGCGCCATCCCTGTCATACCAAAAACCAACCAACAAGTAAGAACACATCCCAACTAATTCCCAAAAAACATAAATTTCTAATAAATTCGGACTAACTATTAATCCCATCATTGAACTACTAAATAATGCTAAATATGTAAAAAATCTGACATAACCTTTGTCATGCGCCATATAACCATGAGAGTAGATCATTACCAACAAAGTTATAGTCGTTACAAGCGCAAGCATTACACTCCCCAAAGGATCAAGGACAAAACCCATCGGGATTGTAAAATCCCCAGCACTAGCCCATACAAATAATTTTTCTACAGATTGATAACCATTAATTTGTTCAACAAGAGCTTTGTAACTAATAACGGCAGAAATTCCAACAAACGAAATAAGACCTACAGAAACAATTTCTCTGGAATTATTAATTTTCTTGTTAATACTTATTAGGCCTAAACCAGAAAGCACTGCTCCAATAAGTGGGAAAACAGGAATTAACCAGGCAATTTCTGAAGCTTGAGGCATGTTCTAAAAAACTTATAGTTTGATTTTAAACTGTCAATTGAAAAATTCCGACAAAAATGATGAATTAAATGTTTTAACGGCAATATTTATATACTGATGGGACCACCAAAGCACACCTATTGCAATCAATATGCCAATTTGAGATAACTTAAAAAATTCTTTAATTTTAAATTCTTGCCTTCCTTCAAGTATTGCCATAAAAGGGATTATAGAAGTACTTTTTCTAAACTTTTCAAACTCTCCTCCAAATCTATTTGCTAATCTCTTATCTCCATGCCAGATTGCAAAAAGATGATGCAAAACTAAGCCAAGAGAAGTTACTAATGTGAATGAAGTACCAATCCATAGAGTATGAGCAAAACACCAAATTATCTGACCAAATGCTTGTGGATGTCTCGTGATTCGCATTATCCCAGTTCCATAGATTCGTACTTTAGGTTTTAAAACCGATGGAATTTCTAGCAAATTGTAAGTAGCGGGATATAAAAATAAAAAACTTATTGCAGTTAAAAACCAAACGACCATAAAAACAAAATTATTGCCCTGTAAATTCCATAATCTGATTCCGTCATATCTATGAGCCAAAAAATAACTAATCAAGATAATTGCAGATGGCAAACTAAAAAAAACAAAACATAAACGCCATAATCTCGGACCCATAATAGATTCTGCTTTAATTCTTAAAGCAGCTCCCCCACTATGAATTACCGCAAAAATCAAAATCAAAAGTAAGATGATTAGGGAAGTTTTATGAGTCTCCATATATTTAAATTGTTCAAATAATTTTTGTTCTTAACAAGAATGCTCCTAAGCATTAGAATTATAAGAAATTGTAGGCATAATAGTAGATGCCAGAATTACCTTTTACACTCGACCAATTAAGAATATTAAAAGCTATAGCAGCTCAAGGAAGTTTTAAAAAAGCTGCAGATCTCTTATATGTAACTCAACCTGCAGTGAGTTTACAAATACAAAATTTAGAAAAACAACTTGAAATTACAATTTTCGACAGAGGTGGTAGGAAGGCACTACTAACTGAGGCAGGGAGACTATTACTTGAATATTGTGAACGAATTTTGAATCAATGCGACGAAGCTTGCAAAGCTATTGAAGATTTAAATAGCTTAAAAGGTGGGACTCTTGTCATTGGAGCGAGCCAAACAACGGGTACCTATTTAATGCCGAGAATGATAGGACTTTTTAGACAAAAATATCCTGATGTATCTGTTCAACTTCAAGTTCATAGCACCAGAAGAACTGGCTGGAGTGTCGCCAACGGACAAATTGACTTAGCTATTATTGGAGGACAATTACCTGGTGATTTAGAAAATTTGTTGCAAGTAATTCCATATGCAACAGATGAATTAGCACTAGTTTTACCCTCTTCACACCCACTCTCAAACAAAAAAGAACTTTTAAAAGAAGACTTATATAAATTAAATTTCGTAAAATTAGATTCTCAATCTACGACAAGAAAAGTTGTTGACAAACTTCTTCAAGATTCTGGACTTGACGTTCAAAGATTAAAAATAGAGATGGAACTTAACTCTCTTGAAGCTATCAAGAATGCAGTGCAATCAGGACTAGGTGCCTCGTTTTTGCCAGTTGTTTCAATTGAAAGAGAACTTGCTGCTGGAACAATCCATAAAGCATTTGTTGCTGACTTAGAGGTTAAAAGAGAACTTAAATTGATTACTAATCCATCAAGATATACCTCAAGAGCATCAGAAGTATTCAAGAAAAATATTCTGCCTCAATTCGCTAGTTTAGAAAGCCCTTTAAAGCAAATGTTAATTTGATTAGAACTGAACTGCTTCTTTATTAATACCTACTCCTCCATCTTCTGCTTGTCCGTCTCCTTTGATTATGAACTTATTTTCATTGACATCAGTTTGATAAACACATTTTACTATGGGTTTATCTCGAATAGATCCAATATAAGCAAAAGTATTCATTCTTTGCTTGCATTCTCTTACATCTTCATTACTAATCGCTCCTTGTTTTTGTAACACTGTCCAATTTTCTCTTCTTATTACACAACCTGGCTGGAGAGCTGGTTGCGTTACAAAACTAGTGGATGGATTTAAAGTTGTATACATTTCAACATCAATAACAAAGGCGCTTGCACCCCATTGTCTGCAAAATTCAGGGTCTGGAACAGCCATATCTAATTGTTGTTGACTCGCTATATTACCCTGTCCTCCATCAGTTGTGCTTGTAATCGCGCTCCCAATACCAACTCCTAGAATTAATACTCCCGCAAGAACAGCAATGGTTCCTGTATTAAAGTTGATCTTTTGTTCAGAAGAAGCAGGCAATCTATTGCTTCTTTGACCATAAGAATCCATGTCCCTTGGATTTGGTGGATAATAACTTCTATTTGAGCCTCTTCTTGGCCCTCTATTTGATGGTGGTCTATTCACAGTACTTCATTAGTCTTTGGTAAACCCATCGAATAATTCATTGCTCTACAATCAGGGTTATAACTGAGCTGACCATTTTGAAGCAAAAACTTAATTAAACCTTCGATTTCTGATCCTATTTTTCGAAGTTCATAATCATCTAAATCCTTCCCTGCTCTATCTTTTATTAATTCATTGAATTTTTCATTTACTCTGTTTATGGAATCTTCGTTCCAAATAAATTCGTTATCGGGATCTAAATCAAGAGTTAGTTTGTTGGGATGAAACTTTAATTCTTCATCTACCACTTCGGCAGTAAAAATTCTTACATGCCTAGTTGTCGATTTTAAAAGCATCTTTTCCATAATTTTACGAAATAATCAACGAAAAAAACTAATATGTTCTAACTTTAATGTAGCTTATTAGTAAGTGTTAATTTATTTCTTGATTTAATAATGCGTGTTGTAATTGCTGGTGCTGGTTTAGCAGGTTTATCTTGCGCCAAATATTTAGTCGATAATGGTCACATTCCGATTGTAGTTGAAGCCAGAGATGTTTTAGGTGGGAAAGTTGCCGCATGGAAAGATGAAGATGGAGATTGGTATGAAACTGGGTTACATATATTTTTTGGTGCTTATCCTAATATGTTGCAGCTTTTCAAAGAATTGGATATTGAAGATAGACTCCAATGGAAAAGTCATTCAATGATTTTTAATCAGCCATCAGAGCCTGGCACTTACAGTAGATTCGACTTTCCCGATATACCTGCTCCAGTTAATGGTGTATCAGCAATACTAAGCAATAATGATATGCTCTCATGGAATGAAAAGATTCTATTTGGATTAGGTTTAGTGCCTGCAATGCTGAGAGGCCAGAAGTACTTAGACAAATGTGATTCCAAATCATGGACAGATTGGCTAAAAGAGCACAATATACCCGAAAGAGTTAATGATGAAGTTTTTATAGCGATGAGTAAAGCTCTTAATTTTATTGGACCAGATGAAATATCATCTACAGTTTTATTAACAGCATTAAACAGATTTCTACAAGAAAAAAATGGCTCTAAAATGGCATTCCTTGACGGAGCTCCTCCAGAAAGACTATGCCAGCCAATGGTTGATTATATTACTGCTCGTGGTGGCGAAGTTCATATGAATAGTCCATTAAGAGAAATCAATCTTAATGAAGATAGCACTGTTAAGAGTTTTACTATTGCCTCTTTAGATAAAAACGAAAAAAAAGAGCTTACTGCCGATGCATATGTAAGTGCAATGCCTGTAGACCTCTTTAAATTAATGCTTCCTAAACAATGGAAAGGTTTAGATGCTTTTTCAAAATTAGATGGTTTAAATGGTGTGCCAGTTATTAATATTCACTTGTGGTTTGACAAAAAATTAACAGATATTGACCATTTACTATTCAGCAGATCACCACTTCTCAGTGTTTATGCAGATATGAGTATTACATGTAAAGAATATGAAGATCCAGATAGATCAATGCTTGAATTAGTTTTCGCACCAGCGAAAGATTGGATAAATAGAAGTGACGAAGATATCGTTGATGCAACGATGGAAGAGCTGAAGAAATTATTCCCAACACATTTTATGGGTGACGATATGACAAAATTAAGAAAATATAAAGTAGTTAAAACTCCAAGATCTGTGTACAAGGCAGTTCCTGGGTGCCAAGATTTCAGACCGAGTCAAAAATCTCCCATAAAAAACTTTTTCTTAGCTGGTGATTATACAATGCAAAAATATTTAGCATCTATGGAGGGAGCTGTTTTAAGTGGTAAATTATGCGCGGAATCAATTAATAAGGAGTATTCCAAAACCACTCAAAATGTTTCCTAAAAACATTTACAAAATTCTTAATTCAGCTAAAACTTTTTGAAAAATTCCATTTCTCAACTTGATCAAGCATACGAGATATGCCGAAAAGAAACTCAAAGATGGGCCAAAACCTTTTATTTGGGAACTCTTCTTTTACCTCAAGCAAAAAGAAAAGCTATTTGGGCTATCTATGTATGGTGTAGAAGAACAGATGAAATAATGGATAGCGAAGAAGCCTCAACTAAATCGCAAGATGAGCTTTCAGATAATCTAGATGAATGGGAAGAAAATACTAAAAATGTATTTAAAGGGAATATTAAATCTGAACTAGACTCAGTTTTATTTGATACCATCCAGAAATATCCACAAAGTATTCAACCCTATCTAGATATGATAGATGGCCAGAGAATGGATTTGAATAAATTTAGGTACAAGGATTTTGATGAATTAAAACTTTATTGTTATAGAGTTGCAGGAACTGTTGGTTTAATGACTCAGAATGTAATGGGAATTGACAGTGCTTATACATCAGCTCCATGGAGTGCTATGCCTGACCCCTCTGAAGCAGCTATAGCACTAGGAATTGCAAATCAGTTAACGAATATATTGAGGGATGTGGGAGAAGATAGACACAGAGGAAGAATTTATCTCCCGCAAGCGGATATTGAAAAATTTAATTATTCGGAAGAAGATCTTTTAAAAGGGAAAATAAACAAGCAGTGGAAAGCACTTATGAACTTTCAATTGACTAGGGCTCGTGAATGGTTCCAAAAGTCTGAGGATGGTATTAAGTGGCTATCTTCTGACGCGAGATGGCCAGTATGGACGTCTTTACGTCTTTACAGAGGAATATTAGATTCTATAGAGAGATTAGATTATGATGTTTTTAATAATAGAGCCTTTGTAAAAAATTCAGTAAAAGCTCTTGAGATTCCTATTTCTTTTTTAATTTCTCGAATTAAATAACTAAGCAGGCGTTTTTTGATTAGCCAACAAATCTTTTAATTTAGAAAGTTCTCCAGCCCATCTTGGATCAGGAGCCTCAAGGTTAGGAGCATCACTGTGAACAATTTTTTTAAAGTCTTTTCTCTTCTTATTTTTGTTTAATTTTCCACTATTTTTTTTGTTTGAAGCAGAATCTTTCTTTTCTGATAGCTCTACTCTTAATTTAGAACCATTAAACTCAAAGCCATTTAACTTTTGAATTAATAAATTAGCATTATCTTCATTATTAGTTGTCGCGAAACCAAACCCCCTGCATTCCTTAGTTTCCTTATCTAGAACTGCTTTGAATCTAATCGAATCAGAAACTGACTTTATAAGTGTATCAAATTCTTTTGGATTAAATCCTTGTGGTAAGTTGCCAATGTAGATGCGAATGCTCATAAATTTTTTTAAAATGATTTTGAAGTCTGAACTTCTAAACAAAACTAAGCTATGTGTATTTAATCACATTTTGGCGCATTTTGTTCAATCCATCGCTCTGCTTTATAAATAGCTTCATCAAAATTATTCAATCTCTTGTATGCAAGTTCTTTAGAAAGATACTGCAGAAGCTCACCTAAGATAGGCCCATCCTTTATTTTCAAATTTTTTTTGAGTTCATCACCATTAAGTAAGTTTGAAGGGTGAAATAATTTATCATCTTTGTCACGCCATCTATGAAGCCAATCCAATCGTAAGTTTTGAGGTAAATAAAAAATAAAAGATGGAAGAAATATTTCTAATTCTTTATGTAATGTAAATCGATCGGTTTCAGATAACTCTGCAATATTTTTTTTCTCCAACAAAAAGTGCCATTTTCGTAATAAGTTAGTTTTTGCAATTTCAGTTTTACTAAATTTAAATTTTGCTAAAGATTTTTCATCTAGAATTTGGGCAATGAAAAATAATGGTAAAAATTTCTCTTTTTCTTTCTTATTAAGTTCCGTGTAGCTAATTCTTTGTAAATCCAAAAAAAAAGAATTTTTATAAAAATTATCAGATCCAAATATATTTAATTTTTTTAGCAAAATTATCGCCTCATGAGCATTTTTTCCATTAACTATTTTATGTATTTCATAATTAATCCTCTCTTTCGCAACAAGATATAATTTGCCTTTGTTGTTTTTTAAAAAATCAACCAATTTTAGATCAATTTTAAAATTCAATTCTGAAACAAACCTAAAACATCTTAAGATTCGTAGCGGATCATTGTGCAAGTTTATTTCTGAATAAGTTTTAAGTAGAGAACACTCTAAATCTTTAAGACCATTCAATGGATCAAACAAAAGCTTCTTATCAAATAAATAAGCAATTGAATTTATCGAAAAATCCCTACTACTTAGATCGTCCTCAATCGTGGAGGGAATCTGATTAGCAATATCAATCGAGATGTGATTAAAAATGATTCTTACAACTTCTCTTTCCTTATCTAAGATTATAAATTTAGATTTAATATTCTCTGAAATCCTTTTCCCAATTTCAATAGCATTAAAAGGCACCACAATATCAACATCTAATTCTTCAGTTATTCTTTTCAAAACAATATCTCTTATATAACCACCAACTAAATATGAACCTTTAGGTAAAAAAGATAAGATAGAATTCCAATTATGAAATTTGATACTTTTTTCTAATTCATCAATAATTAGTGTATGATCAATTAGTTTATGATTTCCTTTCATTTTTAATTTTAGTTATGTGCATTTGCATCAACTGTAAATGGGTTGATAGTTGTATCACTTATCATGAAGTCGAAAATAATCATGGTGTTGATAATATTTGTGATGTACCTGATTTTAAAGCAAAAAAGCCATTCATTCACGTCAGCATAATCAAGGATAAGAATGGTGATTATAAAACTGATTGGGATGTTCAATCTTGTGAAAGTTTTACATATGAATTTGGTAAGTGGTCTAAATATAATCCAGGTATGGAATTACCTATTTAAAACTTGTAGATGACAGATAATCTCAAGCAAAGACTGAACTACCCTACTTTAGGAATACATAGTACAGACAATTCATTTTGCTTTGGATACAGAAAAAACAATAATACGGAATCTGATAAATTATTTTTTAAAGAATTTGATAATGACTTGTGTAACAACTTAATTGTTGAATTTGACAAATTCATTTCCAAAGAAAATTTAAAAAAAGTTAAAAAGATATCAGTCAGCATTGGGCCTGCAAATTTTAATGCCTCAAGACTTATTGTAGTTTTAGCAAGAACAATCTCACAACAGATAAATTGCCCTTTAGACAGCTTTACTTCATTTGAATTAATGGCAAAAAGAATTGCTTCAGAAAATAATATTTTTACAAACAAACAATCATTTTGGATTTACAAAAAATTAAAACGAAAAGGATTTATTGCAGGTAAGTATGAGATTTCTAATGACAAAGCAAATAATGCGGATTTAGTCATTCGAGAAAAAGTTATACCAAAAGTTGTTAAAGAATTAGAGAGTAAAGAACTTTTTATTGAGGCTAAATATAATGATGAAAAAGATTTAAGAGAATTGTTAGATTTAGCAAATAAAAATCTTCTAAACAGAAATGCAAATTCATGGAAAAAAGTAATGCCACTTTACCCTATTTCTCCAATTAACTAAATTTTATCCAATCAGATTATTAATATTATCTTGAAGAAGAATAGTTACAGAATTAAGATCATTTCTTGATGAATTTTGTGGAGGTTGAATAGGTTTTCCCACTTTAATAACTATTTTTGAAAAAAAAGGAATGCAAAATTTAAACTTTATTAGTCTATGTGAATTAACTATCGCAACAGGCAACAATAATTTTTGATTTTTAAAGGCTAATAAGGCAGCTCCTTGTTTTGGCTTATTAACTCGCCCATTTTTTTGACGAGTACCATCAATAAAAATTCCAATGCAATTATTTTCTGATAATTTTTTACATGCTGTTTTAATGGTATTTTTATCAGCAATTCCCCTCTTTACAGGATAAGCTCCACATGCCTTGATAACAAAGCCAAGTATAGGTATTTTAAATAGCTCTGACTTGGCCATAAAAGATATATTACGTCCAAGAGCATGCCCCAATAAAGGAGGGTCAAACAGAGAACCATGATTAGCAACCATTATAAAAGAATCCTTTTGCGGAATATTTTCTCTACCGATTAAATGACCTCTAAATACAAATTTATATATTGGCAATACAAAGATTTTGCTTATTAATTGATAAATTAATTTTTCAAAAAAATCATTTTTCATTTTTTTAATAAGTTATTTGATTAGAAGATGAAACTTGAGTAATTTTTATATCTTTTAGATGTCTTTTTGCTAAACCACTTAGTACATTTGATGGGCCAATTTCAACAAAATGAAGATCACTATCTTTTGCCATTAAATCCATAGTTTCTCGCCACCTTACCCCATTACACATTTGATTTTCTAATCTAATTTTAAGCTCATTTGGATTGTCACAAAATGAAGGGTCAGAGTTACTTATGACTGGGAAAGAAGGTTTGTTAAATTTAATCTTTTTTAAATATTCAGAAAATTTAACTGCAGGCTCATCCATAAATGGTGAATGAAATGCACCTGAAACATTTAATTTTAGGAATCTTTTACATGAAATTTCTTTCGATAAATTGTCTAACTCTTCGTTAGATCCTGATAAGACAACTTGGGAAGAGCTATTATCATTAGCAATTACAACATCTACACTTTTTTTTACTAATAAATCAAGTTGATTTCTATCAAAACCAATTACTGCTGCCATAGATCCTTCCCCAGCATTGACCATTAATTGAGATCTTACTTTTATTAGTGATACACAGTCTTCGAATGAAAAAACATCCGCACAATAAAGTGCCGTTATTTCTCCCAGACTGTGTCCAGCAACATAAGTTGGTTTAAAACCATTATCTTTTAGGGAATCTAATAAAATTGATTCAACCAAAAAAAGACAGATTTGTGTATTTCTTGTACTATTCAAATCACTAAGAGGATTTGTTGGGTCAGAATTTAACTCGCAGATTTCAAATAAATTTCTCTCAAATATCTCAGAAGCATAACTAAACCTCTCTTTTGTGCTAGGCAAATCTTCAATTTGTTTTGCCATTCCAATTTTTTGCGAACCCTGTCCGGGGAATACCCATGCAACTGTCATAATAATCCTATTTTGTTTTTAACCCCATTTAATTAGGGCTGCACCCCAACTTAGCCCAGCACCAAAACCACTTGTAGCAATAATATCATTCTGCTTAATTCTATAATCCCTAATAGCCTCATCCATCATTAGTGGAATTGTGGCTGCTGATGTATTGCCATATTTTTCTAAATTGCTAAGAATTTTTTCGCTGGGAATTTTTAACCTTTCTCCTACAGAATCCAATATTCTTTGATTAGCCTGGTGCAAAAGAAGCCAATCAACTTGATCTGAATTATATTTCATTTTCTCTAACAACTTTTCAAGAATTATGGGAACTTCTTTAACTGCGAATTTATAAACTTCCTGACCATTCATCTGAATTGAAGAAAAACCTCCACTTAAAAAGTTAATGTCATCAATTATTGAATCCTTAATGTTTTTTGATGGAAGATTAAGAAAAGAACCCCTAGCTCCATCAGTTCTCATATCAAAACCTATAAAATTATCAAATTCATTTGTGGCTTCAATTGCCAAGGCACCCGCACCATCTCCAAAAAGAATACAACTTCCTCTATCGTTCCAATCCACAAAACTTGATAATTGATCTGCTCCAATAACAATTGCCCTCTTAAAACTACCCCCTTTTAAAAATTGTGAGGCTGTTATTAGTGCAAATAAAAAACCACTGCAAGCTGCAGTTAAATCGAAAGCTACAGCATTTTGAGCCCCTAATTTAGCTTGCACAGATGGGGCTGACCCAAATAAATCATTTGGAGTAGAAGTAGCTAAAATAATTAAATCAATAGTTTTAATATCCCAATTAGCCATTTCAATAGCTCTTAGAGCTGCCTCATAACCCATCTCAGTAACGTTATCTCCTGTGCTAGAAATTCTTCTCTCAGAAATACCAGTTCTAGATTTTATCCATTCATTGCTTGTATCAACCTTTTGACTAATTTTTGGATTGGTAAGTATCTGATCGGGTACATAACTTCCACTACCCTTAAATGTTACCCCAATCTGATTAAAATTTATTCCTTCCAAAAGAGTTTTTTTAGTTACTTATATAAGTCAAACATAAATTTGACGCAATATGTTTTATGAATTTAAAACTTGAAGCTTTTGCAGTTGATTTAAATTTTCCATAACGCCATGATTAACTGCCGAGTGAGCCAAGCGAAGAGCACTTACTACTGATAATGATTTACTGCTTCCATGACCGATAACGCAAATACCATTTACCCCTAGTAATAAGGCACCTCCATGTTCGGCATGATCTAATCTTTTCTTAATTCTGAGTAAATTACTTTTTAAGAAAGCTGAACCAACTTTCCCCCGCCTTCCTCGAGGCAGCTCAGACCTCAAAATATCTAATAAAACTCCTCCTACAGATTCAAGAAATTTTAATAAAATATTACCTGTAAATCCATCACAGACTACTACATCGAAACTACCTGATAATACGTCTCGACCTTCACAATTACCTCCAAAATCAAAAGTTTTTTCAGAAGATAATAATTCAAATGTTTTAAGAGATAAATCATTACCTTTGCATTCTTCTTCTCCAATATTTAAGAGGCCGATTCTGGGTTTTTTTACTTGTAAGACATCTTTTGCGTAAATATTACCTAAAAGAGCAAATTGATGTAGATAAGACGGTTTACAATCAGTATTTGCACCAACATCTAAAACTAATACCGGGCGAGTTTGATCCCTTGTTGGAAATAATGCACCTATAGCTGGTCTATCAATCCCTTTCAATCTCCCTATTCTAAATATTGCAGAAGCCATCATTGCTCCTGAATTTCCAGCTGAGTAGACAGCTTCTGCACTATTATTTCTAACTAAATCCATTGCAACATTAATACTTGCATTTTTCCTTTTTCTGACTGCAGTAGCCTCTTCATTCATTCCAATGGGATCTCCGCTATCAATTAGTTCAAGACGATTATTATCTATTTCATTTTCCAATAGTTCGGTTAAACCAATTTTTTCTGCTGCATTTTTAACTTTTTCAATTTTGCCAACAAACTTTATATTTATCGGAAATCTTTTTATTGCTTCGAGACATCCCTCAAGAATTGGCCCAGGAGCATAATCTCCACCCATCCCATCAACTGCGATCCAAATTCGTCTAGATTGAATGTCTTTGACCTTATCTGAAGTATTATCACTATTTTGTAATCTTTTTAATGGGTCAAAAACTAATGGCTGTAATGTATTCTTAGCCAAGGAACTAGCATTTGAAACTACACTACTAGCAGTATGAACAACAGATTCAGCGCTTGAAACTACATTACCAGCAACATTACCGGCAACATTACTAGCAACATTACCAGCTGTGGTTACTACTGATCCAGCACCAGAAACTACATTACCAGCAACATTACTAGCCGTTGCTGCAGAACTAGCGGCAGTATCAACTATAGAAGTTACAGCCGAATTTCTTTTGTACCAAATAACTAATCTTCTAATAGCTCTGGGCTTATTAATTTTTTGAGCTGTTTCTTTTCCCATTTATTTACCATCAAAAGGAGCAATATCGACAATCCGTTGAAAAAGATATCCTGTACCCCTTGCTGTCAAAATTAATTCAGGATTTGCTGGATCAGCCTCCAGTTTTGATCTTAATCTTGATATATGAACATCGACGACTCTTGTATCTACATGCCTCTCTGGGGTATATCCCCAAACTTCTTTCAAAATTTCTCCTCTACTAAAGGGCTCTCCTGACCTGCTTACCAAAAGCTCTAAGAGACTAAATTCCATACCAGTTAATCTAATTCTCTCATCACTTTTAAAAACTTGTCTTCGATTTGTATCAATTTTGATATCCGTTACCAAAATTAATCCTGAATTAGGCATTCCAGGAATTTGTTCTTTGTCGATTCTTCTGAGAACGCATCTAATTCTAGCTTCTAACTCCTTTGGACTAAATGGTTTAACTACATAATCATCAGCACCTAATTCTAAACCTGTTATCCTATCTGCAACATCACCTAATGCAGTTAACATAACTATTGGAACATCAGAATCTTTCCTTAATTCTTGGCAAACACCATAACCATCAAGCTTTGGCATCATGACATCAAGCACTACTAAATCAGGTTCATAATCCTTAAATAACTTTAGTGCCTCCTTACCATCACATGCAGTTACAACTTTGTAGCCAATCATGGAGAGACGTGTCTCCAGAATTCTTCTTATACTTGCCTCGTCATCTGCGACAAGTATAGTTTCTTTAGTTTGACTAGATAGAGCCATTTGTTTCTATTAGCTAATCAGTAAGAGAATTTATTATTAACCTAATCTAACTTGTAGAGGGGCAATATCCCAAACATTCTAGTTCCATTCTTCATTCAGAAACTTAATGTCTAGCAAATTATCGACTTTCATTTGTCAGAATTGCGGATCTGAAACTTCTCAATACTTTGGTAAATGCCTTAATTGCAACTCATGGAATTCCATTGTTGAAGAAATAAAAATTAAGAGCTCTAAGTATCAAACAATAAAAGATATAAAAAATAGTAAAAAATCTATACCTTTTAATGAAATTTCATCAAAAAAAATATCAAGATTTACAAGTGGTTTTAGGGAATTTGATCGAGTTCTTGGTGGTGGAATAGTACCTGGATCTGTTGTTTTACTTGGAGGAGAACCAGGGATAGGTAAAAGCACAATAGTTCTTCAATCAGCAGGGAAAATTTCTCTCAATGAGAAAGTTTTATATATTACTGCAGAAGAATCCTTAGAACAAGTAAAAATTAGATGGGAAAGATTAGATCAAAACAATTTAGATCTGAAAATTTTTGCAGAAACCAATTTGTCCCTAATAACTGAAGAGATCAAACGTGTAAATCCAAGGTTAGCAATTATTGATAGCATTCAAGCCATCCATAATCATGAAATGCAAAGTTCTCCAGGATCAGTTTCTCAAGTTAGAGCATGTTCATCTGAATTGCAAAATCTTGCTAAAGACAATAATATTGCGCTTCTAATAATTGGTCATGTAACCAAAGATGGAGCTTTAGCTGGTCCTAAAACTCTAGAGCATTTAGTTGACACAGTAATAAACTTTGAAGGAGATAATATTTCCTCACATAGATTACTAAGAAGCATAAAAAATCGATTTGGATCGACATTTGAGATTGGAATTTTTGAAATGCTTGAAGAGGGTTTAAGAGAGATAAAAAACCCAAGTTCAATTTTTACAAACAAAGAAAATATATCAGGTGTAACAACTACAATTACAAATGAAGGCGCTAGACCATTAGCAGTTGATATACAAGCGCTGGTAAATAAAACTTTCTATAGTAACCCAAGACGAACTACAACTGGAATTAGCATCAATAGATTGCATCAAATTCTAGCTGTTATTGAAAAACACGTAGGGGTAAAATTATCTGAATTTGATTGTTATATAGCTACTGGTGGAGGTTTTGAGATTAATGACCCGTCATCTGACTTGGGTGTAGCAATATCAATTTTATCAAGTTTGAAAAATATTCCTCCTTTTGCGAATAGCGCATTTATTGGGGAATTGGGTTTGAGCGGTCAGGTTAGAAAATGCAATAACCTTAGAACAAAGATAGAAGAAGCTGTAAGACTAGGGATCAAAAATATCGTAGTACCAAAACTAGAGGAGGAACTAAATAGTAATTTTAAAAATTTAATAAATATCAAAGAAATTTCAAATATTCAAGAAGCAGTAGATTATTCTTTATCAAAGTAAAAAAATTTCAGAGGTACATGTCTATCGAACTTCTTCCTGAGTTTTTAAGCCAATTCTCAATATCAAGATAACCACCAGGATATAATCTAACTGCTTTAGTCCAGACTTGAGCAGCTTTGTCAAACCAAATATCTCTTTGATCTAAATCACCATTTTGCTCAGCATATCTACCCCTTTTTTCATATATTAAACCTATATTTTTAAGACATGATGGCTGTTTAGGATTTTCTACTAATGCTTTTTCATAGGTTTCAATAGATAAATCCTCTTCGCCGTTACTCATATATATTATTGCCATATTTTTTAAAGTCTCTCCCCGATCAATTTTATTTTCTTCAAGCATTAAACTCTCTTTGTAATACTCTAATGCTTCCGAATAATCCCCATTGTTTTGTGCAGCTAGGCCATCCCTATAATAGATATATGCCTTTTTTTCTTTCTCAGCAATAGGCATTATTTTTACTATAGATTCGGCAATTACAGTAAAAGCTTTATCAATAAAATTGTCTCTGTTTTGATTACTGGGCACTACTCTAAATCTAATAAGATTAATATAGTAATTTAAAAAATCACTATTCAAAAATTCTACTACAATTATTATTATAGTTAAATAAGAGGTCAAGCATTAATTTGCTTCTATCGAGAACAATATGGAGACCATTCAATTAAGCATTACAGGAATGAAGTGCGGAGGTTGTGTTAGTACTGTAGAAAAAATATTGAATAATTCTGAAGGTATAAAAAATGTTTCTGTTAATTTACTAACTGAAAGTGCATATTTTGAAATTACCCAGCAGCATATAGAAATTGAAACAGTTCTAGAAAACCTAAGAGAGAATGGTTTCCCAGCAAAGATTTACATAAATGATTTTTCAAAGAAAGTAAATAAAGCAGAATTAGAAAAAAAAAAGAATTGGAATAATCAATGGAAAAAACTGACTTTTGCCCTTTTACTTTTATTATTTTCAGGTTTAGGTCATCTAGCAGAAGGAAGATATATAAATTTTCCAATAATAGGTAATATATTTTTTCACGCTTCATTAGCAACATTAGCTTTATTATTTCCTGGCAGAGGAATAATTATTAATGGATTTAAATCATTTATAAAGAACCGTCCGGATATGGATTCTTTAGTAGCTCTTGGAGTAACAAGCGCATATACAACAAGTCTTCTATCCTTAATATTCCCTGGCACTGGTTTTCCTTGTTTTTTTAATGAGCCAGTTATGCTTTTAGGATTTATCCTAATTGGTCGTTTCTTAGAAGAAAGAGCTAGATATCAAACTGGTTCGTCAATTGGTGAATTATTAGATCTTCAACCTGAAGTGGCCAATATCTACACAAAAGATGATCAATTAAAGTCAATTAGGGTTAATACTTTAAGGCCTGAACAAGAGATTCAAGTTTTAGCAGGAGACAGAGTACCTGCTGACTGCATTGTTACCCTAGGTAATTCATATGTTGATGTTTCACATATTACTGGAGAATCTAAACCTATCGAAGTAAAAAAAGGCGACAATCTATCTAGTGGCTCTTTAAATCTTAATTCAACTCTTAGACTTAAAGTACAAAAGGTTGGAGGGGATTCTTCTCTTGCAAAACTAGTTAATCTTATTGAGTCTGTAAACGCTAGAAAACCTCGCATTCAAAGAATTGCTGATGAAATTGCAGGCAAATTTACTTACTTTGTGCTTATTTTTGCTACTTTAACTTTCTTCTTCTGGTGGAAGGGGGCAAAAAATATTTGGCCAGATTTATTAATTCATAATCATCATTTCATCACTCACTCAAGCCATACACTTCATAGTTCGCTTGGTAGTAATGCTGAGAATTTCCTTAGTTTAGCCATTCAATTGTCAATTGCTGTTTTAGTAATAGCTTGTCCTTGTGCATTAGGTTTAGCCACCCCAACTGTAATAACCGTCGCATCAGGTAAAGCAGCAAAAAAAGGAGTTTTATTTAAAGGCGGGGACAAAATAGAGATAGCTTCAAAAATTAATCACATTATTTTTGACAAGACAGGTACTTTAACTAAAGGTAAGCCTTTCATTGTTGATTATAAAAATAACCATGATCATTCATATTTATTAAGAATAGCTGCCAGTTTAGAAAAGGAAAGCAGGCATCCAATCGCAGATGCATTAATTCAAGAGGCAAATAAACAAAATTTAAGTTTATTTCCAATAAAAAAAATTTTCACTTATTCAGGTCGAGGTATTTCTGGAGAACTAGAGTCAATTGATGGAATTATTAATATTGGAAATATTGAATGGCTACTAAGTAAAGGAACAACTATTGATAGTGATGCAAAAAAAGTCATTGAAAATGAAGATACAAAAACGAATACTATCATTGGAGTGAGTATCAAAGATAAGTTATTAGGCTTTATCTTTCTAGGAGATTTACTCAGAGATGATTCAATTAAAACAGTTCAAAATTTAAGAGAAAACAAATTTAAAATTAATATTTTAAGTGGAGATAGAAAACAAACAGTTTTAGCTTTAGCAAAACAAATTGGTTGCAAAGAGACAGAAGTAAAATGGGATCTTCTTCCTGAAATGAAGCTAAAAATTATAGAAAATTTAAAAATTAATAATAAAGTAGCAATGATTGGTGATGGTATTAATGATGTCCCAGCCTTAGCATCTTCAGATTTAGGAATTGCAGTGGGATCAGGGACTCAAATAGCCAAGGCAAATGCAGATGTAGTGTTGATGGGGGATCAACTAAATGGATTACCCTACGCCTTAAATCTTGCAAAACAAACTATAAGAAAAATAAAGCAAAATCTAACATGGGCTTTTGGTTACAACTTACTAGCTATACCTTTAGCCGCTGGCATTTTATTTCCTAAATACGGTATTCTACTTACTCCCTCAATAGCAGCATTATTGATGGCTATTAGCTCTATTACAGTTGTGATAAATGCTTTATCTTTGGATTAAATGAAAGGAAAATTTATCGTTATCGAGGGTATTGATGGGTGTGGTAAAACTACCCAAATAGATGCACTGTCTAAATGGCTTCCTCATAGTGGTCTAATAAATAAAGGATCTAAAGTAATCACAACTAGAGAGCCCGGAGGCAGTCTTTTAGGAAAAAAACTTAGAGGACTTATTCTTGAAAACAATGAAGATAACAAGCCTTCATCTCTTGCGGAATTATTGCTTTATTCAGCTGATAGAGCTGAACACGTTTCCAAAATTATTTCACCTGCTTTAAATAACAATGATTGGGTGATAAGTGATAGATTTTCCGATTCCACCCTGGCTTATCAAGGTTATGGAAGAAATATAAATTTAGAAATAATTGAAAATATTGAATCCATTGTGTGTCAAGGTGAATCTCCTGATCTCACTTTCTTCTTAGAAATTTCTCCAGAAGAAAGCATATTCAGAAGAAAAAATGAAATTCCAGACAGAATAGAATCAGAAGGTATTAAATTTTTAGAAAAAGTAAATGAAGGCTTCAAACTAATTGCCAAACAAAAAAACTGGAAAGTAATATCTGCGTCACAAAATATTAAAACTATTTCTAATCAAATTAAAGAGACTTTGCTGAACAATTTTTCTAATAACAAATGATTGAATTTAAAAAAAATAATTTTTTCTTGAATGAAGAAATCAATACCTATCTTAAAAACATAATTAAAAAAAAATCATTTGCTAACGGTTATATTTTTTATGGTGCTGAAGGACTAGGAAAAAAGCAAACTGCTCTTCAATTTATAAATGAGATTTTCAAACATTCTTCACCAAGCAAAAATGTTCAAGAGAGAATTACAAACAATAACCATCCTGATTTTTTAATTATTGAGCCTGATTCTCTATTGGCATCGAAAAGTTCAGGAAGTTCCGATCTCGAAAAAACAATAAAAAGTGGATCTGAGATTATAAAAATTGCTCAAATACGTAATATCAAAACTTTTCTTAGTCAAAAATCCATAAACTTAGGCAAAAAAATTGTTTTAATTATTGATGCACACCTGTTAAATGAAGCAGCCTCAAATTGCCTTTTAAAAACCTTAGAAGAACCTAGTAACGGCATTTTTATTTTACTAACATCTAAATTAAACCTTCTCTTAGATACGATCATATCAAGATGTCAAATTGTCAGATTTCGATCTTTTTCTAGTAAACAAATAAAGTCTATTTTGAGAGAATATTTAGATACTTCAAAATCAAATATTAATACAAAATTAAAATTTGAAGATTTAATTAACTCTTCAAATGGATCTCCAAATCAATTATTGAAAAATATTGAAATTTGGAATGATTTTTCAGATGAAATTATGACTAAATTGGATTCTCCAATACAAAATAGTCTGGAAATATTAGAAATATCTAAATCAATTTCTGAAAAATTAGAAATTTATCAACAGATTTATCTAGTAAATTTAATTCAAACTATTTGGTGGAGAAAAACTAAGAATATAGGTTTAGCAAAAAAACTTGAAAATTTAAAATTTTACTTAAGAAGAAACATTCAACCGAGATTAGCATGGGAAATTACTTTTTTAAAAATATCTATGGAAGATATATGAGATTAATCTACTACAGAATTTATCAAGTCAGGATTTCTGGCTTGAATAAACTCTTGTCTAGCAGTCTCCACTTGAGAGCCAATAGGTAACTCAAGGCAATATCCAGCACCATATACAGTTTTAATATAAATAGGTTTACGTGGATCGGGTTCAAGTTTAGTTCGTAAGTGTCTAATATGAACTCTTATTGTCTCAATATCATCATCAGGTTCATATCCCCAAACTTCTTTAAGAATTAATGCTGGGGATACAGTTTGACCATGCCTCTGCAAAAGACAATGGAGCAATTCAAATTCAAGATGCGTTAGTCTAACAGGAGATTCAAACCATATGGCTTCAAATCTTTCCGGAACAAGAGTTAAAGGGCCATAGTTTAATATTTCTTGCTGGTTACTAGAATTTAATTGTGCTCTGTTAGTTCTTCTTAACAAAGCTTTTATGCGTACATGTAATTCTTCTAGATCGAACGGTTTGGTTATGTAATCATCTGCTCCAGAATTGAACCCAGTAACTTTATCTTTAAGGCCGCCTAATGCAGTTATCATCAAGATTGGTATATTTGATGTTCTTTCATCTCTTCTTAGTCGCTGGCATAAAGTTAATCCATCGACACTTGGTAACATTAAATCTAAGAGTATTAAATCTGGTGAATATTGAAGAGCTAATGCTTGTCCTTTAATCCCATCTTCAGCTTTTTGGACATCAAAACCAGAATGCTCTAAATGCTTAGCCACCAGATCACGCATATCACGATCATCTTCAATTAAAAGGATTGAAATCTTCATATTTATAACTATTAAATTAAAATTAAGTTTTAGTACTACGATTCTCTCAAGAATTTATAAAGATTGCTGAATTAATGTAAACAATTTTATCAATTAGATTTTCATATAACCTAGTGTTAGCAGAGGATTAGATAGAAATTGCATTTTTTTAAAAAGTTGAAATTTTAGAATTTCTTTCGATTCTATTCACTTTTTCTTAATAATCAAAGGAATGTTAGAAACATATGAAGGTTCAAATTGAAAGAATATCTCAATTCAGATTGCCATTATAAGGTTTAGAAAAATTAAATTAAATGGTGATCTTCAGTCTTCAACTAGGAATTAACTAAGTTTAAGTTTTTTAATTTCACCAAAATGTTTAAACTCGTAATTTTGTCTATATTGTAAAAAATTTTATGTTTCTATGAAAAAGAAGCCTATTATCTATTCTGATTTATCAAAAAAACAATTAGAAACTCTTAAAGAACTTTACATTCAAAAAAAAGTTGAATCGATGAGTCATCAAGAACTTAAACAATATGTATTAGAAATTATTTCTCATCAGATAAACGATACTATTGGCAAAGAAGAAGAAATGGAAGCATGGAGAGAAATTTCAGATTTTTTTGGAGAACAGTTTGAAATAAACATCTTAGAAATACAAAAAAAATATATTGACTATAAAAAAGTAATTGAAACAGAAGTAGATCCTCAGAAGCAAAGAATAGAATTACTTGAAAAGAATAATTTGGATCAAGAGAAAAAGGATATGTGGGATGACTAAATTTCGTTAATTTTGCACTAATTCAAAGAATATAAGCAAAAATATGTTTTAATTTTAAAAAATAAAAAATCAATCAAAAAGCTTATTTTTTGATTTTTTGGATAATTTAGTAAATGTTCTTAATAAATAATTTTTCAATTAAAAACTACAGACAAATAATTAAAATTTGATAATTTTTGATGTTCTATATACTGTTCTTAATACTATATAGAATCTACTTAATTTTATCTTCGTCTTACCACTATTTGACAAAAAGGGGGCAAAGAAATAAAAAAAAGTCATCCTAAAAAGGTGACTTTAGATAACTTTTTAAATTTATAAACTGCCCGGGCGAAATTCTGGTTAATATTTTGTGATAGTCCCTGAAAGAAGCTGATGTAAGAAATCGAAGAAAAAGATACATTTCACGACCATTTCACGACCATCTACTAGTAAAAGTAATGATGAATTTAAAAAGAAAAACTTCAAGTGGCATAACTTGAAGTCTTAAGAACCCGTAATTGAACTCCCCGGGCGGGATTCGAACCTGCGACCAATCGATTAACAGTCGATCGCTCTACCGCTGAGCTACCGAGGAATATAGAATGAATTTAGCTCTTTAAAGTACCTTATGACAAGTACAAAGATTAATTATATTGAAATTTTGATGGTTCTTGCCAGCTAGATAAAAAACCATTTTTCAACTCTGCTACTGCATCAGCATAAATTAATTCTTCATAACGATGAGTAATCCAAAAAGCTGTTACAGGTTTTTTATGGTCACTTGTAAGATTTTTAATAGTTTGTAAAACTTTTAATTGGCTGGTTTGATCTAGTAACGCTGTAGGCTCATCCAAAAGAATAAAATTTCTATCACTAATCAGAGCGCATGCAATAGTTAGGCGTTGTTTTTGTCCACCACTCAAAGTATGAACTGGTCTTTTTTCAAAACCAGTCATTCCTACCTGATCAAGCACATATTCAATTTTTTTATTAATTTCATTTTGACTTATATTCTGATTAATATTAATCAGAAGTTCGCTCCTGCAATTTGGCATCAATATTTGATGATCAGGGTTTTGAAACACCATACCAAAATTTGCATTAGAATCAATGAAACCATTTTTTGGTTTGATTATTCCATTAATTAATTTTAAAAGAGTACTTTTTCCGCTCCCGTTTTTACCTACTACCATCCAAAATCCAGGCTTTTTTATAGAGAAGTTACATTTAAAAATTAAGTTTTCTTTTTCTCCAAAATACGAAAAAGAAACATCTTTGAATTTAATATGAGGTATTTCATTTTCAAGTGAATCTCTCATTATTTCTATTAATCTATATTGAGAGAAAATCCTGGTCTTTTAGATCCTCCTGCTACTGAGGATTTTTCATACATCTGAACAGAAATGATTTCTTTAGCTCTTACAGCAATAAATTTTTCTTGCACTTTGTCACACCTTAATTCGATCAAGTTTGAGGATTCTAAAGTTTCATTCATAGAACTTTTTATTTCATCATAAATTCGTTTAACATCATCAAATTCTTTCTTCTGAATGGATAGTGGAAAAGGTGAATATCTCAGACTTAGTTCTAACGAATACATAATCATAATAAAAACTACCTCTTATATTACTAAATATTTTTCAACAGGAAGTTATTTAAATTAAATTCTTTTGAGAAAAGTATATAAAAGATCTTTAAATACATTTATTATGAATGTAGAAGATTTCATTCGGCATTTTAAAAAAATAATTTCATGGAAATAGCAAATGATATAACTTCTTTAGTAGGTAACACCCCATTAGTTAAATTAGATCGAATCAGAAAGTATTTTGATTGTTATCCAGAAATAATAGCCAAACTAGAAAGTTTCAATCCATCAGCTTCCGTTAAGGATCGGATCGCTTATTCAATGTTATGTAAAGCTGAAGAAGAAGGATTGATTACGCCAAATAAAACAACATTAATTGAAGCAACTAGTGGAAATACTGGCATCGCATTAGCAATGGTTGCCGCAGCAAAAGGCTATAAATTGATATTAACTATGCCAGATACGATGAGTATTGAAAGAAGAGCAATGTTGAGAGCATATGGAGCTGAATTACAGCTAACACCAGGGAAAGACGGAATGAAAGGAGCTTTAGATTTAGCTAATGAGTTGTCTTCAACCATTGCAAATAGCTATCAATTTAATCAGTTTGAAAACTTTGCCAATCCAGATATTCATGAAAGAACAACGGCCAAAGAAATATGGTCCCAATCCAATAATAATTTAGATGGACTAGTTACAGGAGTAGGCACAGGAGGAACGATTACTGGTTGTGCACGTTTTTTGAAAAAAGTTAATCCAAATTGCAAAATTTATGCCGTAGAGCCCAAAAAAAGTGCTGTGATTTCCGGAGAAAAAGCAGGATCTCATTCAATTCAAGGGATTGGAGCGGGTTTCGTACCGAAAGTACTTAATACTAAATTAATTGATGAAATTATAAAAATAGATGACGATGAAGCATTTTATTATGGGCGTTTATTAGCTCGATTGGAAGGTCTTTTATCTGGCATCAGCAGCGGGGCAGCTTTAGCAGCAACTATAAAAATCGGCAAAAGAAAAGAATTAATGAATAAAAGATTGATAGTTATTCTTCCAAGTTTTGGAGAAAGATATTTATCAACAGCAATGTTTGAATCTAATACCTCAATTCAAGCCAGAAAAGATGGTTATTTATAATGCATAAATTATAAAAATGGGAAAAAATTTATATGAAGAATTAGGTCTCAAAAAAAATGCAACCAGAAGTGAAATTAAATCTTCATATCGCTCTTTAGTTAAACAACATCATCCTGATGCAGGCGGCAAGAAAGAACGTTTTCTTGCAATACAAAATGCCTGGGAAACTCTAAATGACCCTATCAAAAAGAAACAATATGATAGCAGTTTTTTATCTTCCAGTTCATCATTTGATTCATTAAATGAAAATTGGGAAGAGAAATTTAATTCAAAAAAATATAATTCTTCAATTAAGGACAAAGAAGTTGCAACATGGATTAAGGAAATTTATAGCCCGATAAATAGATTAATTAGTCAAATAATTAAACCTTTGAATAATGAAATAAAAGAACTATCTGCGGATCCATATGATGACCAACTAATGGAAAATTTTTGCAGTTACATAATGCTTTCACAAAATAAAATAGAAAGAGTTGAAAAAATTTATAACAAAAAAATAGTTCCAAAGTCTATTTCAGCTTTAGGCCTCGATCTTTATCATTGTTTTTCTCAAGTTAAAGATGCGCTATCAGAATTTGATAGATATACACAAGGATACGTAGATAATTACTTATTTGATGGCAAAGAAATGATCAAAGAAGCAAAAAGAATCCAAGCAAAGATGGCTTCAGAGAAGAAAAATAAAAACTTTTAGATATAAAATTCTTATTGAATATATTCTTTAAGTTGATCTAATTTCAACCAAACATCTGGAACAGGTCTGCGCCATCGAACCTGAGCATATTCGTCTTTGAGTGAAAGAATCTCTCCAGGGCCTTCAAAGACATAATCAGTTAGATCACTATCACTGGCTAGGGCTTCGATACTTTTTATATAATTTTCTTTATCGACAAAAACTAAGCTTCCTTTCTTGAGAGGTTTCTTTTGAATAGAATCTGTCATATTAAATTCAAGAAAGTTACTTAAGACTCATTATACAAAAACTTGTTTGAAAAATATGGAAAAAAATTTATACCGGAATAATAATTACAAACCTCTAAAAAATTTAATAGCCTTAAATGATATACATTTATATGATATGCGTCTTTTACTACTTGGCTGCACAGGATTTGTTGGGAAAGAATTAGTACCAACACTGTTCAATGAAAATCACGAAATATACATTGTAAGTAGAAAACCAATTAGTAAATTAAAGATTGATTTAGATTTCAATAAGTTTAAGTTTTTTCAAATAGATTTATCAAAAGAAAAAAATTGGAATAACGAAAATCTTCTAAATATTTTAAAAGAGACAGATGGAATTATTAACTTGATGGGAGAACCCATAGCAGAAAAAAAATGGACTTCTGAACAAAAACAGGAGATTGAAAATAGTCGTATTGATACCACGAAATTTATGATGAAGACCCTTAAAAATTTAAAAATAAACCCAAAAGTCATTATAAATGGATCAGCAATAGGTTTTTATGGTACAAGTTTATCTAGTGAATTCACTGAAAATAGTATTGGAGGAAAAGACTTTTTAGCTAATCTTTGCAAAAAATGGGAAGCGGTCGCTGCTGAAAAACCATTTTTCTCAAGGTTAGTTATTTTTAGAATTGGAATTGTTCTAGAAGCAGATGGAGGGGCATTAGGAAAAATGCTACCTATATTTAAAGTTGGATTAGGTGGACCAATAGGAGATGGTATGCAATGGATGAGTTGGATTCACAGAACTGATTTATGTGGATTAATTACTAAAGCATTAGTTGATAAAAAGTATTCGGGGGTATTTAATGCTGTTGCACCAAAACCAGTATTAATGAAAGAATTTTCTCAGACTTTAGGCAAATGTCTGAATAGACCTAATTTACTTCCAGTGCCTGGAGCGGTTTTAAAAATATTGTTAGGAGATGGAGCAAAAGTTGTATTAGAAGGACAAAAAGTAATTAGCAGTAAACTCAAAAATTATACTTTTAAATATCCTCTTCTTGAGAAAGCAATTTACGCCTCCACCAAGAATTAATACCGTTTACTAATGCACCAATAATAAGAATTGTTATCAATGGCACTATAAGAGGATTCCAAACTATCTGTATAAAATTAATAAAAATAAATATGCCATTAAATTGCATAATGATTGCAAAAATAAAAAATATTGCAAAAAAAATGACTGTAAATAAATTAATTAATAAAAAATTATCAATTATTTTTTTTAACTTATTTTGATTATTCTCCTTAGTCATTTTTTATAACAATATTCATATCATCAACCATTTTAAGACAAGCTTTGTTTTTACCCAGTCTTTTTTTGGCATTTTCATTACATGAGATCATAAACTTCTTATTTAGCTGTATGAGATATATTGTTTTTATGATCAAATTTATTGTCTGATTGATTTGATCATTCTTATCTTTATAATTACTGGCACAAAAGACATATTTCCCAAGCAAACGTCTTTGCGCTTTTGCAAAACTTTTTGTAAATTGTGGACCTTTACCTTCAATCTGAATAACCGGTTTTCCTAATCCAATCGCTTGCTCTGCTGCTGTTCCAGCCATGCTGATACAGCATCTACTTTTCAATAATATTTTGTCAAAATTATTCCAATATATATTCACTTCTAAAAATTTATATTGGAATTTCAAGAGATTATTATCTTTTATATTTTCTGTTTTTAACCATCCTCTTTTTTGAAATATCTCCTTTATTTTTAATGAAGATAAAGCGTTAACTATTGCAAAATTAAACTGAATTTTTTGAAAATATCTCAAATCTGATAATGCCTCTAATACCTCTAAAATCAAAACAAAATTATCTAAAATCTCGGGGAATCTACTTCCTGGAAATAATCCAATACTAAATTCAGCTTTCTTTAATTCTTTGTTTCTAGGAAAAAACTTATCCATGAATGGGTTGCCTAAAAAAGATAATTCCTTTTTTAATTGCAATGTTAAATCACTAGCTGTAAGGGAATCTCTCGCATATATTTTTTTTGCTTTTTGTGAGAGCAAGAAAAATTTAGAAGGCCATGGTAATTTTAACTTCCCTTCATAATGGCTGGAATAAGCAACTAGATATATAAAAAAATCTTTCTTACAAACCCATGCAAAAAATACTGGCACAATATCTCCAACTACAAAAAAATAATCATATTTTTTTCTTATTTTCAAAGTTAAATATAATCTTTTTAGAAGATAAAATATTTCTCCTCCAAATATTTCAGTGAGTCTTCCTTTGAAAGAATTATAGCCAATTCCTCCAGTTCTAAATTCTTTAGTTTTACCGATAACCTTAATTTTTTCTTTTTTGTAATGGTTTCCCTTACCAACAATTGGCAAAGCATGAACAGAATAACCACTCTTTACGAATTGCTTAGCTATTTGACTGCCAGATAGATCTTCTCCATGCCCATTACTTAATATTAAAATTTTAAACAATTTAAAATTCCAACCATTTTTTTACTTTGGTTAACTCAGGCCAATCTGGATATCTACTTAATCCGTCTTCAACAGATTCTTTCAACTCACTTTTCACATCTGGCATCATCATAGACATTTTTTTTATTAACTCAATATGATCCCTAACACCTTTATTATTAGTAGCCAAAAGAGCTAAAGACAAATTCATTCTCGCTTGTGGATCTTGCTGATTTAATCGAACGGCTTGTCTGGCAGCTGACAAAGCTTCTTCATTATTTTTCAAAAGTAATTGAAGCCATGATAAGCAAGTCCAGGCCGCAAAATGATTTGGAATTTGCTGTATAATTTTTTGAAAATCTTGAACGATTGGAATTAAATCTTGCCCTGATTTATATCTTGATAGAGCTGCATTAAAATCCTCTTCTATGGAATTAATTTCGTTATTCATTATCTATTAAACTGCGAAGGAGCTTCCACAACCGCAAGTTTGAGAGGCATTGGGATTTACAAAATTAAAGCCACCTCCAATTAATTCCTTACTAAAATCTAGCTGCATTCCATAAATATATAAAAGACTTTTAGGATCACAAACTACTTGAAAGCTTTGATCAGCTTTTAATGAATAATCATAAACTTTATCATCGGGATTTATTTCATCAGTTCCTATAAAATCCATCGTATAACTCATCCCACTACAACCGCCAGATCTTACTCCTACCCTTAGTGCTTTTTTATCACTTTGGCCTTTCAATAAATTTGAAATTTGTTCTATAGCATCATTCGTAATTAAGATCCCTTTGCCATCATCAGAATTTTTAATTTCCTGTTTAACTTCTACATTTTCCATAAACGAGTGATCTTTACTATTTATAATATAAAAACTTAATCGAGAGGATGCATAGAACAAACGTTATCCAAACTTGATTTGTTATAATTCTAAGAAAAAGTGAAAATTGCAATAGTTGGTTCTGGATTAGCTGGTCTTACAGCAGCGGTCAATTTAGTTGATGAAGGCCACGAAGTAGAAATTTACGAGAGCAGGTCATTTTGGGGAGGTAAAGTAGGAAGTTGGGAAGATAAGGATGGCAACCACATAGAAATGGGTTTACATGTATTTTTTTACAATTATGCAAATCTCTTTAAATTAATGAAAAAAGTGGGAGCATTAGACAATTTACTCCCGAAAGATCATACTCATCTATTTATTAATAATGGTGGTAATTTAAAGTCGTTAGACTTCAGATTCCCTTTAGGTGCTCCATTTAACGGACTTAAAGCTTTTTTTACCACCGAACAACTTACTTGGGTAGATAAGTTTAGAAATGCCTTAGCTCTAGGGACAAGTCCAATCGTTAGAGGATTGATAGACTACGAAGGCGCAATGAAAATAATTAGAGATCTAGATAGAATTAGTTTTAAAGAATGGTTTTTAAACCATGGTGGAAGTGAAAAAAGTTTAGAAAGAATGTGGGATCCTATCGCATATGCATTAGGTTTTATTAATTGCAAAGATATTTCGGCAAGATGCATGCTAACTATATTCATGATGTTTGCTTCAAAAACAGAAGCCTCAAAACTTAATCTTTTAAAAGGTTCCCCACATAAGTGGTTAACGCAACCCATCGTCGACTACATCACAAAGAAAGGAGCAAAAATACATCTCAACCATAAAGTAGAAGAAATCATTTATGAAAAGGAATCTTCATCTTATTCAGTAAATCAATTAAAAATATCTTCTCCTGAAGGGATTAAGGCAGTGTTTGCAGATAAATTTCTTGCTGCCTGTGATGTTCCTGGAGTAAAAAAAATAATTCCAAAAGAATGGTATCAATTTAAAGAATTTGAAGGTTTAAAAAAACTTAGAGCTGTAGCTGTTGCCACAATCCAATTAAGATATGACGGTTGGGTTACTGAATTACAAAAAGATAATACTGGAAACAAACCAATTGGACTAGATAATCTTCTTTATTCTGCTGATGCCTCTTTCAGTTGTTTTGCTGATTTAGCACTAGCAAGTCCAGCAGACTATAGGAAAAAAGATATGGGATCGCTTCTCCAATGTGTTTTAACACCTGGAGATAGATGGATGGGAAGATCCACAGAAAGAATTACAAAAGAAATTGACAAAGAGGTTCGCCGTCTATTTCCATCCTCAAAAAACCTTAAATTGCTTTGGAGTAACGTGGTACAAATTCCACAATCACTTTATAGAGAAGCCCCCGGTATGGAACCTTTCAGACCCGATCAAAAAACATCTATATCTAATTTCTTCATGGCTGGTAGTTATACAAAACAAGATTATATAGACTCTATGGAGGGAGCTACAATGAGTGGTCATTTAGCTGCCGCCGCAATTTTAGAGAAGAAAGCCGAATTAGCAAAAAATCTTGCAGTAAGTTAACTAATGGGTACTTGGCTAAAACATGACGTAATAACAGTTGTTAATGCGCCTCTTGAAAATGTATGGGACACATGGAGCGATTTAGACTCAATGTCACTTTGGATGAGCTGGATTGAATCTGTAAAAACAGTTGACGAAGAAACTAATACCTTACCCGATTTAACAGAATGGACTTTAGCTGCAAATGGCTTTAGGTTTAAATGGAAAGCTCAAATCACAGAAAGGGTTGAAAAAAGCAAACTTAAATGGAAATCAATAGGAGGTTTACCAACTGAGGGATCAGTAGTTTTCGAAAGTAAAACTGATCAAATCACAACGGTAAATTTAGCAATAACTTATGAACTACCAAAAATGATTGCTCGGTTTATGGAAGAAAATATTTTAGGCAAAATGGTTACAAACGAATTACAGGCCAATATTGATAGGTTCAAAGATTTAGTTGAAAAGAACTATACAAAAGATTTTTCTAATTAAAAATATTAATTGCTACATCTAGTAGTCCTTCAAAAGTATATTTTTGTGCCTGACTATCAACTCTTCCAAAAATCTTGTTACATATTTTTGTTGTTTGCGGTCCAATAGTTAATAACTTAATTTGATCAAAATATTCTAACCATTTTTTACCAAGTTTTTTTTCTAGTAAAAAAGCAGCATTTACCACGGTTTTACCGCTTGAGAAAATAATTGCATCTACTTTTCGATTAGAAATAATATCAATTGTTTCTTCCGGAATTGATTCAGGACATCTAGTTTCATATGCAGCAACCTCAAATACACGAGAACCAGCCTTTCTAAATTCATCTGCAATTAAATCCCTACCACCGGTTTGAACTCTTGGTACAAAAACTCGAAGTCCATAACCAGATACTGGGAAATTATCAATTAAACTTTCAGCAACAAATTCTGGAGGTATAAAATCAGCCTTAATCCCAAAATCATCAAGAGTTTTTGAGGTTTTTTCTCCGACTACGGCGATTTTTGTTTTTTTAGAACATTCTTTTAATGAACTATTAAAGTATCTAAGTCTTTTGTCCACAAATTTGATCCCATTACTACTGGAAAAAATAATCCAATGAAAATCATTTATTTGATTTAATGCTTCATCAAGAGGATTCAAATCATCAGGATCAGCAATACTTATTGCAGGTAAATCAAATACATTAGCGCCCTTGCTTATGAATATCTTTTTTATATTTAATATCCCTTCTTTTGATCGAGTAATAATTATATTTCTTTGATCAAGGGGTAGATCAACTTTTGGCATCCTTGTCCTCAACATTATGATTTTGATTTTTATTTTTTAATTCATCGAGAAGTTTCAAGACTGATAATCCTTTATCAAGAACAACATCGTCTTTAAAAATTATCTCTGGAACTCTTCTCATCTCAATTCTTTTCCCTAAACAATGCCTTATAGAGTTTTTAGCAGTATTTAAGTTTGATACAATTTCTTTCCTCACTTTCTCTTGACCAGTTGAAGTTATATAAATTTTACAGTGTTGCAAATCACCTGATAAATCAATCTTAGAAATATTGACGAAATGTTCTCTAATAAGATCATTTTCTAAATCATTCTGCAAAATTAGGGTTATTTCTTTCTTCAAAAGAGAAGAAACTTTTGCAAGACGGTAATTATTTGGCATTATGGTTGTAAATTTATTGGGTTTGTCATCGCTTGCAAGACAAAATAAACAGTTATGAAAGCACTTAAGATAGAAGATATCAAACCTACTATTGTGAGTGGATTTGATCTATTCTTGAATAAAGGTTCAAGCAAAGCAACAATTCCCCCAACAATGATAGATATCAAATACTTTGGATATCTCGCAACATTAGAGAAAAATTCGCCCATCAGCTCCACAAATAGATTACTTTTTTAGCTAAGTTTTAACAAACATTAAACAGCATGATTACATTATATCAATTTAGGCATAGTGCCTTTTGTTTAAAAACGAGAATGGCTCTTCATGCAAAAAAACTGCAATATCGAGTTGAAGAAGTAACACCTGGAATAGGCCAATTTGAAATCTTTAAATTATCAGGTCAAAAACAAGTACCTGTAATAGTCGATAGTAATGATCAAGTTATTAATGACTCTTCAACTATTTGCGAATATATAGATAAAAAAAATGAAAATAATTCACTTTTTCCTGAGGATCCAATATTATTTGCACAATGCAAACTAATTGAAGACTGGGCAGATACTACAATGGCTACAACTTGTAGAAAAGCTTTAATAAAATCTGCAATAGAAAATCCGCAGCTAAGAACTGCATTACTTCCAGATGAAATACCTTCTTCAGTTAAAAGTATTGTTGATAAACTACCTTTTGAAAATCTTAGTAAAATTTCTAATGTAGTTTTGTCTTCTAAAGATAATTTAGAACTCCAAAAATTACTAGAAGCTTTATCAAAATCCTTGATCAACAAAAAATATTTAGTTGGAGATAGTTTATCAATTGCAGATATTTCAATTGCTGCTCAATTATCCCTTATTAAATTTCCAAAGTCTGCAGGACCAATTCTTTCAGGAGAGGGGAGTCAAGAATACATAAACAACCCTTATTTAGAAAATCTTTTCATTTGGAGGAACAACTTAGAAGAATATCTTTTTAGTGCTAACTCTCAATAAATTCAAACTTCAATTTATATTTATTTGTTTTAATAGCATGAATAGAAGTATCACCAACTTTGGAACCATAAGAAGCAACATATTGCACTCCACAAATTGATGGTTTGACTGAATTATCAACTTCCAATATTTCTTCGGAACATTTTTGAAATTTACTAATGGTCTCTACCTGATTAATCCTTGAAGCACCTGGCTTATGTGCTGTTTGTATAACTAGCTCATCTGCGAAAAAGATATCATTATCTTGGATCTGATTTCTCCCTGTAATTCTTGAATCAATATAAAAATCATCTTTTAAATAAGTTATTTGATTATTAATAGATTGAGGATCATTTACAACCTTGATTAAGGTTTCACCAAATATTGCTTTTCCAATAGATTCAGAATTTTTTGCACGATTACCAACAATTAAATCTGAATCATTCTTAAAGAAATTTACTTTATAAATAACTGGCTCTTCTGAATCATTAACTATATCTTGAGAAGTAACAATCCAATTCCCCTCGAACCATTTAGGATAAATTAAATCCTTAGAAGTATCCGATAATTTAAAATTTGGCAAATATAATTCTGGCCATTGATTTACACGATTTTCCAAAAACTCTCGTACGTTAGAATCTACTAGAGCAAAGGAACTTTCTAAAAAAATTCCTTGAAAAATCAAGCAAAGAATTAATCCAAGAAGAATTTTCATTATGTCAAATCCACTAATAAGAGCATCAGATCATTATGTATTATTAGAGCCAGATTCAAAGGAAAAAATTGTATCAAAACATGAAGCAATTTTATGGTTAAAGAATTGGCTTAGTAAGACAGAAACACAAACAATATATCAAAATATAGAAGATCGTGATCAGGAATTTTTTGAAGAATTATTGGAAAGTACTTATGAATTAGAAATAAAATTAGGATATGTTATCAAATGGTTTGCAGTAAGAATTGAACCAAATTAACTGATTATTTCTTTATGAATTGCATTAATTATTTTCATAGCAACTTCTTCAATATTTTCTTTTTTTACTTGAATTCTTAAATCTGCTTGAGAATACAAATTTTCTCTAGATTGAAAAATGCTCATATATAGATCATTTAGATTCTTTCCCTGAAGAAGTGGCCTATTTTCAATTTCATTTTTCAATCTTTCAATTGCTACATCTTTGTCGAGATCTATCCAAGCAATTATTCCCTGTCTTAAGATTCCCCAGTTTTCCGATTTGGTAACAATTCCTCCCCCAGTTGAGATTACTAATGAAGGAATTTTAATAGTTTCTTTAAGGCAGTTTGCTTCTAAGTCGCGGAAATTATCTTCTCCTTCATCCTTAAAAATTTGATTGATAGATTTTTTTGCCAACTTCTCTATTAATGAATCTAAATCAATGTATTTATACTTCAATAATTCAGCCAACATCAAACCAGTTTGTGACTTACCAGAACCCATCATTCCTATTAAAAATATGCTTCTGCCCTTAATAGCATGAACTGTTTTTTCGATAATGGATTCTTCCATAAAGACAAAAGCGTATTTAAAACCTTAAGATAGTATTATCGCAGACAGGTATGACTTCTACACAATCCAAACCATCTCATGGAAAAGGACGTGAATGCGTCATAACTCGACGTGCCTGCTTTAGTTCTAGTCACCGTTATTGGCTTCCTGAAAAAAGCCCAGAAGAAAATTTATCTCTTTTTGGGAAGTGCAGTATTGCACCAGGTCATGGTCATAATTATGAACTTATTGTTTCAATGGGTGGAGAACTAGACTCTGATGGAATGGTACTTAATCTCTCTGATGTAAAACACTCGATTAAAGATAAGGTTACTGGACAATTAGATTTTCGTTTTTTAAATGATGTCTGGCCTGAATTTAATGTTAATAATCAAGAGGGTATACTTCCCACAACTGAAGCATTAGTAAAGGTCATTTGGAGTCGTCTTGAGGATGATTTACCTCTTACAAGTCTAAGACTTTATGAAAACCCAAATTTATGGGCAGATTATTTTGGAAAAAACATGGAAGCATTTTTAACAGTACAAACTCATTTTGCAGCCGCTCATAGACTTGCAAAAGAAGAGATATCCTTTGATGAAAATAAAAAAATCTATGGGAAATGTGCCAGAGTTAATGGACATGGTCATAACTATCTTGTCGATATAACTGTAAAAGGAGACATTGATAAAAGAACAGGAATGGTTTGCGACTTGTCTGCCCTCCAAGAGATAATTAACGATTTAGTTGTTGAACAACTTGATCATACTTTTCTTAATAAAGACATTGAATTTTTCCATAATTGTGTTCCAACTGCTGAAAATATAGCTTTATATATTTCTGATATTCTTAAAAAACCAGTACATAATCTTGGTGCAACATTACACAAAATAAGACTCCAAGAGAGTCCAAATAATGCTGCAGAAATTTATGTTGATCAAAAGTTAACCAATTCGTTGAAGTTGAAATTTGAAAATAGTTTAGTTAGGCAAACTTGAATATCCCAAGAGTAATAATTGTTATAGCATCAAGTCTTGATGGGAGAATTGCATTGCCTAGAGGTGGAGAATCACATCTTGGAAGCGATGAAGATAAAAAAATATTAAATCAAAACTTATCAATGGTTGACGCCACCATTTTTGGTTTAGGTACTTTAATAGCTCATCAATCAACTTACCTAGTTAAAAATCTGACTGATAATGACGAAGTAAATATATCAAAAAGCCAACCAATTTCTATAGTTGCTTCAAATAGCAAAAAATTCAACAGTAATTGGAAATACTTTCGTCAACCAATTAGAAGATGGCTAATAAGCTCAAGTAAAGTTGATAATTCGTCGAATAATGAATTCGAGAAAGAACTCTTTTTTGAAGATTCATGGAAAAAAACTTTAATTTCACTTAAAAAACAAGGGATAAATGATTTAGCTCTTTTAGGAGGTGCAAAACTTATAAATTCATTTATAAAAGAGGATTTAATAACAGATATAAAAATTACAATAATTCCACGAATTATTGGAGGTAGACATACATGGATCCCTCCAGAACAAACAAATGCGATTTTTAAACTCAAAAGGCTATGGGAAATAAAATCAATTAAAAATTTAATGAATAATGAAATCCATGTTCATTACAAAAAGATTTGAAATAGTTTTAAGAATAAATGAACCAAAAAATACATAAAGTTGAAGTAAAATTGTCAATTAAGGAAATCTCCAAGGAGATATGGAATGAATTAGCAAATGAAATTAATAATCCATTTTATGAATGGACTTG
>CABYGI010000003.1 GCA_902518475.1 uncultured Prochlorococcus sp. | reverse complement strand
ATTTATTTGCACGAAAAAGATGAAGCCCAAACAGGTTTTCTTGTAGAAGCTTGGCCATGTGGTTTAGTTATTGAAATAGGAGCTGTCGCGCAAAATTTTTATGATCAAAACATCATAAATAGATTTTCTCTAATAATTAGCTCCCTTAGGGAAGAGATAGACAAATTAAAAAATAAACTTATAGAACTTCCGAAGGAGCTAGTGGTTCATGTTCATCAGGGGAGTATAGATTATCCAAGAGATGAAAAGGGAAATATTGATGGCATAATTCATCCTGAGAGAATAAATCAAGATTGGAAAATGATTAAAAAAGGAGATCCATTATTTCTGGATAGCCAAGGAATAATCCACAAATATAAACGGGACCTATCGATTTGGCCTGTTTTTATTGGAGAAGTTGCTTATAAGGAAAAAAAAATTGCCATGAGCTATACAAAAAAAGAAGTGATTTGTTCCAAAAAAGAATGGGTTCAAGAGTTTGAAAGTTTTTAAATTAAGAAACCGGAACAATAAATCGTTGAAAACTAATTAGGATTTTTTATTTTATAGATAAGTTTATTTAATATTTAATACTTTTACTTTTTTTCTAATTTTTAAACCTTAATAACCTAAATTCTTTCACTCCAATAAATAACAGCTCCAAAAGCCTCTAATTGCAGTCTTCTATGCTTAGCTCTCTTAAAGAAACTATCTCTTTGGACCTTTTTCCGTTAAGAAGCCATTCGATTATTACCAAGTTGAATCCTCAATAACAAAGAAAATCTTAAGATATGGAAGTTCTTTTCTGCTGTTTTCCAAAAAATAAATTTACTTTAAGAAAAAAATTTACACATTTTTAGCGATTTTGGTCTAAAATCTTCGAAGCGGAAATTATTTTCCGTTTTTATTTACACGTCTCACTCAAGAGACATACTTTACGAACTCATGACAACTATTCAGCAGCAGCGTTCATCGCTGTTAAAAGGTTGGCCACAGTTTTGTGAGTGGGTAACATCAACTAACAATAGAATTTATGTTGGTTGGTTCGGCGTCTTAATGATTCCATGCCTTCTTACAGCAGCGGCTTGCTTCATCGTTGCATTCATCGCAGCACCACCAGTAGACATCGACGGAATTAGAGAGCCAGTTGCTGGTTCATTCCTTTATGGAAACAACATCATCTCAGGTGCAGTTGTTCCTTCATCTAACGCTATTGGTCTACACTTCTACCCAATTTGGGAAGCAGCTACTGTAGATGAGTGGTTATACAACGGTGGTCCTTACCAGCTTGTAATTTTCCACTTCCTAATTGGTATCTCAGCATACATGGGAAGACAGTGGGAGCTTTCATATCGTTTAGGTATGCGTCCTTGGATCTGTGTTGCATACTCTGCACCAGTTTCAGCAGCTTTCGCAGTATTTCTTGTATATCCATTCGGTCAAGGTTCATTCTCTGACGGAATGCCTCTAGGTATCTCTGGAACATTCAACTTCATGTTTGTTTTCCAGGCAGAGCACAACATTCTTATGCACCCATTCCACATGGCTGGTGTTGCTGGTATGTTCGGAGGATCTTTATTCTCAGCTATGCACGGTTCACTTGTTACTTCATCTCTAATCAGAGAAACAACTGAGACAGAGTCTCAGAACTATGGTTACAAGTTCGGACAAGAAGAAGAAACATATAACATCGTTGCAGCTCATGGCTACTTCGGTCGTTTGATCTTCCAATATGCAAGTTTCAACAACAGCAGAAGTCTTCACTTCTTCCTAGCTGTATTCCCAGTTGTTTGTGTATGGTTAACTTCAATGGGTATCTGCACAATGGCATTCAACCTTAACGGTTTCAACTTCAACCAGTCAGTTGTTGATGCAAACGGTAAGATTGTTCCTACATGGGGTGACGTTCTTAACAGAGCAAACCTAGGTATGGAAGTAATGCACGAGCGTAACGCTCACAACTTCCCACTTGATCTAGCAGCAGCTGAGTCTACAACAGTAGCTCTTTCAGCTCCAGCTATCGGTTAAGCTTAAAGTTCTTAAACTTACAAGCCCCCTTTTTTGGGGGCTTTTTTTTGTTTAATTTTCAATTGGTTTCATATAATGTTTATATATAGATAAAACATTTGATATTTCTATGAGTAGTAGTTTTGGAAAAATCTTTCGTGTTAGTACTTTTGGAGAATCACATGGTGGTGCAGTAGGAGTTATTCTTGATGGATGTCCACCTAAGTTCAAAATAGATATAAATTTGATACAAAATGAATTAGATAGGCGCAGACCTGGCCAAAGTGACATTACAACACCTAGAAATGAAGAAGATAAAATTGAAATATTAAGTGGGATAAAGGAAGGGTTAACACTTGGAACTCCAATAGCAATGTTGGTAAGAAATAAGGATCAAAGACCAGGAGATTATAATAATTTGGAGCAGTTATTTAGACCTTCTCATGCAGATGGTACATATCATCTGAAATATGGAATTCAGGCAAGTTCTGGCGGTGGAAGAGCCTCTGCTAGAGAAACGATTGGGAGAGTAGCTGCTGGTGCTGTAGCAAAACAATTATTAAAAACCTTCTGTAACACTGAAATACTATCTTGGGTAAAACGTATACATGATATTGATTCTGATATAAATAAAGAAAAGATTTCTCTCAAAAAAATAGATTCTAATATTGTTAGATGTCCTGATGAAAAGGTTTCAACTGAAATGATTGAGAGAATTAAGGAATTAAAGCGTCAAGGAGATTCTTGCGGCGGTGTTATTGAATGTCTAGTAAGAAATGTTCCCTCTGGTCTTGGAATGCCTGTTTTTGATAAATTAGAAGCTGATTTAGCAAAGGCTTTGATGTCTTTGCCTGCCACGAAAGGCTTTGAAATAGGTTCAGGTTTCTCTGGAACTTATTTAAAAGGAAGCGAACATAATGATGCCTTCATTAAATCTGATGATATTAGGAAGTTAAGGACTATATCTAACAATTCTGGAGGTATTCAGGGCGGAATAAGTAATGGCGAAAATATTGAGATGAAGATAGCTTTTAAACCTACAGCAACTATCGGGAAAGAACAGAAAACAGTAAATGCTGAAGGAAAAGAAGTTTTGATGAAAGCAAAAGGGAGACATGATCCATGCGTTCTACCAAGAGCAGTTCCTATGGTTGATGCTATGGTGGCTTTAGTACTGGCTGATCACTTGCTACTGAATCAAGCTCAATGTGGCTTAATCGATCATTAGTAGTTTTGTAAAATAAATTATATTTATCTTTGATTTAATTATTTTTAAGCCATTCATATATTTTTGGATCAAATTTTTTTTTAATAATACCTTTATCTCCAATCACGATTGCTTTATATCCTAAAGATTGATAAGTTTTAACATCATTGATTGATAGGCCTCCAGCAGCAATGAAAGCAATACTTTCAAAGTTGAGTATATCTATGGAACTAGCTTTACTTTTTATTGGATAAATTTTGATAATGTTGCAATTTAAATTTATCGCTTCCTCAAGATCTTTTAAATTTTTAATTCCGGGTATTAATAAATAATTTTTTGACTTCGAATAACTAAAAAGATCTTTATCCCAAAATTTCATCATAGAAAAATTTAATCCAATTTTTAATGAATCTTCTATTGATTGCTTATTAACTATGGAGGCAGAGCCTAAATTAATTTGTGGAAAATTGAGTTTGATTTCGGATACAAAATCCAACCACTTTTCATTGTGTGACCAACTTATTTCAACATTTTTTAATCCTAATTTTATTAAGCTTCCTAATTCTTCAAAAAATGAATTTCTCGTAGAAGTATTTGAGTAAATATTATCTGCCGGTTTTATGAGTAAAAAAAAAGATTCTTTTAGCAGCAATTCAGTAAGAGAATCTTTTTTAATATTCATTAAATATTTATTTTTTAAACTATATATAATTCGCTACTTTAACTTCTGATCTGTTGAGCAAGTCTTGGATATCTTCAGTGTCTATAGTTTCTCTTTCGACTAGCATTTGAGCCATTTCGTCAAGAACAGTTCTATTATCTGTTAAGACTTTTATAGCTCTCTTATAAGCAACATCAACAAGTTCTGAAACCTCTACATCAATTGTTGCCGCTGTGTCTTCAGAGAAGTCTCTTGTGGAACTCATATCTCTTCCGAGAAACATTCCACCTTGAGATTGACCTAGAGCAACTGGACCTATTTTGTCACTCATACCGAATTTAGTGATCATTTGTCTTGCTACATTGGCAACTTGTTGTAAATCATTTGAAGCTCCAGTTGTTACTTCTTCTTCGCCATAGACTATTTCTTCAGCAACTCTTCCACCAAGAGCTACAGCCATTTGATTTTGAAGGTAAGAACGAGAGTAAAGACCAGATTCCATTCTTTCTTCACTTGGAGTAAAGAAGGTTAAACCTCCAGCTTGACCTCTTGGGATGATTGAAACTTTTGCTACTGGATCATAATCAGGCATTAATGCTCCAACGAGTGCATGACCAGCTTCGTGATAAGCAACTAATTCTTTTTTCTTATCACTGATTACTCTATCTTTCTTTTCTGGGCCAGCCATAACTCTTTCGATAGCATCACCGACTTCATCATTACTTACTTTATCTAAATCTTTTCTAGCTGCTAGTATTGCTGCTTCATTTAAAAGATTAGCCAAATCTGCACCAGTAAAACCTGGTGTTCTTCTAGCAACCTTATCTAAATCGACGTCTTTTGAAAGAGTTTTATCTTTCGCATGAACATTTAATATCTGCAATCTTCCAGCATAATCTGGTCTATCTACTGTTACCTGTCTATCGAATCTTCCAGGGCGCATTAAAGCCGAATCTAAGACATCAGGTCTGTTGGTGGCAGCAACTATTATTATTCCAGAATTACCTTCGAAACCATCCATTTCGGTTAGGAGTTGATTTAATGTTTGTTCTCTTTCATCATTTCCTCCGCCCATACCAGCACCTCTTTGCCTTCCCACTGCATCTATTTCGTCAATAAAAACAATACAAGGAGCATTCTTTTTAGCTTGTTCAAAAAGATCTCTAACTCTGCTAGCTCCAACACCTACAAACATCTCTACAAATTCTGAACCAGATATTGAGAAGAAAGGTACACCTGCTTCTCCAGCTACTGCTTTTGCTAACAATGTTTTTCCTGTACCAGGAGGGCCAACTAGAAGAACTCCTTTAGGAATTTTTGCACCGACTGCAGTAAATCTGTCCGGGCTCTTGAGGAAATCTACAACTTCTGTAAGTTCTAATTTTGCACCTTCAACACCAGCAACATCTGAAAAGGTTACTTGTGTAGATGGTTCCATTTGCAGTCGAGCTTTGCTCTTGCCAAAACTCATGGCAGGGTTACCTCCTCCAGCGTTACCACTTTGGGATCTTCTGAAAAGAAAAAATAGGCCTCCAATCAGAAGTACTGGGAAAATTAAGCTGCTTACAGCCTGTTGCCATGGATTGGCTAATTTTGTAGGAGTTACTGCTATATCTACATTATTCTCAGTAAGTATTTTTAATAAATCTTTGTCAGGGGCTAAATTGACCTCAGACCTGCTACCATCATTTTCAACAACCTGAGCTGTGGCATTATCTGGTGATATCAAGACTCTACTGATTTCTTTATCTTGCACTGCCTCTATAAAATCACTATATCTCAAGGTTTTTGTAGAACTTTCAGTACTTTGTTTATCAAAAACTGAAGTACCAATGAAAATTACAGTAATAACAGCTAGAACATAAAGTCCTACGTTTCTCCAACGTTTGTTCACGATAAAAAAATCTTTAATAAATCTATAATACTAATAATAAAACAATATTAGGAGCGTCTTAGAACATCTACTACACTTTTGAATGCAAACCATTCAGGAATTGGTTCACCATTCCTTAATTTCTTTCTAAATTCAGTTCCACTAAGTTTCATAATTTCATAATTAAATTCTTTGGCTTCTTCGGCTGTTATGTATCCTTTTTCCTTCGTATAAACTAAATTTTTTGAAGGAACAGTTTGCATCATCAATTCATCTGCACACTTATTCGCAAAATTTTGGGCGTCATATGGACCATAAAAATCTTCACCAGTTGATGACGATTTACAACCAGCCATATCTCTACCAATAATAAAGTGGGTGCAGCCATAATTTCTTCTGATTATCATATGTTGAAGAGCTTCTCTTGGCCCTGCCATATGCATTGAATAAGGTAAAAAAGCCCATTTTATTCTTTCATCAGATATTTCCTCTTCTAATTCTTTATAGGTCAAATATCTAACTTTTCCAGGGATATCATCTTGTTGAGTTGGTCCACAAGTTGGATGGACTAAAACAACTGAGTTAGAGGAGACATTATCTGAAAGTAAGGCATTAGTAAACAATTCATAATGTGCTCTATGAATTGGATTTCTGCATTGAAATGCAACTACATCATGATTTGATGGCAGTGTAGATCTAACTTCTTCTGGGGTTTTGCAGGGAAATTCTCTAATTGGTAGTTCGAAACCATAAACTCTTCCTCCTATATAAAATCTCCCTCTCTCATTAAAAATCATCTTAACAGCAGGATGATCTAAAGAATTAGTGCCATAACAAAGTTCAGCTTCTAAGGATTTGTCAGGCTCCCATTTAGAACTAACTTCTAAAACTGCTATTGTTTGTTTTTTATAAGTAAGCAATATTGTCTCTCCAGCTTTTACTTTTTCATTATTTGAATCAAATACAATAGGCAACCCAAAAAGCAACCCTTTTATATTTCGATTATTTTTAATTACCGAATTGTAGTTATTTTCATCCATAAAACCTTCTAATGGAGAGAAAGCTCCAACCATCAAAAGCTCTACATCGCATGCATTTCTCTCGCTACATTCAAACTCATAAGTAGCTTTAGAGATAAGATCATTTTTAAGGTTTTTATCTTTGATAATTAAATTTTTTAATTCCCCTCCATAAGGCGGTATTAGTCCATTATTATCTGTTTTTGCTTTTTGTTGTAATTCCATTTTATAAATTGATAAAGAAAAATTTTGAAAAAAAAAGAGGGGTTTAACCCCCTTTCTCTACTGAGTAGGATTTATGCCTTTCTTCCGTAAAGCTCACCAATTATTTTTACATCAAGTGGATCCTTTGAACCCATATCTGTATCTGAAGGTTGGATAGCTTCAAAAGTACCAGCAAATTCATCTGTGTCAGAATCTACATTGTTGATTGAAAGAGTGATAACACCAGTACCATTTACATCAACTTTAATATTTTCTTTTGCAAGTTCTTCGTCATCTCCTCCTAATGCAACTAAACCCTGAGCATATTCAACACCAGTATTTTTAGCTCTTGCCTTAGGATCTAGAAAGTCACCAGTTCTGTAGTTAGGTGTAAATGTTGAACCACTGACCTCAGTGCCTGGCTCAATAGATGAAGGTAAATCAGCTGTAAGATCTTTTGCTGAGAATGCAAATGGCACCTCTAAACCACCAGGAGTTAATACAGTAATAAGTTGAAAATCAATACCACCCTTTTCAGTGAAAGTTCCGGAATCTATATCTCCATAAACTTCTGTCACTGTGGTGTTATTTCTAGGACTAATAATTTTTGTAGAAACAAATTCTGCAGCTTTTCGTTTTGTCCCTGGCACTTTTACATAAACTTCTGTTGGATGCATGCATATTCCTTTAAGGGTATCTCCATTTCCTAAAGATATTGATCCAACAAGAGATGAGTCTAATGTAGGGCAATCATTAGCTTTTCCTGTATTAACAACATCTGTGAATTGTGCATTTCCTCTTTCAGAAAAGGCAAATGTTTTAGCAGGTACGAAAGCAAAAGTTATACAAATTGAAATAACAAAAGCTAAAAAAGAACGAATTCTCATAATTAAAGTTGCAGTAAAGTTCTGTGACGATAGATTAAAGGTGATCTAATAAGTTCAGTACGGATATTACAAGGGAAAGGACCATAAAAGATAGGACTATTAAATCCTCGAAACAACCCGTAGCTTTTTTAGATTTTAAAAAACTGGAATTATTTTAAGCTATCGCATTATTTTTAATGATTAAGATTACAAAAAAATACAAATTAAAAATATTTTTTTTTATTTTTTTATGAAATAATTTGGGTTATTAATTTATTTGCTAAATCAGTTTTTGATGTTTTGTTAATGTAGTGTTCCATATTGTTAGTGTCGAATAGCCAACCTTCATTTTTTGCCAAAGAGCCAAATCCTTGACCTTCAAGATCAATTGGATTTGCGAAAAGATAATCACAGCCCTTTTGGATAATTTTTTCTTTAATTGTCATTCGTGCTTCTTCGATAGATCCTGTAAAAGCACAAAAGCCTACAAAAACTTGGTTATCTTTTTTTGATTTACTAATTGTTTTTAAAATATCTGGGACTAGCTCAAAGTTTTGATTCAGATAAGAATTAATTTGATTTTTTGGAATTTTCGCTGAAGTATAAGAGGTTATCTTGAAATCAGATACTGCTGCATTCATGAAAAAATAATCGCAATTTGATATTTCATTATTTAATACCCTAATTAAATCAACACTAGTTTCAATTTCATATCTTTTTATTCCATCAGTAAGATTCTTATCAATTTTCAGAGGCCCATGAACATATTTTACTTGTGCACCTCTGAACCTTGCTACTTGAGAAAGAAGTAGGCCCATTGCTCCAGAACTTTTGTTTGTAATGTGTCTTGCCGCGTCAATTTTTTCTGAAGTACACCCTCCAGTTATTAAAATTTTTTTATTAAGTAAATCTTTGCGATATTCATTTTGTTTGTGTGAAGCTATAAATTCAAGAGCTAATTGGATTAGATCATTTGGCGGTATTTTACCGATGCCAATAGCATCACATGCTAAGAGGCCTTCACTTGGTTGCAAAGACAAAACATTTTCGTAATTCTGTAAATTTTCATAATTTTTTTGGACAGCTTTGTTTAGCCACATTTGTGTATTCATTGCTGGTGCGACAATAATTGGCTTTATATTTGCTATTAAGATGCTTGGGATCAATCCCTCAGCATTTCCAGTTACCCATTTTGCTAATGTCGTCGCTGTTAAAGGGGCGATGATTAAAATATCAGCCCAATTACCTAGTTCTATGTGAAGAGGTGTTGATTGACTATCAGACCATTGATCATTTTCTAAAATGCACGGGTTTCTACTTAAAATAGAAAGAGAAAGTGGCTTTATTAATTTTTCTGCATTTTTTGATAGAACGCATCTTATTTCATAATTTTCTTTCGCTAATTGGCTAACTAATAATGGAATTCTTACAGCTGCAATACTTCCAGTTATTAATAAAAGAACCTTTATTTTGGAGTCATTAGTTTTAGTTTTCATCGAAAGGTTCTTGATCGAGGAGATGGGTATAATTAGTTGTTAATTCAGGCCTATTGATTGCAAGAGCCCTCAGTAAGTGCCAGTCTTTTAAACCATCAAATGGAGAATTATAATTATCTTCCTCTAGCCTTTTAGCGAGCTCAAGAGTCATTTCTTCATCAAAAGAATTTACTAGTTCCTCACTTATTTTATTTTCAGAAATGAATTTCATATTGAGTAAAGTCAATATACTCTAATAATAAAGCCTGAAGTAATTATTTAAAATTAATAAAAGAATTAAGTACATATTTTCAAGGATATGATAATTTTCAATTTTAATAATTTTTTCAAATTGTTTTTAGGTCATTTATCTTCATTCTCAGTCATAAATATGCAAACTCCCCTTTTCAAAAATAATCTTTTTTAAGATATCAGTGTAATAATTTATATCATGTCTCAAAACAAAAGAGAGCAAGTCATTAGTCACATACGCTATTTAAGGCAAGAGCTCAGAGAAATGCATTTAGGAATAAAAGAAGATGACCTTTTCCCTGAACCAGGCGAATTGAGAGGATTAATGGCTCAGTTCGAAGCATTACTTGAATTAATAGAAGGAAATACTAAAATTCAATCAAATTCTGAAGCGGCTTAGTTTAATACAAAATGGTTGTTAAACCTCAAAAGACAAAATTTCAGCTAAAAATTGTGGAAAATATTCAGACATTAAGTATTTGGGCAAGTAATCCATGGCGAAGATATTCATTCTCATTGATAACACTTTTAATTGGCTATTTTATTGGAAGTTCTCTTGGTATGGTAAGTGCCGTTGTGGATATCATGGATCCTGTAGCTGCTTTTTTATCAGTAGTTTTTATCGAGGTTTTAATACTTCTTAGAAGAAATTTTAGATCTGAAAGGAAAAAGAAATTTTTAATACTTTTTTTAGATTCTTTAAGATTAGGATTATTTTATGGTTTCTTTACAGAAAGTCTTAAGTTGCTATAGATTTATTTGTTGTATTTCTGTAATAGATAAAGCAAAGCCATTCTTATAGGTATTCCATTTGAAACTTGGTTATTAATTAAGCAATTAGGATATCTATCTACTACTTTACTACTTATTTCAATATCTCTGTTAATGGGACCGGGATGGAGAATTGGAATTTCTTTATTATTTAAAGATAATTTCTCTGGGGTTAAGCCATAATCCAAACCATATGAATCAATACTACTAAGTAAATTCTCCATCATTCTTTCTTTCTGAAGTCTTAAAACAATAATCGCATCTGCAATTTTTATTGATTCTTCCAATGATCTTGAAATTGTTATGGAACCTCTTGATTTAACAGGATCTTCTATTTGATTTGGCACTGGAGTTTTTAAAAAATAGATAAATTCATCAGGTATTAATGTCTCAGGTCCACATAAGATTGTGTCTGCACCGAATGCACTCAAAGCCCAAAGATTAGATCTGGCAACCCTTGAATGATTAACGTCTCCAATTATTAAAATTTTTTTGGAATTTAAAACCTCTGGATTAAGTGTTTTTTGGGAAAAGAATTTTATTAATGTATAGATGTCAAGCAATCCTTGGCTAGGGTGACTATGCAATCCATCTCCAGCATTAAGAACTGAAGTCTTGGAATTTATTGCATCAAGTTTTTCAGCGATCTCAAAGGTTATGTAACTTGATGAATGTCTGATAACTAATGTATCAGCCCCCATAGCAGAATAAGTTATGGCTGTATCGATTATTGTTTCGCCTTTTGTTAAAGAACTAGTGGATGGAGCAAAAGTTTGGACATCAGCAGAAAGCCTTTTTGCTGCAAGCTCAAAACTATTTTTTGTTCTTGTACTTGGTTCAAAAAATAAAGACGTTACCAAAGTACCTTGTAAGGCCGGTATTTTTTTCGTTCCTGCATTCTTTAGAGCATCAAATCTATTAGCTAATTCAAATACTGACTCATAATCTTTAATTGAAAAATTAGCTAGTGTGTGGATATGTTTATGAGGCCAAATTTGCATTACGTTTAAAAGATAAATGATTATTGGAATTTTGGTGTTCTGTCACCTTTTAATCTTTTACTTACACTCCTACTATTTTTGAGATACCATCGCCATTTTATATTTTTTGCCTTTGATATGCCAATTCTCGTAGTTTGAATAAGATCTTTTTCTTCTAGAGTGGATTCTCTTGGAGAAATAAATAAAGATTTGTTATTAAGAATTTCAAGTGAGTTAAATGAAATGTCTATGCTGAAAGTCCTAGTAACCAAGCCAGGTCCAGAAGCTAATCTTTCATTCTTTTTAGAGATAAAAACTGATCTTATTAATACACCACTCGCAAAATTTTCTTTATCAGTAACTATGTTTAAACAGTGATGAATGCCATAAGATTTGTAAATATAAAATGTACCAGGTTTGCCAAATAATGATTTGTTTGATGCAGTCATTTTGCGGTAGCCATGACAGGCCGCTTCTTCCTGTGAATAAGCTTCAGTTTCAACAATAATTCCCTTAACTTGATCTACCTCATTATTTTTTTTTATGAGGTGACAGCCTATTAAATCAGGGGCAACAAGTTTAGAATGCCGGTAAAAAAAATTTTTTGGAAATAATTTTTCTTCTATTTTTTTAATATTTATCTAATAATATATTTAGCTGAGAAAAATAATTAAGGCTATTAATTGATATTGATTTTCAAAAAGGTAATTATTGTTTTAATTATTTGAAATTCAAAGGATATGAAAATAAGTTGTTCTTAATAAACTATTATTTAATAAGAAAGATATTACAGGTATGACAAAAATAACTAAAGAGGAAGTAAAAAAAGTTGCTCATTTAGCGAGATTAGAACTTAACGAGAATGAAATTAATAATCATGCAGAACAATTAGAAAAGATATTGGATTATATAAGGCAACTTGAAAAAATTGACACAGATGATGTCCCCTGTACAACGCGAGCTATAGAGGTTGTAAATGTATTTAGAAAGGACGAAAAGAAAAATTCTGATTGCAATGAAGAACTCCTAGAATTGGGTCCATCGAGAGAAGATAAATATTTTAAAGTACCAAAAATTATTAATGAATGAGCAAGTTAGTTGCTTCCAATAAATGTTTTATTGACTATCTTTAATAAAAATTTTTTTATTTTAAAGCCCGGATATAAATTTATGATTTTTCTTATTTTCCCCCTTTTTTTGCTATGACTCCTTACACCTATTAATAAATCATAAATAAAGTTAAAAATGTCTTCTTTACTTTCAAATATTCCAACCCTTTGTGGGGAGCCTTTTTTGTCCAATAATGGTTTGGTTTTTTCATAAGCTATTTTGTATTCGAACCATGGAATCGAAGGCCAAAGGTGATGAATTAGATGGTAATTTTGCCCCATTATTAATAAGTTCATAAATTTGCTTGGATATACTCGAGAATTTATCCATTTATTTCTTGATCGAAAAGGTCTATGGGGTAAATAATCAAAAAATATTCCTAAAGTGACTCCTACCATTAATGCTGGGCCGAACCATAAATTATAAATTAAATTCATAAAGTCAAATTTCAAACCTGCCAAGATAATTATTATGAATATGGATCTTTCAATTCCCCATTGTAGTAATTCATATCTTCGCCAGAGCTTTCTTTGAAAGAAAAAAACTTCATGATAAAAAAATCTTGGAGCAATAAGCCAAATTGGACCAAAAGTACTAACAATATGATCTGGATCATTTTTGGGGTGATTTACGTGAATATGATGTTGTAAATGGACTCTCGTAAAAACTGGGAAGCTAAAACCCAATAGAATTGCCGAGCCGTGGCCCATTGCTTGATTTATCCAAGGAACTGGATGAGCAGCTTTATGACAAGCATCATGAATAACAGTACCTTCAATGTGTAAAGCTAAAAACGCAGTGGCTACTAGAAAAGGTAAAGGCCAAACACCTCTATACCATTGCCAAATACTAAGAAAAGCAAGAAAATAACCGCCAAAAAATAAACCTAATGTTGGATTCCAAAAACTTGGCGGATCTACATAATTTTTAATCTCTTTTTGCCAATTAAATGTTTTTGAAGAATTAGTACTTTTCGTTGTATTTTTACTGGTTAAGTTTGAAATCGTTTCTTTTATTCTTTAAGTAATATAACTAATAATTTGCGGTGATTGCATGCTCTAAGATAAAAAATTTCTTTTAAAAAATTTTTAATTTAATTTTAATGTGTCAAATTAATCATCTTAAGAAAAAAAATTTTTAAAATAAACCTCTTTCAATTATTATTTATTTTGAGCGGTCGTGGCGGAATTGGTAGACGCGCGAGTTTTAGGTACTCGTATCTTCGGGTGTGGGAGTTAAAGTCTCCCCGACCGCACTTAAGGAAATTCTGATAGATAGTTTGCTTATCTATATCAACTCTTATAATTTGATTAAGTATTTAATTGAATGAATAGTTTAATATTTTATTTGGGAACTTTTTATATTTTTGTAGGGACCATTTTTCTAACTGTACCGATAATTTATCTTGAGCTCGGTAAACCAAAAGACTTAATTAAAGCCTTTTTAAATTTATTAATAGGTTTGATATTAATAATTAAAAATAAAACAATAGATGATTCATTTTTTGTAATTTTCCTTTTTTTAACAATACTAGTTATTTTTTATCTAGTAGAGCTTTTTTTAAATAGATGGCACCAATTGACAGATATCGAAAAGAAAAAATTAACTACCTTTTTGGAGTTTAAAAATAACTTTTTGAAAATATTAGAATCTATTAATCTGGTATTAGGTGATTTGACGAAACTTTCAAATTTTTTTAATTTTGGAAGTAATAATAAAAATACAACCCAAAAAAAGTGGGTAAGAAATGATAAAAATGATAATATAAAAGTCTGAAATCGAATAAATTGGTTATTTGAAATATCCCACAAAAACAACAGGTCAATTAAGAAAGAATATAATGAACTAGATTTATTTAAATAATTCTTTTGATCACCAATATTTCTTATATCGTCCTATGAAATCTCAAAATAGCAAAGAACAAAAATCAGATTTTTCTTATAAAGAAACTTTAAATTTACTAAAAACTGACTTCTCAATGCGTGCAAACTCAGTTGTGAGAGAACCCGAGATTCAGAATTTTTGGGCTAAAAATGATATTGATTTCCAATTAGGTTCAAGCAATTTAGGCGAAATATTTACTTTACATGATGGCCCTCCTTATGCAAATGGAGCGCTTCACATGGGTCATGCTCTTAATAAAGTTTTAAAGGACATTATAAATAAGTACAAAACCTTAAAAGGATTTAGGGTTCATTTTGTACCTGGCTGGGACTGTCATGGCTTACCTATTGAATTAAAAGTTCTTCAAAATTTAAAATCTGAAGAAAGAAAGAATCTTGACACTCTAAACTTAAGAAAAAAAGCAACAGATTATGCCCATATCCAAATTAATAATCAAAAGGAGGGTTTCAAAAGGTGGGGTATATGGGGAGATTGGAATAACCCTTACTTAACTCTTAAGAAAAGTTATGAATCTGCTCAGATTGGAGTATTTGGTAAAATGTTTTTAAATGGCTATATATATCGAGGCCTTAAACCTGTGCATTGGAGTCCAAGTTCAAGGACTGCACTTGCAGAAGCAGAATTAGAATACCCTGATGAACATTATTCAAAAAGTATTTATGTTTCATTAACAATCACTAAAATACCTGAGGAAATTCTATTAAATTTCATCAAAGAAAATCTTAATATCAAAAAAGATTTTTTTCAAAATAATTGTTTCATAACTATTTGGACCACTACTCCTTGGACTATACCTGCAAATGAAGCAGTTGCAGTAAATCCAAAAATAAAGTACGTTTTTGCCATCGATGAAGAGAAACGAATTTACCTTTTTGCTAAGGATTTATCTTCTGAAATAGGTAAGAAATTTAATAAAGATTTCAGGGTGCTTTTAGAGGTTAAAGGTTCCAAATTGGAAAGTATTGAATATCAACATCCCTCTAAGAATAAAACTTGCAGAATTGTAATTGGAGGAGACTATATAACTACAGAATCAGGGACTGGAATTGTCCATACTGCTCCTGGTCATGGGATAGATGATTTTAATGTGGGTCAAAAATATGATTTACCAATAACATGTGTCGTTGATGAAAAAGGTAATTTAAATGAATATTCTGGTCAATTTAAAGGATCAAATGTCCTGAAAGATGCAAATGATTTAATTATTGAACATTTAAAAGGAAATAATATGCTTCTATTGCAAGAAAATTATAAGCATAGATATCCTTATGATTGGAGAACCAAAAAACCAACAATTTTTAGGGCAACAGAACAATGGTTTGCATCTGTGAATGGCTTTAGATCATCAGCATTAAAGGCAATCGAAGATGTTGAATGGATGCCAAACACTGGAAAGAAAAGAATTTATTCTATGGTTGTTGGTAGAGGAGATTGGTGTATTTCTAGACAAAGGTCATGGGGAGTCCCTATTCCAGTTTTTTATAAAAAAAATGGTAATGACATTCTCCTTAACCAAGAGATAATTAATCATATTCAAGCCCTTTTTGGTGAACATGGAGCAGATATTTGGTGGGATTGGGATGTTAAGAATCTTTTGCCAGAAAATTACGCAAAAGAATCGGATCTATGGAAAAAAGGAACAGATACAATGGATGTTTGGTTCGATTCAGGATCTAGCTGGGCTGCAGTATGTGAACAAAGAAGTGAATTAAAGTATCCAGCAGATCTTTATTTAGAGGGCTCAGATCAACATCGAGGATGGTTCCAGTCCTCTTTGCTAACATCTGTTGCAGTTAATAATAAACCTCCATATAAGAAAGTTTTAACTCATGGTTTTGCACTTGATGAAAACGGAAGAAAAATGAGCAAATCTTTAGGAAATGTTGTTGATCCAAATATAATAATTAATGGAGGTAATAATAAAAAAACTGATCCTGCTTATGGTGCTGATGTTTTAAGGCTATGGGTAAGCTCCGTAGATTATTCAGTAGATGTGCCAATTGGTTCAAATATACTGAAGCAACTTTCAGATGTTTATAGAAAAGTGCGTAATACTGCAAGATATCTTCTAGGTAATATTCATGATTATGATCCTAATATTGATAGTTTTGAAATTGATCAATTGCCTCTCTTAGATCAATGGATGTTAGGCAGATTAGTTGAGGTTACAGATCAAATATCAAACGCTTATGAAAATTATGAATTTTCAAAATTTTTCCAAATTTTGCAAAGTTTTTGCGTTGTAGATCTATCAAATTTTTATTTGGATATTGCGAAGGATAGGTTGTATGTAAGTTCTAAATCACAATTTAGGAGGAGATCTTGTCAGTTCGTCATGTCAAAAGTTGTTGAAAATTTAGCCGTACTTATTTCTCCAGTGCTTTGTCATATGGCTGAAGATATTTGGCAAAATATTCCATATTCAACTAAAGAAAAATCAGTCTTTCAAAGAGGATGGCCAATATTTTCGCAGTCATGGAAAAATCAAATACTCAATGAGCACATTGCAAATTTAAGAAATTTGAGAGTTGAAATTAACAAGGCTATAGAAGGATGTAGGAACAAACAAATAATAGGAGCAGCTTTGGAAACTGAAGTTAATTATTTACCTGAAGATAAAGCTTTAAAAGACTCGCTTATTTGGCTAAAAGAATTTGGCAATCAAGATGTAGATTTATTTAGGGATTGGCTTATAGTGTCAAACTTCCAAGTGGTATCCGATTTGGAAGAGAATTCTCTGACTATTGATAACAATTCACTTGGTAAAATTCAAATAAATAAAGCTCAAGGTCAAAAATGTGATAGATGTTGGCATTATCAAAAAGAAACTTTTAAAGGAATCCAAAATACAAAATTATGCAAAAGATGTTCAAATATTATTAATTTTTAATTGATTTAAATCCAGTTTTTTTGATTTAAAAAGAAAACTGAGTTTTGATTTTCTCGTATAAAATTGTCTTCGGCTTCTGCCAAGGTGCTTTATAAAGTTTAAAGTTTGTAATTATATAAGTAAGCGCTAATACTTTTTTTTCTGAATCTATTTCAATTGGATGTGTTGTTGAGCTACTGTAACCTCTGAAAATAATTATTTCTAATTTTTCTTTTTGATGTTCTTTTAGAATGAATCCATCTAGTTTAAGTATTTTATCAGGAATTTCGGAACTTATTTTTTCAAGACTATTAATTAAATCAAATTTTGCCATTTTCTGAGAAGCGGGAGTTTCTTCCATCTTTAGGTAATCTGATTACTGACCATTGAATAAGTCCTAAAAAATATATTAATAATGAAAATAATCCTAAGAATTTTGATATCGGTTGGGTAAAGTTAGCTCCAAAGAAAAAATTAAATAAGATTTTTATAGTGTTATATAAATTTGAAGTGGGCTTAAGCCATATTGCACACTCATCCGAATTAATAAAAGAAAAGCAGTTGAAGTTTTGAAAACTCTGAATAAAGAAATTGAGAGATATAAAAGTTATCGTCCATCTCCATACTTTTGTCGTTGTGGTAAGGAAGTAAGAAAAATCATATTCTCTTAATTCATCATTAATGTCATTCCAAAACCATACTGAAACTGTAATTAATAATGTTGAAATATTTGTTATCACAAGAGCATAATTATACTTTCCTATTAAAAGTAGAAGGCTTATAAAAAATAATAGTGATACTTTCCAATAAATTGATAGAAGTTTTATAACTGCTTTATTTCTTTTTTTAATTGACCAGAAGGATAGAGTAACAGGAATACCAATAAGGAAAATTATTGAAAGTTGAAAGGATAGCCAAATAGAAAGTTGATTAAAAACGTTCAAAACTTTTTCTTTTTAAACACATAATAATTAAACATCAAACTGTTACTTTTGAACTTACTATTGTCATAGTTATGAATATTATGCATTCTTATATTAATGCCTAGGAATAAATTGATAATTCTATGAGACAGCATGTTAATCCTCTTAGTTGCAATTTCAATCAAATTGAAAAAATACCCTCTTTGAGCGAAATGTTTGGAGATTCTAAATCGAAGCTTCATTTGGATATAGGTTGTGCTGCTGGTGAGTTTCTATTTGATTTAGCTTTGTTTAATACAAGTTGGAATTATTTAGGAATTGAAATCCGTGAGAAATTAATCAAAAATGCTAAATTAAAAGTGATTGAAAGAGAAATTAAAAATTTATATTTTATATTTGGTAATGCTAATAATATTTTGAATGATGTCCAAAATAAATTTATTATCAAAAATCTAAAAAGTATTTCTTTTAATTTCCCTGATCCTTGGTTTAAAAAGAGGCATCACAAAAGACGTGTAATTCAGACAGGATTTATTAATATGCTCTCAAATTCATTGCAAAGAGGTACCCTAATTTTTATAAAAACAGATGTAAAGGATTTATTCGATTATATGGATTGCACTATATCAAGTAATGTTAATTTTAAAACAATAGATAAAGAAGATTTAAATTATTTCGAAAGTTTTAATCCTAATAAAGTTAAAACTGATCGGGAAAAGTATGTGATTCTTAACCAACTTGATATTTTTGAAAAAATCTATATAAAAATTTAATTCATCGATAATTTGTTATTTTATCGATTTCTAAAGAGAGTTTGTTTGTTATTTCGCTTGATAAAGAATGAACTTTCTCATGATTTTTGGCCTCAACTAGAACTCTTATAACGGGTTCTGTACCACTAGCCCTTATATAAACTCTACAATTATCTGAATATATTGTCTGAAATAATTCTATAGTTTGATCAATTAAGATTTTAGTTTCTGGATTTAATCTATTAATATTAAAATTTAAGTCGATATTTGTTAGTTTTTGAGAAAAAGGTTCGAAACTACTTTTAAGCCAAGCATTTAAATTAATATCTTTCTCCTTACAGTATTTACAAATTTGAAGTGCAGTCAATATCCCATCTCCAGAAAAGTTATTAATTTTTGAAAGTATATGACCTGACTGCTCACCCCCTAAAACAGCTCTTTTTTTCTTAATTGCGTCATGCACATATTTATCTCCTACATCAGTTCTATATAAAATTCCTCCAATTTTCTCCCAGGCCTTTTCAAAACCTAAGTTAGCCATTTGAGTAGATATTAGTAAATTATTTGTAAGAATTCTTTGTTCCATAAGTTCTCTACCCCAAAGAAAAAGAATGTGATCTCCATTTAACACATTGCCTTTTGAATCTATTCCAATTACTCTATCGGCATCCCCATCAAAGCTAAAACCCATATCCGCAGGCTTCTCTCTTAATGCTTTTTTTAATGGTTCGAGGTTAGTAGACCCACAATTCATATTAATTTTCAAACCATCTTGAGAGTTATTGATAACTCTTACATCAGCACCAAGAGTCTGGAAAATTTTTTTTGCGCAGGTTGTAGCCGATCCGTGGCATGTGTCTAATATTATTTTAAACCCTCTAAGATTTTCCCCACCCATCGTTTGGATTAGGCTTTTAACGTAAACATTCAAAAGATCTTTATTTGTATTTAGAGGAATCACTTTTGTAGGCACTGATATGTTTTTATTTGTCTCTTCAATAAATTTTTGAATTTTATTTTCAAAATTTTTGGTAAGTTTTTGACCTTTATTATCAAAAATTTTTATGCCATTATATTCTGGTGGATTATGACTCGCAGATATCATGATCCCACTACTTAGGTTCTCTTGTTTGATTAAAAAAGGTATGGTTGGTGTAGGGCAGATTCCAAGATTTATAAATTTTTTACCACTCTCGTTGATACCTTGTGTTATTGCCTGAAGCAGAATTTCTCCACTAATTCTTGTATCTCTTCCAATTAATATTGGATTGTTATTATCAGAAATCGAACCTAGAGCATATCCCACTTTGTAGGCTAGAGAATAAGTTATCTCTTTATTAAATCTTCCTCTTATTCCATCAGTTCCAAAAATTGATTGCATAATTAAATTTCAGGTATCAAAGAAATTTTGATAATTATTCAAACCGTATCTTATCAGTTGATTAAAAGCTTATATATTGCAATTCTCTTTATATGTTTAACTTATTTAAGATGTTTGTAGATATAAATACTTTAAAAGTGCAAACTGAGAGTCGAGAACAAAACTTAAAGACAAATTTCAAAACAATATTTAGTCTGATCATATCTATTGTTATGATTACTTCGCTTTTATTTGGGAAATTCTTTTTTAAATCAACTTATCTTCTAAAGAGTTTTGGAGAATTATCTGTTGATCCTGAAATAGCTTTCACAAATAATAAGCCTACATTTCTTGAATTTTATGCTGAGTGGTGTGAGGTTTGCAAAGAAATGGCTCCACAAGTTTCTGCTTTTAAAGATGAATACGAAAAGGATATTAATTTTGTTTTTTTAAATGTTGATAATCAAAAGTGGGGTAATTACATTCAGAAATTTGCCGTTAATGGGATTCCACAAGTTAATCTTTTTGATAAAAAGGGTAATCTAATATCTACTTTTATTGGTAAACAAGATGAAATAAAAATAAGAGAATCTATTAAGAATTTAGAAAAAGAAAATAAACCCTATGAGGAAATTGTTAACGCTGAATTTTCAACAATTCAAGAAAATAACAATAATGAGGTTAATCCTCGTAGTCATGGATAATTTTTACCATTCCAAAGATTTTGATACAATCGGAAAACTTTGTTTAAAAATAGACTTGCAATTTTGAGCGATTGACTTGTGTTCTTTTTGAGTACCGTGAGCTGATCTTAAATGAATGTAATGGATCCACGATCTGCATGATCCAGACATATAAATTCTTGTTGGAGTTGCTAATGGTAAAACAAATCGCGCACATTCTTTGGCTACGCCTTCTGAAAGTAAATCTTCATATAATTCTGATGCAGCCTGAAAATGTTTACTAATTTTTTCATTGAATCTTTTTTTTAACTCATCAGGGAGGTCAGGGATTGAATTTTGCCTATTTTTAAAATCTTGACGCCTCAACTCCGGTAAAGGGATATTACCCAATTGAGAACTGTCTGCATATCTCTGTGAAAATTCCTGAAAAGTAAATGACCTATGTCTTAAAATTTGGGCAGCGATTCCTCTGTTAGTTTCTATTTGCAAGGTCATAAATGACTGTTCAAAAACGCTCCAATGTTCATTTTTGATGCAATAACTCAATAATTTTGAATAGTCCTCATTTTCTTGATTTTTGGGGTTACTTACTCTTGCAATGTAAGCCATTGTTTTTTCTGCATTAGGAGTTAGCGAAATTAGCTCAACTTTACTCATTTTATATTTTTGCTAGAGTGACTTTTTCTGGTTGGTTTTGATATTTACCTCTTCTATCTTCATAAGTTGTAGAGCATGGATCTCCTTCAAAAAATAGTAGTTGGCAAATACCCTCTTCAGCATAAATTCTGCAATCTGCACCTGAACTATTACTAAACTCTAAAGTTAGATGACCTTCCCATCCTGCCTCTGCGGGCGTTGTATTAACTATGATTCCTAGTCGTGCGTAAGTACTTTTCCCAATACAGATTACAGTTATATTTTCTGGGACTTTCATCTTTTCTAAAGCCACTCCTAAACCATAGGAGTGAGCAGGAAGAATAAAAAAGTCTCCATCATTATCATGGTGAAGAACAGTTTTTTCTAGATTGTTAGGATTAAACTTTTTGGGGTTCATTACAGTACCAGGGATATGTCTGAAAATTAGGAATTCTTTTGATGAAAGTCTTAAATCATAGCCATAGGATGAACATCCGTAACTCAAAACTGGTTTTTGTTTATTATCAGGCTCAAGATGCCTCACTAAATTTGATTGAAAGGGTTTTATCATTCCTTCCGAGGCTTTTTGATTTATCCAGAGATCATTTTTTAGCATTGTTTTATGAGCGAAGTTCGGTTATTTGGTTGGCCATCAATAATAGATCTTTAGGAATATCTGTACCAGTAAGGATTACATCTCCTGATATAAATCGGTTTTCAAGTGTTGAAATCAAATCATCTTTATGGATGATATTCTTTTCAATAGCTAAAAATATTTCATCAAGTATGATTTGGTCATTATCGCCAGATTGTAGTTCTTTTTTACAAAAATTCCATAATTCAAAAGTAGATTCATGAATAGATTTTTTTAAATTTTTATCTTTTTCAATTTCTTCAGAGTTATATTGATCAAACGAATGTGATGATCTAACCCAGGTTAAATTGCCGCATAACTTTACTGCATTATCAACACCTTGTTTAACCCCTCCTTTCATAAATTGTACCAAGAGCACTTTCCTGCCAAGAGCCGCATTTCTTAGAGAGTCTCTGATGATAGATGGGTAGCTCCCTCGATATGAAGATTGATAGATTTGAATTTGTCCAATTTGAGGAAACCTTTTAACGTTAATTTTGTTAGCAGTATTTATATTTACAACATCATGATTACTTTTAGAATTTATGTGAGATGGACTAATTACCATTATTTAGATTCTTTCTACATGCAGTATAATTAGAATCTACTAACGCTGCATATAGTGTAATTTTACTTAAAAAAAGGGTTAAGCAAGTGGAGAATGACTGAAAGGGGCTTATTTATAAACCAATAAGAATTGAAAATTGTTACTGTTGATACAAGATATTTCAGAGTGTCTTCTTAAATTTTTTAATAGTCAAGATATTTATGATACCTGCTTCACGAGGATTCAACCGCTTTGGTTCGCAACAGTCAAGACAAAGTAAAATAAACACTGTTGGAGAACGTTTTCCAATCAATAGAACTTTAATGGAAGTTATTAAAGGTCTTGATGGTGCAAGCTCAGAAATGGTTGAGAGATCTAAAACAATATTTTTCCCTGGAGACCCTGCTGAAAGGGTTTATCTCATAAGAAGAGGAGCAGTAAGACTGTCAAGAGTTTATGAGTCAGGTGAAGAAATCACTGTTGCTCTCTTAAGAGAGAATAGTCTTTTTGGTGTTTTATCTCTTCTAACAGGACATAGATCTGATCGTTTTTATCACGCTATAGCATTTACAAGAGTTGAAATGATAACAGCACCCGCAAATTCTGTTTTAAGAGCTATTGAGGAAGATGCATCAGTAGGACTATTACTGTTACAGGGTCTTTCAAGTAGGATCTTGCAAACTGAAACAATGATTGAAACTCTTACACATAGAGATATGTCTTCTCGTTTAGTAAGTTTTTTAATGGTTCTTTGTAGAGACTTTGGAGTTGCAGGTGAAAAAGGTATTACAATAGATCTAAGGCTCTCACATCAGGCAATTGCTGAAGCTATTGGTTCTACACGAGTAACTATTACAAGATTATTGGGCGATTTAAAGGATTCAGGGCTTCTTAATATTGAAAGAAAAAAGATCACAGTGTTCGATCCAATTGCTCTTGCTAAAAGATTTAATTAATTGATTGACCATAAATTATGATGTAGAGAGTTTGTGAAAAAGTGTGGCTTGGATTTTAATTGTTTTTTTAATATTATTAGGGGGATTAATTGCACCATTTGGGGATATTCTCGGAACAAAGATTGGTAAAACAAGATTTAGCATCTTAAAATTAAGACCAAAAAAAACAGCAACTATCATAACCATAATTACTGGTGGGTTTATTAGTTCTATTTCAATAGGTTTATTGATTTTAGTTAGTGAAGAATTCAGACAAAGACTTTTTGTTGATATTCCTTTCTTGCAAAAAACTTTAGATGAAAGTAAAAAGGCTCTAATCCCATTACAGGAAGAACGAAAGGAACTTGAAGAAAAAATTATTCAAAAAGAAAAGGAGTTAAATCAATTAAAAAATAATATTAAAGAATTTAGGAGAGGAAATATTGTTATTAAAAGAGGACAAACTTTATTTATTGCTGAAATTAATTCCAGCGCAAATATAAAACTAGACTTAACAAAAATTCTTAATGAAGCTGATAAATTTGTTAGGAAAATTGTCTTACCAGTTAATAAAGAAGCTAAAAATATTCTTTTATGGAGACCGAGTGATATTACAAATATTGAAACAACAGCTGCTAAAGGTGGTAACTGGATTTTATTAATAAAATCAGCAACCAATGTTTTAAAAGGGGATAATTATGTTTTTGTATCTCCTGATTTATTAGAGAATAAATTTGTAGTCAATAAAGGGGATGTTATTACAAGTTCAATTCTGGGAGAAAGTGATTTAAATTTTAAATCAATAAATTTAAAAATTAAATCTTTGCTTAGAGAAACAAGGGATGAAATTAAGTCAAAAGGATCACAAGTTAATGAAATTAATACAAATGGAAATTTTGTAAAAAAAATTAGAGACTTTCTTCAAGAAAATCAAAATATCAAATTTAAGTTAGAGATAGTATCTTTGAGAGATAGTAAAACTGTAGAACCCATAGTCGTTGAAATAAATATTTTAAAAATAGCATCTTAAATGTCTAAAGTAATAAGTATTGATCCTGGAAAAAGTAAATGTGGCTTGGTCTTAGCAGAAATAAGTGAAAAAAAAGTTTATAAAGCGATCGTTGTCAAAAGTGAATTTCTTGAAAATTATGTCAGAAATTTAATTACGGGCGAGCAAATATCACAAATTATTATTGGCAATGGCACTACCAGTAAAGAAATCATAGAAAAACTTTATATTTTTAAAATAAAAATTATAACTTTTGAGGAAAAAAACACTACCTACAGGGCTAAAGAGAGATATTTTGAACTTTTTCCAATTAGTGGTTTGAAGTTTTTCATGCCTAGAGAAATTTTTATTATTAATAAAAACCTTGATGCGATATCAGCCCTAATAATTTTAGAAGATTATTGCAAAATGAAGTTTACTTTAAATCAAAATATAGATTTTAAAACTTGGCTGAAATAGTCAATTTATATTCGTTCCCTGCTTCTAGTTCATAATCTTTTTTTAATAAAAATCTCAATAAGGCATCCTCAATTAATGCTCTTCCCAAAGGTGGATTTACCGTTAATAAACCTTTATGAAAGGACCATGTAAAAGTCCACTTAAATTGACTGGCTTCCACGATTCCCTGAATTTGTTTTTTAGAGAAACAATATTCCTTAATTCTTATATTGGCAATCGTTTCAGGTTTTGAACGCATTTCTTAAGATTGCTCTTTGTCAAAGGAATTTAATTCATTAATTATGAGATCTTCTTTTTTAGTATTTAGTTGTTCGAGGGATTGTATTACTCTGTTATACACTTTATCCAATATTGTTTTTTCTTCTAGAGAAATATTTCCTAATACATGTGAAATGGTATTGAAATTATTATTTCCTTTTATGTGAGGAGGAGACCCAATACCAATTCTTATTCTCTTAAAGTTTTGTGATTGCAATTGTTCAATTATGCTTTTAAGCCCGTTGTGACCTCCTGAGCTCCCTTTCCTTCTAAATCTTATTTTTCCGAGAGGAAGATCTTTATCATCGACTATTATGAAAATCTGATCCAAATTTATTTTGTACCAATCAACTATTGCTCTGACAGCATCACCACTGTTATTCATGAAAGTATTTGGTAAAAATAATCTGAAAGTAGAATCATTTATTTGAAATTCTGAGCAGGAACTTTTAAGCTTATCTTTTAATAAAAAATTTGAATTATATTTTTTTGAGAGATTTTCAAGCAACAAGAAACCAATGTTGTGTCTACTTTTTGAATATTTCTTTCCAGGATTACCCAATCCAATTAAATATATTTCATTCATGATTTATTTCTAAATATCTATCATCGAGAATTATAAATATATAAATAAACTATAACTAAAAAAATAAAAATCACTAAAAATTTATTAGGGATCTTTTGATTAAAATACCTTTAAAAGTTTTTCAGAAATTTAGTTTCCGTTCCAATCTACTGAGAAACCTTGTAGTAGTAATGATTGGTTGTAAATTTGTAGAAGAATAACTAAAAAGATTAAGAGTAATAATCCTATTACTGTCATCACAGGAACTGCTCCCCAGCCAGGTACTACTTTCCCTTGACCTGAGTTGCCAATCGCTTTTAATAGACTTCCTAATGCTGTTTTTTGGCCCATGTTGAATTCACTAAATCGAATATTATTTCGCTATTGTATAAGAACTTATACATAAATTGTTTACAAACTTAGCAAAATTGATGCAAACTTTATCATCCGCTCCAGATCCTGCAGTTTCTATAGCAGTAACAATACTGGCATTATTATTGGCTCTAACTGGCTTTGGTCTTTGGACTGCATTTGGACCTAAAGCTGCAAAGCTTACAGATCCATGGGATGATCATGATGATTAATCTCTTTTAAAGTATTTCAAAATTTTCCAAAAATACAAAAAGTAAACCTTTTACCATAATTTAAATATAAATTTAATAGGATATAAATCTGTCAGCACTAGTAATTTCATGCTTGCTCTTAAAATTTCTGTATACACAATCGTCTTTTTCTTCGTTGGAATCTTTCTCTTCGGATTTTTAGCTAGTGACCCAACTAGAACACCTAATAGAAAAGATTTAGAAAGTCCTCAGGATTAAATATCATAGACTTATTTCAAATCTTGTAAAAATAAAGTTTTAGAAAAAATATACCAATAACTTTAAGATTTTTGTTTAGCTATTAAACGAACTAAAATTTTATATAAGGTAGTTCTTTTAATTTTCTATCTACCAAAGAGGAATTTTCAAGTAATGTTGCTGTAGCGTCCCATTCTCCGGATAAAAACATTTTCTTTGTGCTCTCTTTAATCTCAAGATTAAAATTTAAATCTTTTGATTTAGCTGAAGAATTTTTCAGATCAATTTCTAAGAATAAACTTTTATTATGGTTATATTTTTGAATATTTTGTATTGATTTTTTAGGAAGCGTAAAACATGGAATTCCAATTGCGATACAGTTGCTATAAAAAATTTCAGCAAAACTTTCGCCTATTATTGCTCTTATACCCCATCGAATTAGCGCTTGAGGCGCATGTTCTCTACTAGAGCCACAACCAAAATTACTATTAACGATAAGAATAGAGGAATCTTGATTTTCTTTTAAATCAAAGGGATGAACGCCTCTCAAGGTTTTTCTATCGTCTGCAAAAACAGATTTGCCCAATGAATCAAAATTAACACACTTTAAGAAACGCGCAGGAATAATACGATCAGTATCAATGTCATTACCAATCAATGAGATGCATTTCCCAGTTATTTCTGAAATTTTTCCAACTGGTGGGGTAAACTCGTAATCCATTAGCTGATATATTCTCTAACATCACTGACTTTGCCATTAATTGCAGCAGCAGCAACCATTGCTGGACTCATGAGTAGTGTTCTCCCGCTAGGAGATCCCTGTCTGCCCTTGAAATTTCTATTACTAGAACTAGCACTAACTTGATTACCTATTAGCTTATCTGAATTCATTGCTAAACACATTGAGCAGCCTGGTTCTCTCCATTGAAATCCAGAATCCTTAAATATCTGATCAAGCCCTTCTTGTTTTGCTTCATTGGCTACTTTTTCTGAGCCAGGCACTACAAATGCTTTCACATTCTTAGATACTTTTTTGTCTTTTAATACTTTAGCTGCAATTCTCAAGTCACTTATGCGCCCATTTGTGCAACTGCCTATGAAACAAACTTCTACAGGGATATCTTTTATTGATTGTCCTGGTTTGAAACTCATATATTCATATGCTTCTTCAGCAACTAATTTGTCATTTGGGGATAATTCATCTAAAAGAGGGATGTGTTGATTGATGCCTATGCTTTGGCCCGGAGTAATTCCCCAGGTAACGGTTGGTTCAATTCTAGAAGCATCTATTTTAATTACATCATCATAAATTGAATTTTCATCGCTTTTTAATGATTTCCACCATTTGAGCGCTTTTTCCCAATGCTCATTTTTTGGAGAGTACAATTTATTTTTAATATAATTAAAGGTTTCCTCATCAGGGTTTATGTAGCCGCATCTTGCTCCCCCTTCGATAGACATATTGCATATAGTCATTCTTTCTTCCATTGATAATGCATTGATCGCAGGCCCTGCGAACTCATATGCAAAGCCCACACCAGCCTTTACACCGAGTTTATTAATAATATGAAGTACTAAATCCTTAGCATAAACCCCATTGGATAATAGATTTTCACACCAAATTTGCCTTACCTTTAATTTGTTCATTGCTATGGTTTGAGTAGCAAGCACATCTCTAACTTGGCTTGTACCTATCCCAAAAGCAATTGACCCAAAAGCTCCATGAGTTGAAGTATGCGAATCTCCGCAAGCTATTGTCATTCCTGGCTGAGTTAACCCTAATTCTGGGGCTACCACATGAACTATTCCTTGATTACCACTACCAATATTGAAAAATCTTATTTTATGTTCTAAGCAATTATTCTCAAGCGTTTCAATCATTTGTTCAGCAAGATTATCTTTGAAAGGTCTGCTTTGATTGTCTGTTGGCACAATATGATCAACAGTGGCAACAGTTCTATCCGGGAATTTTACTTTTAAGTTTTTGTCTTTTAAAGCGCCAAATGCTTGTGGACTTGTGACTTCATGGATAAGGTGAAGACCAATAAATATTTGATCAGAACCTCCTGGAAGACTTGAAACTTTGTGTAAATCCCAAACTTTATCAAATAAGGTATCTTGACTCAATTTGTAAAAATAGTTACTTACTATTAGATAATAGGATTAATCTGAGGCTGTTCAAACAGACATTTACACTTAGTGTTTGAATTTCAATTCTATTTCGGGTTGAGTTAAATAGTTTTTTTATGTTAGTTATATGATTATTAGGTCCTGAAATTGATATATAGACAAGTCCAACCGGTTTATCTTTACTGCCTCCGTTGGGACCTGCTATTCCACTGATTGATATTGCCCAATCTGCTCTTAATTTCTCTTTTACATTAATTGCCATGGCTTCACAAACTTCTTCAGAGACAGCTCCATGTTTTATAAGCTTTTCTTCAGAAATATTTAATAAGGAATTTTTTAACTCATTACTATAGGAAACAATACTACCTTGAAAAACTTGAGATGAGCCTGATATTGATGTTAGTGATGAAGATAGAAGACCACCTGTACAGGATTCAGCAAAAACAATAGTTTGGTTCCTCCTGATTAATTCTTTTATTAAAACGCTAGGAAGAGTATCGTTATCCTCTCCATAAATAAACTTTGAAAACTCTTTTTTTAATTTTTCTTTTACGGGTTTAATAATATTCTTTGCTTCTAGTTCATTTTTAGCTCTGGCTGTGATTCTGATTTTAACCTCTCCTAAGTTTGCATATGGAGCAACAGTGGGGTTTTTAAGATGTAGAAGATCGTTAATTTTTTCTGCAACACTAGATTCTCCAATTCCTGCAAATTTAAGAGTATTTGAAAAAAAGGAATAATTATCTGAGAATTTAGTTTTAATAAAATCATACGCAGTCTCTTCCCACATAGTTTTCATTTCACTAGGTACACCGGGAAAAGTAAGAATAGTAAATCCTTTGATTGGTTCCCATATCATTCCTGGGGCAGTGCCTCTTGGGTTATTAATTATTTGAGCATTTTTTGGGAAAAAACATTGTTTCCTTAAGCTAGAAGAATCGTCTTTGAGCTTTGATTTTGGAAGTTTTTGTTTAATTTCATCCCATAAGTACGGCCTTTCAAAAAGAGATACACTAAAAGATTTAGCTATTGCTTCAGTAGTTAAGTCATCCGGGGTGGGTCCCAAGCCACCCGTTGTGATTAGAAGATTACTTCTTTTCGATATTTCTTGAATTACTTTTATAATTCGATCATAATTATCACCTACAGTTGATTGCCTAAAGTGATTTAAGCCTAATATAGATAACTGTTCAGAAATCCATTGAGCATTTGTATTTATGATATTTCCTAAAAGTAGCTCTGTTCCAATAGAAAGAATTTCAACTCCCTTGGAATTAGAACTCATTTAATTGATGCTTCAAGTTTGCCTTCATAAAGAGGAAAACACTTACATAAAGTTAACACTCTTTTTTTACATTGACTTTCAATCAGTGAATCGTTTGGGTTAAGTAATCTATCAGCAATAATTTCGCCAACTTCAGCAAAAGCATTCTCATTAAAGCCTCTAGTAGTTAAAGCAGCAGTACCCAACCTTAGCCCGCTGGTTACAAAAGGTGATTCAGGGTCAAATGGAACAGTATTTTTATTTGCAGTGATATTCACTTCACTTACTAGCAAGTCAGCAATTTTACCAGTCATGTTGATACTTCTTAAATCAAGTAAAACAATATGATTATCAGTTCCTCCACTAACGATATCAATTCCTCTATTTATTAAAGTTGAAGCCAGAACTTTGGCATTTTTAATTACTTGTTGGGAATATTTAATGAAATCCGGCTGTAAGGCTTCTCCAAATGCAACGGCTTTAGCTGCAATAATATGTTCTAGGGGCCCACCCTGAGTTCCTGGGAAAACAGATTTATCAAATTTCTTTCCAAATTCTGCATCTCTACACAAGATAAGTCCGCCTCTAGGCCCTCTTAATGTTTTATGAGTAGTTGTAGTTACTACATCACAATATGGAATTGGATTTGGATGAAGTTTACTTGCTACAAGACCTGCGATATGTGCAATATCAGCCATTAAGAATGCACCAACTTCATCTGCAATTTTTCTAAATGATTCAAAATCGATTGTTCTTGGATAAGCTGAATATCCGCATATGATCAATTTCGGTTTTGTTTCTAGTGCGAGCTCTCTTATTTCATCAAAATTTAATTCACTAGTTTCTTTATTTACCCCATAATGAATTGCATTAAACCACTTACCACTCATATTTACTGGTGATCCATGAGTTAGGTGTCCACCATGAGATAAATCCATCCCCAGGATTGTGTCCCCAGGTTTGAGTAAACTTAGGAAAACAGCTGCATTTGCCTGTGCTCCACTATGGGGTTGAACATTAGCCCAATTTGCATTAAATAATTTTTTCGCTCTCTGAATAGCTAATTCTTCGATTTCATCAACAAATTCACATCCTCCGTAATATCTTTTTTGAGGTAGTCCCTCTGCGTATTTATTTGTGAGGACTGATCCTTGTGCTTGCATGACGGCAATTGACGCGAAATTTTCGCTTGCGATTAACTCAAGATGGGTTTCCTGTCTATTTTTTTCAGAGTTAATAAAATTGGATATTACTGGATCACTTTCTTTAAGATTTTGAAGGATATTCATTGAATTTGATAAGTTATAACCACAATATAGACGATATTTTTTAGAAAAATATAAAAAGATTATTTCATAATTTTAAACGCGCCTGGAGAGATTCGAACTCCCGACACCCTGATCCGTAGTCAGGTGCTCTAATCCACTGAGCTACAGGCGCATAATTATGTAATATCTCTGTTTCAGGGTCTCTTAGTCAACTAGATTTCAGGTAAAATATCTATTATTAACAATCTAATTATTAATATGCCTATAAAGTGGTATGGAAATGGTGATTCAGAAGATCCCATCTATAAACATTTTTCTCGAATAGTAAATTTTGTTATCCACTGCATGATATTTACTTCGATAGTAAGTGGCACTTGGCTTCTAAAAGAAATTAAATATGAAATCGCTTTTTTTAATCAATTTGCAATTTTCTGGTCAATTCTTTTAGCTTCTCATCTACTATTTGTATTTATAAAAAAACCTAAAGATACTTCCAAGCAATCAACTTAATTTTTAATTTATGGACTCTAAGATACAAATAAGTGATCTAGAAGATATTATTTCAGAAAAGATTTTTATAAAAATAGAAAAGTGGAATTTATATCTTGGAGATGCTGGCCTAGCTAGAAATCTTGCTATTGAATGTATCAGTAATAAAGATCATGGCTCATTAGAGGCTGCGAAAATAAGTTTGAAAGCAACAAATGTAAAAGTAGGGGATGGTATTAACAGTATTCCACTTATTAATTTAATCACTACCTCACAAATTTTAGAATTAGAAGAGATTTTGGAAAGTTTTTTTGAAAACTAAATCTTTTTTTTATAAACTTTAAATCTATTTACTTTCAGGCATTTTGTCAGAAAAAAATAAATTACAAAAAAAGTTAGAGATCCAAATATTAATAATAAAAATTCCTCGAGATTTGAATTGAAGTTCTTTGTAGTTTTGAGAATAGTAAAACAAAGTGTGCTATCTATTAATGCAGCTAACGACATGAGGATAATTTTCCTTAATAAATCCAAGCCTGGTAAATGGATATTTTCATTTCTCAGATTAAAAGAAAGCAAAATACAGACTATAATGTTTACTATTACTGAAGATAAAATTATTCCTACAACTCCAAAATTATATGGTGAAAGATTCCCAAAATTATTAATTGGAGCACCAATTAATAACCAATCAAAAAAAATATTTAATATTATCCCTGCAAATGATGACTTAAAAGGGAAGTTTGTTTTTTCTATTGAATAGTAAGTTCTTACTAATAAATCTCTATAAAGATAAAAAGGTATTCCAACTGAATAAGCAATTAATATATTCTTTACTTTTAAAGCCGCTGAATAATCAAAAGATCCTCTCTGAAAAACTAACTGTACTATTTGATTATTAAATGTGATAAATAATCCTGTTAAAAAAATAGTTGACAAGAAACAGTACTCTATTCCAGAGATCAATTTTTTTTGGAAGCCTATATAGTCTTTATCACTTCTCAATTTTGAGAATTTTGGAAGTAATGGCAAAATCAAAGAGTTAGATAATATGCCTAATGGGGCTTGTATCAGAAAGTTTCCGTAAGCTAGTCCCGATGCTGCTCCTTGAAAACTTGAAGCAAAATACATATCGATAAAAACATTAATTTGACTGAGACCTGATGAGATAGATGCTGGAATAATTAGTTTGAAAATCCTCTTCTCTTCATCTTTAAATAAATGGAATTTTGACTTTAATCTGAAGAGACCGATTTTATTTATTTCCAAAATTTGAACAACAAACTGAATTAAAGTTCCTGTCAAAGTTGCAAAAGCTAGTAATCCCGTATAAGTAAAGAAATTAGAATGTGTATTTTCTTGGTTGAAAATCCAACTTAATAAAATAAAAAAAATTGTAGTTAGGCTTGTTATCGCTGGACTTATACTTGATAAAAAGAATTTTCTTTGGGAATTTAAGGCGCCAAAGCTTAAACCTATGAATCCGGATAAAGGAATACAAGGTGTAAGTATTTTTAATTGGTAAGTGGCAATAGATTTAGCTTCGTAACTTAAATTGGGGGCTAATAATTCAATTAATAAACTGGAATTAAAGAAAATCAATATAGCTAAACCAATTAATAATATTGAAAGTTTTATGCTTACTTGAGTTAAAACAATTCCTCCATTTTTTTTGCTAAGGGGAGTTAGAACTGCAACGACTGCGTTATGTAATGGACCATTAATTCCTCCAATGATTATTAGCAAAAAACCTGGAATTATATAAGCATAATTAAATGCGTCGTATGTTACCCCAACCCCAAAAGCAGCAGCTATAAATATTTGTCTTATACATCCAGCTAATTTACTAAGACTAGTACCAAAAGAAATTGAAAAAACATTATTTTTTAAAATGAATGCATTTGGATTTGTCAAAATTTTTCAAGAAGTTTAAGTTTCAATTATATTTGATTTCTAACTAACGACATATTTATGAATGATCGGATAATTGATTTTGATCCATTAACTGAAGGGGTTTTAATTAGGAGGTATAAAAGGTTTCTTGCAGATATTGAATTAGAGAGTGGAGAGGTAGTAACTGCTCATTGCGCTAACACTGGCCCAATGAAGGGACTTTTGAGTGAGGGGGCAAAAGTAAGAATAAGTGTTTCCCCTTCTCCAAAAAGAAAATTACCTTTTACCTGGGAACAGATATGTGTTCTAGATGCAAAAAATGAGGAGGTTTGGGTGGGAATTAATACTTTATTTGCAAATAAGTTGATCAAAAAGGTTATTGAGAAAAATTTTTTGAACCAAATAATAGGAGAAATAGAGACAATTAAAACTGAAGTTCCCTATGGAAAAGATAAAAAAAGCAGAATTGACTTTTTTTTAACTCCAAAATCTTCAAATCCTGATAAACGTAACATTTACATTGAGGTTAAAAATACGACCTGGATTAAAGAAAATGTAGCTCTTTTTCCAGATACAGTAACGAAAAGAGGTCAAAAGCACCTCATCGAGTTAAAAGAATTACTTCCTGAAAGTAAAAGTGTTTTAGTACTCTGCATTACAAGAAAAGACGCTTGTTTTTTTGCCCCTGGAGATGATGCAGATCCCTTATATGGCAGTCTTTTTAGAGAATCTCTAAGTGCAGGAATGATAACGATCCCATGTTCCTTTGAATTTCATAAAGACCATGTATCATGGAAAGGAATTAAACCATTGAAATAAATAAATACTTGATAATTTGAAACTCTTAAAAAAAAATTTTTAAATTTAACAGATATAGTTTTAAGGTGCAACTATAAAATTGGTAACAACGACTACTAGACACTAATAAGTTTTTTGAGCAAAATTGAATATGAAAGGAAACAGCACAAACTGTTTTTTTGCAGATCTAATTTTTTTTTATGACCACTGCTTTGCAAACGCCTCAAAGGCGCTCTAGGTCCAGATTACAAGATGCAAGTCTTGTTAATGGACCTATGCTCCTTTTGAGAAGTATTCGAGGATTTAGTTCAAACCGCTCAATGTTGTGGCTTGCGACTGTTCCTTTAGCTTTGTTTGGTTTAGGTATTTTTAATCTTTCAGCTCACGCAGCTGATTTACCTGAGTTGAATGCAGCTTTTCTTGCTAACAATTTATGGCTTTTGATCGCTACTATTTTAGTGATCTTTATGAACGCTGGTTTCGCTATGGTTGAGGCAGGTATGTGTCGTTCTAAGAACGCAGTCAACATCCTTGCTAAAAACCTATTCGTATTTGCTCTAGCTGTAACCTCTTATTGGTTTATCGGCTATTCATTAATGTACGGAGGTAGTGTTGCTGACGGATGGCTTTATTTTGGAGGCTTATTTTTTGATCCAACAGTTACTGCAGATATGGTAACTGATGCTGGATTAGTCCCAACAGTTGATTTCTTGTTCCAGTCTGCATTCGCAGGAACTGCGGCAACAATCGTTTCCGGTCTTGTTGCTGAAAGAGTTAAATTTGGAGAATTTGTTGTTTTTGCTGTCGTATTGACTGCATTTATATATCCAATTGCTGGTAGCTGGAAATGGAATGGTGGTTGGCTTGATTCTTTAGGTTTTGTAGACTTTGCTGGTTCTTCAATTGTTCACTCAGTTGGAGCATGGGCGGGTCTTGTAGGAGCTATGCTTCTTGGACCAAGAATAGGCAAATACTCTGATGGGAAACCACAGGCTATGCCAGGACACAATATGGCTATAGCTACTCTAGGTGCATTAGTTCTATGGATAGGTTGGTATGGTTTTAACCCCGGTTCTCAACTTGCTATGGATCAATGGGTTCCATATGTTGCTGTAACAACTACTTTGGCAGCAGCTGCTGGTGCTATTGGTGCAACTATTGTTTCAACATTAACTTCTGGTAAGCCTGATCTTACAATGATAATTAACGGAATCCTTGCTGGTTTGGTTAGTATCACTGCTGGTTGTGGTGATATGACTCTTGCTGGAGCCTGGTTCGCAGGTCTAGTAGGCGGAATTATTGTTGTATTTTCTGTTGCAGCACTTGATGCCGCCGAGATCGACGATCCTGTAGGTGCATTCTCTGTTCACGGAGTTTGTGGTGTATGGGGTACTGTAGTTATCGGTCTTTGGGGTACAGCTGTACAAGGTGATGGAGCAGGTATGGGATTGTTCAATGGTGGAGGTATCAACCTTCTTCTAGTTCAAGCTCTTGGTGCCGCAGCTTATGCTATTTGGACACTAGTCACTTGTTGGATTGCCTGGTCTGTAATTGGAGGATTATTCGGTGGAATCCGAGTATCTGAAGAGGAAGAGACTCAAGGTTTAGATATAGGAGAGCATGGAATGGAAGCATACCCAGACTTTGCATCTGCTAAATAATCAAACTAAAAATTGATTTTAGAAACCTGACTTATGTCAGGTTTCTTTTTTTTTACGAAAAATTATTTAAAACGTTGTAATATAAAAAAATGGATACTCAAGCTTTTAGAAGATCTCTTCATCATTCTGATAGATACAATAGAAGGGGTTTCGATTCTCCAACAAAAAGAGCTCAAGCATTAGAAGAAGCTTACCAAAGTGATTTGATAAGTTCTATTAGAGATAATGGTTTTACTTATACTAAAGGCAGATTAAATATTAAGTTGGCCAAAGCTTTCGGTTTCTGTTGGGGAGTTGAAAGAGCTGTAGCAATGGCCTATGAAACAAGAAGACATTACCCAAATGAGAATATTTGGATAACAAACGAAATAATTCATAATCCCTCGGTTAATGATCATTTAAGAAAAATGAATGTAAAATTCATTTCAGCTAAAAATGGAATTAAAGATTTTTCGTTAGTTTCCAATGGGGATGTCGTTATACTCCCTGCTTTCGGAGCTACTGTTCAAGAAATGAAACTCTTGCATGAGAAAGGTTGTCATATCATTGATACAACTTGTCCATGGGTTTCTAAGGTTTGGCATACAGTTGAAAAACATAAAAAACATGTTTTTACATCTATTATTCATGGAAAATTTAGGCATGAAGAGACTCTTGCTACAAGTTCATTCGCAGGTAAATATTTAGTTGTACTTGATCTAGAAGAAGCGAACTACGTTTCTGAATATATTCTGGGGAGAGGTAATAGAAATGAGTTTATGAACAAATTTGCTAAAGCTTGTTCTAATGGATTTGATCCCGATAAAGATTTAGATAGAGTGGGAGTTGCAAATCAGACAACTATGCTTAAGAGCGAGACTGAGGAGATTGGAAAGGTTTTTGAAAGGACGATGTTAAAAAAATTTGGACCAGAAAACTTAAATAGTCACTTTTTAGCTTTTAATACTATTTGTGATGCAACTGAAGAAAGGCAAGATGCAATGTTCTCTTTGGTTGATGAAGACCTTGATATCTTAGTAGTTATTGGAGGCTTTAATTCTTCTAATACAACTCACCTACAAGAAATAGCAATTACTAAAAATATTTCTTCTTTTCATATTGATACGCCAGAAAGGATATCAGTTAAAGAAAACTCAATATTTCATAAACCACTAGGATCAGAATTAGAACTCAAAAATAATTTTCTACCCAGTGGAAAAATTAATGTTGGAATTACCTCAGGTGCATCCACTCCTGATAAGGTTGTTGCAGACGTTATTGAAAAGTTAATTGATATTGCTTCCTGAATTCGTTATCCATTTATAAATTTGCTTAGTTTTTTTAATTTATTAGTCAGATAATTCCAAAAGATCAACTTTATTAACTAGAATAATGAAAACTTAATGAAGTATGGAAGACAAAGCACAAACTGATCAGGTTCAAACTGCAAGTATGAATAGAACTAAAGCGCCCCAAAAAGTTGAAGTTGTAGTTGCCAATTCATCTTCTGGGTCAGAAGTTAATATCCTTGGAGAACTATCGATTTTTGTTTTAAGAATTGGTTTTTGTGCTTTGATGATTCATCATGGCCTTGAGAAACTTCAGGATCCGCAGGGTTTTGCCGAGTTTGTAGTTGGTAAGTATTTCCCATTTTTGCCTGGTGATCCTGTTATTTGGACTTTTGGAGCAGCAATTACTCAATTGGTGTGCCCAGTTGGATTGGCTTTAGGAATTTTTGCGAGGCTTTCTTCTCTTGGTCTATTCTCCACCATGGCATTTGCTGTTTACTTTCATCTCCTTGATACTGGACTAGAAGGTTTTCCTCTGGCAGTGGTTGAAGGTCACAATTATGCTTTCGAATTGTCTTTTATATATGGGGCTATTTCTCTCTACTTTCTATGTGCAGGTCCAGGTAGGCTATCTTTGTTCAGAAAAACCAATAAAATTACATACTATCCAAAATCAACCTAATTTAATGTAAAAAGTGCCTTTTTTGAGTAAATACCATAGATATTCCTTTTGAATTACACATATCAATACTTTCTTGGTCTCTTAAACTTCCTCCCGGTTGAATAATAGCTTTTATTCCAAATTCATTTGCTAGTTCTACAGTATCTGCAAATGGAAAAAATCCATCGCTTGCCAAGACGGCATCAGAACATAACCTTCCAGCTGCTTTTAATGCAATTTTTGCTGCTCCAACTCTATTCATTTGTCCAGCTCCAATACCAATAGTTTTTTGGTCTTTTGCAATAACAATGGCATTAGATTTTACGTGTTTACAAATTTTCCAAGCAAAATTGAGATCTAGGTTAATTTGATTACTCGGATTTTTATTAGTTACTGAAATCCAATTTTCAGTTTTTTCTATACTATCGTCAGTATCTTGAACTAGTAATCCTCCCATTATTGATTTAGTAGAATTTTGATTCTTTTTTGGAAGTTGATCTTTTGAAAATTTTAAAATTCTTAAATTCTTTTTAACTTTTAAAATTTCTAATGCTTCCTCATCAAAAGAGGGAGCGACGACACACTCTAAGAAAATATCTTTGAGGTGAATAGCGGTCTCACTATCAACATTTGAATTAAAAGCAACTATTCCTCCAAATGCACTAACAGAGTCGCATTCCAAAGCATTCAAAAATGCTTTGGAAGCTGAATTACTTATTGAGGCACCACAAGGATTATTGTGTTTTAAAATAACAGAGGCAAATATGTCGGTTGTAAGTTCATCTTTTTCGGTGTAGCCAAATTCTAAGACCGTTGAAAGTGCCGACTCTAGATCTAATAGATTGTTATAACTTAAGTCTTTTCCTTGTAATTGTTCTGCGGAGTTCCATCCAATGTTACTTAAACCATACCAGAAAGCTTTTTGATGTGGATTCTCTCCATATCTTAAGGTTTTGATAAGTGGATAAGATTCAATATATTTAGAAGATTGTAAATCTCTTTCTTTACTTATCCAATTAGATATTGCAGTGTCATAGTCTGCTGTATGTTGAAAAGCTTCAAGGGCTAATTTTGCTTTATAAGAGTCTTTCAATTCACCTTTTTTACTTTCTTCAAGAAAATCCTGATACTGGCAAGGATCAACTAAAACGGAAACATCTTTATGATTTTTAGCTGCAGAACGAATCATAGATGGCCCTCCGATATCTATATTTTCAATAGCATCTTCCCATTTAGCGCCATGATCTACAGTTTTTTTAAAAGGATATAAATTTACAACTACTAAGTCAATTAACTCAAGATTGTTAGCTTCTATATCTTTTTTATGTTCTTCATCAGTTCTTTTAGCTAATATTCCCCCGTGTATTTTTGGATGTAAAGTTTTAACTCTTCCTCCAAGAATTTCTGGAGAATTAGTAAAATCAGCAACTTTAATAACTGGAATTTCAGCCTCTATAAGATGTTTGGCAGTCCCTCCACTTGATAGAATTTTATAATTAAAATGCTCTACCAATTCCTTACAAAATGGGATTATATTTTTTTTATCAGAGACACTTACTAAAGCTAATGGAGACATTATGGAAAAGTTTACTTACTTAAGAATATAAACATGAAATATGCTATCAATCATGAATTTGTCTCGATTAGCTCTCAAACTGCAACTCATAGAATTATTTTGATGCATGGTTGGGGAGCTGATTCAGATGACCTTTTAATATTTGGAAAGGAGATGACTGAAAAAATAAATCTTGATTTTGAAGTAATTTCTTTGAGTGCTCCTGGATTACACCCAAGCGGTCAGGGAAGACAGTGGTATGGACTATACCCACATGATTGGAATGGAGCTGAGGTTGAAGTAAATAAACTTTTAGTTACATTAAAAAAATTTGATACTGATCAGATTCCACTAAGAAACACAATTTTGTTGGGGTTCTCTCAGGGGGCGGCAATGGCAATTGATGCGGGTTTTAAGTTAAATTTTGGATTAATTGTTGCTTGTAGTGGTTATCCTCACCCCAACTGGGCTCCAGGAGAAAAATTCTCTCCATTAATTATTAGTCACGGTTTATTTGATGACGTTGTGCCTATAGATGCCTCTAGGACTATTTATGAAATGGTAAAAAGTAAGTCGTCTAGATTTTGCGAATTAATAGAATTCGATGGAGTTCATCAAATTGATTCAAATTTAATTAATTTTATAAGTTCAAATATAAGTAATATTTTTTAAACAAAAGCATATTCATATTCTTCAATCTCTTCCCAATCATCTGCAGTAAGTTCTAGACCCTCAAATATTTTTTCTTCACCAATTCCTTCAACCACAACTTTTAGTGATGGAAATAAAAAATGATTTTCTTCAGCATATTGGGCGCTGAATAACCCTTTTTCACCCCAAAAAAACCTATCAGTTGTATGTTCATTTCTCCTGACATTGAAAACTGAAGGCGCAGATAAACCATTTTCAGCTATGAATCTTCTTGCAGCTGTAACTGGTTTATGTTTGCCAGTTTCGATATGATAAATAGGTACATGTGCCATTACTCTTTGGCCTGCCAATCTTCTTCTGCTGATTCTTTTTCTTTTTTTTGACATTGATTGGTACTCCTGAAATTATTAATGAGATTAGTCTTGTTTATTTTTACTAATCTTATATATGTGATTTTAAATTCACTTCAAATTACATAGAGGACCCATCAACCCCTGATGTAGCTTAAAATATGATTAAATATTCATATTCAAGGCTGGCTAAAGTCAGACCTCTTTATATATCTTAATACTTTTTTCATATTTTACAAGCCCTTTTTCAAGTTTTTTTAAAAAATTTCTCGCAATTTCATTAGTTATGAATCTTTCAACAAAATTTGAAGAACTAATTGTAAAACAGCTAGAGAGTTTTGGTTGCTCAATGGGAGTGACTAATTTAGTTATGTATCTCGCTTCAGCTAAGCAAGGAACTAAAGCATCTTTTGAAATGATTGGTCAATGGCCTCAAATCGATAGGTTACTTACTTCAATAGAAGATGATCCTTCACTAAAGGTTTCATCGCCTAATAGAAGATGGTACCCGCTACAAGAAAACGATATTCTTCTTGGTGTCCTTAGGGTAGAAACTGATTTAAAAGGGGGGAATTGGCCAGTATCTCTCGATTCAAGATTAAAAGCGCTTTCAATATCTTTAGCTAAATGCGTCTCTATCGAATTAGAACGTCAAAATAAAAATGAAGAAGTTAATTATTTAAAAAATCAAGTCAATATAATAATTCATCAATTAAGGAATCCATTAGCTGCTCTTAGGACATATGCAAAATTATTAATAAAAAGACTTGGTTCAGATGATGATTCTATTGAAATAGTCGAACGCATGATAATAGAGCAAAAACAAATTAATCAATATATGGATTCTTTTGCGCAATTAAATTCACCTATTGAACTTCCTCTGCAAATTGGAGAGGAAAGATTATTATTACCACCAAATTTAGATAGTAAAAAGGTAATAACTGTTCAGAGTTTATTGAGGCCAATATTAGAAAGAGGTAAAGCTAATGCGGACTTAGAGAATAGAGATTGGACTGAACCTTCTCTTTGGCCAGATTGGACTATTTCGCCATTAAAGGTGAAATACGCTGTAATAGCTGAAATTGTGGCCAATTTATTAGAAAATGCGTTTAAATATGCCCAAAAAGATGCTCAGATTGGACTCACAATTACAAGTAATGGACTTTGTATCTTTGATGATGGTAAAAAAATAACCAAAAATGAAAACGAGAAAATTTTTGAAAAAGGTTTTAGAGGATCTGCCGCTAAAAAGAAGGATGGCACTGGTGTGGGACTTTTTTTGGCGAGGAAATTAGCAAAACAAATTGGAGGAGATTTGAGATTGTTGGAAAATAACTCGATTGATAATACTGAGAAATTAAAAAATCTTAAGAAGAAAAATATTTTCTATTTAGAACTACCTATAAAAGAATTGCATGTATAAACAACATTGCAGTTTCAACTAGTACAACACTTGCACCGCAGGCATCTCCATTCAAGCCCCCAATTTTTTTACCCAGCATGTTTGGGATGGAATAGCTTAGAAAAATACCAATCAAAATAAGAATTAAAAATTTAATTAATATTGCTTGGGATGTTATTGAAACAAATTGGTATGCAATGAAAATTAAAAGAAAAATAATGGAGATCAAAGATTCTTTTTTAAATCCATTCCAAAACTTTTTGTGACTGATAGATTTTTTCTTATAACTCAAATATTTAAATTTTTCTATAAAAAATAAATTTGAAAATCTTCCCCAAAATAAACATATAGGTAAAACAAAAATTATTAGGTTTTGAATTTTCAGTATGCAAGCAATTTGAATTAAAGTTATAAAAACTAAAGATTGAACGCCAAACGAACCAACTTTACTGTCTTTCATGGCTTTTAAACGTCTCTTTTTACCTGCAAAAATACCGTCGAAAGTATCCATTAGACCATCGAGGTGTAAACCACCAGTAATTAAATATCCCGAGGCCAAACAAATTAATGTAGATGCATAAATTGACCAAGAGTTTGTTCTTAAAAAAAGAAAAATATAACTCTGTATTGTCCCAATAAAAAAACCTAAAGGCGGAGCAAATTGTGCAATATTTTTAAATTCAGGATTAATTAAGGGTATCTTTGGAAATGTCGTATAGAAAATCCAAGAACCTGCCAAATTTTTTATTAAATATTTTTTGATGAGATAAAAATAGATTCAATATTTAATAATAGGTTAGATTAATGAAAAAGGATCAAAAAATTTTTTAAATTATCGTGTTTGAATTTGAAATTACATCGAATTGTAGTAATACAGAGGCAAGAACTGGTATATTTCATACACCAAATGGTGAGGTAAATACACCAAAATTCATGCCTGTGGGTACTTTAGCAACGGTTAAAGGAATTTCATCTAAGCAGTTAACCTCTACAGGATCAGAAATGATTCTCTCAAATACCTTTCATCTTCATTTACAACCTGGAGAGAAATTAGTAAAAGAAGCTGGAGGAATACATAAGTTTATGAATTGGTCTAAGCCTATTCTTACTGATTCAGGAGGATATCAAGTTTTTAGTTTGGCTAAATTAAACAACATTTCTGATAAAGGAGTGGAATTTAAAAATCCAAGAGATGGTAGTCATGTATTTTTATCACCTGAAAAAGTAATACAGGTTCAAATGGATCTTGGATCGGATGTTGCGATGGCTTTTGATCATTGTCCTCCGCATACATCAAATGAAAATGATATTGAAGACTCTTTACAAAGAACACATTCATGGTTGCGAAAATGTGTCGAGACTCATCATAAATCCAATCAAGCATTATTCGGTATAGTTCAAGGCGGTAAGTATCCGAGATTGAGAGAATATAGCGCAAAATATACAAGTTCTTTTGATCTACCTGGAATAGCAGTGGGAGGTGTAAGTGTTGGCGAGGCAGTCGAAGAAATACATAATGTAATTAATTACGTCCCGAAATTCTTACCAATAAATAAACCAAGATATTTAATGGGAATTGGTTCTTTAAGAGAAATTTCTTTAGCTGTTGCAAATGGATTTGATATATTTGACTGTGTTTTGCCTACAAGACTGGGAAGACATGGGACTGCATTTTTTAATGATGAAAGATTGAATTTGCGAAATGCTCGATTTAAAAATGACTTTTCTCCAATTGACAAAACTTGCAAATGCGAGACATGTAAATCCTATTCTCGAGCATATTTGCATCATCTAATTAGAAATGACGAAATATTAGGCCTAACCCTAATAAGTTTGCATAATATTGCTCACTTAATAAGATTTACAAATGCAATTTCTTCTGCAATTAGAGATAATTGTTTTACAAATGATTTCGCTCCTTGGAAAACATCCTCTATTGCTCACTATACGTGGTAACGTCTTATCATAATTAATTAAATTATCAAAAAAGGTGCTCATTCTTTTTAATACATTCGCTGAATTGCCCGAGGCTTACAAGGCCTTTGCCCCAACTGTAGATGTTCTTCCACTTATTCCTTTATTTTTCTTTTTATTGGTATTTGTTTGGCAAGCTGCAGTTGGATTTAAATAAAATTCTATTAGTTTAGATTGTCTCTATTAGAAGGGATTCTCAAGAAAAATTGCATCTCCAGAATTATCTACAGCACTCTCTATAAAATCAGCAATTTTTAATGCTCTCGAGGCTTGCTCTCCATCTACCTCAGGTATTTCTTTACCCCGAACGCATTTAAGAAAATGCTCAAGTTCTGCATAAAGAGGTTCAATGGAGGTTGTGCTAACTTCCTCGACATATCCATCATTTCTATAAACTAATTCTCCATGCTCTGCTGTGTATGATTCATGAGACTTTCGATGGATTTGTAAAGAGTGATTTAAGAAGTCAGTTTCTACTAGGCCATTTTGGCAGTGAGCACTTAAATTTCGTATTTTTTTGTGACTCATTTTGCTTGCAGTTAGGCTTGCAATAACATTATTTTTAAAAACTAAAGTGGCATTCACATAATCTATTAATCCTTCGCTATTTCTCCCTCCAACTGCGGCTAATTTTTGAATTTTTGAGTTTACAAGTTCCAAAATAAGATCAATGTCATGAATCATTAAATCCATTACTACAGATACATCATTTGCTCTGTCTGCATGAGGACTGTGCCTCCTAGCTTCTAAGACAACAATTTCTTCTTTTTGTACTATTTTGTTTAATTCCCTAAAAGCAGGATTAAATCTTTCAATATGCCCAACTTGTAATAGACAGTTACTTGCATTAGCGGCCTCTATTAAAGATTTTGCTTCCAACTCGTTAGCTGCAATTGGTTTTTCAATGAGAACGTTGACACCCCCCTTAAGACAATCCAGGCCTACTTTTTGATGAAGTAGTGTTGGGACAGCGATACAGATAGCATCAACTTTTGGAATTAAGTCCTTATAATTACTGAACCATTCACATTGAAATTGCTCAATGGCTAATTTACCTCGCTCTTCATTTGGATCGGCGACTCCAATTAGATTTGCATCTTTGAGTAAACTTAGTACTCGAGCATGATGCCAGCCCATATTTCCTATACCTATGACTCCAACCTTTACTGGTGATGAGGTTGGCTGCATAATTTTAAATCCATGTATTAATTATCATTATCCTCTATTAGGAGCCATATTTAGCTTTTTGGAAGAATTATTTTAACACGATCAATTTTTGGACCTGACATAGAGACAACTTCGAATTTAATGTTATTAAAATCTAAAACGTCTCCGATTTTTGGAACCATTTGAAATTTTTCTAGCATAAATCCAGCAAGAGTATAGTAATCTGAACCTTCTGGAATAGAACATCCTAACTTCTTATTGATATCAATAATTTCTGATTTTCCAGCTATTGACCATTTCTTGGATAAATTATCTAACATTCGCATATCTGAATAAATTCTATTGTTAAGCATTTCTTCTCCAACTATTTCGCCATTTAGATCAGCTGCAGTTATAAGCCCCTCTGTCCCACCGTGTTCATCAACTACTAGTAAGAAGGGATTATAGTCTCTTACTATTGGAAATATTTCTGCAAGTGAACATGTTTCAATTATTTTTGTCACTGGTAAAATAAAGGGCTCTAATAATGTGTTGGCTTCCATTTCACCTTTTGATATTGGCTTAGCTAGATAACGCAAATCTAATACACCTAGTACATCGTCTAAAGACTCACCAATCACAAAGAAGCGAGCATGACGAGTTTTATCTACTTGTTTCATAAGTTCTGAAAACGTTATATTTTTTGGCAAAGTTACCATTTCAGATCTTGGAATCATTACTTCTTTAACCTGTGTATCTTTTAAAGCAAAAACTCCTTCAAGAATATTCTTTTCATCTGGTTTTAAACCTGTTACATTATCTGTTTCTATAAGAGTTTCTAACTCTCCTGCAGATAAACCTGAGTTTAAGGAATCCCATTTGTTATTTAAATTGAACAAGCCTAAACAAGCGCTTGCAAAGAATTCTATTATGGTAACTACAGGATTCATACCTTTTCTTACGGCATCGAATATTGTGGTTAACCTTAATGCAGCAGATTCTGGATTATTAATTACTAAGGCTTTTGGAATTAGTCCAGAAATAAGAGTAACAACTAGAACAATAAATAAAAATAATAGAAGATCATAAAATCTATTAGACAAAATATTGCTTTTCCAATAATCATTAGCCAGGTTATTGCTGAGCCATCCAATTGCAATTAATGAAATTGTTACTCCAAATTGAGAAGCAATTAATGAAGATCTAAAGCGTTTTTGAATTTTTAAAATTGAAAATGCTCCTCTCTTTTTTTCTTCTATTAACCTTAAAACTTTACTAGGCCTTATTAATAAAAAAGAGAGTTCGCTCGCTGCGAAAAAAGCTGGTAAAAATAAAAGAAATATAAGTAAAGTTATTTTCATTCAAAGACAAATAAATAATGGGGGTGGCGAGGATCGAACTCGCCTTAGCCAAATTATGAGTTTGGTGCATTCACCAGATTGCTACACCCCCAAAAAAATTTAAGTAATTTTAATTACATTGAATTTCAATATACAATATAAAAGTAATATTTCAAAAAACACCTTATTAGGAAGTTTTTGTGAGATTTCTTTTTTTCTTCTAATCTTTAAAAAAAATTTAACTTTTAATAATGGCTAAATTCTCGGATAAATATAATTTCAATAAAGCAAAATTGTTAAAACGGTTAATTGAAAAATCTTACAAGAGAGGAAATTTCACTTTATCTTCAGGAAAAAAAAGCAGTCATTATTTGAATTGTAAACCAGTATCGTTAAACGGCGAAGGCTTAAACTTAATAAGTGATTTATTTTTAGAGTTAAAGGACTCAAAGTCAAAAGCTGTAGCAGGATTGACATTAGGTGCAGATCCAATTGTAAGTGGATTAATCGTTAAGGCAGCTTCGCTAGGCCTTGATCTTAATGGTTTAATAATTCGGAAAGAAATTAAAAAATACGGTACCAAAGCTGGGATAGAGGGCCCTTTATTAGAAGAAGGAACTTTGGTGACTGTCTTAGAGGATGTAGTTACAACTGCTGGTTCAGTGATAAAAGCTATAAAAAAGTTACGCGAAAATAATTATGTTGTTGAGGAAGTTTTGTCTATAGTCGATAGGCAAGAAGGGGGATTAGAAGCCCTTAAAGATGAAAATGTTAAATTAAAAAGTTTGTTTACAATAAAAGACTTTTTATAATTATTTCAAAATGCAAGATATAAAAAAGTTTTGGCTTGAAAAATTTGATTGTTTTTCTATTACTGGGAAAGATGCCAGAAAATTTTTGAATGGAATACTAACTGGTAATATTCTTAATTCAGAAAATAAAGTTATTAAAACTTGTTGGTTAACTCCAAATGGGGTTCTAAGGTCATTAATTGAAATTATTTTTTTAGAAAGAAACTTAGAAGTAATTATCTTGGCGGGTAACATTAATGAAATAATTGATTACTTTAATCAAATTATTTTTCCAGCGGACGATGTACTTATAAGTGAACCTTTCTTAATTAATAGAATTCAGGAAATTGATGAATCTAGTTCATGGAGAACTTATCAGCCTATTTTCTTCAAAACAGAAGATAAAGAATTTCAAATATATAAAAATAAACTAAATTTAGTAAATCCCAATGATTTAAAACTTTGGAAGATTAATCAGGCAATACCCTCATTAGAGATGGAAATAAACGGAAAAAATAATCCTCTTGAACTTGGATTGCAAGATCTTATAGATTTTAATAAAGGTTGTTATTTAGGACAAGAAACTATGTCAAAAATAAAAAATGTTTCTTCTTTAAAAAAGGAAATAAGAACTTGGAAATCAGTTGATTCTAATTTGAATTTAGACGTTGAAGATAAAAATTTATATACAAATACTGCCAAGGATATTTCTGTAGGCAAAATCACTAGTTTTTTTAAATCTGATTCTCAAATAACAGGGTTAGCAATGATAAAAAGAAAATATTTAGAGGAAGGAAGTTATTTTTTTTCAGAAATTTTTGGAAAAATTATTATTAATAAGTCTGTAGGATCAATTTTTCTTTAATTGATTTTTGATTAAATATTCTGCAATTTGTAGAGTAGCTAAACAATCATCTTTGTTATATTGGATAATTTTTTTTAAAAATATTTCGTTTTCTGTAATTTGATATTGAATCCACCAATAAAGTGCTTTCGAGCCACTAACGTTTTTTTGCATCCATTCAAATCCAAGCCAATTAGAAACAGTTTTTAAGCCATAGTTTTTTAGTGGTAATATCCAAGACTTTCGTATTAAGGTATGTAAGTCTACAAATCTTGAGGTAAGTGCATCAATTTCTTCAAAACTGAAATTCAGGTTTTTAGCAATATTAATTATTGCTATCTTTTCAGTCTCTCCATAATGTAAAACTGGCCATTCCTTCTGTGAATAAAGTAATTTAATAATTTTCTTGTAAGATTCTCCTTTATTGTTTGTGAGACTTAATATTGGTTTATAAATAAGTTCTTCTTTTTTTGTAAACAAATTATTTATTTTTAAAAAACCATATAAAAAGTCATGTTTATCATCTGGGTTTGACTCAATATCAAATATATAAAATCCCGAACATGTTTTTTCTAGTAAATAGTTAGTGTCATTTTTATTGGAAATGCGATATGGTTTCCCAGAAATATAAGCTTGTGCTTGCTTTACAAATATGGACGCTTTTTCATACTTTTGATCGTTGAATTTAGATAATTTCTCTCCAAGTTGTTTTTCGCTACAAGAAGCTAATGTTTGGGTATCAGATATTCCATTTGTTATGAGTAATGAGGCCGTTTTGGATCCTATTCCATCTATATCTGTTAGATATCCATTTTCTTTTGCTTCTTTGTCACAAAATTTTTGCCATGAACAAATAGTACATTTTTTTCTATCTTGAGTTATTTCTGGCATAAATCCCTCCAAACATTCATTCAAACTTAATAAAATATTAAAAACTTTTTTTCTTAATTTTTTATTTAAATAAATTTCTTCAACATTAACTTTTTTTTCAAAACTTGAAATTACTAATCCTTTCTCAATTTTAGATTCTTGAAAAGATTCCAACATCATAGAGCTAAAAGCTAGGTCGAATAGATGTTCTTTAGTGGTTTTGTGGCCTAACTTATAAACTGCAGGTAAATATTTGTATTGTCCCCATTTACTTTTACCTTGAGTTTTTACAAGTAATTGTGGACGTATCTCTGCGTTAATATTTTGGAAAAGATTTCCTTTGAATTTTAATCCAATTACTCCTTGATAACCATTTTCACAGGCTTTTAATCCTGAATAGATTTTATTATTACAAAATTCAGAGAAAATTTGAAACTGATTAATTTTATCTATAGCTTTATGGGGAGACCAAACTTCGTAAAATTTTTTGCCCTTAAAATCTAACCATGCTTTTCTTTTGCACCTTACAAAACTTTTTAAATGAAGAGAATTCAAATTATTTTTAAGGGCGGTTTTAAAATTTACTCATATAAATTATTATAGATAATTAAAAGAAATCAAGGAACTTTTAAATTTGACAGCTGATAAATTAGATAAAATAAAATTTGGAACTGATGGGTGGAGAGGAATTATTGGATTTGATTTTAATTTATCCAATCTTTCAAGAGTTGTTGTTGCTGCGTGCCAGGAGTTACATTATCAATACTATAAAAAAGTTAATTCAAAGAAAATTATTATTGGATATGATCGTAGATTTATGGCTTGTGAATTTGCCAAGCAAATAGTACCCTTTGTAAGAGGATGTGGTTTCGAACCGATCTTATCTAAAAGCTTTGTTACAACGCCCGCTTGCAGTTTCTATGCCAAAGAAGTCGGCTGTCTTGGAGCGTTAGTAATTACAGCAAGTCATAATCCATATAATTGGCTAGGTCTAAAAATAAAGAGCTTTAATGGATGTTCCGTTGACGAATCTTTTACAAGTGAAATTGAAAAAAGATTAATGCTAGGAAATTCAATTGAAAAAATAGATGGTGTTAATCAATTGGTAGATATCAAGAAACTTCATTTAGATAGAATTAAATCCCTCTTTGATATTGACTTTATTTCCAATAGATTGAAAAAAATGAAATTGAAAATTTTTGTAGATTCTATGCATGGTTCCGCTGCAAATTGTATGGCTGAGATTTTTGCTTCTAATGATTTAGAAGTTATTTCAGAAATCAGAAAAGATGCGGATCCTTTTTTTGGAGGAAAACCTCCTGAACCTCTTTTAAATTATGTAGATGATCTAAATCGAATACTAGAAAAAAATACAACAAATGAAGTGCAAACTCTAGGGATTATATTTGATGGTGATGGTGACAGAATTGCTGCAATTGATGAAAAAGGAAGGTACTCTAGTACTCAAGATTTACTCCCATACTTTATTAGCTATTTGGGTGAAATTAAAAATAATTCTTATCCAGTTTTAAAGACTGTTAGTGGTTCAGATATTATTAAAAATATATCAGAGAGTCAAAATAGAGATGTTTTTGAACTTCCAGTTGGTTTTAAATATATTGCTGAAAAAATGATTAAAGAGAAAATATTTATTGGAGGGGAGGAATCTGGGGGAGTTGGTTTTGGTGACTTTATGCCTGAAAGAGATGCACTATATGCAGCGATGATTTTATTAAATGGAATTGCTGAAAAATCTCAATATTTGTATGAAACCTTAGATGAAATTCAAAAAGATTTTGGGCCAAGTTTTTATAAAAGAATTGATATTAAATTTCCAGATCAGTCAGAAAAAAATAACGTAAAAGAATTTATCATAGATAATATCCCTGAGAATATTAATAATCATAAGTTAAAAAGTATCTCAAAGATTGATGGAATAAAGTTGAGAATTGATAAAAATTTTTGGCTTCTTTTTAGGTTTTCAGGAACGGAACCCCTTTTAAGGTTATATTGTGAAGCTCCAAAAGAATCTTATTTAGATGAGTTATTAAAGTGGGGGCAATTATTTATAAATTTGGCAGGAAAATAAGGGTGAAAAATTTATATTTAGCGAGTAAGAACAAAGGTAAAATTCAAGAATATAAGAAATTGCTTGCTGGAGTTAATTGTAAACTCTTACTCCAGCCAGAATCATTAGAAGTTGAAGAGGATGGACTGACATTTAGAGATAATGCAATTAAAAAAGCGAGTGAAGTTTCGAGAAAAACAAATAATTTCTCAATAGCAGATGATTCGGGAATTTGTATTGAAGCACTAGGTGGTAAGCCTGGCATTTACTCATCTAGATATGCAGAAAATGATCAGAAGAGAATTGAACGAGTTTTAAAAGAACTTGATGGAGTTCAAAATAGAAGTGCTTTCTTTATTGCTAATATTTGTGTTTGTTCCCCAAATGGTGTAGTGATTATTGAATCTGAGGCCAAATGTCATGGCAATATTATTTTAAATCCCAGAGGAAAAAGTGGTTTTGGGTATGACCCAATTTTTGAGGAGAGTTCTACCAGATTAACTTTCGCAGAAATGAATAATGATATTAAAGACTCTTGTAGTCATAGAGGTAAAGCATTAAAAAAAATTATTCCAGATTTAATTGAAATTTTTTCTTAAATTCAATTAACCCAAGATCCATGAAGGCCATGAGGAATTGAAATGGGTAATTCATAAACAGCTAATTCTTTTAAGTCTTTTGCGTCTAATATCACTAAATCACTTCCTCTTCTTTCTCCGTTCCATAGTAGTATAAATAAAAATCCCTCATCTTCTTTTGAAGAGTTTTCTGATGGAACCATAATTGGTTCACTAACAAATCCACTTGGACCTGCTGACCAAAAAATCTCTTCCTTAGAAATTAAATTTATTTTTTTTATGGCTTGAAGTGGAGCGTTACCCAGCTTTTGAGATGTGCTTGCCATCCAACTAAAAGTTGCTTTTAATCCTAAGTTTTTAGGATTAACAACAGCAAATTCACAACATTGTTCACTGAAAGTTTCAAGTTCACAAGTTTTTGTCTTTAAGTCGATAATTGATCTTTTCAGTTTTCCTTCTGGATATTTATCAAAGTCAATATCCCTAAAATTCTCGTCTGGACCAACTGATGGGAAATCATCATAAAAAATACTATCTAATACTATTTTAGAATCTTTTTCAAATGCGTTTACATGATGAAAAACGAATCCTTCTGGAGCATCTATTGTTAAAGGAGGCTGTCCTCTAAATAATCCACTTTCTCTGGGGATGATAAAAAACTTTGCCTTTTTATTTGGGTTTGACTTTAGACATTGTGCTGCTCCCCTTTGCCCCATGACAAATGGAAGAGGATTGAAATCAATAGCATTCTGTAAAAATATTGCCCAATTAGTTGTAATTGCGAAATCATGAAGGAATGCAAAACCATTAAAGGTATCTTTTCTGTTAAAAATGAGCTCTCCAGAATTTTTACCAGCATTATCAAATTCCATTAATCTAATGGTACTTTTTGGCCCGGTTTGTACTCCAAAAGTGACTAAAAGTTCTGAAGATGCATTTGAGTTTAGGTCTGTTTTGGGATGAGCACTGAATGCTTCGTTAGGTTTGAGTACCCCTTTTAATGTTGTTAAACCAATAGTTTCAAGACTATCAGGATCCATTGCATGTGGACCTGCTGCTTCCCATAATGCAAGAATTTCATCTCCTAATTTAATGACATGAGTATTAGCGATATTCTTGAATGTTAGGTCTAATGCATTATTTAAAATTCCTCCATTTTTTTGTGTTCCAAAAACACCTCTATAAATAAATTTATCTATTTTTTCTTCTTCCAAATAACCCTTAGTTTTAACAAATCTATTTGTTAGAAATGGCTCACCATTTTCGAATTTTATTGATGTTATCATCCCATCACCATCAAATGGATGATGAACCCATTGTCCACCTCTCTCTAATATTCCTGGTCCATTTCTTAATAATGTTCCATTTAAATTTTTAATATTATTACCTTTGATAATTTTTAGAGGCTCTTTAGTTAGCTCCTTTTCTACATTTTGATAAGCACTTGACCAATCTTCTTTTTTAAAAATATTAAATTTATCGATTTTTTTATCTTGTAAATTAGTCACAACAAAATAATCACTCCATCTATCTTCGCCAAAAATCAACTGAATTGTGGCTGATTCCAAAAAATTCCTATTTTATTGTTTTTCTAACATTCCTTTACTGCTTGGAATTGAATCAGATCTTCTTGGATCTATCTCGGTAGCCATTCTCATTGCTCTTGAAAAAGCTTTAAAGCACGCCTCAACTATGTGATGTGAATTACTTCCTCGTATTTGATTAATATGCAGAGTAATACCGCTGTTATTTACAAAGGCAATAAAAAACTCTCTTACTAGTTCAGTATCATAATTGCCTATTCTAGGGGCTTTTAATTGAAGATCATAAGATAGATGCGGTCTACCAGAGCAGTCTAAAGTGACTTGAACTAATGCTTCATCCAATGGGGCAAAGAAATGTCCAAATCGACTTATTCCTTTTCTTTCGCCCAAGGCTTTTGAAAATGCTTTGCCTAATGCGATTCCTACATCTTCATTTGTATGATGATCATCAATATGGGTATCTCCAATTGCTTTTATTTTTAAATCGAACAAACCATGACTGGATATTTGATGAAGCATATGATCTAAGAATGGTATCCCTGTATTAATCTCAGAAATTCCATTTCCATCTAAGTTTATAAATACAGAAATATCTGTTTCATTCGTTTTTCTTTTTATTTCAGATTGCCTTAGAGATGACATTTTTATGCAAAAAACTTAGTTTACATTCCATTAATGCAGTAACCCGCATCAACATAAATTGTTTGGCCTGAAATGCCGCTAGAGAGATCACTTAATAAAAAAGCAGCTGTATTACCTACTTCTGTTTGTGTGACTGTTCTGCGTAAAGGAGCCTTTTCTTCAACATTGTGAATCATATCTAAAATGCCACCTATAGCAGAACTCGCAAGTGTTCTTATAGGCCCAGCACTTATTGCATTAACTCTGACTTGTTTTTCGGGACCAAGTTCTGCAGAAAGATATCTCACTGAAGCTTCTAAAGCTGCTTTAGCAACTCCCATCACGTTATAGTTAGGAATCGCCCTTTCTGAACCTAAATAAGTTAATGAAACAACTCCAGCACCATCACTAAAAAGTGGTTTTGCTGCTTTACATAAAGGTGCTAACGAATACGCACTTATATTAAGAGCCCTATCAAAACCCTCTGAAGTGGTAGCACTATAATCTCCAATCAATTCATCGCGTCCTGCAAATGCTAGGCAGTGAACTAATCCGTCAATTTGCACCCAATTGTCTTTTATATTTTTAAAGATTTCTTCAATTTGAGCTGGATTTTGAACATCAAGAGGCAAAAATAACGAAGGGTTTAAAGGTTCAGTTAGTTCTCTAACTTTAGACTCGAATCTTCCCTTATCATCAGGCAAATATGTGATTCCAAGTTCTGCGCCAGCTTTTGAAAGTTGTTGAGCGATACCCCATGCTATTGAACGATTGTTGGCAATTCCCGTAACAAGAATTTTTTTGCCAGTTAGATTTAGAAGCATTTTGTTTATTATTTCTATTATTCTCCTATATAAAAGTACCTATCTTTACGGATTACTGCAAAATATACAATAATTTTCAAATATCAAAGAATTTTTAACTTGAACATGGTAAAAACAAATTCTATGGTTTTGGAATTAGGTTTTCAATTACCGAATTTCGAAATGTTAAATGCTAATTCTTCAAAAAATGAATATTTTAATTTTCATAATCTAGATAATCGGCATTTACTTTTAATGTTTATTTGTGCCCATTGCCCATTTGTTAAATATATTGAGAATCAAATTTTCACCTTAAGTAAAGAAATTGAAAATACAGTTCAAACAGTCGCAATGTCTAGTAATGATATTGTCACTCATCCCTCAGATTCTCCTAAAAATTTGAGATTACAAGCACAAACCCAGGGATGGAGTTTTCCTTATCTATATGATGAAAATCAAAATTTTGCTAAGAAATTAAAAGCCGCTTGCACCCCAGATTTTTATCTTTTTTCAAATGAAGGAGATGGTGATTTTTTATTGTATTATCATGGCCAATTAGACGATAGTAGACCAGGTAATAATATCCCTCTATCTGGAAAAGATTTGCGCTCCGCCGTAAAAGATTTGAATCAAGATAATTCTTATCCTTCAAATCAGATGCCTTCATTAGGTTGTAATATAAAATGGACTCCGGGTAAAGAACCAAGTTGGTTTAAATGAATTAAAAAATTTTTTTACCCATAGAAATATGGTTTAGGGTTAATATATTTACTATGCAGATACCTCCATTTACTTTAGATAGGCAGTTCCAGGAAATTGGCTCTGAAATTGAGAGTGAGGTTTCTAAAGTTTTAAAAGGGGGCCAGTATATTGGAGGACAAGAAATTGCTAAATTTGAAGAGAGTTTTTCAAATCTGATTGGTGTTGAAAATACTATTGGATGTAATAGTGGAACTGATGCTTTAGTATTAGCTTTGCGTGCATTAGATATTGGTGTGGGTGATGAAGTTATTACTTCATCATTTAGCTTTTTTGCAACTGCAGAGGCTATTAGTTCAGTTGGTGCTAATCCTATTTTGGTAGATATAGATCCAGAAACTTATCTCATTAATACTGAACTAATAGAAAAAGAAATAAATTCTAATACCAAGGCAATTATGCCAGTTCATCTATTTGGTAATGCAGTGAATATGACCTTAATAAAATCTTTGGCCAAGAAATATGACTTAAAAGTAATCGAAGATTGTGCTCAGGCAACATGCACAATGTGGGAAACTTCTAAAGTTGGTAGTATCGGTGATATAGGCTGTTTTAGCTTTTTCCCTACTAAAAATTTAGGAGCTGCTGGAGATGGTGGAGCAGTAACAACTTCAGATCAGAAGATTGCAAAAAAAATTAGAGAACTTGCTGTTCATGGCAGCCCAATAAGATATCATCATACCCAAATAGGATATAACAGCAGACTTGATACCATTCAAGCTGCCATATTAAACATTAAAATTAAATATATTTCTAAGTGGATTAATAATCGCCAAAAAATTGCTAATAATTACCTTGATTTATTAGAAAAAAATCCATTTATTAGTTTTCCCAAAATTAGCTCTGATTCAATTTCGCATTCTTGGAATCAATTTGTAATCAAATTAAGAAACGATAAATATTTTTTAAATGAAGATTTTTCAAATTTATTTGATACTGATTCCAAAAAATACTATTCCTTAAGGAATTTGGTAAAACAACAACTTTTTGAAAAAGGGATTAATTCAATTATTTATTATCCAATTCCAATACACGCACAAATAGCTTACAAAAATAAAAATTTTTCTAGAACAAAACTCATCAATACAGAGAGAATTTGTACAGAAGTTCTTAGTCTTCCAATGTTTCCTGAAATTTCTTATGAAGAGCAAGTTTATGTAGCAGAAAATTTAAATAAAGTTTTAAAGAATTGTATAGAAGAAATTCAAATTTCAGCATAAAGTGATTTAAATAATCTTTGTTGCATGTTGTGATTGACAATAGGGCTTGAATAATTATTTTTTTCTAAATTAGATATCTCCCCATTTAATAATTCTGAATTTGACACGTTAGATAATTCAGGAATCCAATATTTTATATATTCGCACATAGGATCAAATTTTTTTGCTTGGGTATATGGATTAAAAATTCTAAGTGGTTTTGGATCCATACCGCTGCTCGCGCTCCACTGCCATCCTCCATTATTTGCAGCTAAGTCTCCATCAACCAGAGTCTCCATAAATTTTTTCTCGCCCATTTGCCAATTGCATATAAGATCTTTTACCAGAAATGAAGCGACTATCATCCTACATCTGTTATGCATCCAGCCAGTACTATTTAGTTGACGCATTGCAGCATCAACTATAGGCACTCCTGTTTCTCCATTGCTCCACTGCTGAAACCATTCATTATTATTTTGCCATGGAAAGTGATCCCATTTTTTTCTATATGGACCTTTCTCTAGCTCTGGAAAATGGAATAAGGAATGTTGATAGAATTCACGCCAAACAAGTTCTTTTTGCCAAGTTTCAATAGATAGATAATTTCCTTGATTTGTAAAATCTGAATTTAAATTTAATGTGGCGTTCCAAATTTTTCTTATGCTAATGGTGCCGAATCTGAGAGATGCACTTAGAAAAGATGTCCCATTATGGGAAGGAAAATCTCGTGCAGAATTATAAGAATATATTTTTTTTTCGTTAATGAAGTTTTCTAATAATGTTTCTGCAGCATTCTCTCCAGGTCTACATGGACAAATATTCGAACCAGGAAATTTGATATTTTTGATAAATTTCTCAAGAACCGAATCAGATGAATTTATTATCTTATTTTCTTTGAGTTTATTATCTATATCTTTAAACTGGAAAACAACTTTATCTTGGTCATATGGACCTAATAAATTCATTTTTGATTTAAGGTTTTTATAAAAAGGTCCATAAACTGAATAAGGTTTATTATTTCCGGAAAATATTTTTAAAGGCTCTAATAATAAGTGATCCCAAGTTTCAATAACTTGAATATTTTGTTCTTCTAAATTTTTTTTTATTTTTAAATCTCGATTAATCTCATAAGGTTCAATTGATCTATTCCAAAAAACAAATTTAGCATCTATTTTCTTTGCTAATTGAGGAATTATTAATACCGGATCTCCTTCTCCCATTATTAATCTACTACCCATTTTTTTCCAATTATTGCCTAATTCTTGAAGCGAATTTCCTAGAAACCATGCTCTCGAACTTGCATTGAAATCGTGTGGGTAATTTTTATCAAATATGTAAGTTGAAGTAATGGCATTTGATAATGAAAATGCTTTGATTAAAGCTTGATTGTCAAATATTCTTAAATCCTTTCTATGCCAAAAAAGTATTCTAGGTTTATTCATAATTTATCTAAAAATTGTTTAGCTCTAAACCAAGCTGTCACAGTTTTTGCGTCAAGAATCTCATCCCCACTAGAAATAAGATTATCTAGTGCTTTCGGATCTAAAAATAATACTTCTATATCTTCATCTAAATCTCCTTTAACCTCGGAATTTAGTTTGCTCAAATCACGCGCTAAAAATAAATAAATTTCTTCATCTGCATAACCAGGAGCAGGGACAAGAGTTCCTAGTTCATCCCATTTGTTTGCACTAAATCCAGTTTCTTCTTGTATTTCTCTTTTAATTGAATTAATAGGTGTTTCACCTATTTCTAATGTGCCTGCAGGAAATTCTAATAAATACCTTGAAACGGCAAATCTATACTGCCGAAGAATGATAACTTTATTGTCTTTTGTAATAGGTACGGCTAATGCTGCCCCAGGATGCTTAATGTATCCATATTCACCTTCATGTCCATTTGGAAGCTCAATTCTATTTATCTCGAAACTAAATTTTTTTGACTTTAACTCAGATATTTTTTCTTTAAAAAGGGATCTTTTTATAAGGTTTTTGTTGCCCATAATTTTTAAATAAAAATAGCCTAACAGTTATTTTTTGGTTTTGTAAATCAACTAATAGACCATTTTGGGTCATCAAACTTTGCGATTTTTTGGCTTCTACTTAAGATTTCAGATAGTGGTGTAATAACAAAATTCCTATTCATAAATCTAGGGTGAGGTAATGTTAATTCCTCATCAACCATATGAAAATCCTCCCACCAAAGAATATCTAAATCGAGACATCTTGATAGCCATTTCTTACCCTTTGGCGTCTCTTCTCGTCCGAAAAATCTCTCTAACTTTTTTAGCTCTTTTAAAAGTAATTTCGCGTTTTTATTTGATGGTTTAGGGAAGTAATTACTTTTTATAAGTAAGAGTGTATTTAAATAATTTGGCTGCTCATTTTCAACACCATGAGGTAATGTCTCATAAATTGAAGACCAAAAAAAGTTTGCATGAAAAGTGCTTATCTCTTCTTCTTTTTCGTTGGAACTATCCCCCCACTCAGTAATTATTTCCTCTAATTTTGATTTGCAAATTAATAGTGACTCAAGAGGGCTTCCGAATTTACTATCAATATTTGCTCCGAGGGATATACATAGTCCATTTTTGATATTAAGATTTGATAATTCCACTACAAAAAACAAAGTTATTGGATAAATTCTATATCAGGCATTTTTAAAGTGATTTTGAACACCGAGTTAAAAGAAAAAGGAGAAATAAAAGATTTAATGAAGTCAAAGGATTCTTTTAGAGCTTTTCCTTTGGCGGCAATTACGGGTCATAGCTTGTTGAAATTATCTTTACTTTTGGCAGCAGTTGATCCTAGCTTAGGAGGAGTGATTATCGCTGGCGGTAGAGGTACTGGTAAGTCAGTATTAGCAAGGGGTTTGCATACTTTACTCCCTCCTATAGAGGTATTAGATAATGAAACAATAGTAGAAAAGTTAACTAAGAGAAATAGTAATACTTCATTAAGACCTATTGGTAGGAACCTAGATCCAGATAAACCAGAGGAATGGGATATTAGTACTAATAAATTATTAGAGGAAGCAATTGGAAGTGATTATTTGAATCAAATTGAAGAAATTCCAAAAAAAGTAAGAGAGGCACCATTCATTCAAGTTCCCATTGGCATAACTGAAGACAGACTTGTTGGATCAATTGACGTCGCTGCCTCATTAAGTTCGGGGGAACAAGTTTTTCAGCCTGGAATTTTGGCAGAGGCTCATAGGGGTGTTCTTTATGTAGATGATATAAATTTATTGGATGATGGTATTGTAAATTTAATTCTTGAAGCTACAGGAAGAGAGAAAAATAATATTGAAAGAGATGGTTTAAGTCTTTCTCATCCTTGTAAGTCACTTTTAATAGCAACTTATAATCCTGAAGAAGGTGCTTTGAGGGATCATGTTTTAGATCGCTTTGCTATTGTGCTTTCCGCAGATCAATCTATTGATAATGCTCAAAGAGTTGAGATTACAAAATCTGTTTTATCACATGCAGAAAATAATATTAAATTTGCAGAAAAATGGTCGGAAGAATCTGATAATTTATCCACTCAATTAATTTTGGCAAGGCAATGGTTAAAGGATGTCAAGATAACAAAAGAGCAAATAACCTATTTAGTGAATGAAGCTCTTAGAGGCGGAGTAGAAGGGCATAGGTCAGAATTATTTGCAGTTAAAGTAGCAAAGGCTAATGCAGCTCTTAGAGGCGATGAGAATGTAAATTCTGAAGATCTAAAAGTCGCAGTAAGGTTAGTTATTCTTCCAAGAGCAATGCAAATACCTCCAGAAGATGATGATATCCAACCACCCCCTCCAGAAGATCAGAGCCCCCCACCTCCGCCTCAATCAAACAATGAAGAGTCCGAACCTGAGACTAATGAAAATGATAATGATCAAGATCAAGATCAAGAAGAAGATAATTCTGATGGGGAAGAAGAATCTACTCCCGAAATTCCTGAAGAATTCATATTAGATCCTGAGGCATGCATGGTTGATCCTGATTTATTGCTTTTTTCATCAGCTAAGGCTAAAGCAGGTAATAGCGGGAGTAGATCAGTTATATTTAGTGACAGCAGAGGAAGGTATGTAAAACCTATTATTCCAAGAGGTAAGGTAAAAAGAATTGCTGTAGATGCTACTCTTCGAGCTGCTGCTCCTTATCAAAAATCGAGAAGATCAAGAAACCCTAATAAATCAATAGTTATTAAAGAAAATGATTTTAGGGCAAAGCTTCTTCAAAAAAAGGCAGGAGCTCTAGTTATTTTTCTGGTTGATGCCAGTGGCTCTATGGCTTTAAATAGAATGCAAAGTGCTAAAGGCGCTGTAATAAGACTTTTAACAGAAGCATATGAGAATAGAGATGAAGTAGCTCTTATTCCTTTTAGAGGTAATCAGGCCGAAGTGCTTTTGACTCCAACAAGATCAATAACTGCTGCAAAAAGAAGGTTGGAAACAATGCCTTGTGGAGGAGGATCACCTTTGGCACATGGACTAACACAATCAGCAAAAGTAGCAAAAAATGCTCTTTCAACAGGAGATATAGGTCAAGTAATTGTTGTTGGTATAACTGATGGCCGAGGAAATGTTCCATTAGGATTATCTCTAGGAAAAAATGAGGTTGAGGGAAAAGATAATGAAAATGAAAATGTTAATTTAAAACAGGAGGTTCTAGATATCGCTGCAAAATATCCCATGCTTGGGATAAAACTTTTAGTAATTGATACAGAGAGAAAATTCATAGCAAGCGGATTTGGCAAAGAATTAGCAGAGGCAGCTCAAGGGAAATATGTCCAACTGCCAAAAGCTACTGATAAATCAATTGCAGCTATTGCTTTAAATGCTATGAATGAATTCTAAAAATTTCTCAGGGATAAATTTCGTTAAGGAATTTTGAAAGTCCAATCGTTAAATCTCTTATAGATTTAGTTAATTCTTTATCTTGCCTTAATTTTTCAAAATCATCGCTCATATCATCTATTTTGGTTGAGATAGACTTAGCAGCACTAATTGTCAATTTAATGTCATTAAGGGTTTCTTTGTCATCGATAGTAGACAAAATGTTATTCAAATGATTAGCGGCAATTGTAATTTCCTTTATTAGAGGTTCAACTCTTTGTATTTCTTGTTTCGATAAATAAATTAATTCATCAAGATTTTCTTGTGTTCTGTCAAATTGATCAATTGAGTTGACGATGTTCTCAATTAAGTTTTCTTGATTAGTTTCTTTTAAAATTTGATTTATTCTGTTAGTTATATTTGAGAGACTTGATAGTTGTTTACCTGTGATAGTATCTCCTTTACAAATAATTAACTTGGTATCACATTTTTCGGATATAGGTTTAGCAATGTTTTTAGGAATTGTTTTGTCACTAGTTTCTAAAGCAACTTGCACATCTCCTCCCAGGAAAGAATTTGTAACTACCCTTGCAAATGCAGGCCTTGGAAGAATAATTTCAGGATTATTTAAAACTATTTTTGCTTTAATTGATTCATTCGTAAATAAGATATCTTCTATCGATCCAACTAAAATTCCTCTGTAAGTAACTGGAGATTTTTTTGATAAACCGCTTGCGTTATTGAATTCAGCAAAGAGATACCAATTTTTTGAAGATAATCTTACTCCTCTTAGCCAAAAAGAAAAAAATGTGAATATTAAAATTCCTCCTAATAAGGAAAATCCAACTATTGAATCTCTTAAGCTTCTACGCATAATATCTAAATGTCTTTGGGTTGCATAGGACCATCAAGTTTTCCATGCCTAAATTGAAATACATAGGGATCATTACTCTCCTTAAATTCATTAATGGAACCTGCCCATCTAAATTTGCCCCCATAAAGCATTAAAACTTTATCTGAAGTCCTTTCTATAGTACTAAGAACATGACTAACAACAATAGATGATCCGCAAGCTTTATCATTTGTTTTATTAATTAAATCTTCAATTCTAGATGAGGCAATTGGATCAAGGCCAGCAGTTGGTTCATCAAAAAGTAGTAAAGGTTTAGACTTTGCATTAAGAGTTTGATCAGTAATTAATGCTCTAGCAAAACTTACTCTTTTTTGCATGCCCCCGCTTAATTCATTTGGTAATTTATCCTCAACATTAAATAATCCAACATCAGCTAAGCATTCACATACTATTTCATGAATTAACTTTTTAGATAGGTTTTTATTTCTCTTCAGGAGAAATCCTACATTGTCCTCAATAGTTAAAGATCCTAGTAAAGCAGGGTTCTGAAAAACTAGTCTTACATCAGGAGGATTATTTTGATCTAATCTCAAATATGTTTGCTTCTCACCAAATATTCTTAATTCTCCTTTTGTAGGTAAAATGAGCCCTGCTAATATTTTTAAAATGGTTGATTTGCCAGAACCTGAAGGGCCAACAATAGCTAATTTCTCTCCATCATTAAGTTCAAAATTTATTTGATTCAGCACATTAACTTCGCCCCAGCTTATTGAGAGGTTTTTTGTTTCAACTGCACGTTTTGATTTTTTCAAAACTTAAATAAAAACATCTATTGTTCCATTTTGCCTATTATTAGAAATAAAAAAAGGGATGTATTAATTTGATTTATAATGATTTTAAATAGATTTTAAAATCTGGGAAAATAATTCAAGAGGTTTTTAATGAATAAGCGTAAAAAAAGGGTAAGAAGATATTATAAAAATTTTAAAAAGTCTAATTTTGAATTGTTGAAGAAACTTTTAAGAATTTTGAGTTGGCTTTTGCCAGGATTAGTAATAAAAAGATGGATGTTTACATCTGCGATAGGTTTTCTGACTACTTTATTAGGCGTGGCAATTTGGACAAATTTAAGACCGCTCTATTGGCTCATTGAAATCTTTTTTGGGGTAATGACAGGTTTAACTAGTATTTTACCTGTTTCATTAATGGGACCATTGATATTTGTTATTGGAATACTATTAATCGGGATTGGACAAAATAGAAGTATTAATTCGATTCAGAAAGCACTTGTTCCAGAAAAAAATACATTTTTAGTTGATGCATTAAGAGTTAAAAGTAAATTAAACAGAGGCCCAAATATTGTTGCAATTGGAGGAGGTACAGGTTTATCTACTTTATTAAAAGGCTTGAAAAATTACAGTAGTAATATTACAGCTATCGTAACGGTATCCGATGATGGCGGAAGTAGTGGAATTCTCAGAAAGCAATTAGGTGTTCAGCCTCCAGGAGATATTAGAAATTGTTTGGCAGCATTATCAAACGAAGAACCTACTTTAACTAGATTATTTCAGTACAGATTTTCAGGTGGAAGTGGTCTGGAAGGTCATAGTTTTGGAAATCTATTCTTGTCAGCTTTAACAACAATTACAGGAAGTTTAGAAAAAGCAGTTCAAGCGTCTAGTAAGGTTTTGGCTGTACAAGGTCAAGTTTTACCTGCAACAAATATTGATGTTATGTTGTGGGCTGAATTAGAAGATGGTGAAAAAATTTTTGGCGAAAGCAAGATCAGTAAATCACGAAAATTAATTTCGAGGATTGGTTACCTACCAGAAAATCCTTCAGCTCTTCCAAGTGCTCTTGAATCTATTAAAGAAGCTGATTTAATTGTTCTTGGCCCAGGAAGTCTATACACTTCTCTATTGCCTAATCTTTTAGTGCCAGAGATAGTAGATGCCTTATTGCAAAGTAACGCCCCTAAAATTTATATAAGTAATTTGATGACTCAGCCTGGAGAGACAGATGGACTTGATGTCTATCAACATATCAAAGCAATAGAAAAACAATTATCAAATTTTGGAGTTAATACTCGAATTTTTAACTCAATCTTATCTCAGATTCAATTTGAAAAATCTCCATTAGTAGACTACTACGAAAGTAGAGGGGCAGAGCCTGTCATTTGTAATAAAGAAAAATTATTATCTGAAGGGTATTATGTTTTGCAAGCACCATTATATTCAAAAAGAATAACTCCAACACTTAGACATGATCCAAGGAGACTAGCAAGAGCAGTAATGTTTATTTACCGCAAATTAAAAAAATTAAACTAATAAGCATCTTGAAGTTCATAGAAATCTGGCTGAATATAATCTTTTCGTAATGGCCATCCTCTCCAATCTTCAGGCATTAATAGTCTTTTAGGATTGGGATGGTCAATAAAATTTATTCCATACATATCAAAAGTTTCTCTTTCTTGCCAATCACTTCCTTTAAATATTTTATACAGACTGGGGATAGATAAATCAGAATCCCTTTTTAAGAAAACTTTCAATCTGACTTCTTTAATTTTTTCGATTTTTTGTAAATCATCAACTGTTATAAAATGGTAAAAACTAACCAGATTTTTGCCTGGTCCTTCATCATATCCTCCTTGACATTGGAGATAGTTGAAACCGTAAGTTCTCAGGGCAGATACTGCTTCATATAATCTATTAGGTTCCACAGAAATGTTTTCAACACCTATGTGATCATCAGATAAAGATTGATTTGGAATACCATCTTTAGACAAAGATTGGCTTATAAACCCCTCTTTTTCTATTGAAGTATCTGAGGATGTGGCTAAACCGTCTTTTTCCATTAATCTTCTACAGAATTAGTAATTTCAGTTTTTTCGGTTTTTTCAGGTAATTCAGTTATTTTTTCTTTTTTGGAATAGGGGATTACGTTATCTGAAGTTTTGTTTAGATATTCACCTGTATTTTCTGAGAAAACGAGATTCATTTCGTGATCAGATGTTATGTATCTGTGAGTTTGCTCTGTTTTTGTACGTTCTAAAATTGATTCATTACCAACTTTTTTTCTTAATTTAATTACAGCATCAAAAATTGCTTCTGGTCTTGGTGGGCATCCTGGAAGATATAAATCAACTGGTATCAATTTATCAACGCCTCTTACTGCAGTTGTAGAATCTGCACTGAACATACCCCCAGTAATCGTGCAAGCACCCATAGCGATAACATATTTTGGTTCAGGCATTTGTTCATAAAGTCTTACTAAAGCTGGAGCCATCTTCATCGTTACTGTTCCTGCAACTATTAACAAATCTGCTTGTCTTGGCGAGCTTCTAGGTACTAATCCAAATCTATCAAAATCAAATCTAGATCCTATTAAGGCAGCAAATTCTATAAAACAACAAGCTGTTCCATACAAAAGAGGCCAAAGACTGCTTAATCTAGCCCAATTATGAAGATCGTCTAAACTTGTCAATATAATATTTTCGCTTAAGTCTGTAGTGACTTGGGGTGCACCAAGAGGATTGCAACTTCCTTCTCGGATTTCTCTTATCGCTTTTGGGGATAATTGTGGATTCAATTTTTTAACTCCATTCTAAAGCACCTTTTCTCCATGCGTATGCCAGAGCGATAACAAGTATTGCAATGAAAATTAAAGCCTCAATAAAAGCTAATAAGCCTAATTTATTGAAGGCAACCGCCCAAGGATAAAGGAAAACAGTCTCAACATCAAATATAACGAAAACCAAGGCAAACATGTAATAACGAATATTAAATTGAATCCATGCTCCTCCTATAGGCTCCATGCCAGATTCATATGTAAGTTTTCTTTCGCCTGTTCTACCTTTTGGGGCAACAATTAGATTAGTAACTAGAGCTAATATTGGTACAGCTGCGGCAATTAGAAGAAAACCTAAAAAATATTCATAGCCAGTTAATAAAAACATCTTAAATAATTAATTTTGAATAAAAGTCGCTTAATTAAGCAAAATCTTTTAAAGTTCTTAAAGAATAATAATAAACCGTGAGTGAAAACATTCAACCAGCCTCTGAGGAAAACAAAATAGTTGAAGACCTTGAGAAAGAAAAACCTTCTGAAAATTCCTCAGGAGTAATTGTTGAACAACCTACTCCTAATTTAGAACAAAATAGATTCGAATGTAGAAGTTGTGGATACATTTATGATCCGTCTGAAGGGAATAAAAAATTAAACATACCCAAAAATACCTCTTTTGCAGAGTTGGATGGAAATACTTTTGCTTGCCCTGTTTGTCGAGCTGGTAAAAATTTTTATAAGGATATAGGTCCTAAATCTAAACCTAGTGGTTTTGAAGAAAATTTAGTTTATGGATTTGGTTTTAATAGTTTACCTCCTGGACAAAAAAATATATTGATTTTTGGAGGTTTGGCTTTTGCTGCTGCTATGTTCCTATCTTTGTACTCTTTGCATTAATATATATAAATGAAAAAAATTATTACTAGTTTTCCCAATCTTCTTTTATCAGTTCTTATTTGTTTTGTATTGAGCAGTTGTTCATCTACAGGAGTAAAGATGAGTGATAGCAGTCCTTGGAAAACAATTCAGTTTGAAGATCAGGCTAATGCTTTAGATGTTGATTTTATAGATGATAAAAATGGATTTTTAGTTGGTTCTAATAGACTTATTATGGAATCTAATGATGGAGGAGAAACTTGGGAAAAAAGAAATTTAGATTTACCAAGTGAAGAGAACTTTCGTCTCCTAGATATTGATTTTAAAGGTGAAGAGGGATGGTTGATAGGTCAGCCTTCATTGGTTATGCATACTCTCGATGCAGGAAAGAATTGGACACGTTTATCTCTAGGTAACAAATTACCAGGTCAACCATTTCTAATAACAACTGTTGATGCTGGTGTTGCAGAACTGGCTACTACTGCAGGTGCTATTTATGAAACATCAGATAATGGTGAATCATGGAATGCAAAAGTTGTAGATGCATCTGGATCTGGAGGTGTAAGAGATTTAAGAAGAACTAATAAAGGAGATTATGTCAGTGTAAGTAGTCTAGGTAATTTCTTTTCTACTTTGGAAAAGAATAGTGATGCATGGATAGCTCATCAAAGAGCCAGTAGCAAAAGAGTTCAAAGTATTGGTTTTAATCCAGAAGGAAGTTTATGGATGCTTTCTAGAGGAGCAGAAATTAGATTTAATGAAGACACTAGTGACCTAGAAAATTGGTCAAAGCCTATTATACCAATTCTTAATGGATACAATTATCTAGATATGGGATGGGATCCAAATGGTGATATATGGGCTGGCGGGGGTAATGGAACTCTAATAGTAAGTAAAGATCAAGGTAAAACTTGGAATAAAGATCCTATTGCTTCTGAATTGCCAACAAACTACATTAAAATAGTTTTTCTTGATAAAGAGGCTTTAGACAATCAAAAAGGATTTGTACTTGGCGAGCGTGGTTATATCCTTAAATGGAATAGCTAATTTGAATAACTTGAATTAAAAGTAAAAAAAAAATTAATTTTTGAAAGATTTAGCAACTGTCTGTAACCAACCTGTTAATTTCTTCGCGAACTTATGATTTTACACTGTAAGATCATAGGGTAAACATTTGTGATTATGGCCGCAGGTTCAACGGGTGAACGCCCATTCTTTGAAATAATCACCAGTATCAGGTACTGGATTATTCATGCAGTAACATTACCAGCTATCTTTATAGCCGGCTTCTTATTTGTATATACAGGCTTAGCCTACGATGCTTTCGGAACTCCTCGTCCAGATAGTTATTTCCAATCATCTGAATCTAAAGCACCTGTCGTAACACAAAGATATGAAGCTAAATCTCAACTAGATTTAAGAACAAAATAACAATGACCAATTCTCAAGCTCCAATGCAGGCTGCGGAAGTCCGCGTCTATCCTATATTTACTGTCCGTTGGCTAGCAGTTCACGCTCTGGCCATCCCATCAGTATTCTTTTTAGGTTCTATTGCTGCTATGCAATTCGTAGCCCGATAAATTTAACTATCATGCAAGTAAACGAAAATCCTAACAAAGTTCCAGTTGAACTTAATCGTACAAGCCTTTATTTAGGCTTATTATCAGTATTTGTATTGGGAATTTTATTTTCCAGTTACTTTTTCAATTAAATTAAAATCATGAGTAAATTAAAAGGACCTGATGGAAGAATTCCAGATAGACTTCCCGACGGTAGACCAGCAGTTGCATGGGAAAGAAGATGGACTGAAGGAACTCTTCCTTTATGGCTTGTTGCTACAGCAGGTGGAATTGCAGTTATCTTCGTTTTAGGAATATTTTTCTATGGTTCATACCAAGGGGTTGGAGCTGGAGGCTAACAAATCCTTGCCTTGACCTGATAATCACTTATATCAAATAAGCCTAGTAAGAATCAGTAAATATCCTTAGTTTTTCTTTTGTGAAACTTGGGATATTTTCTTTTTGGGTTATCAATCCATCTTTTAATGAAAAATGTGACTTGCTTTTTGGTCTTTCTTTTTCAATTAATTTAGCTACTTCAAATATTATTTTATTAGCCACTTCAGTATTTGATCTCAGATTATCCAAAACCATCTCTACAGAAACTTCTTGATGAGTTTGATGCCAGCAATCATAATCAGTAACCATAGATAACGATGAGTACGCTATTTCAGCTTCTTTAGCTAATCTTGCTTCTGTGTGATTCGTCATTCCAATTATTGAACATCCCCAACTCCTATATAAATTGGATTCTGCTCTAGTTGAGAAAGCGGGACCTTCCATTGCTAGATAGGTACCCCCTCTATGTAATTGTCTACCGCCAGGAATATTTTTTTCTCCGATTTCACTTAATATACGTGATAAATTTGTGCAGAAGGGATCTCCCATAGTTACGTGAGCAACAGCTCCCTCATTAAAAAAGGTTGCAGGTCTATTTTTTGTCCGGTCTATAAATTGATCTGGAATTACTATATCAAGTGGCCTTATCTGTTCTTGTAATGAACCCACTGCTGATGGAGCAATAATCCATCTTACTCCTATTGATCTTAGAGCCCAAATATTAGCTTTGTAAGGGATTTCAGAAGGATTTAAACTATGTGTTCTGCCATGTCTAGGAATGAAAGCTATTTCTAGGTTTCCAAGATTATATACTTTTATTGAATCAGAAGGTTTACCATAGGGAGTAGTGATTTCTAGTTCTCTTAAGTAATCTATTTGATCCATTGAATAAAATCCACTTCCACCAATAACTCCTAATCTTGATTTTTCAATTGGTAATAAATGTTCTTTATTCATAGTGATGTAAATGACTTTTAATCATCTGGTACTAATTGGAGGAGGACACTCAAATGTTTCTTTATTGAAGAAATGGTTAATGTTTCCGAAATTAATGCCAGAAATTCCTGTTTCAATTATATCTAGAGATTCTCATTTGGTTTATTCGGCTATATTCCCATCGGTAATTTCAAAATCAATCACTTTAGAAGAGAGTTTAATTGATATAAAATCTTTAGCAAAAAATGCAAAAGTATCTTTTATAGAAGAAGAAGTAAAGGATATTGATTTCAATTTAAAGAAAATTGTTTTAAGTAATAGACCTTCAGTTAATTATTCGAAGTTAGTGCTTAATTATGGAAGTCAAACAATAATTCCAAAAGAATTTGAATCACTAGTTAAAAATCGAAATGCTTTTTCTATTAAACCTTTTTTAAGTGCTTATAACTCAATACTAAAAGAGGACACTTTTGATTCAGTTAATGAACTTCCATTTGTAATTGTTGGGAGTGGCCTTGCTGCAATTGAAGTATCTTATGCTTTAAGAAAAAGATGGGAAGATAGACCTTTAAAGCTATTATGTGATCCAAGAAAAATTAATAATAAAATTCTAAAAAATTTAAGGAATTCCAATATTGATTTGGTTGAAAAACTTAATTTTGATTATGGCAAGATTCTTTTATGTACTGGAAATATATCTCCGTTATGGGCACAAAAAAAATTATTAGATTCGGACTCTTATGGCAGAATAATTACAAATCAGAATTTACAGATAAAAAGTTTTTCTGAGATCTTTGCTGTCGGTGATTGCGCAGTTGTAGGTTCAGCAAAAAGACCAGCATCGGGAGTTTTTGCAGTAAAAGTTGCAAATACATTAGTACAAAATCTAAAAAAAGATATAGAAGGGAGATCATTAAAAAAGTGGTTTCCTCAAAAGATCGGATTGCAAATAGTAAATATATTTACAAGCCATCATCCAAAGGCTTTTGCTATTTATCGCAATTTTGTTTTCGGCCCATCTTTTATTTTTTGGCTTATAAAGCATAAAATTGATCTCAACTTTATTAAAAAGTTCAGATCAAAAAGGCTAATTATGAAAATTAGTGAAAACAACATTTTATTGAATGATTGCAGAGGATGTGCAGCTAAAATTCCTCAGTTTGTTTTGAATAAATCATTAATAAATTCTAATTTAAATTCTTTTGCCTCATCACCTGAAGATTCAGTTGAGATATATCAAAATGGTCAAGATATTATCTTGCAAAGTGTAGATGGATTTCCTGCTTTGGTAAGTGATCCTTGGCTGAATGCAAAAATTACTACTTTGCATGCTTGCTCAGATTTGTGGGCATGTGGAGCAAAACTTTCATCCGCGCAGGCTTTAATTTCATTACCAAAAGTTGAAAGGGAATTTCAGAGTTACCTCTTTTCTCAATCGCTTCAAGGTATTAAATCAACAGTTGAAGATCATGGAGGTGAATTACTTGGAGGCCATACTTTCGAGGCAAGAAGTTTAGTAAATAAACCTTATTCATTAGGAATAGATATTTCTTTAACAGTTCAAGGTATTTTAAAAAATGGAGCAAAACCATGGCTTAAATCTGGAATGAATATTGGAGATATTCTCATGATGTCTAGACCTCTTGGCGTTGGGATTTACTTTGCTGGTCAAATGCAAAATATTAATATGCTAGATAGTTCTTCTGAAGTAATTAATAATTTAGTAAAGAGTCAGCAATATTTGCTTGATGAAATTTATCTTTTTCAAAATCAATTTAAAGAATCATTAGTCAATGCTGCGACTGATATTACTGGATACGGATTTATTGGACATCTTAAAGAAATGGTTGAATCATCTAATTTATATAGGCAAAGCAATAATCTTGAGCCACTAAAAGTTTTATTAGATTTATTTGCATTTAAAGCTTATCCTGGAGTATTTGATTTAATAAGAAAAGATGTTAAAAGTACTTTCTTTGAATCTAATAAAGAAATTTTTGACAAAATTTACACAGTAAATAAGCAAAAAAGAATAATTAATTTTTTAAACGAAAATTCATTAGATCAAGAGACTTTTAACGAGAGAATATCATTACTATTAGATCCTCAAACATGTGGACCCTTGTTGATTAGTTGCAATCGTAAATATGAAAATGTTCTAAAGGATAAATGGTACAAGGTTGGAGAGGTTGTAAAAATGTAATTAATTTCTATTTAATTTGTCAATTTCCAAATATCTTAATCTTTTGATTTCCTTTCCCATCTCCTTCCCTGGATCCCATCCTTCTTTTTTTAATGTTTCTCCATCTTTTTTTGATTTTATGAATTTGTAAATAAATAACCACTTAAACAATTTACGCCAGTATGGTCCTCCATCACAAATTAATAATTTGACTGTCTCATCATTAAGGTTTCTGTCCTCAATAAATTCTGTCCAACTTGATGGAGAAAAATGATTGAAATTTTTTTGGTTTGTATTAAATATCTTTTTGATATTTATATAATCTTCTAATATTTTTATCTCACTATTATTTACCAAAAATCTTTGACATGCTTTTTCTAAATCTTCTGAATCTTTTAACAAGTAAAGCATATGATTTCCCTTTAACTTCTTAATCCAATTTAGTCCTCTTAAAAATCTTTTATCGACTTTAATATTTTCATTTAAGATTGAGATAATTTCCCATTTATGAATTATCGAAATCACGTTAGTCAAATTATCATGTTTGCATATTTCAGCTAGTTCCATCCTTATTCGTATGCCAAGTGCAGGAGGGTAAAATATTTTCTGATGAGTTTCTGAACTTTTCCATGGCCATTGTCTAACTGTTTCTTGAGATTGTTTGAGGGAATTATTTGAAATATTGAAATCTAACCTTGAAGCATATTTTGCACATCTAATTAATCTACTTGGATCATCTGAAATGCTATTACTGTGAATTAAGTTCAATCTTTTACTTTTTATATCAGAAATTCCTCCATAAAGATCATAGATTTTCCTTGTCGAGACCTCGAAGGCTATTGAATTTATAGTGAAATCTCTTCTCTTAAGATCCTCCTCAATTGTACTTTTATTTACTGTGGGATTTAAGCCTGGAGCAGAATAAATTTCTTTTCTTGCAGAAGCAATATCTATTTTATAGTCATTAATATTTATTTCTACAGTGTTGTATAAATTAAATTCCTTGATTAAACATAAATCTACATTTACAATATTTTTTTTTATAAATTTTGCAAGAGAAATAGATGATCCTTCAATAACAAGATCAATATCTACAGGTTTAGAAAACGATTTTTTGTGGAATTTACTAATTAATAAATCTCTTAAATAACCGCCAACAAAAGCTACTTTAGTATTGTTATTAGATTCTATGTATTTAGAAATTAGGTTATATAGATTAAATGGAGTTTTGATTAATTCCCCTTGGATGTAATCAGAGATATCGTTCATGAGTTTTAACTTACATAACGAATTGGAGCTAATCTGGGATCTAGAATTTTACTTCCTTTATCACCAAATTTTACTGCTAAAGATATTTTTTCCCCACTCCCAAAAATATGTATGATTTCACCTTTCCCAAACTTTGAGTGAATTAGCATATCTCCAACTATCCAGCTTTTCCCTTTACTGGGACCTGAATATAATTTTCTTACTGCATTTATTGGTTTGTTAACAAATTCATTTGGATTGTTTCGATCAACTCTAGTTAAACGATCAAGATGCCAATCTCTTCTAATTGAAGCACCACCAGTTTGTGGTAATTCGCCATCCATTAAATCTTCAGGTATTTCCGAAAGAAATATTGAAGGAATTGTTGCTTCACGCATGCCACCCCATAATCTTCTTTCTCTGGCATGACTTAAGAAAACTCTTTCTTTAGCTCTAGTAATACCTACATAGCATAATCTTCTTTCCTCTTCAAGAAGTGAGGGAGTATCTATTGATCTATGGCTGGGGAAGAGACCTTGTTCTAGCCCTGTGATAAAAACATTTTGAAATTCTAAACCTTTACTGTTATGCAGAGTCATGAGAGTTACAGAGTTAGGATTATTTTTCTTCGTATCATTATCAGTTGTTAAGGCTGCTGTAGAAAGAAAACCCTCTACATCTCCACTTTCTGTTTCTTCTTCATATTGAGTAGCTGCATTAATTAGTTCTTGCAAATTATTTCTTCTATCTTCAGATTCTTCAGTCCCGCTAGAGAGCAAGTCACTTAAATAACCACTTTTTTCTAATATAAGTTGTAGTAGTTGAGCAGGACCTGAATTTTCTAAATAACACAGTAGATCATTCATAATTGCAGTAAAATTATTAATTCCTTTTGATGATCTGCCTATTGTTTCTTCAAGACTTTGCTTATCATTAAGAACTTCCCATAATGGAATATTTAATCTATTAGATAGTTCATTAAGTTTTTGAATGGTAGTCTTACCAATCCCTCTTCTAGGAACATTTATGATTCGTAAAAGACTAACGTTATCTGAAGAATTAACCAGAACTTTCAAATATGCTATTGCATCTTTAATTTCTCTTCTATCATAAAAACGCAATCCTCCAAAAATTGTATAAGGAATGCGCCACCTTACAAGAGATTCTTCAAGTACTCTAGACTGGGCTCTGGTTCGATATAGTATGGCAAAATTTTTCCAAATTGGGTTTTGATTATAGTTATTGAGTGATTTTATTTTATTGGTTATTGCTTCTGCCTCGGAAATTTCATCATCACAGCTGAGTAACGTTAAAAGTTCCCCTTTTTCTTTAGTAGCCTTTAAAACTTTATCAATTCTCTCAGAGTTGTTTTCAATTAGTGAGTTTGCAGCATCAAGGATATTGGAAGATGACCTATAATTTTCTTCTAATTTAATTAAAGATGATTTTGTATCATCGTTGATTGAAGTTTTAAAATCTTCTTGAAAACCAATTAAAATTCTGAAGTCAGCTGCTCTGAAGCTATAGATACTTTGATCAGCATCCCCAACCACAAAAATTGACCTATCTTGCCAATTGAAGAATTTTTTTGGTTCAGTATTTCCAGCCGTAATTAATTTTATAAGTTCATATTGTGTTCTATTTGTATCTTGATATTCGTCAACTAAAATATGTTTAAATCTTTTGTGCCAGTAATCTCTGACTGTATCATTTTGCCTCAATAAGAAAACAGGCAAAAGTAGAAGATCATCAAAGTCTAAAGAATTATTTTTTGAGAGCGAAATCCTATATCTCTTGTAGGCTTCTGCAACTGTTTTATCAAAATTATTATCTGCTTTTTCTAAAAGATAATTAGAAGTTAAGCATTGATTTTTAGCGTTACTTATTAATCTTTTAATCTTTTTGGGATCATATCTTTTTGGGTCAAGATTCATATCTTGACTGATAATTTCTTTTACTAATGTTTGAGAATCTGTTTCATCATAAATTGAAAATTGTCTTGTCCATTTTAGACCTTCTGGATCAGTATATTTTTCAATATCGTATCTCAGAAGTCTTGAAAATAACGAATGAAAAGTACCGATCCAAAGGTTCTGAAGCCTTTCTTGGTGAACATTTGTTCTCAATTGATTTTGATCAATTTCTTTGAGAGTTGTCCAAGGCTGACCAAATTGATTAAAAGCTAATTCTTGGGCTAGAAGAACTTCTAATCTTGCTTTCATTTCTTTAGCAGCCTTGTTTGTGAAAGTGACTGCGAGAATGTTATAGGGGTCTATAGAGTTATTTTCAATAAGATTTGCAATTCTGTGTGTAAGAGCTTTAGTTTTCCCACTACCTGCACCTGCTACAACTAATAGTGGTCCATAAACATGTTTTACTGCTTGAAGTTGTTGATTGTTTAGGGACTTAAAAAGGAAATTGTTGGTTTGAGGCACTTTTGGAAGGGTTTTTCAAAAATCAGACTTTACTATGAGATTCAGATTCCGTTTCTAGATCTTCTAACGCTTTTTTTAAATTTATAAGTTCATTATTGTTATTAATTATTTCTTCAAATTTATTTTGAGGCATCTTTAATTTCAGACTTCTGTCTAGAATTTCTTTTTCCAATCTCTTTTTATATGAGGAAATAAGTTTCTTAGATAATTTTAAATCCTGTTGATCCAAAACTTTATTGAAAATGTAATTTCATATTAGCGGAAAAAATTTTTTTATTTGCTTTATTTCAACTATCACTTTGGAATGAAGTTATTAATTAAGAAGCATTGCGTTAAGTTTGAAATTGTATTGTTTTAACTAGCTTTGTATTATTCTTAAGATCGGTCTTAAAATTTTTACTTCAGGAATGTCAGTTTCAAAAAATAATCAACCATTGTTAGCCGATAAGAAATTAAATGATTTAAGCAATATAAAAGAATTTATTAATAGTGCAAACTCAAGATTAGATGCAATAAGCTCAATTACTAGTAATTCACATGCAATTGCAGCAGACGCTGTAACAGCAATAATTTGCGAAAATCAAGATTCACTTAATTCAAAAATATCTTTAAATACAACTAATAAGATGTCCGTTTGTTTAAGAGATGGAGAAATAATCCTAAGGATTGTTGCTTATCTTTTAATTTCTAATGACGAATCAGTTTTAGAAAAAAGTTGTTTGAAGGATCTTAAAAATACTTATCTTGCTCTTGGGGTACCTTTAAGAAATGTAAGAAGGGTTTTTCAATTAATGCGAGATGCAACTATCTCTGATTTAAATTCAACAGTTAATAAAATGAGTGGAAACAAAGACTTTCTTCCTAAATTAATATCTGAAACAGAGTTTCAATTTGAAAGGATAATTAATCTTTTAAACTAGCTAAATTTCTTATCTCTGAAGTATGTGAAGTCTGTATAACTGAGTTATTTTCCAGATTTCTAATAGTAGAAAATCTGGATCTTACATGAGTGGATAAAAAGGAAATTCTTTCTTCTGAAACTGTTGATTTATAAATAGTTTTAATGTGTAAATTATTTTGTTCATCAACAAAATAATTGGATGATGAAATAAAGGATTCTGTATAACCTTTATTTCTTAGAACAATTCCTGAATATTCATCTTTGGGTAAAAAAATCATAATAGTTTCATCCCCTTCACTCATATAATCATCTTCCCAATCACTAATAGCTTGCCAGTTTATAGAAATGGCTATGCTCTCTAAGTTTAAACTGAATTTATAATTTTTAAAAATTTCAACGACTTTTTTATTTTTTTTGTTGATATGTTTTATGTTTATTTTACTAGTTGAGTTTTCAAATTCCTGAAAAGCTAAAGTGTGAGAACTTCTAATAGATTTCCACTCTCCTATACTTTTATCAATGAATTGATTAATTGTTGTTAGATTCTTCGTCAAGTTTATCTTCTACGGAATGATTTTCTGCTTTTTGTATCATTCTTACCATTGAATCCACCATTAATCTCTTTGCAGAAGTTACTTTTAATCCAGAAGGAGTAGTTGATATTTGTTCTCCAGGGCGATTATATGAAGTTGGTCTAAATGGAGTCATCTAATAACTTTAAAAATTAATCGATTTCTATTCTTGCATGAATCATTATTTATATAGTTATTGTTTGCGAAAATGTCATATCTTTCATCTTTGATTCAGAATTATCAACTGTTGTGTTATTTAGGCATTTTATTTTTTGCCAATCCTGAAATAGTCGCTAAAGCAAACATTCCCAATAGAGCAATACCTAGAAATAATCCTGCACCCTGGCTAACTCCAGCTCCTACTGCTACTAGTATGGAGTCACTGATTAAAAGACTTATTAATAATGCAGGAGTAAATATTTTCCAGCGAGTTCCTCCAATACCAATTGCGTAGCTTAGAAAATCAAAAAGGCCAGTCATTAGTAGACCTGTCATAAGAAAGAAATTTTCTTCTAGCTGGTTTTGATTAAAACTTTCAATCTTTTGCATTGCTTTCGGGCCTACTAAATTTCGTACAGGAACTCGACCATAATTTCTTGCGATAAAAAAAGCAGCTTGGCAAAAAACGATATCAGAAAAGATTATTGTCATGTAACCTTTTTGAAATCCTAGTAATGAACCAGCTAGCAGAGAATAAGCTGAACTTGGAAGGGCAGGTAAAATAATACTTACTCCTCTGAGTATGAATATTCCAAAAGGAGCCCAAATCCCCATACTTTCTATTTTGTTCCTTAGAGGTTCAATCCCATAATTTTGGATTAAATAAATCAATACAACAAATATTGCTATAAAAAAAACTACTGAGAGAAATTTCTGTATTTTATTCATTATTTTTCTAATAAATTTATTGGAAGTAAATTCTTAATTTAATATTTGATTCTATCTATAATAGAAATACTAATCAATAAAAAATTTTACAAAATTTTTTTTAATCTTATATTTCTTACTAATAAAAAATATTTGTATTCCATAAGTAGTCATGATTAATTCTAAATATAAAGTTAATTCAATATTTTTTAGGAATATATTTAATTTAGTCCTTTCGATTATTGTTTTCTTTTGTATTTCAATAAAAAAATCAGAAGCTTTGCCTCATGAATGGGTTGGAGTCCCTAAAAGTGAATACGGAGAGCAGTTATGGGATAGGAAAAGTATAAAAAGGAATGAGGATGGTTCTGTAAGAGTATTGAGTAAATTTATTCCCAAAACAAAAAGTGAAATTACTCAGGATATTCTCTATACAATGGATATAAATTGTTTTGAAAAATCATTTAGAGATGTTGATGTCTCAATAGATGAAGGAAATAGTAATTTCAATGATTTAGCTAATTGGCAAGATCCAAATGGAGATAAACTGATTTTGGGCATTATTGGTCAAGTCTGCAGAGTCGAAAACTAAAAATCTTAAGTTATAAAAAATACGAAAAAAACTAGGGGTTCTCAATGATATGAAAGTATAAAACCCTGTCTAGAACAGGGTTTTAAAGGTGCCAGGACCCAGATTTGAACTGGGGACACGGCGATTTTCAGTCGCCTGCTCTACCAACTGAGCTATCCCGGCTCTAACCTATATACTTTAAATTACGATGTGTAGTTTGTGAAACCCTTTTCATTAAAAATTTTATATCTTCATCAAATATTCCCAAAAACTATTATTTTGCATTAATCGCTAATAAGGCAGTGCCAAATGAAGTAGTTTTTTTACAGGAAACTATTGGTATATTAATAATTTTTTCTCTTATTTTTCTCCATTGTGGGTTTTTTGAACCTCCACCAATAGTAATAATTTTTTTTGGAAGGGAACCTGTTATTTCGCTAAGTTTTTCCCATCCTTTCAATTCGATCTTGGCTAGCCCCTCGAATAATGCATGTAGATAAAGTGAGTCGCTTACTGGCCTTGGACCAAGTATCGGCTTTAAATTAGAATCATTAACAGGAAATCTCTCTCCTTTACTATTAAGAGGTAAAAGATTTAAAGAAGTATTTTTCGACGGATTTATTTGTCTACTGAGCTCCTTTATTTCTAAATCAGAGAAGAACTGAGACAAGATACCACATCCTGCGTTTGATGCCCCTCCACATATCCAATGGCCGTTTACTCTATGGTTTGTAATTCCTTGTTTTTTTATAGGTTTATCAATAACTTTCTTAACTACAATAGTTGTTCCTAAAACAGTGAGACCATCTTCTTTACCTAAACTTGCAGCTATTACACTTGCATTAGAATCAGTGGTGCCTGAAATTAATATTAACTTCTTATTCATGTTAAATCTCTCTGCTAAATCAAAATTCACTTGTCCAATAATTTTCCCACTTTTTACAATTTGAGGTAGACATTTTTGCCATGAAGTATTGAGATAACTTTTTGGCCATGATTCTTTTTCTAGATCCCAGCCAAGTTTTAGATTATTGCCTTCTTCTCCATGAGTCCAATCTTTTAAAAACCAACCAGTGATCCAATCAGATTGATGACGAAGAAGTATATTGGTACCGTATTTGTTTATCAGTTTTAATGCTTTAGCAAGACTACTGTATGGAGTTTGCAGATGTTCTTCTCCAGAAGCTAAGGATTCAAGAAGGATATATTGTTCATTACATGCTTGGTCATAAGGAATTGCTTCTCCTATAGGCTCTCCTTGTAAATTGGATGGTATTAAAGTCCCTGAGGTGCCGGAGATAGCCAATTTATTAAGGTTAATTTTTAACTCATTAGGTAAACTAACTAAAAGATTTTCACAAGAATTGATCCAAGAATTTGGATTTTTAAAGCTGCATGAATAAGGGACTGAATTTGAATATACTAATTTTTTTTGAAGATTAATTATTGATATTCTTGCACCACTTGTTCCAAAATCTAATCCTCCATAAAAATTATCTGGCATAAAATAAATATTTTATAAAAACACTTTGGAAGCTTCCGCTAATTGGGCTGCTTTTTCTTCTACCTTTTCCCAAGGGAGATCAAGATCTCTTCTGCCAAAATGTCCATAGGATGCAGTCTTTCTGAAAAATTTACCACCCATTTTTTGGGGTAGATTTCTTAGGTCAAATTCTTTTATAATTGCTGCCGGTCTTAAATCAAAGTACTTTTTAATTAGCTCAGTTAAATTAGCTTGTGAAATAACGCCAGTATTAAAAGTTTCAACAAGAATGGAAATCGGTTTTGCAACTCCAATTGCATAACTTAATTGTACTTCTGCCTTTTTTGCTAATTTTGCCTTAACTATACTTTTAGCTACATAACGTGCTGCATAAGCAGCTGATCTATCTACTTTTGTGGGATCTTTACCCGAAAATGCCCCTCCTCCATGTCTTGCGTACCCCCCATAAGTATCTACAATAATTTTTCTTCCAGTAAGTCCGGCATCTCCTTGCGGCCCCCCTACAACAAATTTGCCCGTGGGATTCACTAGAAATCTTGTGTTGATAATGTTTGGTTTGATTTCTAAATCTTCAGTAGCAGGAATTACAACATGCTTCCATAAATCTTCTTTTATTCTTTGACGAATTTCTTCTTCATTTGATATTCCATCTATCTCAGGATTATGTTGAGTTGAAATTAAGATTGTATTAATAGAGACTGGTAAACCTTTTTCGTAATCAATGCTTACTTGAGTTTTACCATCAGGGAGTAGATAATTAAGTACGTTTTCATGCCTTACCTTAGCAAGTTGAATGGCTAATCTATGAGCCAAGCTAATCGGTAAGGGCATTAATTCAGGTGTCTCATCGCATGCATAGCCGAACATTATGCCTTGGTCGCCAGCTCCGGTATTATCTTCCAAATCATCGTTAACATCATCTGCTTCGTTTACACCTTGAGAAATATCTGGTGATTGCTCGTCAAGTGCTACTAAAACCGCACAACTATTTGCGTCAAAACCCCCTGCCTTATAGCCTTCATATCCAATTTCTTTAATTACATTTCTAACAAGTGTTATATAATCGACTTTTGCTTTTGAAGTTATTTCTCCAGTAAGTAAACAAAGACCCGTGTTAACAACAGTTTCGCATGCAACTCTGCTTTCTGGATCTTCTGTTAATAAAGCATCTAAAACAGCGTCACTTATTTGATCACATATTTTGTCAGGATGACCTTCAGTTACTGATTCTGAAGTGAAAATGAAATCACTCATTTATAAATAATTTTGAAATTAGAATGTATCTTAAATTAGAGTATCGTTACAAATCAATTATTGTAAATTTAAAAATACTTGTGTAGGGATTATTAGGCTTAAGTTCCTATATTTCTTGAACAAAATAAATAAGTGAAGTTATACTGTTTCAGCTGAAGCTGTTGGGATTTCTTCGTTATCGTCAGTTTGTTCAAATAACATTTGTTTATATTTCGCAGCCATTTCTTCAGCTTTATTAAAAACTTTTTGAGGGTCAGTTAGCATATCGCCTGGTTCAGGTTCAAGTGCTTTAGTAGATAATGAAATTCGCCCTCTTTCTGAATCAAGGTCAATTATCATAACTTTCATCTGGTCACTAACATTTAAAACATTATGAGGAGTCTCAATATGTTCATGGCTAATTTCGGAAATGTGCAATAGACCACTAACTCCACCAATATCAATAAAGGCTCCATAAGGTTTAATACCTTTTACAGAACCAACAACAACTTCACCTACCTCAAGTCGGTTCATTTTTTTCTCAACCAAAGCTCTTCTATGACTTAGTACTAATCTATTTCTCTCTTCATCAACTTCAAGAAATTTTAAAGGTAAATATTCACCTTCTAAGTCATCTTTAATTTTTCGAGCACTTATATGAGAGCCCGGGATAAAACCTCTCAAGCCCTCTACCCTAACAAGAGCTCCGCCTCTATTTGTTGCAAAAACTTCAGAATATATAGTTGCATCTTCTTTTTGAAGTTGTCTTACCCTTTCCCATGCTCTCTGATATTCAATTCTTCTAATGGAGAGGGCTAATTGGCCATCTTCATTTTCCTCACTCATTATGAAAAATTCTCTACTTTCGGCGGGTTGTAAAACATCATTAAGTCCTTCAACTCTATTAATTGAAACCTCCTGAACTGGCATAAAAGCAGCTGTTTTTGCCCCTATATCAATCATGGCCCCTTTGGGCTCTAGAGCAAAAACAGTACCTTTAACTAAATCACCAGGTTTAAAATTATAGTCATACTTACCCAAAAGTGATGCGAATTCTTCTTGAGTGAATCCTGCGTTGTCAAAATCCGAATTTGTTCTGCTAGAGGAAGAATCTGCTGAAGGTATATCGCTCTTCTCAAATGATAAATCTTCCTCATTTTGAGATGCTGAATCATTGTCTAACTCAGACGAATTTTTAATTTCTTGATCCTCAGAAAGTTCTTTAATGGTTTGGGAAGAATTTTCGTTCATTTGTTGTATCGCAGACTACCTAAGGTAGTTAGAAAGGAATGCTACTAGCCTGCAAACCAATAGCAAAAACATTTGTGTTATGTATTCTACACTTTAAGATGCTGAATTTTATGAAATTGATGCTAATTGGTTTTTTGAACTTCCCTTAAGAGATTCAAGAGTTGAAATAAAATCTTTTACCCCATTAAATTTTCTGTAAACTGAGGCGTATCTTATATAAGCGACTTCGTTTTCTTTTCTAAGATTTTTAAGTATTAATTCTCCGATTTGTGAAGATTTAATATCTTTATTAGAGTCTTGAATGATTTGTGATTCAATTCCATCTACGAAATTAATAATCGCTTCACTAGTGAAGTTTGTCTTTTCGCATGCCCTTGATATGCCAGTAAATAATTTTTGTTTATCAAATAATTCTCTGCCACCGTCTTTCTTTATAACTGAAACTGGCATTGTTTCCACTCTTTCATAAGTTGTAAATCTAAAGCTGCAATTTAAGCACTCTCTTCTTCTTCGAACACTTTTACCACTATCAGCAGATCTTGATTCCAAAACTCTGCTATCTGTGTTTTGACAGGTTGGACACTGCATGTGGTAAAAAAAATGCACTTCAACCCTAATAGTAGAGTAATATCTTAATTATGAAAAGTAAAAAAAACCTCTTGTTAAAGAGGTTTTTTTCTTGGTTCATTTTCTGTCAAATTTAGGTGGGTCTCTAAAGGCGACAGCAAAGAATAATGTTACAACTGCAAGAGTTAGAATAAGAACGTAAGCGAAAGCTTCCATAAGATTAAGTAATAAAGTTTTGTTTAAACCCTGCCAGGGATTCTTCTTGTGGTCTCGTCTCCAAGCTTTTTGAATAAACCAAATTCAACTTGGTCGCCAATCTCAGCATCAATACCAGCAAAGGAATTTCTGTAAAGAGTTCTTGAAGCGTGCCACCAGTGCCCAAACAAGAATAGCAATCCGAAACATAAATGTGCATATGTAAACCATGCTCTTGGAGAACTTCGGAATACACCATCGGATTTATATGTCTCTCTGTCAAACTTGAATGCTTCTCCAAGTTGAGCCTTTCTAGCTAATCTTTTCACTACCGCAGGATCTGTAAATGTTTGTCCATCTAGGTCCCCTCCATAGATAGTTGCAGTAATGCCAGTTTGTTCAAATGAGTACTTTGCTTCAGCTCTTCTAAATGGAATATCTGCCCTTACATTGCCTTCTTTGTCTTCAAGAATGACAGGGAAGTTTTCAAAGAAATTAGGAATTCTTCTAACTTCTAATTCGTTACCTTCTTTATCTTGGAAAGCAATGTGACCTTGCCATCCAGTTGGTAAACCATCACCATTAACAAGAGCTCCAACTCTGAATAATCCCCCTTTAGCTGGACTATTACCTACATAATCATAGAAGGCTAATTTCTCTGGAATAGATGCATATGCCTCTGATTTAGTGGCACCATCGTCGATCGCAGCTTGTACTCTTCTATTAATTTCAGTTTTGAAATAGCCTGAATCCCATTGATATCTGGTAGGACCAAAAAGCTCTATTGGGGTAGTTGCTGAACCGTACCACATTGTCCCTGAAACAACGAAGGAAACAAATAGTACAGCAGCTAAAGCACTAGCTAGAACTCCTTCGAGACTTCCAAGTTTTAATGCTCTGTAAAGTCTTTCCCCAGGCCTATTGGTGATGTGAAAAATACCTCCAATAATACCCATGAGTCCAGCCGCAATATGATTAGCTACAATACCTCCTGGATTGAATGGATTAAATCCTTCTGCTCCCCAGGAAGGTGCTACAGGCTCTACATGACCACTTAAACCATAAGGATCAGAAACCCAAATCCCAACGTTTGCGCAATGAAAAGCTCCAAAACCAAAACATGTAAGTCCTGCTAAAAGAAGGTGGATTCCAAAAATTCTTGGTAAATCAAGAGCAGGTTCACCAGTTCTTGAATCTTCCCATAAATCTAGGTCCCAGTATGTCCAGTGCCAAATGGATGCCAACATTAATAGGCCACTAAATACTATGTGTGCTGCTGCAACACCTTCAAAACTCCAAAATCCAGGATCAACTCCAGTAGCACCCGTAATATCCCATCCATTCCAACTACTTGTGATACCTAGTCTTGCCATGAAAGGCATAACGTACATCCCCTGTCTCCACATTGGATTTAGAACAGCATCAGAAGGATCAAAAATGGCTAATTCATAAAGAGCCATTGAACCGGCCCAGCCGGCTAATAATGCAGTATGCATAAGATGCACAGCAAGTAGTCGACCTGGGTCATTAATAACTACTGTGTGAACTCGATACCAAGGCAATCCCATCGGTTAATTTCTAGTAACTATGCTGCATAAACAGCTAAACATCACGATAGTAAGGGTTTTTTAGTCTTTGAGGGATTTTTGTAAATAAATTTATTTTATTGCAAAAATTGGGCAAATCCATTGGCAGAACCTAGTTTACAAGAAATTTTTAGCTAAAAACTGTTAATATTTTGGTCACAATTCTCAAAGTAAAACGCCAAAATAAGAAAAATAACTAAAAAAATGGCAACTATCAGATTTATTCGTGAGGACTTAGAGGTTCAATGTAATCCCGGTGAAAATTTAAGAGAACTCGTAATGAAAGAGAATTTACAGCTTTATGGACTAAAAGGTATTTTGGGAAATTGTGGAGGTGCTGGACAATGCAGTACTTGCTTTATTTCAGTTGAAGGTGGAAACAAAAATTCTTTGAGCCCTCTTACACCTGTTGAAGAAGAAAAACTTAAAAATAGACCAGAAAATTGGCGACTCGCATGCCAAACATTGATAAAGTCATCGGCAGTAATTTTAACAAAACCACAATCCCCTCCCTCAAATTTAGAAGAACTAAAAAAGATTAGTGAAAATAAAAAATTATCACGCTAAATTGTTTAAGACTGTTAATCAGTTTATAATATTTGTTTATTTTTCCACTTTATTTCAAGTTATATGTCTATAGTCTTAATTACTAAGTATAGAACTATCTAATTAAATGGAAACAACTAACTTTGGATTCGTAGCTAGTCTTTTGTTTGTAGGGGTGCCAACAATATTCCTCATAGGTTTATTTATCTCTACCCAGGACGGAGAAAAATCAAGCTTCTACTCTGATTCTAGTAAAGGGAGGCTTGGCCCAAAACGCTAATCCACTCTTAAATGCTTGGCATTACAGTAGAAGAATTTTTACTTTGGAGACAAAAGCAACTTTCTAAAGGAGGCGATCAACAAACTTTTGCTGTTTTACTTGACTGCATGGGCGGTGTATCGAGAAGTGATATAAATTCGATAACAATAAATCCTGGCGGAATTTTACATTTAAAAAAAAATTTAGAATATTTAGAATCAGTTTGGGATGATCACTTATTAAGATCTTGCCCAATTCAATACCTTTGTGGAATAACTTATTGGAGGGACTTAAAATTAAAAGTTACAAACAAAGTACTTATTCCCAGACCAGAGACAGAGCTCATAGTAGATATTGTCTTCAATTTATTTCGAAGGAAGTCAGAGAAATTACTTTTTGCTGAATTAGGAACTGGATCAGGCGCTGTAAGTATTGCGTTGGCATTGGCTTATCCATTTAGCGACGGAGTGGCAACTGATATAGATCTAGACGCATTAGAAATAGCTACCAAAAATTACATAAATTCTTCCAAGCAATCAAATTTAAAATTTTATTGTGGAAATTGGTGGTCACCTCTTGAAAACTTCAAAGGAAAACTAGACCTTGCTATTTCAAACCCGCCATATATTCCTAAAGATACTTATGAGAAATTACCCAAAGAAGTTAAAAATTTCGAACCTAAACTTGCTTTGTTAGGCGGCGAAGATGGTTTAAAACACATTAGGGAAATAATAAAAAAAGCACCATTATTTTTAAAAGAGAAGGGCTGGATAATTTTAGAGAATCATTTTGATCAAAGCGAAAAAGTAAAACAACTTCTTATTAAAAATAAATTTACATCAATAGAAATTGTGAAAGATCTTTCAGGTATTGGTAGGTTTACCATTGGAAGATATAAATAAATTATTAGAGGTTCATAATCTTAATGAATTTAGTAGACTGCAAATCCGCTTTAAAGACTCTTAAAAGTGGTTTACCTATAATTTTCCCAACAGATACATTACCTGCGATTGGGTGCTTGCCAAAATTTTCAAATATTATTTATGAGTTCAAAAAAAGAGATAGAGAGAAACCCTTAATTCTTATGGGATCAGAACATAAACAATTAATTGATTATGTTCACGAATCAGCTAAAGAAGATTACGAAAATATAGCTTCAAAATATTGGCCTGGAGCTCTAACTATGGTTATCCCTGCATCTAAAAAGCAGACTACAATTCTCACAAGCAATGATCTTTCTCTTGGGTTGAGAATTCCAAATTCATATATGGCTCAATCTCTTATGAGAGAAACAGGACCATTGTTAACTTCAAGTGCAAATATTTCAGGTTTTAAAGGATCAATTACAGTTGATGGTATTGCTTTAGACTTTCCTTCTATAAAGATTTTGGGACCTCTTCCTTGGGGGAAAATAAGTGGAAAAGCTAGTACTATTATATTTTGGAAGAAAACTGGAGATTGGAGGCTGATTAGACAAGGAGAAGTATTTGTTAGGGAGTTGTAATAATGATTTTATTATTATTTTTTATTTTATTAATTCAATTTTTTACTTATTGGGTATTTGAGCCTCTTGCATCTTTTTTAAAGTATGTTCTGGAAATAAAACTTTTTCCTATCATTGCTCTGATAGGATTAATCTTCTTATTTTCAGTAAAGAATATTAAACAGAATTAAGTAAATTAAAATGCCGGCTAACAGATTTGAACTGATGACCTTCGCTTTACAAAAGCGCTGCTCTACCGCTGAGCTAAGCCGGCAATCTTTCCATCTTACAATTAGGGAGGGTCAATTTTCAGTATTTTTTTAGCTTTTTTTAAATTTATTACTTTTTGATATCTTTATTGGCTTTATCAGTTTTTTTGAATTTTATTTCTCCTGAAATAGTTCTTTTGATTGGTAAATTGGCGACTAATGCGGTCATTCGATCCTCAGTCTCTAAACTTACTGCCACCTCCTCAAAATCGATTTCAACATATTTAGCAACAACATCAAGAATTTCTTTCCTCATTTTATCTAAAAGATCAGTTGTTAAGGAACTCATGTCAACTCTGTCATGAGCAAGTACAAGTTGTAATCTTTCTCTAGCTGTATTTGCACTAGACGTTTCTCTGCCTAGTAATTTATTTATAAGATCTCTGAGAGTCATCATTTTAAAAAACCTTTGTTTGCATTAATCTCATGAATTTATCTTTAAGACTTTTGCCTTCTTTTTTTGGATCGATAATTGGTACATCTTTATTTGTAAGTCTTTGGGAAACATTCAAATAACATTTTTTGGCAGGTGACCTACCATCTGAAAGTGTCAGTGGCTCACCTCTATTTGTACTTATTATTACTTGTTCATCTTCTAAAACAATACCTAACAAAGGCAAAGAAAGGATTCCTTGAACATCTTCGGTAGATAACATTTCTTGACTTGCCATCATGTTAGGGCGAACTCTGTTGATTACAAGTTGAATAGGCTCAATATCTGAAGTATTAAGAATCCCTATTACTCTATCCGCATCCCGCACTGCGGATAATTCTGGGTTAGTAACAACAATAGCTTCTTTGCAGGCTGCAAGAGCATTTTTAAATCCATCTTCTACACCAGCAGGACAATCTACTAATACAAAATCAAAGTTTTCACTAAGTAGCTCACTAATTTTTTTCATATCTTCGGGCTTCATCCAATCCAACATCCTTGGATCTCCAGCAGGTAGAAGAGCAAGATTAGGTTCTTTTTTATGCCTAACTAATGCTTGGTCAAGTCGACAATTCTTGTCTAAAACATCTTGAGCCGTGTAAATGATGCGATTTTCTAATCCTAGAAGAAGATCTAAATTTCTTAAGCCAAAATCAGCATCCAATACAGCAGTTGTTGCTCCGCTATTAGCAAGTGCTATGCCTAGGTTTGCGGTTAAAGTTGTTTTACCAACCCCTCCTTTGCCTGAACAAATTAATATAGTGCGAGTATTCTTCCCCACGATTTTAAAGATTTTCCAAATAATAAAGCCACTTTCAGAAAGTGAAATATTTTAAAGATTAAGTAATTCTTAAATTTAGCTAGTTTGAATTAATTTATTGCAAATGATTGATTAATTTTTACTTTCGATTAGGTGTGGTTTGATAATTATCGTTTGTTTGTCTATTACCGCAATTTCTGGACAACAATTTTTGGGTTTATCCTTTGGTCCAATAGCTATCAAATCAGCAATTCTTAATTGTAAAGGGTTTAGATAAAGTGATGCAATAGAGGCGTGTTTTTTTCCACTTTTTCCTGCAAATGCGATCCCTAGTAATTTGCCCCAAACGTAAATATTTTTCGTGGCGGAAACTATTGCTCCTGGATTGACGTCTCCAATAATACATAAGTTACCATTTGAAGATATTCTCTCACCCGATCGTACTGTTCCATTGTGAAGAATATCGTCTTTCTTTTTTGGATTGAATAGCAGTAACTTATTTTTAATCTCTTGCTCTTTAATAAAAACTGAATCTATTTTTAAAGACTTTCCACTCAATATTGTATCTCTATTATTTGAGAAAATACATAATGAACAAATATTAATTTTGTCAAAATAATTTTTAAATTTTGATAGTTGATGAGAATTTATTGACTCATTGACTGCGAAAATTTTTGCTTCAATTGGTCCCTCGATGAAAGAAAGTCTTTTGAAAGTTTCATTGATATTATCTAAATCTGATAAAGAAAAAATTTCTAAATATTTACTTTTAGTGTTTTTTAAAACGATTTCCATTGACTTAGATCTAGGAATTGTTTTTTATTAATGAAATTTCATTTTTTATTTCATTTTCCATCATACCTGGATAAATAATAAAAGAGCTTTCCTCAGATCTCATTAAAGTTTTTATTAAAGCAGAACTATTTTCTAATGCGGTTTGATAAGTACCGTCCCATATTTTTAGTGCATTGTTAGATTGAAAACCTTTAAAAGACCTTTCCTTAATCCCGCAAAAAATTTTTGGATCATAACTATTTTTTTCACATATTTTTGTTGCAAATGCAAGTATTTTTAATCTATTAACCTTACTTAAAAAACTTATGTCTGATGCCTTTAATAAATCTCTGTCAATAAACATTTTGCATAGTGTAGAAAGTGGCTCAAAAGATTCATCTTTCCACCTAATCAAATGATAGTAAAAGGTTACATCATCATTTCTTATAAAATCATCAAAATCAACCTTTGAAGGTGAAAAAATCCATTTATGTAGAGAATGGTCTAACCAAATTTTCTTTTCAAGATTATTTTGTATTGTGTCTATTATTTTTTCCAGAATCCATGTTGATATTTCGTTTATCCTGTGATTGTAGATTGTTTTGTACATCAAGTTTCTTAGTACAAGGAAATGCTCAATAGCGATAACTCCTTTTGGCTTGATTCCAATATTTCCATCAGGTGAAAAGGTAAGAGCTGAAATTATTCTCTCTAAATCAACCAAGCCATAATTAGTACCTGTGTTGTAACTATCTCGTAAAAGATAATCTAGACGATCGCAATCTATTTCACTACTTATCAATGTTTTTAAAGGTTTTGAAAATAGTTGTTTTGATTGAAATAATTCACCAATTTTTCTCGGTAATTCGTTGTCATACTTTTTGAGTATTGAATTTATTGGAGAGTAATTTTTAACTAAGTTTTCAGACCATTGTTCGTGATCATGCTTGAATATTGTTTCACTGGTATGGCTTAAAGGTCCATGACCTAAATCATGTAGTAGAGCTGCTCCATAAAGAACAAATTTATTTTCACAAAATGAAGATTTACTCTCAATTAATTTCTTATAAATTTTTCTAGCTATACAAAAAACACCAATTGAGTGAGTAAATCTACTGGATTCTGCACCATGAAAAAGTAATGATGCCGCTCCTAGTTGTTTTATTCTTCTTAGTCTTTGAAAAGCAACTGTATCAATTAATTCCAAAATCATTAATTCTTCCGGCTTTCCTGAATTAAATGTTATTTCTTTATGAATTGGGTCATGAAAAATTCTTTTAATACTCATTTTTTTTAAGATTTTTTTTCAATCTTTAGCTATTTCAAGATTTAGTTTCTTCATTGCTTAATTCAATAGTTTGAACTGAAACTTCTTCTTTCTCAAGAAGCGACCCTATAAATAATTCTGCATTCTTCACCCATTTATCGTCAGTATTTCCATAATCACTTGCATCCGGGAGATCAAGTAATTTGTTAGGAGTCATACCTTGGCCTTGTATATTATTACCTTTTGGGGTTAAGTAACTAGCAACTGTGATAGCAATACCACTATCTTCTCCCAAGCTTTTTAGGGATTGAATTAAACCTTTCCCATACGTTTGTTCTCCCATTAGAATAGATCTCTCATTATCTTGTAAAGAACCAGCAAGTATTTCACTAGCACTTGCAGTACCTTTATTTACTAAAGTCACCATTGGTCCATCAAAAGATGTTTCTTTTTGGGAAATAATTGCATCTTTTATTCCATTTCTATCTTTTGTCTCGACTATAGGCTTCTCACTCAGTAATGAGTCTGCAACTGCTATACCTGAGCTTACTAGTCCCCCTGAATTATTTCTAAGATCCAAGATCAAGCCCTCAACCTCTTTTTCTTTTAACTCTTGAAGTGCCTCTTCAACTTTTTTGGGAACACTTTCGCTGAATTGAGTTATCCTCAAATATCCTATTGTATGGGAATCGTCTCTTAATCTTTTCGTTCTAACTGGTCTTAGATCTACTGATCTCCTCTCTAGATCAACTTCCCTAATTTCTCCTGATTTCGAAGATACTTCAACTAAAACTTTTGTACCTGATTCACCTCTTAACTTTGAGGCAGTACTTGCAAGCCCTAGTTTTTCTGCAGAGATTCCGTCCACTGTCTCTAACAAGTCCCCGCTTACTATCCCAGCTTCTTCAGCTGGCGACCCCCCAAGAGTAGAGATAACTTTTACTTTATTATCATCATCTTCTCCTAATTGGAGCCCAACACCATTAATTTCACTACCAAAATTACTTGATTTCAGTAGTTCATAATCTTTTGGGCGTAAAACTCTCGTGTAGGGATCATCTAGAGGTCTTAACATGTCTTCAATTGCGGAATAAGCCTCTTCACTTGTTTCAATTTGTTTCTGTAATGTTTTTTGTCTAATTCTTTTCCATTGGATTTCATCAAACTTTTCTGGATCATAAAAACCTTCGTTTACCAAGGTCCAAGCGTCAAGGACTAATTGCCTGCTATCACTAAGAGCATCCACACTTTCAATCAATAAAAAATTGAAAGAAAAAACTATGATCATTGATGCAGCGATAACAGTTTTGAATGTTAAAAGTTTGTTAAAAGATGAATTCATTGGGTTAAGTGTTAACACCAAGTATAAGAATTTTAAGTAAGCTCTTTATATCAAAGCTAATTTTTTTTGGATGGCGAATTCCTCATCTGTTTATGATTGGTTTCAAGAAAGGCTTGAAATCCAAGACATAACTGACGACGTAACTTCCAAGTACGTACCCCCTCACGTTAATATATTTTATTGTTTGGGAGGCATAACTTTAGTATGCTTCTTAATTCAATTTGCAACAGGTTTTGCAATGACTTTTTACTATAAGCCAACAGTTACACAAGCTTATAGTTCAGTCAGTTATTTAATGACCGATGTAAGTTTTGGATGGTTAATAAGATCTGTGCATAGATGGAGTGCATCAATGATGGTTTTGATGTTAATCCTTCATGTCTTTAGGGTTTATCTTACAGGAGGTTTTAAAAGGCCAAGAGAATTAACTTGGGTTACAGGCGTTGTAATGGCAGTTATTACTGTCGCTTTTGGAGTTACAGGATATTCTCTACCTTGGGATCAGGTAGGTTATTGGGCAGTTAAGATTGTTTCAGGTGTTCCTGCCGCCATACCAGTAATAGGTGACTTTATGGTTGAATTACTTAGAGGTGGTGAAAGTGTTGGCCAATCTACTTTAACCAGATTTTATAGTCTTCATACTTTTGTCCTGCCATGGTCATTAGCAGTTTTCATGCTGATGCATTTTTTAATGATTCGTAAACAGGGTATTTCAGGTCCTTTATAAACTCTTATACTAAAATCATTATTAGTTTTTCATATGTCAACGTTAAAAAAACCAGATCTATCTGATCCAAAATTAAGAGCAAAGTTAGCTAAAGGTATGGGTCATAATTATTATGGTGAGCCTGCTTGGCCAAATGATTTACTGTATATTTTCCCTGTAGTAATATTAGGAACTATTGCTTGCGTAGTTGGACTAGCAGTTCTTGATCCTGCAATGTTGGGAGATAAAGCTAATCCATTCGCCACACCCTTGGAGATACTCCCTGAGTGGTACCTATATCCTGTTTTTCAGATACTTAGGGTAGTTCCCAATAAACTTTTGGGCATTGCACTTCAAACATTAATCCCACTTGGTTTAATGATTCTTCCTTTTATCGAAAACGTTAATAAATTTTCTAATCCATTTAGAAGACCGATAGCAATGTCAGTTTTCTTATTCGGAACTTTTCTTACAATATATCTTGGTATTGGGGCTTGTTTGCCAATTGATAAATCACTTACCCTAGGTTTATTCTAAGCTTTAAATTTTAAACATATCCAGATCATTGTACTCATTCCTTAGAAAATGATTCATCAATAAAAATCCAACAATTGTCCAGGTTTGATAAGTTCTTGATTGTTGACCAACCCAAGTACCTGTAGGCCCATCAAAATATTCTGCCCATTCTTGCTTAGGTAATTGATTTAGCTGACACCAATAAGATTCCTCTATTAAAGATTTCATTTCTTCCATGAGAATCACATCATCAGAACCGTAATTTTTTTGATGCAATAGAACGGCTGCACCAAAAAACCAAAGTAAACTTGGCCAATGACCACCGTTATGGTAGCTCCAAGGCCAATTCTTTGGATCTGATCCAGTTTTATTTTGCCACTCTTCGACATCCATATGAGGATGACAAATTCTCATGGGCATTTGAGCCATCAAATGCTGTCTGTTATGTGAAACTAATCTAAATAAAGCTCTTTGTTCTTCAGGAGGCAGAACTCCGAACATACATGCCAGAGAATTACCTAAACTGTAAAATCTAAAGTCAGGTCTTCCTGTCCTAATATTTCCTATTAAGTAACCACCTCTATTCTCTAACCAATCTTGTAGCCATGAGGGGACTACTTGAGGTTGAACGTTAAATTCATTGAAGTGTTGATCATCACCATACTGCTCAGTTGGCCTCCTTCTAAGGATTTGCATTGTTTGGCTGGTAACCCAATAGTGCTTTAAAAGAAAACTTCCTAAATCCTTAACCCATTGATTTGTAAGAATAAGTCTTTGGTCTAAAAGTCTACTAACATGATCTGCTCTGCTTAATTCCATTAACCTAATGCAACTTTTTAAACATCCATGAAGTAAAACTTCAACTTCTAAAGGTGCTCCCCATACATCCATAGGTCTATCAATCATAAATGCGCAGTCTGGAACAAAAAGTACTGGAGTACCCTCAAAGGTTGGATGTAGAACTAGATCTAGTAGTAGTTGAATACCTCTTTGAACGCTTTGACTTTTTCCAAAGGCATAATCGCCACTTTTGTTGACATAATACCAACATAAAATGGGCCACCATAAACTTGCATCTGCTGAGGTAATCCTCCCTATTGATCTCTGACCATAGTCTCCAATGAGCTTTCCATTCTCTTCAACGAAACTTGTAGGAAATACGCCACGTGTTTGGTAATTAGCGCTTTGTAACTCAAGGCATACACTTAGAAACTTTTTGACAATTTCGTACCTTTTTTGGGTAATGAGGTAAATCATTACAGGAACGTTGTCTCTTAAGAAAATTTCTCCATAATTTAATTTTTTATTTTTTGTTGGGTGTTCTAGTGCCGCAACGCTACCCACTAACTCGCCTGATATCTCAACCAAAGTTTTCTCGAAGTGTTTTTTTGCATTTGTTACAATTTTCTCTTCATCGGAACTTGGTCTTACTCTTAGATTTTTTTGACTAAATCTTTCTGCCATTTCATTTATATCCCTCTATTTAAGCCTAGTTGTTTAAAGAGACTTTGAACAAATAAAAAATTAATAAAAAATTTTTGTATAAAAGGTTGCACAATTACGGTGGGATGGTTTAGTATTTCCTTCTGGGCAGAAATATTCTTTTTGCATTATTCAAGCAGATACCTTAAATCTGATTTTGGTAAATGAATGAATTTTTTGGAGATTTGATTTCGATCATTATTTTCAGCCAGAAGAAGGGTTTTCCCTTCTGATTGAGTTATTCACAAGTTGTTTAACTCTGCACCTAGAAAATTTAAAAACTTAGGAACTGATGCTTTTATTGCGTCGAGAATTACTAATTTTTGTTGGTTATTTCAAGATGTATATGCAATAAAGGTGTGAGGTCCCGTCAAGAATATAAAAAAAATGTCATCAATTGCTAACTTTTGGCTTTGATGCAAACGGATCTGAGATCTTGGAAAGTCACTTTAGAAATATTTTTAATGTGCACTCAATGTAATCCTTAAAATTTAAGGAGGCTAATCTAAATAAAACAAATTTTTATTTGGCTAAAGCAATTCAATTTGAGTAGATTTATCTACAAAAGGATTTGAACACAACGGAGAGTTTGATCCTGGCTCAGGATGAACGCTGGCGGCGTGCTTAACACATGCAAGTCGAACGAACCTTCGGGTTAGTGGCGGACGGGTGAGTAACGCGTGAGAATCTGCCCTCAGGAGGGGGATAACGGTTGGAAACGACCGCTAATACCCCATATGCCTATTGGTGAAATGAATTTCGCCTGAGGATGAGCTCGCGTCTGATTAGCTAGTTGGTGAGGTAATGGCTCACCAAGGCTTCGATCAGTAGCTGGTCTGAGAGGATGATCAGCCACACTGGGACTGAGACACGGCCCAGACTCCTACGGGAGGCAGCAGTGGGGAATTTTCCGCAATGGGCGAAAGCCTGACGGAGCAACGCCGCGTGAGGGACGAAGGCCTCTGGGCTGTAAACCTCTTTTCTCAAGGAAGAAGATATGACGGTACTTGAGGAATAAGCCACGGCTAATTCCGTGCCAGCAGCCGCGGTAATACGGGAGTGGCAAGCGTTATCCGGAATTATTGGGCGTAAAGCGTCCGCAGGCGGCTTTTCAAGTCTGCTGTTAAAGCGTGGAGCTTAACTCCATCATGGCAGTGGAAACTGAAAGGCTTGAGTATGGTAGGGGCAGAGGGAATTCCCGGTGTAGCGGTGAAATGCGTAGATATCGGGAAGAACACCAGTGGCGAAGGCGCTCTGCTGGGCCATTACTGACGCTCATGGACGAAAGCCAGGGGAGCGAAAGGGATTAGATACCCCTGTAGTCCTGGCCGTAAACGATGAACACTAGGTGTCGGGGGAATCGACCCCTTCGGTGTCGTAGCTAACGCGTTAAGTGTTCCGCCTGGGGAGTACGCACGCAAGTGTGAAACTCAAAGGAATTGACGGGGGCCCGCACAAGCGGTGGAGTATGTGGTTTAATTCGATGCAACGCGAAGAACCTTACCAGGGTTTGACATCCTGCGAACCTCTTAGAAATTTGAGGGTGCCTTCGGGAATGCAGTGACAGGTGGTGCATGGCTGTCGTCAGCTCGTGTCGTGAGATGTTGGGTTAAGTCCCGCAACGAGCGCAACCCACGTTTTTAGTTGCCAGCATTTAGTTGGGCACTCTAGAAAGACCGCCGGTGATAAACCGGAGGAAGGTGTGGATGACGTCAAGTCATCATGCCCCTTACACCCTGGGCTACACACGTACTACAATGCTACGGACAAAGGGCAGCAAACTCGCGAGAGCTAGCAAATCCCATAAACCGTAGCTCAGTTCAGATCGTAGGCTGCAACTCGCCTACGTGAAGTAGGAATCGCTAGTAATCGCAGGTCAGCATACTGCGGTGAATACGTTCCCGGGCCTTGTACACACCGCCCGTCACACCATGGAAGTTGGCCATGCCCGAAGTCGTTACTCCAACCCTTGTGGAGGAGGACGCCGAAGGTGGGGCTAATGACTGGGGTGAAGTCGTAACAAGGTAGCCGTACCGGAAGGTGCGGCTGGATCACCTCCTAACAGGGAGACAACAAAATGTTTAATATTATTATTTTGTCACCTTAGGTCGATCGGTATCTCACGTTCTTAATTTATTAAGAATTTCATTTCCTAAGTTTTTCTAGGTCACACCCATTATTTTTCCTGGGCCATTAGCTCAGGTGGTTAGAGCGCACCCCTGATAAGGGTGAGGTCCCTGGTTCAAGTCCAGGATGGCCCATATCTCTATGTTGGGGGTATAGCTCAGTTGGTAGAGCGCCTGCTTTGCAAGCAGGATGTCAGCGGTTCGAGTCCGCTTACCTCCACTGATTACCACCTCTTCCATAATCGGTAGAAAGGAAATGTTCTGAGTTGTGACAAAGTCTGAACGAATCTAGCTTCCTAATAAAACCATTAAGATGCTGGACTCATTGAATTAATTTCATTGTTTTCAGAGAACCTTGACAACTGCATAGATTATTTTTAAAGACAATAAGCATCTTTAATGATGCAGATTTATTATTTGTGCGAACGCATTAATAACAATTCTATTAAGCTGATGCTTCAATTTTGAAGTTATTGGTCAAGCTACAAAGGGCTCACGGAGGATACCTAGGCACACAGAGGCGATGAAGGACGTGGTTACCTGCGATAAGTCTCGGGGAGTTGGAAGCACACTTTGATCCGGGAATTTCCGAATGGGGCAACCCCATGTACGGCCAACTGAATATATAGGTTGGTGCGAGCTAACCCAGCGAACTGAAACATCTTAGTAGCTGGAGGAAGAGAAAGTAAATAACGACTCCCTCAGTAGCGGCGAGCGAACGGGGAACAGCCCAAACCGATAGTCTTGACTATCGGGGTTGTGGGACAGCAATATGGATCAACAAGTCTAGAAGAAACGTTTGAATGGCGTGCCACAGAGGGTGAAAGCCCCGTAATCGAAAGATAAGTTGACCTAGCTGTATCCCGAGTAGCACGGAGCACGTGGAATTCCGTGTGAATCTGCGAGGACCACCTCGTAAGGCTAAGTACTACTGTGTGACCGATAGTGAAACAGTACCGCGAGGGAAAGGTGAAAAGAACCCCGGGAGGGGAGTGAAATAGAACATGAAACCGTGAGCTTACAAGCAATGGGAGCCCGACTAATCGGGTGACCGTGTGCCTGTTGAAGAATGAGCCGGCGACTTATAGGCACTGGCGGGTTAAACCGGAAATGGTGGAGCCACAGCGAAAGCGAGTCTTAATAGGGCGTTTGTCAGTGTTTATAGACCCGAACCCTGGTGATCTAACCATGGCCAGGATGAAGCTTGGGTGATACCAAGTGGAGGTCCGAACCGACTGAAGTTGAAAATTCAGCGGATGAGCTGTGGTTAGGGGTGAAATGCCAATCGAACCAGGAGCTAGCTGGTTCTCCCCGAAATACGTTGAGGCGTAGCGTCTAGTGCTCCAGCAGGGGGGTAAAGCAACCATTTCGGTGCGGGCTGCGAAAGCGGTACCAAATCGATATGAACTCTGAATACCCTGTGTGTAACTAGGCAGTCAGACTGTGGGGGATAAGCTCCATAGTCAAGAGGGAAACAGCCCAGACCGCCAGCTAAGGTCCCAAAATTAACGCTAAGTGATAAAGGAGGTGGGATTGCCCAGACAACCAGGAGGTTTGCCTAGAAGCAGCCATCCTCAAAGGAGTGCGTAATAGCTCACTGGTCGAGCGATCCTGCGCCGAAAATGAACGGGGCTAAGCGTTATACCGAAGCTGCGGATAAATTTATTTATGGTAGGGGAGCGTTCTATGTAGGGTGAAGCGTTAGCGTAAGCGGACGTGGACGGCATAGAAGTGAGAATGTCGGCTTGAGTAGCGAAAACATGGGTGAGAATCCCATGCCCCGAAACCCTAAGGGTTCCTCCGGCAGGCTCGTCCGCGGAGGGTTAGTCTGGACCTAAGGCGAGGCCGAAAGGCGTAGTCGATGGATAACAGGTCAATATTCCTGTACCAGTTGTGTTTTGAGAAGGGGGACGGAGAAGGCTAGCCAGGCCAGATGTTGGTTACTGGTTCAAGCGTTCGAGGCTTTGAGAGATGGAGAAAACATCTTGAGCTAAGACGTGAGTACGAGCTGCTACGGCAGCGAAGTTGGTGATGTCATGCTTCCAAGAAAAGCCCTATACTCGTTAAGACACAAATGCCAGTACCCGAAACCGACACAGGTGGGGTGGTAGAGAATACCGAGGGGCGCGAGATAACTCTCTCTAAGGAACTCGGCAAAATGGCCCCGTAACTTCGGGAGAAGGGGTGCCAGCGAGAGCTGGTCGCAGTGAAGAGGCGCAAGCGACTGTTTACCAAAAACACAGGTCTCCGCTAAGTCGCAAGACGATGTATGGGGGCTGACACCTGCCCAGTGCCGGAAGGTTAAGGAAGCTGGTTAGCTTTTAGTGAAGCTGGCGACTGAAGCCCCGGTGAACGGCGGCCGTAACTATAACGGTCCTAAGGTAGCGAAATTCCTTGTCGGGTAAGTTCCGACCCGCACGAAAGGTGTAACGATTTGCGCGCTGTCTCGGAGAGAGGCTCGGCGAAATAGAATTGTCTGTGAAGATGCGGACTACATACACCCGGACAGAAAGACCCTATGAAGCTTTACTGTAGTTTGATATTGTGCTCGGGCTCTGAATGCGCAGAATAGGTGGGAGACGTTGAAATAGTGCTTGTGGGTACTAATGAGTCATCGGTGAGATACCACTCTTTTAGAGCTAGGGTTCTAACGCTTACCCGTTATCCGGGAAGCGGACAGTATCTGATGGGCAGTTTGACTGGGGCGGTCGCCTCCTAAAAGGTAACGGAGGCGCACAAAGGTTCCCTCAGGCTGGTTGGAAATCAGTCGTTGAGTGCAAAAGCAGAAGGGAGCTTGACTGTGAGACCTACAAGTCGAACAGGGACGAAAGTCGGTTTTAGTGATCCGACGGTTCTGCGTGGAAGGGCCGTCGCTCAACGGATAAAAGTTACTCTAGGGATAACAGGCTGATCTCCCCCAAGAGTTCACATCGACGGGGAGGTTTGGCACCTCGATGTCGGCTCATCGCAACCTGGGGCTGAAGTCGGTCCCAAGGGTTGGGCTGTTCGCCCATTAAAGCGGTACGCGAGCTGGGTTCAGAACGTCGTGAGACAGTTCGGTCCATATCCGGTGTATGCGCAGGAATATTGAGAGGATTTCTCCCTAGTACGAGAGGACCGGGAGGAACGCACCTCTGGTGTGCCAGTTATCGTGCCAACGGTAAACGCTGGGTAGCCATGTGCGGAGTGGATAACCGCTGAAAGCATCTAAGTGGGAAGCCCACCTCAAGATGAGTATTGCCATGGCTTAAGCCAGTAAGGTCACGGGAAGAACACCCGTTGATAGGCTCTACGTGGAAGCTTGGTAACAAGTGCAGCGGAGGAGTACTAATAGACCGAGGGCTTGACCAAATAAACTTAATTTATTGTTTTTAATTTATATAATTTTCTATGCAGTTCTCAAGGTTCACACTATCCTGGTGTTCATGGCGATGTGGAACCACTCCGATCCATCTCGAACTCGGTTGTGAAACGCATCAGCGGCGAAAATATTTAGGGGGTAGCCCCTTGAGAAAATAGCTCAATGCCAGGTAAAAATATTTAAAAGGGTTTACTCTTCTCTGAGTAAGCCCTTTTTTATTTTTGGCATTTAGGACACCAATGTGTACTTCTTCCAGTAATTTTTTGCCTTACAATTAAATTTCCACATTTACGACATTCTTTACCCGTTCTCCTATATACATTGGTCTGTAAACCAAAATTCCCATTTTCTCCCTCCAAGTCTCTAAAATCACTAAATGTTGTCCCGCCAGAACCTATACTTTTTTTTAATATTGTTACGATTGATTCTTTGAGCTTAATTAACTCATTTTTTTTTATTGTTTGAGCCTCCCTAAAAGGTGAGATGCCAGCTGAGTATAAACTTTCATCAGCGTAAATATTACCTATACCTGCCACTATCGTTTGATCTAATAAAATAGCTTTTATAGATTTTGTTCTTTTTGAAATAACTTTCTTTAGGTATTTTGTATCAAAGTCTTTAGAAAATGGTTCTGGTCCTAATGAGCCTAATCCTTTAATTATTCTATTGGGCGACAACCCCTGCTTAATCCACCACATTTGGCCAAAACTTCTTACATCAATGTATCTAAGCTCATTATTATTTTTACCGAAAAATCTTATTCTTGTATGCTTACATGGCGGAGTAGAGATATTGATGAATTTGAAATAGCCAGTCATTCTTAGATGAATTACAAGAAATCCATTATTTTGGTAATTTTCTAGAGGAAATCGAGGATTCTCATTTTGAATTTCTTTTAATTGAGCTATTAAATATTTTCCTCTTCTATCCCATCTATGAATCAGTGAGTTCCGAAGTCCTTTAATGAACTCTTCTTTCTTTTTGGGGAATGCAACAGTTGAATCCCTACAGACTTCAACTTTTTTAATAATAAAGTTATTAAGTTTTTTCTCTAAACCTCTGCGAACAGTTTCTACTTCAGGTAATTCAGGCAATTATTTAAGCTTTCTCTAATTCACTTTCTGCGAAATTGTTTGTATTTGCTCCACCATCAGTTCCGCTTATCCCAGCGTAATTTACTTTGTCAAATCTTACTACACAGTTATATTTGATACCTGAGGTGTCAACTGAAGCAACTTTACCTATCTCATTGTACCAATATGATTCTGGTCTCTTAACTCTTACGAGATCTCCTCTTGAAATTGCCATTACTAATAATTTAACTTTTTGTAGAATAACTCATCATTAATATTCATAGACAAATTATTCACACATATTAATTAAAAGTTTTAACAAAAATCATTTATTAAATCATTTTCGAATTTTTGTTGTGCAGGCTTACTTCCCTTCCATTTTCTACCAGGTATTCTTACATCTAATTCATTTGTATTACAATTGATTGAAAGAATTAGTTTTTTATTTTCTTGATTTAGTACTTTTAGAACTTTTCTACCATTACTATCTTTATATGATTTATTTTGGATAATTATAGGACCATAAATTTTTTTCTCTAACTTAAGTAAGTCATTATTTTCTGTTGTTTGATGATTTTCTGAATTAATTTTGTTCTTTTTTCTTATTATGAGTTTTTGACCAACTTTTATTGAATCAGGGTTATTGAGATTATTAATCTCTATCAGATCTATTACTTTTAAATTATATTTGTTTGATATCTCAGTCAGATTTTCACCAGTTAGAACAATATGATAATTATTTATTAAATCTGATTGTTTTGTAAGATTTTCAATAGGTTCGGAGATAATAAGATTTTGGCCAACAAAAATGTAATTTTCATCTTTTAAGTTATTCAATTTAATAATTAAATCTTTATTTATTGAATAGGATTTCGAAATACTTGATATTGTATCTCCACTTTTTACAATATGAATTTTTTTTATTTCTTTTTTTTCTTCAGTTATTGATTCTTTTCTAGCAATATTCTCAATTTTATTTTTTGCTGAAAATATCTTTTCTTCTGATTTCATCAATGAATGATTAAAAAAATTAATAAATATGGCAATTAATAAAAATGCAAATTTCATAAAACTCACTATTTATTTAAAGATAATCTTTAAATTTAAAATCGCTAGGTTTTTGAACAACAATTTAAGTAATTTAAACCTGAAAAATAAACTTTAAAAATTTCTTCACTCTTTCGTATGGAGGATACCGCAGATTTGAATCAAATAAAAAACCTTTAAAAGTAATTGATTTTTGATTTGAAAAATTACGAAACCCTTCTTCTCCATGAAATTTGCCAATACCACTTTGCCCAACGCCTCCAAACGGTAAATTTGGAATAAGGACTGGCAACATCACATCATTTATACAAATTGTTCCTGAGCTGGTCACTTTTGAAATATGATTATGAATTTTTTTATTGCCCCCAAATAAGTAGATTGCTAATGGTTTTGATGTTTGACTAATCTGTTTTAAAGCTGATTCCTTATCATTGATTCCAATTACTGGAAGTAGTGAACTGAATAGTTCTTTCTGCAAAATATCTGTTTCATTTAATTTAGAGCTCAAAATTGTAGGAGATATTTTTAACTTTTTTTTACTAAAAGTCCCCCCAAATAAAATTCTTTTGTCTTTTTTATATTGTTTTAGAATTTCTACAGTTGATGTAAATTGCTTTTTCTCTAATTTTGATAAGTTTTCGGAAATAATTGGATTATCTCCGTAAAAATTTACTATCCATTTCTTTAATTTTTCAATAAAAATAGTTTCAATTTCTTTATCTACAAAGATATGATTCGGAGCCATACAGGACTGACCAGAATTAAAAAATTTGCCCCAAACAATTCTTTTCGCAGCTACTTCTAAATTTGCATTTTTGAAAATGATTACAGGATTTGTTCCGCTTAGCTCAAGAGTTAATGGAGTTAAGTTTTTTGAAGCTATTTTCATTATAGATTTTCCAGTTTCAGTACTTCCTGTAAAAAATATATGGTCAAAATTTTGTTCAATTAATTTTATGGACTGTTTATAATCACCCTCTACTGTCATGAGGATATCTTTACGGAAATATTTGGAAGTAAGTTTTTTAATAAGTTTTGAAGTCGCAGGACATTTCTCTGATGGTTTTATAACTGCAGTATTTCCTGCTGAGAAAATATTTACCAACGGCTTTAAAACATAAAGTAATGGATAATTATAAGGTCCAAGAATTAAGACACATCCAAGAGGTTCATAAATAACTTTGGAGGATGATGGAAATAGATAATAAGGTGTATTAATCTTTTTTGGCCGCATCCAAGAATTGAGTTTCTTTTTTATGAGTGAAATTTCTTCTTTAACTAAAAGGATTTCTGAAAGCCCTTCGATTTCAGATTTACCTAGATCAACAAAAAGTGATTTTATCATCTCTTTTTTATTTTCATCCAAAAGTTTAGAAACTATATTGAGATGATGTATTCGCCATTTTATATCTTCTGTTTTACCAGTGAGAACTGTATTTTTTAATTTATTAATGTCTTCTGAATGAAATTTATCAGAGATTTTCATTTTATTCTTATGAATAGTATTAAATATATCAGAGGATAAATTGTAAATAACTAAGGTTTTTAGCCACTTAAATCAAGGTGAATGATTTATGAGAAATAATCAAATTTATTAATATTATCTTTAAAAATTCAAATTTTTCTTGGTTAGTATATTTCTATGGGGGAAAATTTTTCAATTAGATTGATATCTATAAATGAAATACCAGAAGTCACAAACTGGGCAAGGTTAGAGGGATTTTCTCCTGGACTGGATGACGTATCAATTTATAGAAATACAGATAAACAAGGGGTATGGGTAGCTTGTCTCGACAATAATCCAATAGGTTCTATTGCGTGTGTAAAATATAACGCTTCGTATGGTTTTATAGGTTTATATATTGTTAAAAAAGAATTCCGAAATAATGGATATGGAGTGAGATTATGGAAACATGCCCTCGAATATTTAAAAAATGTGGATTGCATTGGTCTTGAGGCTGCCCCAGATAGATTGAATGATTACGCAAAGTGGGGGTTTAGAAAATCTTCTATTACAAATCGATGGAAATTAAATGGGTCTCAAGATTTGCCATTGAGAAATTTTTACAACGATCAATTTCATTCTTTTAAAGTTGTCCCAGGTAATAAAATTTCCTCTGATGCGGTCTTAATTTATGATGATCAAAGAGAACCTAGTCCCAGACCACATTTTCTAAATGACTGGTTGAAAAATTCTCATGGTAATGTAAGTGCAATTGTCGATAATAATGGGATGTGCCATGGATTTGGCAGGGTAAGACCTTGTGTATTGCAGGATAATGAGCAAGGCTGGAGAATTGGACCTCTTTTAGCGGATACTCCACCACTTGCTGAATTATTAATAAGGGAGTTAGTTGGTGATTTAGATGCCCAAATCTTATTGGATTGCTCTAATCTAAATCCTTATGCAAATTATCTTTTATCAAGCTTGGGATTTGAAGAAATATCAAAAACTTACAGAATGTATAAAGGCATTCAACCTCCTTGCCCAATGAATCAAGTATACGGACTTGCCTGCTTGGAACTGGGGTGATTCCCTTTAAAGCGTGCATTTTGCCTTTTTTTGTGATATTTAAGGAAGTTTTTTTTGATTATCTATAAGTTTAACTTTCAGAAGTTTTCAAAATTTTTTCTACAATATCTGCGTTGATTATAGTGATCTCTCCATTATCAATATTGGCAACTTGAAACAAGGTCCATGAATTTGGATTTCTAGCTCCTCCAATACAGTCGATAACTTTACCGACCCAATAATTTTTATTCTTTTCATTATTATTTTCGCAATTTTCTTTTTTAATTGCGACACAATCACCAGGCCTAACGAAAAGAAACTCAGGAGTAGCTGAGCTCATAATAAATAGGTAATAGTATACATGTACTATAGCAAGTTATTAGTTTTGTTGCCGAACTTTGAGTTATTTAGCAAACTAGGGGTAATTCAAAAATAAAATGGAATCAACTGAAATTGCTGTATTTTCAACATTATTGGGGTTAATTTTAGCTTTAACTGACGCTTATATAGAAAGAAATATTCCTGGATAATATTTCCAATTCATTTCTTAAATCAAATAAGACTTAAGCTGGTCTAATATGTCGGCACGGTTGGAAACTAATTTTGTAAAAACTAAATATATCAAACCTCCCATTGCGAGCCTTCCGTTAATTCTCTCTAACTGCTTTAGTTTTCTAAACAAAATGCTTTTGCGGTTAAACAAAATTTAAAGGTTGTATAAAATAAAAAAGTATTGATTACTTCAAAATTAAAAAAAATTTAGAAAAATTATAGAAATATTATTTCAAATAAAATTAAATTTAAAGCCAAGCTTCTTTCATCTCAAGATAAAGTCTCTCGCTCTCAGCTGAATTAATTTTGCTGTCTGAGTAGGATTGTTGCTGTTGCTGTTGCTGTTGCTGAGTTGAATTAGTGTTAGGAGTTTGAACTTCGCTCATTAGGGGGCTTGAATATTTGTGTTTATTCTCTCATATATAGAGCTTTTTTTGTCAACTTAAATTCTTAAATTTTATTTAAATTTTCTATGCTTTTAATTTTCCTGTTTTGAGCGAAGTTATTTCACTACAGTAGTTTTGGCATATAGGAATTTAACTTCCCAATATACAATGCCTAGGAAGATTGCACTTGCAATAATAATTTCAGAAATGGCTAACATTCTATTTTTCAATTCTAATTTAATTTTGGTATCAATTTACACAGAATGCAATAGGTACTAATTACATTCAAGATATTAGAAAATCTTATTTAATAAATAACGCGTCAAAATAATATAAAATTTTAAAGTAGATACATATTTTTTTCGTGGGAAATTTCATAAATTCAACAACTCTTATACCTTTAATACCTTTAGTAACCTCTTTATTTTTTTTTATTTTATTGGTAAGTTTTAACAGAACACTTAACAGGTTAACGAAACCAGTTACTGCGCTGGTTGCATTATCTTTATTAAGTTCTGCTTTT
>CABYGI010000002.1 GCA_902518475.1 uncultured Prochlorococcus sp. | reverse complement strand
TCGTTTAAATCTGAAGTTGCAAATCTTCCCCCATCTAGCTGAACCATAGGTCTTAGATCAGGAGGAATAACTGGGATTGCATCTAAAACCATCCATTCTGGTTTTGCATTAGTTGCAATGAAATTATCAATAACTCTTATCCTTTTTATAAGTTTTGCCCTCTTTTGCCCTTTGCTATTAGTAATTTCTTCTCTAAGCTCCTCAGCAACCTGATTTAAATCTAGGTCCTCAAGTAATTGTTTAAGTGCTTCAGCACCAATTCCAACAAAAGGTTCATTTTCAATAGTTGAATCTTCAGCATAAATTTCATCTTCAATTTCCAGCCACTCATCCTCGGTAAGTAATTGCTTATACTTGAGTTCTTTATGATCCCCTGGATCTAATACAACATAACAATTAAAATAAACTATTTGTTCTACATCTCTAAGCGGAATATCCAAAAGTATTGCAACGTAACTAGGGATCCCTTTCAAATACCAAACATGAGAAACTGGCGCAGCTAGTTTTATATAACCCATCCTATGTCTTCTGACTCTACTTTCAGTTACTTCAACCCCGCATCTCTCACAAACAATGCCGCGATGCCTTACCCTTTTGTACTTTCCACAGTGGCATTCCCAATCTTTAGATGGCCCAAAAATCTTTTCACAAAACAATCCATCCATTTCTGGTTTAAGTGTCCTGTAATTAATAGTTTCAGGTTTAGTAACTTCACCAACTACTTGACCATTGGGTAATGTCCTTTGCCCCCAATCCATTATTCTTTGTGGAGAAGCTATTGAAATTTTGACGTAATCAAAGTGATTTTCAGTTCTTAAGTTGCTGTTTGTCATTTTTGGTGAATTTAAATTAAAAGAATTTTATTGTGTATTTAATCTTCCTCATATTCAGAGGTTCCGAGTGATTCGTAGGTCGGCCTTGATGGAGTATTTCTTCTCGGATTGATATCTTGCATTAAATCTACCTCTTTCCCTTCATCTGTATAAACCCCAATATCCAAGCCTAGAGATTGTAATTCCCTCATTAGAACTTTAAATGACTCAGGAGTACCGGGCCTTGGGATCGGTTTACCTTTGACGATTGCATTAAGAGCTTCATTTCTTCCTTGCATGTCATCAGATTTAACTGTTAACAATTCCTGAAGAGTATAAGCGGCTCCATAAGCTTCAAGAGCCCATACTTCCATTTCTCCAAGCCTTTGTCCACCTTGCTGAGCTTTACCACCCAATGGTTGCTGTGTAACCAAAGAGTAAGGACCAGTGGATCTAGCATGAATTTTATCATCCACCAAATGTACTAATTTGAGGAAGTGAGAGTATCCGACAGCGACTGGCTGATCAAAGGGTTCGCCTGTTCTACCATCTTTAAGTAATAACTTTCCAGGATCTTCAGGATTGTAAACCCATGCTTTACCTGGCTGTTTTGAAGCTTCCTCTAAAAATGCTTGAACAGTTTGATGTGATTTTTCAGCTCCATACATTTCATCAAATGGAACAACCTTAACCCTGCAATTTAAGTTGGAGGCTGCCCAGCCCATCAATAGTTCAAAAACTTGCCCTACATTCATCCTACTTGGAACTCCTAAAGGATTAAGAACTATATCTACAGGCGTTCCATCAGGTAAATACGGCATATCTTCTCTTGGTAAGATTCTGCTAATAATTCCTTTATTGCCATGTCTCCCAGCCATTTTGTCACCTACTTGAATTTTCCTTCTCTGAGCAACATAAACTCTAACAACCATATTAGCTCCGGGAGGTAATTCATCACCTTGTTCTCTTGTATAGATACGAACATCCAAAACCCTTCCCTTTTCAGTTTTAGGTACCCTGAGAGAATTATCTCTAACATCTCGAGCCTTTTCACCGAAAATAGCTCTTAAAAGTTTTTCTTCAGGTGGTTGGTCGGATTCCCCTTTTGGAGTTACTTTTCCTACAAGAATATCTCCACTTTCAACAAAAGCACCAATCCTAATAATTCCCATTTCATCAAGATTATTCAAGCTTTCTTCAGAAATGTTGGGAATCTCTCTCGTAATTTCTTCAGGTCCAAGCTTCGTTTGTCTTGCTTCTATTTCATATTTTTCAATATGTACTGAAGTATATAAATCATCAGTTACCATCCTCTCGCTCACAAGTATTGCATCTTCGTAGTTGTATCCCTCCCATGGCATGTAAGCTATTAAAACGTTTTGGCCAAGCGCTATTTCCCCTCCTTCACAGGCGGACCCATCTGCCAAAACCTGGCCTGATATCACTTTATCTCCAATTTTCACTATAGGTCTTTGGTTAAGGCAAGTATCTTGATTTGATCTTTGATATTTCTGAAGATAATGGAAATGTTCATTACCATCCTCGTCTTTAACGATAATTTCATTAGCGTCTACGTAAGATACAGTTCCATTAACTTTTGTAATGGGTACCATTCCTGAATCTCTAGCAACTTGAGATTCTAAACCTGTACCAACTAAAGGGCGTTCTGGCCTGAGCAATGGAACGGCTTGGCGTTGCATATTTGATCCCATCAGAGCTCTGTTAGCATCATCATGTTCCAAGAAAGGGATAAGTGAAGTTGCAACTGATATAACCTGAACCGGAGAAAGTTGAACGTAATCAACTTGATGAGGAGGAACTTTTTCAAAGTCCTGCCTGTATCTAACTGGTATTAGATCTGCGATTATATTGCCGTCCTTATCAGTTGCTACGTCTCCTGGAGCCACCCTACACTCATCTTCCAAATCAGCAGACAGATAGACAGGATTACCCTCTTTATTAACTTTCCCTTCATTAACCTCCCAAAAAGGTGTTTCAATAAAACCATACTCATTAACTCTTGCGTGGGTAGCTAAAGAATTTATAAGCCCTGCGTTAGGACCTTCAGGAGTCTCGATGGGACATAATCTTCCATAATGTGAAGGGTGTATATCTCTTACTGCGAAGCCAGCTCTTTCTCGAGTTAAACCTCCTGGGCCTAATGCTGAGATTCTTCTTTTGTGTGTTAATTCAGCCAAAGGATTAGTTTGATCCATGAATTGGCTTAACTGGCTGGAGCCAAAAAATTCTTTTATTGCAGCAACCAAAGGTTTAGGATTGACTAGTTGTGCGGGAGTTAGAGAATCTGTTTCTCCTACAGTCATTCTTTCCTTTATTATTCTCTCTAAACGATTAAGTCCAACTCTGACTTGATTTTGAAGAAGTTCTCCTACTGATCTAACCCTTCTATTACCGAGGTGATCAATATCATCCAAACTAGCACCGCCAATATCCAATTCTAGGTTAATTAAGTAATCAATAGTAGAAAGAACATCTTCATGGGTAAGTGTTCTCACATCATCTGGTACAGTAAGTCTTAATTTTTTATTTATTTTATATCTACCAACTCGGCCTAAATCATATCTTTTGGGATCAAAAAATCTACTATGTAATAGCTGTTGTCCGCCAGAAACGGAGGGTGGTTCACCTGGACGGAGCTTCTTGTATAGCTCGAGTAATGCCTGATCTTCTGAATTTATACCCTCGTCATTAGCTGACTCAATTGAATTTTGATAAAACTCTGGATGCCTTAATTTATCTACCACATCATTGTCTGAGAGACCCATCGCCCTCATGAGAACGTGGGCATTAATTTTTCTGGTCTTATCAACTCTCACATAAAGTAAATTATTTTTGTCAGTCTCGAATTTTAACCATGCGCCTCTATTAGGGATAACACTAGCATTGTAAGTTCTTCGACCATTTTTATCCAGTTCATCTTTAAAATAAACTCCAGGACTTCGAACAATTTGATTTACAATAACTCTTTCGGCACCATTTATAATGAAAGTTCCTCTTTCAGTCATTAAAGGCAATTCGCCAATAAATACTTCTTGTTCTTTTATTTCCCCTGTCTCTTTATTAATTAATCTACAAGTTACGTACATTTGAGATGCAAATGTAGCATCTCTTCTTTTAGCCTCCTCAACATCGTGTCTAGGTCTTTTCAACCTGTACTCTTCACCTATAAAGTGCAATTCTAATTTACCTGTGTAATCAGATATGGGAGAAAAATTTTGTAGTTCTTCTATTAAACCCTTTTCTAAAAACCATTTAAAGCTTGCTCTTTGTACTTCAACTAAATCTGGTAGATAAGTAGCTGTTTTTGCTACCTGTAAAGCGCTACTGCTCATGCAAGAAAACCTGCGATTTTGTGAGATTTACTATTTACTTTTAATTTACTCAATATTTAGCTCTTTAACTTCCCAATTAATATGAGACCTACCTTTAAATCTCGATTTCAACAAAAAATAAAACCAATAAAGAAGAATTAAGTTTTTATTTAATGCTGATGAATCATTAACTGCTCAAGTTAAAGCTAAAAAATTAAGAAAAATTTCCAGTAATTCCTCATATTAGCAGCTGCAACGTCAAATTAACAAGTCAAATTTAAACAAATCTTCAGCATTCTTAGATGACTCTTTAGCAACTGTGATTAATTCAGTAGATCTTAAATCTGCCACAAAATTAGCAACATTTTCAACAAATGCAGGTTCATTTCTTTTACCCCTATGAGGGACAGGAGCTAGAAATGGTGAATCAGTTTCAATTAGGTATTTATCATTTGGGACTATTTTGGCACACTCATGAATTTCATGTGCTTTTGGGAACGTTACTATTCCACTAAAACTGATGTAAAATCCAAGATCCAAGAATTGCTTCATCTCTTTTGAAGTACCTGTCCAACAATGGAGTACACCATTTGGACATTTTCCTTTTTTAGAGAGATCACTACATATATCAATCATTTCATTTGCAGCATCTCTGCAATGGATAATTACAGGCAATTTAAGTTCATAAGCTAACTCCATTTGCGGAATAAGCGCTTCAATTTGCTGAGTTTTATTTTTATTTTTAAAAAAATCTAAGCCTAATTCCCCAATGGCTACAACTCTTCTATCTTCTTGAGCTGATTTTCTTAAAAGAGATTTTGAACTTTGTTCCCATTTTCCTGCTTCTAGCGGATGCAAACCAACTGAGTAATAAATTTCTTTAAATTTATGAGATATTTTTTTCAACTTTGGAATTTCTGTTAATTCACAACAAGCATGAACTAATTTTTTTACACCTCTTGAACGCAATCTAAAAACAACATCTTCAAGATCTTTCTCAAAATTTTCAAATATTAAATGACAGTGGGAGTCTATGAGTTCTATATCGCTCATAATTATGATCTGCCTTTTACTTTTTAGTTAGAGTAATTTTTACAAAATTGTTAATTTTTGATTTTCTATTAGCCCCATTATTTTTGTGAAGAACGTTTTTTTTAACTGCTTTATCGATTAAACTAAAAGTCTTATTAAGGCTTGTTTTGACTAAATTTTCATTATCTTCATTTGGATCTTTTTTATATTTTTCACAATTTTCTAAAGTTTTTTTAGTCAAAGTTTTTACTGTAGATTTGTATGACTTATTGATTAAACGATTTCTTTCAGCAATTTGAATTCTCTTTTTTGCGGATTTGTTATTGGCCACAGATGAAACATTATAAATACATCTCAATCATAACAAATAGATCGACTACTAATCAATCATATATAATTTAAGGAGCTATTACATTGGTCTAGAGCCTTTCAATTTGAAAATTAAGAATATGAAGATCATAAATAATAATGAAGAGGCTATCCAAGAATTAAAAAGGATTTCTACCCGAACTACCTCAGAAAACAACAACAAAATAAATGCAATAGTTGAAGAAATTCTTCAAGAGGTAAAACATTATGGAGATATAGCAGTGAAAAAATATACCAGAAAATTTGATGGTTTCGACCCTGACCCTATGCAAGTTAGTAAAGAAGAATTAAAGGATGCATGGGATGAAATTGATAGCAGTTTAAAACACTCTCTTGAGGTAGCCCATAAAAGAGTTAAAAAATTCCATGAGAAAGAAATTCCTTCATCCTTCACTATAAAAGGCGAATATGGTGATACCGTCCAAAGGAGATGGAGACCTGTGAAAAATGCAGGTATTTATATCCCTGGAGGTAGAGCTGCTTATCCAAGCACTGTTTTAATGAATGCAATACCTGCAACAGTAGCAGGAGTAAAAGAAATCATAATGGTATCTCCTGGAAATAATCTGGGAAAAATAAACAAAACTGTTTTAGCTGCAGCTCACTTATCAGGAATCAATAAAGTTTTTAGAATTGGAGGAGCTCAAGCAATTGGTGCTTTAGCATTTGGCACAGATCAAATCAATAAAGTTGATGTTATTACAGGTCCAGGAAATATATATGTAACTACTGCAAAAAAACTAATTTATGGCTCTACTGGAATAGATTCTTTAGCAGGTCCAAGTGAAATATTAATCATTGCTGATAAGACAGCCAAAAGCGCTCATATAGCATCTGATCTTCTCGCACAAGCAGAACATGATCCTTTGGCTTCTTCAATACTTCTGACTACTTCAAAAATCCAGGCAAAAGAAGTCCTAGAAGAAATTTATAGAATAATAGATAATCATCCAAGAAAAGAAATTTGCTTGCAGTCAATAAAAAATTGGGGATTAATTGTTATTTGCGAGGACTATAAATCATGCGTTGAACTAAGCAATAACTTTGCTCCAGAACATCTAGAAATACTAGCATTAGATTCAAAAAAGATTCTTCAAGGTATAGAAAATGCAGGAGCAATATTTTTGGGGGAATGGACCCCGGAAGCTGTGGGAGATTATCTGGCTGGGCCAAATCATACTTTGCCAACATCAGGAAACTCTAGATTTAGCGGTTCTCTAGGAGTTGAAACCTTTATGAAAAACACTTCAATCATAGAATTTAATGAAAAAAGTCTAAAAGCTAACAGTCATGATATTATTAATCTGGCTAATAGCGAGGGCTTACATAGCCATGCTAATTCAGTACAAATAAGATTCGAAGATTAGCTTACTTTTGATGGAGAATAAACAAATGGAATACTGTTTTCAATTTTACCAACCAGTACTTTGTCTGTAAGATCAACAAATAGTCCATTCTCTAATACACCCGGAATATTGTTAAGAGTCAATTCAATATCTTGTGGATTCTTAATACCATCATTAAACAATACATCTAGAACAAGATTACCCTGATCAGTAACAACTGGACCAGCTTTTTTAGTAGCCATTCTTAAATTAGAATTACCTTTCATCTCTGAGATAACCTCTTGAACTTGTTTCCAAGCATTTGGAAGAACCTCTACAGGTAGAGGAAATGATTTATTTAAGTTTTGTACAAGTTTAGTTTCGTCAACGACAATTAACAATTGATTGGCTTTTGATGCCACTAATTTTTCTCTAACATGACATGCTCCACCTCCTTTGATTAATTGAAATTGCGGATCAACTTCATCTGCCCCATCAATAGCTAAATCAATTTGGGAAACAGAAGCTAAATCGATAAGTGGGATATCTAGTTCTAAAGCTAAAACTTCTGATTGAAAGGAAGTTGCAACACCTCTTATATTTTGTAGTTGCCCAGAACGTATTTCGTTCGCAAGGCTCTCTATCATAAGAGCGGCTGTAGATCCAGATCCTAATCCAACAATCATGTCACTCTTTACTTCCTTGATTGCTGCATCAGCAACTGCTTTTTTCATTTGAGTTTGTAAATCCAAAATCTTTTTTTCTAAGTTTATAGATTATTAAATTTCAATAGGTGGTTTATGTCAAACCAGGCAGGGGTTCTGGCATAATATTTATTTGTATCTCTTTATTATCTCTTAGAACATTCAAAAGGAATACTTTACCTATTTGAGCTTTTTCTACTTCGTCTAGCAAAGTTTTTGGTTCTTCAATAGAAATATTTTCTGCTGCTATTACTAAATCACCTCTTCTTAAACCAGCTTTTTCAGCCGGACTATTAGGTATGATTGATTGAATTAGAGCGCCATTTCTTTCTGGCAATTGAACTAATGAATTAGGGTCTTGATTATGTTCTTTTGCAATTCTAGGATTCAAAGAGATTAATTGAACTCCCAAATATGGATGAATAACTTCGCCATTTTTAAGAAGCTGATCTGAAACACTTTTAGCAAGATTAATAGGTATTGCGAAACCTAGACCGGCTCCAGGACCACTTCTGACTAAAGTATTGATTCCTATTACCTCACCATTTGAATTAATAAGTGGTCCTCCTGAATTGCCTGGATTTATTGCAGCGTCAGTCTGAATGAGATCAAGCCTTTTATCTGAAAAACCTAGACTATTTATGTCTCTATGCAAACTACTTACAATACCCAAGGTGACTGTTTTTTCTAGACCATAAGGAGTACCTAGAGCTATTGCCCAATCTCCGACTTCAAGATCTTCAGAATTTCCAAGTGGAGCAAAATTAAAGTTTTTAGAGTCATCGATTTTTACTAAAGCTAAGTCAGTTACTGCATCAGTACCCAAAACTTGACCATCGCGAATAGTTCCATCTGCCAAAGTTACTGAAACATCATCCACTCTTTCTACTACATGAGCATTTGTAAGAACCAAACCATTCTGATTAATTATTACACCAGAACCTTGGCCTCTCTCTTTTTCAGGAGTAATGCCTTGTTCGCCTAATAAATCCCTCAAAAGAGGATCTAATAAGGTGGGATCAAATTGCTGCCTCTCTATTAATCGCTCAGTATCGATTTTTACAACTGCAGGCCCAACATTTTTTACTGCGGATGATACAAAATTATGACTTTCAAAAGAAGACAAAGCTAAAACATCCCCCTCTTGAGAGAAATTAACTAAACAGAAAAAGAAAATAATGAAAATTCTGATTAAATTAATAAATCTAATCTTTAAAAAATTCATTTATTTTAAGAGTTCTAAGTTTGTATTAAATCTAATTGAAGAAATTTATTATCGTTGTTTTTTTGTTTACATCCATAAAATTCAAATTTTCTAATCATTTAATAGAAAAATATTTTTTATATGTGAAAATTATTTTAAATCAACTTCATAGATAAATTTGAATAAAGAAAAAAAAAGCAAGCTAGAAACTCTATTAAAAAAAGTTGCCACTGAATGGGATCTCAAAATCTGCAGTTTAAATATTCAAACCAATCAAAATCCCATTGTCTTAAAAATCACTATAAAAAAAACTAATGGTGATGATATTTCACTTAAAGATTGTGCTTTATTCAATGATCCAGCATCTGAAGAAATAGAAAATTCAAATCTTTTAAATTGTTCATATGTGTTAGAAATTAGTAGTCAAGGGGTCAGTGATGAATTAACCTCAGATAGAGACTTCAAAACTTTTAAGGGTTTTCCAGTTAATGTTCAGTTAAACCAGAAAAATTCGAAAATAAAATTTCTGAATGGTTTGCTTTATGAAAAGTCTAAAGATTATTTAGCCATTAACATAAAAGGGAAGATACAAAAGATCCCTTTTGATGAAGTTTTAAAGATTAGTCTTTGCACATTAAAAGATTAATTATTTTCAACCATTATCCATTTTCCCATCATAGATGGCATTAGTTATTCTCCCAGGTTTAAACAATCTCATTGAAGATATTAGTGAGGAAAAAAAGTTACCTCCTAATATCGTGGAAGCCGCTTTACGCGAAGCTTTATTAAAAGGCTATGAAAAATATAGGAGAACTTTTTACATTGGAGTTAACGAAGATCCCTTTGATGAAGAATACTTTAGTAATTTTGATGTTGGACTAGATCTAGATGAAGAGGGTTATAGGATCTTATCAAGTAAAATAATTGTAGAAGAAGTTGAAAGCGAAGATCATCAAATATCTTTATTAGAAGTAAAACAAGTAGCTGATGATGCCCAAATAGGTGACACTGTTGTTTTAGACGTTACTCCAGAAAAAGAGGATTTTGGGCGAATGGCTGCTTCAACAACAAAGCAAGTTTTAGCCCAAAAATTAAGGGATCAACAAAGAAAAATGATCCAAGAAGAATTTGCAGATTTGGAAGATCCTGTTTTAACTGCGAGAGTTATAAGATTTGAAAGACAATCAGTAATTATGGGAGTTAGTTCTGGTATTGGTAGGCCTGAAGTAGAGGCTGAACTTCCAAAAAGAGATCAATTACCAAATGACAATTATAGAGCTAATGCTACTTTCAAAGTATTCTTAAAAGAAGTTAGCGAAATAGCCAGAAAAGGACCTCAACTTTTTGTAAGCAGAGCTAATGCTGGATTAGTAGTTTATTTATTTGAAAATGAAGTACCGGAAATCCAAGAAGGAACAGTAAAAATTGTTGCTGTTTCAAGAGAAGCTAATCCTCCTTCAAGAGCTGTTGGGCCAAGAACAAAGGTAGCTGTTGATAGCATCGAACAAGAAGTTGACCCTGTTGGTGCTTGTATTGGAGCGAGAGGAGCAAGAATTCAACAAGTAGTAAATGAATTAAGAGGAGAAAAAATTGATGTTATTAAATGGTCATCTGACCCAATACAGTATATTTTAAACTCTTTAAGTCCTGCAAAAGTTGATCTCGTGAGACTTGTGGACCCAGCAGGTCAACACGCGCACGTACTTGTTCCTCCTGATCAATTGAGTCTAGCGATTGGTAGAGAAGGACAAAATGTAAGACTTGCGGCAAGATTAACTGGTTGGAAAATTGATGTTAAAAACTCACATGAATACGATCAGGAAGCAGAAGATGCTGCAGTCTCTGAATTAATTATTCAAAGAGAAGATGAAGAAAACCTACAGCGAGAAGCTGAGATTAGATTAGAAGCAGAACAAGCTGAGCGTGCTGCGGAAGATGCAAGACTAAGAGAGCTTTATCCACTTCCAGAAGATGATGAAGAATACGGACAAGAAACATATGAAGAGGAGAACTTCTCAGATAGTGATCAATTAAAGACTGTTCAAGATGGTGAAATATCTGCCAGAGAGGAGAGAAAACGGTGATACGAAAAACCCCTGTTATGCGTATATGCATTTCATGTAGAAAAACATATGATAGGGAAAATCTTATAAAGATTACTAATGATCATAAGCAAGGTGTTATTTTTCAAAAGGGGATGGGGCGATCAGCCTACATTTGCAAGTCAAAAAAATGTTACTCAGATTCCAAGATCAAAAAAAAGCTTCAAAAAGCTTTAAAAACAATTTTAGAACCTGAATTTATTGATATTTTTGAAAAAGAAATTACAAGCTACAATGAGTATCCTAATAAAGGAATATAATTAAATTAAATCCTCTTTAATTTTTCAAAAGAGTTCAAATCAGATTAAATGACTATCAGCGATAAAATCAGAATTTACGAACTTTCCAGAGATTTAAATCTGGACAATAAAGATATACTAGATGCAGCTCAAAAACTTTCAATTTCAGTAAAAAGCCATAGCAGTTCAATTAGTGCACAGGAAGCAAAGAAAATAAAAAATCTTATTAATAAAAATTCAGATAAAAAAATACTTTCTATTAAGAAACCATCATTAAAAAAAGATAATGTAAAACAAAATAAAGAAGGTGAATCTTCTGTTATCTCCTCCTTGAAAGAGAAACCCCTTAAAGATAATTTAAACAAACAGCCATTGTTGGTAAAACCTCTAAATAAGCCCGAGAGTATAAAAATAATTTCAAATACACCAAAAAATATCAATAAACCGACAATTACCAACAGTTCACAATCTCAAGCAAAACTTAGAAATCAAAATACCAACAATAACACCTCACAAAATCTCAATAAAGATAAAAAAACTTTCCAAAATAACGTAATCCCCCCAACAAAAAGTCCTGCAAAACCTCCCATTCAACTTATTGCTAAACCTAAAAATATTCAAATTAATGCCAATTCTACAAAATCCTCCCAGAATATTTCCAGTTCAGGGGGGGAAAGACAAATATCAAACAAGCCAGACCAAGATTCGAACAATTTTAAAAGAAAAAATAATAATAGAACGTCCCCACCTGAGCTTGTAGGAGCGCCAATAAGAAGAAATAATCTTAATCAGCAGAATAATCAAAAAATTTCTTTTAAACAAACTGTCCCCAACAGACCTGGGATGCCCAATAAGCCTGGATTAAGAAACAAACCATCAGATCAAAATAGACCAGGATCATTTAATAGACAATCCAATACAAATCGGCCTGGTGCTCCCAATAGACCTGGCTTGTCCAATAGGCCTGGATTAAGTAATAAGCCATCAGATCAAGGCAGACCTGGATCTTTTAATAGACAATCCAATACAAGTCGGCCTGGTGCTCCCAACAGACCTGGCATGCCCAATAGGCCTGGTTCTAAATTTAATGGTCAAAAGCAACCTGGGATTAGAAAGCCAGTATCTCCTAATGAACTCTTACGAATTCAAAAAACTAACAAATCTGAGAATGACAAACAACTTATAAAGAATAACGAAAAACAAAATGTTGAGACGGCGAAACAGAAGCCAAAATCTCCAAATATTCGTCCCAATACTCCCCCTAATACTAAAAAAACACCCCATAGACCATTTTCAAATAATTCTAAAAAAACAGGTAAGACAGACTGGGACGATAGCGCAAAACTTGAAGCATTAAGGAGCAAAAATCCCCAAAAACAAAGACAGAAAGTTCATTTTATTGGCGAGAATGATGATTCATTAACTTCTGAAACTAGTGGATATTCAGGCGAAAAAATTTCAATATTATCAGCTAGTTTGGCGCGTCCAAAGAAAGAAAAGCATGATGAATCCAAATCTCAAAAAACTATAAAACAATTTAAAAAGAAGAAAAAAGAGACTACTAGGCAAAGACAGAAAAGAAGAGCTATGGAGTTAAAAGCTGCTAAAGAAGCCAAGCAAGTTAGGCCTGAGATGATAATAGTTCCCGAAGATAATTTAACAGTTCAAGAATTAGCTGATAAATTAAGTCTTGAAAGTTCTGAAATAATCAAATCTCTTTTCTTTAAGGGAATAACCGCAACTGTTACTCAATCGCTCGACTTAGCAACTATTGAAACAGTAGCTGAAGAATTTGGGGTACCTGTTTTACAAGATGATATCCAAGAAGCTGCTGAGAAAACAGTTGATATGATTGAATCTGAAGACATTGATAATCTAATAAGAAGACCACCCGTTATTACAGTGATGGGGCACGTAGATCATGGCAAAACAAGCCTATTAGATTCCATCAGAGAATCAAGAGTTGCTTCCGGAGAAGCAGGTGGCATCACTCAACATATAGGAGCTTATCAAGTTGAATTTGAGCATGAATCTCAAAAGAAAAAATTAACTTTTCTTGATACTCCCGGTCATGAAGCCTTCACTGCAATGAGGGCAAGGGGTACAAAGGTTACAGATGTAGCTGTTCTTGTAGTTGCTGCAGATGATGGTTGCAGACCTCAAACACTTGAGGCTATCAGTCATGCAAGAGCTGCAAAAGTGCCAATTGTTGTTGCAATAAACAAAATTGACAAAGAAGGAGCATCTCCAGAGAGAGTAAAGCAAGAACTATCAGAAAAAGATTTGATTGCTGAAGATTGGGGAGGAAATACAGTGATGGTTCCAGTAAGTGCTATCAAAAAACAAAACATTGATAAATTGCTCGAAATGATTTTATTAGTTTCAGAAGTAGAAGATCTACAAGCTAACCCTGATAGATTTGCAAAAGGTACTGTTATTGAAGCTCACCTAGACAAAGCTAAAGGGCCAGTGGCTACTTTGTTAGTACAAAATGGAACCTTAAAATCTGGAGATGTTTTAGCTGCGGGTTCAGTCCTCGGAAAAATTAGAGCAATGGTCGATGAACATGGGACGAGAATCAAAGAAGCAGGACCATCATTCCCAGTGGAAGCGCTAGGATTCAGTGAAGTACCCACAGCAGGAGATGAATTCGAAGTCTACCCTGACGAGAAAAATGCTCGAGCTATTGTCGGAGAAAGGGCAACAGATGCTAGAGCCACCAAATTAGCTCAGCAAATGGCTTCTAGAAGAGTCAGCTTATCTTCCTTATCAACTCAAGCAAATGATGGAGAACTAAAGGAGTTAAATTTAATACTCAAAGCTGATGTTCAAGGTAGTGTTGAAGCGATATTAGGATCACTAGAACAATTACCAAAAAATGAAGTTCAAGTTAGAGTTTTACTTTCTGCTCCTGGAGAAATAACTGAGACAGATATAGATCTCGCGGCGGCATCTGGTTCAGTTATTATTGGTTTCAACACCTCCTTGGCATCTGGTGCAAAGAGAGCAGCAGATGCTAACGACGTTGATATAAGAGAATATGAAGTAATCTATAAGCTCTTAGAAGATATTCAGTTGGCAATGGAAGGACTGCTTGAACCTGATCTTGTTGAAGAATCTTTAGGAAAAGCCGAAGTTCGAGCAACATTTTCAGTTGGCAAAGGAGCCATAGCAGGCTGTTATATACAAACTGGTAAATTACAACGAAATTGTTCGCTTAGAGTTTTTCGATCAGATAAAGTAATTTTTGAAGGTAATTTAGACTCACTGAAAAGGTCTAAAGATGATGTTAAAGAAGTTAACACAGGATTTGAATGTGGAGTTGGTTGCGATAAATTCTCTTCTTGGATTAATGGTGACATAATTGAAGCATTCAAGTTTGTTACCAAAAAGAGAAAATTAACTCCATAGTAAAAAATTCAAATTATCAATCCTTATCCTTATCAAAAAACAATAAGGCTGGAAATAGTATACAAGCACCAAATTGTATAAAAAGATTATTTAGCTGTAATTCACCACCACTTGCAATTTTGGAGAGCATTATAAGTAGACCTAAAAATGCTGAACCACTAAAAGCTATCCACAATATTCTCCTTAGCCCCTTGAAGGGAGACTGGGACTCTTTCAATAATTTCTTTTTTAATTCAGAATCTATTTTTGACATTAATAAACTAAATTATAAAATTAATTTTATATGAAAATATTAATATTTAGTATTGCCGATATAGCTCAGCGGTAGAGCAATTGTTTCGTAAACAGTAGGTCATTGGTTCAATTCCAATTATCGGCATTTTAAAAGCAAATTAAATTCAAAAATGTTGAAAAGAATTCCAAAATTTAAATATCTTTTTAAACTAATTATTTTTATTCCTCTCATATTTTATTTTGGCAAAAGAAGTTATACTGCTTTTGATGAAGGATTTTATGCTCTTCAAGCAAGATGGATACTGGAAAAAGGCAACTGGACAATCCCTCTTTGGTGGGATGAATATGTATTAGATAGAACAATAGGATTGCAATTTTTGATAGCAAAGTCACAAGACTTCTTTGGAAGAAATATTTTTTATGCATATCTACCCACAACAGCCGCTTCAATCTTGATGCTATTGATAACTTATAAATTACATGAAGAATTATTTAGTAAAAAATATGCAATTATATCTCCACTAATACTTTCTACTACATATGTTTGGTTTGACTACTCGCACTTAGCTACTCAAGATATTATTTATTCATGTTTAGTAACTATTGGCCTATTATCTGCAGTCAAAATAAAAAGTGAAGATGACAAATTCTATATTCTGCTTTTTGGAATTTGGATTGGTTTAGCTTTTATGATGAAAACTTTTTTAGTATTTGTACCAATAATCTCACTTCTTCCATATTTGTTTATAAAAAAGAGACTTTTATTAAGAAGATTCTTTTGGTTTGGACTACTAATTGGATTTATTCCTTTTTTATTTTGGATGTTTTCTATCAACCCTTATCTAGAGAAAAATATTATTTTTTATTTAGTCGAAAAATTTAACTTTCTATCTAATAAAACTTCTTTTACAAATCCTTTTTATTATTATTTTTGGAATATTCCCGTAACATTTCTGCCATGGAGTTTTTTCGCAATTATTGGCACAATATGTAATTCCTCCCAAAGTAAAGAGAATAAATATTTACTCATTTACTTCCCTACAATATTAATAGTAATATTGAGTATTTTCTCTACCAAAACGCCCTACTATACTCTGCAAATCTCATCTATTTTTTCATTAAATGCTTATGCAGGAATAAAATATTTGTACAATTCAAAAATATATAACAAGATTTTTTTATTTATAACTTCAAAAATAATCCCAATATTTATATTTGCTCTAACTTTCATATATTATTTTTTCTTGAAAAATAATATTGACCTTAATTCACAAGAAAACACATTTCTAATTCTCGGATTATTATTCTTTGGAATATCTTGGTCTTTTATTAAACATCAAAACTCATTCAAAGAAATATTAACAATACTAATAATTGGGCCTTACTTATTAACTTCATTTTTTTTGCAATCAGGATTATTCACTGATAGATCAAGAGAACTAAGAGAAACAATGGAGTATGTTTCGTCCCTTGATAAAGTTAAAAATCAACCTGTAAAAGTTGATAAATCAGGAATAAAGAATACATTATCACAATCAAAAATCATAAGAATTTCTTTATTAACTCCCAAACTTGGAGAAGGATTGGAAAGTATTGATCAGTTAAAGAAATCAGAATTAATATGGACAACTGACCTTAAAAAGATAAAAAACGATGATTATTCTTTTGAATTAATATATGAAAACGAAATCTTAAAACCTTGGAAATTAATATTTAAAAAGTAAATATTCAATATATGATAAAGTAATTGTTTGTAATCTTTAATAATGCAATCTTTTAATAGTTGGAATTTAACTAATAATAAACTTCATCAATTATTTAAAGATAATAACGAATTTATTTCCATTAAAGTTCGTGGTAATACTTGGGAGCCAATTACAAGGTGGCTAAAATTAGATTCAAGAATTTTTAGAGAAACTACTAGCAAAGCAAGAATAACTTTATGCGATATTGAATCTTTAGCAGAAATCTACAACTACAGATCAATTAGATGGAAAGCAAAAAAATTAACTCCTCTGCCCACTAAAGTAATTCCACGATCTCTAAAAAATATTTTTCGCAAAATACCAATCATAAAACAATTTGCCTACGAACTAGAAATAGTTTTTTATAAATATAGTGAAAATTTTTCTGAACATTTAATATCAATTGTAATTCCTGCAAGAAATGAAGCTGGTAATAAAGAACTTTTAATTAATGCTTTAAATAAATTTAAAAATATACCCAATAAATTAGAAATTATATTTGTCGAAGGTAATAGCAATGATAATACATATGAAATTTTGAAAGAGTTAAAAGATAATTTCTCAAATTTCTTCAAGATATCTCTTTTAAAACAAACTTCCAAAGGGAAGAAAAATGCAGTAGTAGAGGGATTTAATATTTCTTCAGGTGAGACCCTCGCCATAATTGATAGTGATTTTACCGTAGATATTGATGACAGTATTGCAGCAATTATGGAATCAACCAAAAATAAAAATATCCTAATTAATTGCGCCCGGACAACTTTTCCAATGGAAAAAGATGCGATGAGATGGGCAAATTATATAGGAAATAGACTATTCGCAATATTTCTATCAATACTCATAAATAAGCCTGTATCAGATTCACTTTGTGGAACAAAAGTTTTTTCAAGAAAATTCTTTAAACTAATGAAACAAAATGGAAGTTGGGATTCCAAGTCTGACCCGTTTGGAGATTTTACCATTATATTTGAAGCTGCGAACAACAACATCAAAATTTTAAATTATCCTGTTAGATATTATGCTAGAAAATCTGGAGCTCCAAATATATCTAGATGGATAGATGGATTAAAACTTCTCAAAGTATGCTGGATTTATATGATTTCTGATATCTGAATTAAACAAATTTTTAGTGAGTATTTCTCATGATTTTTAATTTCTCCAAATTAGTAATAAAGTAGTTAGATTCATAAAGAAAATTAATTCGTTAAATTTCATGACATGAATTTTAATTTGAAGTTCGAACAATTAAATAAAAAAAATTACCAAAGAAAGCATTATGGAAAAATCCTAACTGTAAGATTGCCATGCAATCCAATTTTTCCAATAGGACCCATTTATTTAGCCGACCATATTCATAAATGTTTTCCAGTTATAGAGCAGCAATTCATAGATCTAGCAATAATTCCATCAAATAAAGTTTATAAATATTTAGCTAGAAAAATTGATCAATTTAGACCACATCTAATCATTTTTTCATGGCGAGATATCCAAATTTATGCACCTGTTGATGGCAGAAGCGGAAATCCCTTACAAAACTCTTTTGAAGTTTTCTACTCAAAAAATATCCTTAAAAAAATTAGAGGTTCTTGGGGAGGATTAAAATTAATTGCATCTCATTATGGAGAAATATATAGAAATACGTCTTTAGTAAAGATGGGACTAAAAAGAGCAGAAAAATACAACAAAAATGTAAAAGTAATTTTAGGAGGCGGTGCTGTAAGTGTCTTCTATGAACAATTGGGAAATCTACTTCCAAAGGGGACTGTTATATCTGTAGGTGAGGGAGAAAATCTCATAGAAAAAATCATTAGAGGAGATTCTATAGAGGAAGAAAGATGTTATTTTGCTGGACAAAAACCTAGGAAGAAACTAATACATGAACAACCTTCAGGTACAGTTAAAACTGCATGCAACTATAAATATATTAAATCAATATGGCCTGAATTCGATTGGTATATAGAAGGTGGAGATTACTATGTAGGTGTACAAACGAAAAGAGGTTGTCCTCATAATTGTTGTTTCTGTGTTTATACAGTGGTGGAGGGGAAAAAGGTTCGCGTTAATCCTGTTAACGAAGTTATTCAAGAAATGAAGCAACTTTACGATCTTGGTGTAAGAGGATTTTGGTTCACAGATGCACAGTTTATTCCAGCCAAAAAACATATTGAAGATGCAAAAACACTTTTGCAAGCTATTAAGGATCAAGGCTGGCATGATATTAATTGGGCTGCATACATCAGAGCCGATAATATCGATGCTGAGCTAGCTCAGCTCATGGTTGATACAGGTATGAGCTATTTTGAAATAGGTATTACTTCGGGATCTCAAGAACTTGTGAGAAAAATGAGATTAGCGTATGACCTTGAAACTGTATTAAATAATTGCAGAATGCTGGTCCAATCAGGTTTCAAGAACCATGTTTCAGTAAATTATTCATTTAATGTTTTTGACGAAACGCCAAACACCATAAGTCAAACAATTGCTTACCATAGGGAATTAGAAAATATTTTTGGTAAAGGCTTAGTTGATCCAGCTATATTCTTTATAGGTTTGCAACCTCATACTCTTCTTGAGAAGTATGCCTTGGATCATAAAATTTTGAAGTCGAATTATAATCCAATGAGCATGATGCCATGGACAGCAAGAAAGCTTCTATGGAATCCAGGCTTGTTAGGAAAAAAACTTGGTCAGATTTGCTTAGAAGCTTTTGATAATAAAGAAGATGAATTTGGTAAAACAGTTATTGACATACTTGAGAGAGAATATGGAAAATCTTCCTTGAGGGAATCCTTAAAAGTACGCCCCTTATCAGAAAGGAAATTAACCCAATCAAAATAATAAATTAAAATGTTATTAATCCTCTTTCTCAATTGAACTAGAGATACCTTTAGATTTTAATGATTCTGAATAAAATTCTGCTGGCTCTAAATCACAAACAATTACCAACCCTACACCGGTATTATGTGCTTCTAGCATTATGGCGATAGCATCTTGTTCGCTTAATTGCGGCACAACCTCTCGCAATGAAATAGTGACATACTCCATAGAATTAACTGGGTCATTATGAAGTAAAACCTTATATTTTGGAGATTTATTTTTTAATTCAGCAGGTTTCTTTTCAATCACTGCTGAATTATTACTTACGCTTTGTTCCAACCTTCTAGATAGCATTTAAATTGAGAGTCTTATTAGTAATAATAATTATATATTAATTATTCTCTCCATCGCATCAATTACATTTGATCGTGAGTTAAATGCTGACAAACGAAAATAACCCTCTCCTGATAATCCAAATCCGCTCCCAGGTGTTCCCACTACACTAACTTTTTGGAGAAGATAATCAAAAAAGTCCCAAGATGTCATTTGATCAGGAACTTTAATCCAGATATAAGGAGCGTTATCCCCACCATAGACTTTATATCCTACATTCTGAAGTTTGTTTTTCATGATTTTTGCATTTTCCATATAAAAATCAATTAAACCTCTCACCTGTTTCTTCCCTTCAAGAGAATAAACAGCCTCTGCTCCTCTTTGAACTACATAACTTACCCCATTGAATTTTGTAGCTTGGCGCCTATTCCAAAGAGGCCATAATTCTATTTCCTCATTTTTTGAGCTCAAACCTTTAAGATTCTTAGGTATTACTGTAAAAGCACATCTAACTCCGGTGAATCCTGCATTCTTTGAAAAAGATCTAAATTCAATAGCACAATCCTTTGCCCCTTCGATCTCATATATTGAATGTGGAATATCATTATCTTGAATAAATGCTTCATAAGCGGCATCAAAAAGTATTAAAGATTTGTTTTGAAGAGCGTAGTCAACCCACTTTTTTAATTCTTCTTTATTAATTGTTGCTCCTGTGGGATTATTAGGAAAACAAAGATATAAAATATCAACTTTTTTTTCAGGTAGTTCTGGCAAAAAGTTATTCCCCTCGTTTATGGCAAGATATGTCAATCCTTTATAAGTTCCATTTTCAAGAGCATCTCCAGTTCTGCCTGTCATAACGTTACTATCTACATAAACAGGGTAAACAGGATCTGTAACAGCAATTGAATTATCTTTGCCAAGAATATCTAAAATATTGCTACTGTCGCATTTAGAACCATCTGAAACAAAGATTTCTTCAGATGAAATTTGACAGCCTCTTGAAATAAAATCATTCTCAGATATTTTTTCTCTGAGCCAAGAATAACCTTGTTCTGGTCCGTAGCCTCTAAAACCATCTGTCGTTCCCATATCATCTAAAGCTTTTCCCATTGCATCTATGCATGCTTTAGGTAATGGTTCTGTGACATCCCCTATGCCAAGCTTAATAATTTCAGTACTGTTATTTAGTTGAGAATATATTTTTACCCTTTTAGCTATTTCAGGGAATAAATAGCCTGCTTTGAGTTTTAAATAGTTTTCGTTTACTTGAACCACTTTAGATAAAAAATTTCACCAATATTAGAATAATGTATCAACGTGCTTTAGTGGTGATAAGATGTTAATATTATCTTAGTTATGGTTGATTCAAGAAATAATCATAGCTGTGAATTCAATTTCAATTAGTTTGAAAATCGTTTAAAGCTTTATAAATAGCCTAATTCAATCCCCTTTAACTTTATTAATTTTAAGATTCAATTAACAAGAGCTATAAAATTGCTTTATTAAGAGATAAAAATTTTGTTATTTTTAAAAATCCAAATCATTCAGAATTAACTATATGTCTCAGCAAATTATCATCGCTGAGCAGGCTCGAATAGCAGCACTACTCACAGATGATCGAGTTGATGAATTAATCGTCGCACAAGGTCAATATCAAATTGGCGATATTTTTGTAGGAACAGTAGAAAATGTTCTACCTGGTATTGATGCCGCTTTCATAAATATTGGTGAAAGTGACAAAAATGGGTTCATCCATGTTTCAGATTTAGGTCCACTAAGACTCAAAAAAGGGACATTTGGAATAACTGAATTACTAGAACCAAAACAAAAAGTTCTGGTACAGGTAATAAAAGAACCAACAGGATCCAAAGGGCCAAGACTAACAGGGAGTATTTCAATCCCCGGGAAATACTTAATATTACAGCCATATGGCCAAGGAATAAATATTTCAAGAAAAATAAATTCAGAAACAGAACGAAGCCGTTTGAAAGCTCTTGGGGTTTTAATCAAACCGCCTAGCACAGGGTTGTTATTTAGAACAGAGGCTCAAAAGATAAAAGAAGAACTTCTTATTGAAGATTTAGAACATTTAATTCAACAATGGGAAAATATATTAAAAGTTTCTGAGACTACCAATTCGCCAAATTTAGTAAAAAGAGATGATGATTTCTCTCTTAAGATCTTAAGAGATCATATTAAAGAATCAACCAAAAGCATAATTATCGATAGTAAATTTTCAATTGCAAAGGCAAAAGATTTCTTAACAAATTACGAATCTGATATAGATATTGAATTTCACGATAACAATTTAAATCAACATATTTTCGAAAAATACGAAATCAAAAAAACAATTCAAAAAGCCCTTCAACCGAGAGTAGATCTTCCTTCGGGTGGTTATATAATTATTGAACCTACTGAAGCTTTAACAGTAATCGATGTAAACTCTGGATCATTTACAAGATCTGCAAACTCAAGACAAACCGTTTTATGGACGAACTGTGAAGCAGCAGTCGAAATCTCAAGACAAATGAAATTAAGAAATATTGGTGGAGTTATAGTAATAGATTTTATTGATATGGAATCTAGAAGAGACCAATTTCAGTTACTTGAGCATTTTTCCTCAGCAATAAAAGATGATTCTGCTAGGCCTCAAATAGCTCAGCTTACTGAATTAGGCTTATTGGAGTTAACCAGAAAAAGGCAAGGTCAAAATATATATGAATTATTTGGTAAAAAATGTTCTACATGTAATGGGACAGGACATATAGAAAATATACTAAATCAAGAAATTTCTAACTTAGAAATTAAAAATGTTGAAAATAAATCTAATCAATCAAGCAATCTAAAATCTTTAGATATAGAAACTTATCAATCAACTGATTCACAGGAAAAAATAATTGACAAAGAATTACTTAATGTAAAAGAACAAAGTAAGGAGGATTCCCTTAATAAAAAAGAAAATGATAATGAAAATATTAACCAATCAACTTCAAAGGAAAAAAATATAATAACTGTTGATCTTACTACTGAAGAAAAAATTGTTTTCAGTCAATTAGGTATTAATCCACTTGTAAAGTTAGGTAAAGAATATCTTACGAGCAATAATTTTGTGCGTTTAAAAGATATTAATAAGAAATCGGAAAAACCTTTAGATAATAAAAAAACAAAATCAAAACAAATTAAAAAAATCTCAAAATCGGGAGAAGAAAAGAGTCAAATTAAAATTCAAGCAAATACAAATCCTAAAGATAAATTAACAAGTATAACTAATGATAATAATGAAGTTGTACTTACAGATAAAAAAGATGAAATTGAACTTACAGATGACTTAAACAATGCAAGAAAAAAAAGAAGAAGATCTTCAGCAAGCATTGAATAAAGTATCCGAAGTTGGAATAGATGAAGTTGGAAGGGGATCAATTTTTGGTCCAGTTTTTTCAGCAGTTGTAGTATTAACTAAAAAAAATAAATTAATCTTAAAACAATTTGGAGTGACAGATAGTAAAAAACTAACTCCAAAAAAAAGAAAATTACTTTTACCAAAAATTTTATTACTCTCTTCTGATTATGGAATTGGACAATCTTCAGTTGGAGAAATAGATAAGTTAGGTATCAGAGTTGCAACAGAACTTTCAATGTTGCGAGCCTTAAAAAAATTAAAAGAAAAGCCATCAGAATTAATTGTTGATGGCCCCTTATTATTAAGGCCATGGAAAGGAATTCAAAAAAACATAGTATTTGGAGATTCAAAGTTTATCTCGATAGCTTCAGCGAGCATAGTTGCCAAAGTAGTTCGCGACAATCTGATGGAGAGATTAGAAAAAAAATATTCAGGATACTTTATATTTAAAAATAAAGGTTATGGTACCAAAGAGCATCTTTCATTAATAAAAAAAAATGGAATAACTAAGCTTCATAGGAAAAGTTTTTTAAAAAAATCAAATCTTATTTAATTCACACCAATCTAAAAAATCCTTTACTAGTTGCTGTTGAACCCTTGACTTTATACCTAACAGAATCCCATTTAATACCGAATGACCAGTAGATTCTAAAATCTTCTTTGGTACCAGCTTCAGTAGGGGAGGTTGGCTTACAGAGACCCCAAGAAGAGCCTGACCTTCTAAGCCAATATCAGTTGCCTCCAAATTCGCTTTTAAAATAAGATTAAAATCCTCTATGATCCCCAAACCCTCCAATGTACTTTCAAGGGCACTCATTTTTAAAATTCCATCTTTATTTTCTACTGCAATTGAGACAACAGGGTTAATATCTAATTGAAAAACCTTAAAACTTGTTACTGTATACTTATATCTACCAACACCTTCTGGTACTAATTTTCTGGAGTCAAGCATTGCTCCAACAACTCTTTCTTCTTCCAAAAGATATTTAGAAAGATATTCTTTATTTCGTGTTACAGAAAGCTTTAGTTTCTGTTTAGCATCAAAGGACAAAAGCATTTTCTATATTCCTCCAATGCTTTGTTGATCTCTTTTTTTTTTACAATTAATCATGCGCAAACAAGTTGCATATTTAGGTCCTAAGGGAACATACGCAGAAAAAGCAGCTCATATATTATCAAAGCTTGCCAATTTTCAGACACCTATATTTGTACCATGTAATGGGTTACATTCGGTCATTAAATCAATAGCGTACAACAATTGTGATGCTGCTGTAGTTCCTATAGAAAATTCCGTGGAAGGAGGAGTTACGGCCACTTTAGATGCCCTCTGGAAATTTCCTGAAATTTTTATAAATAAAGCAATTGTTTTACCTATAAGACATGCATTAATTAGTGATGGAGAACTTTCAAACATTACAGAAGTATTATCTCATCCTCAAGCACTAGCTCAATGTTCAGAATGGTTATCTGAAAATCTTTCAAATGCAATTCCTCTCCCAACAAATTCAACATCAGAAGCTGTCAATATGGTTAAAGGGAGTAAATTCAGAGCTGCTATCGGTTCTAAATCATTAATTCAAATCGAAGGACTTAAAGAATTAGCCTTTCCTATTAATGATGTACCAGGAAATTGCACTAGATTTGTCTTATTGAGTAAGGAATCAAATTCAAAGTTAGTTAATATCGCCAGTTTTGCTTTTTCATTAATATCAAATAAACCTGGTGCTTTGCTAAAAGCTATAAATTATATTGCAGATTTTGGATTTAATATGAGTAAGATTGAATCTAGACCATCAAAAAGAGAATTAGGCGAATATATAATTTATATTGATCTAGAAATAAATAATCAAAATAACGTTAAAAATTTGCTTGAATTAAAAAATAAGCTTAAGCCACTCTGCAAGAATTTTGTAGATTTTGGAAATTATTTTTCTGAAAATGTTGAACTAGATTAATTTATCCTCTACATTTATAAACTCCAAACTCCATTAGACCTTTTCTAAAAGCCCAATTCATGAGAAGTATTGTTGGAATCTCTCTAATCGACTTCACTAGTGCAAATGGGCCAAGTGACAAAATTGTGAAGGGCCTTCGAATACCTTCAATAATGGAGTCATACCATGAAGGATTTGTATAGGAATTCCAATTATCAGAAATAACTTTTCCTGAACTATTTTTGTTATTTCTAAGAATGTTACCGAATTCATTAATGCTAATAAAATTAGGATGTACCCATTGTTCGAGTAATTGTTTAAGAACTAAATTCTCAAAATATGATGGAGGGTATGCCTTGAGGTCCCTTGAATTCCAATCAGCCAATGCTAAATATCCACCAGGTCTTAAAGTTCTAAGCATTTCATCTGCGAACCTAGTTTTATCATTCATGTGTGCACCAGCCTCAACACTCCAAACCGCATCGAATGATCCATCTTCAAATTTCAAATCTAATGCATCCATAACTTGGAAGTTGCAATTTAGCCCATAAGGAGTAAGTTCTCTTGCTCTTTTTACTTGAGCAGGACTAACTGTAATGCCAGTAACATTAAAACCATAATATTCTGCAAGAATCCTAGAACTTCCCCCTATTCCACAGCCTACATCGAGAATTCTGGATCCCTTTGGAAGTTGATCTAAACCACTCCATTTAACTAATTCATGAACAAACTGAACTTTAGCCTTTCTAAAATCAATATTCCTCACCCCTAATGGATAAAAACCCAAATGTATATGTTCTCCCCACAATCTCTCAAGTAATTTATCTTGGGTCCAAGCATCATATGCAGAAGCAACTGTACTGGAAGAAATATATTTTCTAGCATTAATTCTCCAGATTATTGATAAGAACAGAAAGAAAAAAACTAGTAAAAAAAAAGGTAACAGTAATTCAAACATTTAATTTTCTTTTATATCAGGAAAACTTTCCTTCAATACTGTTCTTGCTGCAAGTTGCTTTCTTGTATGATCAAGCATTTCATATTCTCTTTGCAAACGAGTAAAAGTATTTCTTTCCTCAAGAAGTCTTTGCTGTTCCTCCGCAACAGGACCGCCCAAATGAGCTCCTATCCAAAATGATAAATCTATTGGATTATTAGGTAATTTATCAGGGAGATTTTTCTTAGTATTAGTCAATTTGCTTGTTAAGTTAATAACATCACTAAGTGCTTCTTTTACTGAATCTTTTAGAGAATCTAATTTTTGAAAGTCATCAATATTATCATCACTAATCCAACTAACCATAGCGGAACTAAATGGCGTCGAACGCAGAACTTCTAAGACTTGAAACCTCTGTTGCCCGAGAGTGATAATATTACTCCTCCCATCCTCTGCAGTTTGATGTTTTATAATCTGTGCGCAACATCCAATATTAGCCATACTTTTAGTGTTTGGATCCCACTTAATAACTCCGAACATAGAGTCACCCTCAAGTACAGATTGAAGCATAATCCTATATCTAGATTCAAAAATGTGTAAAGGTAACACTTCTTGAGGGAAAAGCACTACATCTGGCAAAGGAAATAATGGTAATTCTCTAACTGAGAGTTCTCCCATTTAAACCTCATTTCGTTGTATTTATATTAAACAATTTAGGGCAATTTCGGGATTTATTAAAGTTTAACTTCTATATCTACACCACTAGGAAGATCCAGTTTCATTAAAGCATCTATAGTTTTTGCAGAAGGGCTATAAATATCAATAATTCTTCGATGTGTTCTTGTCTCAAAGTGCTCTCTAGAATCTTTATCAACATGTGGTGATCTAAGGACACAATAAATTTTCCTTTTTGTAGGTAGAGGAATTGGCCCTATTGCTGATGCAGAAGTAGTATCAGCAGTTTGGATTATTTTATCACAAGATAAATCGAGCATCCTTCTATCAAATGCTTTCAGTCTTATCCTTATTTTTTGTTGTGCAATGGATGCTGTCATAGTTTCAGATAACTTCTAATGAAGGGCCATTAATTAAATGACCCTTTTCTATATACCTATACTAGATGATTGAGGTTAAATTTTAAAAATTCAAATATATTTATTATTTGAGTATTTTAGAAACAACTCCAGCACCAATAGTACGTCCACCTTCACGGATTGCGAATCGCATACCTTGTTCAATAGCTACTGGACAAATTAATTCTCCAGTCATCTTAATCCTGTCTCCTGGCATAACCATTTCAACATTAGAACCATCATCGGAAGTGAATGCGGTTATTTGACCTGTAACATCAGTTGTTCTGATGTAGAACTGAGGTCTATACCCTGCAAAGAACGGCGTATGTCTTCCGCCCTCTTCTTTTTTGAGGACATAAACTTCTCCTTCAAACTGAGTATGAGGAGTAATAGATCCTTTCTTAACAAGCACCATGCCTCTTTCTATATCTTCTTTCTGAACACCACGTAGAAGTAAACCAACGTTATCTCCAGCCATACCTTCATCAAGAAGTTTTCGGAACATTTCAACTCCGGTAACTGTTGTTAATCTTGTATCTCTTATTCCAACTATTTCGACTTCTTCTCCGACCTTAACTTTACCTCTCTCAATTCTTCCAGTAGCAACAGTACCTCTACCAGTAATTGAGAAAACATCTTCAACTGCCATCAAGAATGGCTTATCAACTTCTCTTTCTGGTTCAGGAATACTAGCATCAACTGCTTTCATTAATTCTTCAATCTTCGATTCCCAAGTAGAATCACCTTCGAGAGCTTTTAAACCAGAAACTTGAACTATAGGAATATCATCTCCGGGGAAGTCATAGCTATCTAATAGTTCTCTGATTTCCATTTCAACAAGTTCAATAATTTCTTCATCATCAACCATGTCGCACTTATTGAGAGCAACTACAAGAGCTGGAACTCCAACCTGTTTAGCTAGAAGAATGTGCTCCTTGGTTTGAGCCATTGGACCATCTGTTGCTGCACAAACTAAGATAGCTCCGTCCATCTGTGCAGCGCCTGTGATCATGTTTTTAACATAATCAGCATGTCCTGGGCAATCGACATGAGCATAATGCCTGCCTTCAGTTTCATATTCAACGTGAGCTGTATTAATGGTAATACCACGCTCTCTTTCTTCAGGAGCACCATCAATGTCTCCATAGTCTTGAGCTTGAGCTTGACCTTTTTTAGCTAATACATTTGTAATAGCAGCAGTTAGTGTTGTTTTTCCATGATCAACATGGCCAATAGTACCTATGTTGACATGTGGTTTGTTCCTTTCGAACTTCTCGCGAGCCATTTTGAATTAAAGAATCGAGGGTTTAAGAGTTTTTTAGTTTAGAGATCAGGAGTTGCCCTGATTCTTGGAAATGATAGCTTCAGCAACATTACGAGGAACTTCCTCATAATTTGCGAACTCCATTGAAAATATACCCCGACCTTGAGTCATTGATCGGAGTTGAGTGGCATAACCGAACATTTCGGCTAAGGGCACTTTGGCCTGTACCTTAGACAATCCATCGTCAACAGATTGTCCTTCTACTTGACCTCTTCTAGAGGAGAGATCACCAATTACAGATCCAAGAAAATCGTCAGGACTTTCGACCTCGACTTTCATCATAGGCTCTAAAAGTACAGGATTGCATTTTTTAACCCCATCTTTAAAAGCCATGGAACCTGCAATTTTGAAGGCCATTTCAGATGAGTCTACATCGTGGAATGAACCATCGACTAGTGTTACTTTTACATCAATGAGTGGATAACCGGCAAGAACACCAGATTCACAAGTCTCTTTCATTCCGTTAGATGCAGGCCCAATATACTCTTTTGGTACTGCTCCGCCAACAATTTTGTTTACAAATTCAAAACCTTTACCAACTTCAGCAGGTTCCATTTCAATAATTACATGACCATATTGGCCTTTTCCTCCAGTTTGCCTTGCATATTTACCTTCGCCTTTGGAACTAGACCTAATTGTCTCTCTGTATGAAACCTGGGGAGCTCCTATATTTGCTTCAACTTTAAATTCCCTTAACATTCTGTCAACAAGAATTTCTAAGTGTAATTCACCCATACCTGCAATAACTGTTTGATTTGTCTCGGGATCAGTGCTTACCCTAAATGTTGGATCTTCTTCAGACAAAGCAGTTAAAGCCTTTGATAATTTTTCCATATCTCCCTTAGTTTTTGGCTCAACAGCCACTGAAATAACTGGTTCAGGGATAAACAATGTCTCCAAAACTATTGGATCATCTGTGTTACATAAAGTATCACCAGTTGTTGTGTTTTTAAGACCTAATACAGCTCCTAAATCTCCGGCCCTCAATTCATCAACCTCCTCTCTTTCATCAGCCTTAAGAATAACTAATCTAGAAATTCTCTCTTTGGCATCCTTAGTAGAATTCATTACATAACTTCCCTTTGAGAGGACTCCTGAATACATTCTTACAAAAGTTAATTTCCCATAGGGATCTGACATGACTTTGAAAGCTAAAGCACTGAAAGGAGCATTATCATCTGAAGGTCTAACATCTTCTTTGCCACTTGGTAAAACACCTTGGATTGGTTTCACGTCAACTGGAGCTGGCAAGTAATCAACTACAGCGTCTAAAACAAGTTGGACTCCTTTATTCTTAAAAGCTGAACCACATAGAACAGGAACTAGTCCATGTTTTAAAACACCTTCTCTAATACCTTTTTTGAGTTGTTCTGTGGACAATTCTCCTGTTTCAAGAAAGATTTCAATTAATTCTTCATCGTTTTCTGCGACGCTCTCCATCAACTTGAATCTCCAATCAGCAGCCTCCTGCTCCATTTCAGATGGAATTGGTGCTTCTTCGATATCAGTACCCAAGTCATTTTTGTAGAGATATGCTTTGTTAGCAACTAAATCAATAATGCCTGTAAGATCTCCTTCAGCTCCAATAGGAAGCTGAATTGGGAGCGCATTTGCCTTTAGTCGATCTTTGATTTGTTGATTAACTTTTAGAAAATCTGCACCAGTCCTATCCATTTTATTAACAAAAACCATTCTTGGGACAGAGTATCTATCTGCTTGACGCCAAACTGTTTCAGATTGAGGCTGAACTCCACCAACAGCGCAAAAAACAGCTATGACTCCGTCCAAGACTCTCATTGATCTTTCCACTTCAATAGTAAAGTCAACGTGTCCAGGGGTATCAATAATATTAATTCTGTGATCCTGCCAACTAGTAGATATTGCAGCAGCAGTTATAGTTATACCTCTTTCTCTTTCTTGAGCCATCCAATCTGTTACGGCAGCACCATCATGAACTTCTCCTATCTTGTGAACAACACCTGAATAAAACAAAATCCTTTCAGTAGTCGTAGTCTTCCCTGCATCAATATGAGCGGCTATACCTATGTTCCTTACTCGTTCTAGGGGAAAGTCGCGTGCCAATTTTAAAGCTCCAAATAAAATAATTTTTGATATGTATAGTTCACCCTAAAAGCAAACTTTATTAATAATAAACTACTTAAGTACCTTTTTGATGAAATTAATATCTGTAATGTGCAAAAGCTTTATTAGCTTCAGCCATTTTATGAGTGTCTTCTCTTTTTTTAACTGCACTACCAGTTTCATTTGCTGCGTCCATCAACTCACCAGCGAGTTTTTGGGACATACTTTTGCCATTCCTCGCACGAGAGAATGTAACAAGCCATCTTAATGCCATAGCTGTACCCCTCTCTTGGCGTACTTCCATAGGTACTTGATATGTTGCACCACCAACCCTTCTAGCTCGTACTTCGACAAGCGGAGTAGCATTTTTTACAGCTGTTTCGAATAATTCGACTGCATTACCACCTGTTCTCTCGCTTATTAAGGAAAAAGCATCAGATAATATTCTTTGAGCTGTAGATTTTTTTCCATGTTTCATCAATCGAGAAATCATCATTGAAACAAGACGACTATTAAATTGAGGATCTGGAAGAACTGGTCTTTTTACTGCTGCATTCCGACGTGACATGTTTTTAAAAAGTGATGTTTACAAATTAATCTTTTGGAGCTTTTGCTCCATACTTAGATCTGGATTGACGTCTATCTTTGACTCCAGCGGTATCTAAAGTTCCTCTTATTATATGATATCTAACTCCTGGTAAGTCCTTAACTCTACCACCCCTGAGGAGCACTACAGAGTGTTCTTGTAAATTATGTCCAATTCCAGGAATATAAGCCGTTACTTCGAAACCAGAAGTTAATCTCACCCTAGCAACTTTTCTTAAAGCTGAATTAGGTTTTTTAGGTGTTGATGTATAAACTCTCGTACATACTCCTCTTCTTTCAGGGCAAGCTTTTAGTGCAGGAGATTTTGTTTTCTTAGTCAGACGTTTTCTTTCTGAACCTATTAATTGTGAGATGGTAGGCATCTATAATATTTTAAAAAAATAAACACTTAAACATCATAACCTTTTACGAGCAACAACTAAAAGTTTTTTAATGATATTTTTTTTTAAATTTGTGAAATTAAAATTCTTTGGTAAATATTGATTATTTTATATTTATTTTAATATTTATTTTTTATAATAGAAATAAATAAATAACAAAATAGAATTAAATAATCTATGGGAGAGTGTATCAAAAGAACCGTTGGTCCATATCAAGATAGTTATTCCCCGAATGGAATAATTGGAGAGAAAGATGCGTGTGGAGTTGGTTTCATAGCAAATATTAAAGGTGTAGAGAGCAACTGGATCCTAAAACAATCATTAAAAGGGCTTAATTGCATGGAGCACAGAGGAGGTTGTGGAGGGGATAGTGACTCAGGAGATGGGGCAGGCATTATGTGTTCAATTCCTTGGAACTACTTGGGGAAAGAGGTGAATCTTAAAAATAAAAAAGACTTTGATAAAGGCTTAGGCATGCTATTTATGCCTAATAAAAAAGAGAAAATTGAAGAATGTAAATCAATATGCGAAGAGGAAGCAAAAAAATTAAGCATAAAAAAAACATTCTGGAGAAGAGTACCTGTTAACAAAGAAGTCTTAGGTCCTTTGGCCAAAGCAAATGCTCCATTTATAAGTCAGTGGATTTTATTTATAGATAAGAAAGATAAAAACGACATTGAGCGACTTTTATTTCAGTTAAGGAAAAGAATTGAGAAAAAAATAAGGGAAAATTTTAAAACCCATGTTGGTGATTGCGAATTTTATTTTGCCTCACTAAGTTCAAAAACAGTTGTCTATAAAGGTATGGTTCGTTCTGAAATATTATCTGAGTTTTATCAAGACTTAAAAGAAGAGAGTTTTAAAGTCTCATTTTCTGTTTACCATAGGAGATTTAGCACTAATACACTTCCAAAATGGCCACTAGCTCAGCCGATGCGATTCTTAGGTCATAACGGTGAAATTAATACTCTCTTAGGTAATATCAACTGGGCAAAAGCTTCAGAAACACACATAGATGATTTTTGGGGAGAGTTATCTGATGAAATTAAGCCAATCGTAGATATAAATAAAAGTGATTCATCAAATCTTGATGCAACTCTTGAAATCAATATCCGTTCAGGTCAGCCCATTACTGACTCATTGTTAAAACTTGTTCCTGAAGCGTTTAGAGATCAACCTGAACTTGAACAAAGAGAAGATATAAAAGCTTTTTATGAATATTCTGCAAGCTTACAAGAAGCTTGGGATGGTCCTGCTCTTCTTGTATTTGCTGATGGAAATTTTGTAGGTGCAACACTTGATAGAAATGGACTTAGACCAGCAAGATATTCAATCACAAATGATGGTTTTGTAGTAATGGGTTCTGAAACAGGAGTTGTAGATATTGAAGACGAGAGAGTCATAGAAAAAGGTCGATTAGGACCAGGACAAATGTTGGCAGTTGATTTTCATAAAAATAAAGTTCTTAGAAATTGGGAGGTAAAATCTGAAGCGGCTCAAAGGCATGATTATAAAAAACTCCTAAGTAATAGAACTATAAAAATTGAGAATATTGAATGGTTAAAAGACTGCAAATTAAAAGACCTTGAGTTGTTACAACAACAAACTGCATACGGTTTTTCAGCAGAAGATAATGATCTTATCTTGGATTCAATGGCCTCATTAGCTAAAGAGCCTACTTATTGCATGGGCGACGATATCCCATTGGCCGTGCTTTCTTCAAAGCCACATATTTTATATGACTATTTCAAACAAAGATTTGCGCAAGTTACAAATCCTCCAATTGACCCTCTTAGAGAAAAACTAGTAATGAGTTTAGAGATGCATCTTGGAGAAAGATGTACACCATTTGAGATTAAAGATCCTAAACCTTTTGTTCATTTAAAAAGTCCAATTCTCAAAGAGGAAGAACTCATTTCCATTAAAAAATCAAAAATTCAATATCAAACAATTTCAAGTTTGTTTGATATTGAGGAAGGTGTTCAAGGCTTAGAGAACCAATTAAAAGCAATTTGTAAACAGAGTGAGATCTCTATTAAAGAAGGTTGCTCTTTGATTATTATTTCTGATAAGGGAATTAATCCAAAAAAGACTTTTATACCTCCTCTGCTTGCTGTTGGAGCGATTCATCATTATCTTCTAAAAAAAGAAATTAGGCTAAAAGCTTCTCTAATTATTGAAACAGGCCAATGTTGGAGCACACACCACTTGGCTTGTTTAATTGGTTATGGTGCAAGCGCGGTTTGCCCTTGGTTGACCTTCGAAGCAGGCAGGCACTGGTTAAAACATCCAAAAACACAAAAACTAATTGATAGCAAAAAAATAAATCCATTATCAATAATTGATGTTCAAGAAAATATTAAAAAAGCTTTAGAAGACGGTCTAAGAAAAATTCTTTCGAAAATAGGTATCTCACTTTTATCTAGTTACCATGGCGCACAAATTTTTGAAGCTGTAGGCCTTGGTTCTGACTTAATAAAAATTGGATTTGATGGTACAACAAGCCGCATCGCTGGCATTACATTAAAAGAATTAACTAACGAAACACTTTCAATACATACTAAAGCATATCCAGAGATCGATTTAAAGAAATTAGAATTTCTAGGATTTGTACAATTTAGGAATAATGGAGAATATCATTCCAATAATCCAGAGATGTCCAAAGTTTTACATTCAGCTGTAAAACAAGGACCAGGATACGACCATTTTGAAACTTACAAAAAACTCATTAGTCATAGACCGACAACATCTCTAAGAGATTTACTAACAATTAATTCAAAAAGAAAAAGCATTCCATTGGAGGAAGTTGAAAGCGTTGAATCAATTTGCAAAAGGTTCTGTACTGGAGGAATGAGCTTGGGTGCTTTATCAAGAGAAGCACATGAAGTTTTAGCAATTGCAATGAATAGAATTGGTGGTAAGAGTAATAGTGGAGAAGGGGGAGAAGATCCAGCTCGTTTTAATGTTTTAAATGATATCGATGAAAATACTCAATCAGCAACCTTGCCTTACATTAAAGGTCTAGAAAATGGAGATACAGCATGCTCGGCTATCAAACAAATAGCATCAGGTAGATTTGGAGTAACACCTGAATATCTAAGAAGTGGTAAACAACTCGAAATTAAAATGGCTCAAGGAGCAAAACCTGGAGAAGGGGGACAATTACCAGGTCCAAAAGTTGATTCTTACATCGCAAAACTAAGAAATAGTAAACCTGGAGTAGCTCTAATATCTCCGCCCCCTCATCATGATATTTATTCAATTGAAGATTTAGCTCAACTTATCCATGACTTACACCAAGTTCATCCAAAAGCGAAAGTGAGCGTCAAACTTGTTTCTGAAATTGGTATTGGCACTATCGCTGCTGGAGTAAGCAAAGCTAATGCAGATGTAATTCAAATTTCAGGCCATGACGGAGGTACAGGTGCTTCACCCCTAAGTTCTATTAAACATGCAGGTTTACCATGGGAACTAGGTGTTGCTGAGGTTCATAAATCTCTCTTAGAGAATAACTTACGTGAAAGAGTAATTTTGAGAACTGATGGAGGTCTTAAAACAGGTTGGGATGTAGTTATTGCAGCTTTACTAGGTGCCGAAGAATACGGTTTCGGTTCTGTAGCGATGATTGCTGAAGGATGCATAATGGCTCGGGTTTGTCATACAAACAAGTGTCCTGTTGGAGTTGCTACTCAAAAAGAAGAATTAAGAAAAAGATTTAAAGGTATTCCAGAAAATGTTGTCAATTTTTTCTTGTATATTGCTGAAGAAGTTAGACAAATAATGAGTAGTATAGGTGTTTCTAATATGGAAGAACTGATTGGTAATCAGGAATTTCTTTCTGCAAGAAATATCCATCTTCCAAAAACTTCAAATATCGATCTTTCTTCTTTAGTAAATAATGAACATTCAACCACTGATAGATCATGGTTAAAACATTCAAAAAATGCTCATAGTAATGGTCCTGTACTAGAAGACGAATTTTTGATTGATAAAGAATTTATAGATTCAATTAAAAATCACGAAAAATTAACCAAAGAAATCGAGATAAAAAATACAGATAGAAGTGTTTGTGCGAAAATATCCGGCGAAATCGCAGAAATTCATGGCAACACTGGCTTCAATGGCGAACTCAACTTAAATTTCAAAGGCTATGCCGGACAAAGCTTTGGTGCCTTTTTATTGAAGGGAATGAATGTTCAATTAATCGGAGAAGCTAATGATTATGTTTGTAAAGGAATGAATGGAGGAATACTCACAATAATTCCACCAAAAATAGATAAAATCTCCTCCGAACAAGTCATACTTGGAAATACGTGCCTGTATGGAGCAACTGGTGGGAAATTATTTGCATTAGGAAAATCGGGAGAAAGATTTGCAGTAAGAAATAGTGGTGCTACAGCAGTTACAGAGGGAGCAGGTGATCATTGCTGTGAATACATGACTGGTGGGAAAGTAGTGATTCTAGGTTCCACAGGAAGGAATATTGGTGCGGGCATGACTGGTGGAATAGCTTTTATAATCGATGAGAATAATGATTTAAGTAATAAAGTTAACCAAGAAATAGTTAGCATTCATCAAATAACTTCTTCAAAGCAGGAAGAAATTTTATTGGAAATTATAAGAGAATATCGAGCAAAAACAAATAGCTTGAAGGCTGCCAAAATAATTGAAAATTGGCCTCATCTTAAGAGTAAGTTTAAATTAATTGTTCCACCAAGCGAAGAAGAGATGCTTGGCATAAAGAAAATCTAAATGCCCTTCTTTGTAAAAACTGAAACTATAAAAAAAGAATACTTAATTAATAATGATTTAAAACGAAAAATAATTAGCAAACATATTGATTGGATAAAAAAATTAAAAAAAGAGGGAATTAATATTAAAAGTGGTTTTTTGGTAGATGAGTTAAAGAGGCCAGGTGACGGCGGATTACTCATTCTTGAAATGAATAATTATAAAAATGCACTTAATATCATTAAGAATGATCCAATGATTAAAAATGATTTAGTTGAATGGAAATTAAATGAGTGGGTAGATTCGAATAAATGAAAAGAATTATTTTGGAAACTTTTTCATAAGTTTTTGAATTTCTTCAGCATGGTAACTGCTACGAGTTAAAGGAGAACTAACTACTTGCATAAAGTCCAAATCTTTTTCCCCGAAAACTTTATAATAATCAAATTTTGAGGGGCTCACAAATCTTTGAACAGGTAAATGATTAGGGCCAGGAGATAAGTATTGGCCAATAGTAACAATGTCAACAAAATTACTTTTTAGATCCTTAAGAAGACTTAAGACCTCCTCATCTTTTTCCCCTAAACCAAGCATAAAGCCTGACTTTATATAAACTTTTGGAGAATATTCTCTGGTCCTTTTTAGCAACTCAAGAGTTCTCTCATATTTACCCTGAGGTCTTACTTTTTTATATAGCGAAGACACAGTCTCAATATTATGGTTTAAAACGTTTGGATTTGAATCAAGAACTTTTTCAAGCGCTTTCCAGTTGCCACAAAGATCAGGTATTAAAAGCTCAATAGTAGTTTCAGGAGATTTGTTTCTTACTTGATAAACACATTCAAAAAATTGAGATGCGCCACCATCCTCAAGATCGTCTCTATTAACTGATGTGATTACAACATGTTTAAGCTGCATTCTATAAACAGCTTCGGCTAAACGATATGGTTCTGTTGGATCTAATTCTCTTTTAGATCTATCAAAATCAATATCGCAATATGGACATGCCCTAGTACAGCCAGGACCCATAATAAGGAAAGTGGCAGTTCCACTTGCAAAACATTCACCAATATTTGGACAACTCGCCTCTTGACATACAGTATTGAGATTTAAATCACTTAACAAATTTGTAGTATTCCCAATTCTTTCAATTTGCGGAGCTTTTACTCTTAACCAATCAGGTTTTGAAATTAAACTATTGGAATTATTAGTCAAATTAATTTTTTCTAGCCTGTACTTTCATTTTACTAAAAACATTTTGAATTAACTATTAATAATTTCAATCATGTAGCTCATTCAACAGAGGTAAATAAATAAATGAATTGAACTAATCTTTCTGCAGTTTAGAAAATCTCAATTAAATTTACTTGTTAACACGAAGTTTTTGTTTCATTAACTAAAATTAAATCATATTTCATAACGTTATTTTTAATACAGATATCAGAACGTACTAACTTTAATAATAAATCCAAAAATTTAATAATATATGAAATATTTTGTACTAAAAAGTGTTTTTTTATTTATTTATTGATACAGTAAAAAATATATGTAATAAAACATTGACTTTTAAATTTAAAAGAAAACGTATTTTATTATCGGAAAAAAATAAAAACTCTAAAGCAATAGGTTATGCTAGAGCTACTCATAATGAATATGAATATTTAGAAGAGCAAATAAAAATTTTGAAGGATGAGGGTTGCAGTTTAGTATTCTCTGAATTTATAAGTTTAGATGAAGAAATCAAACCCCAACTCAATAAAGCTATAAATTCCTTATCAAAAGGCGATAAATTAATAATAACTCAGCTTGATCGAGCATTTAAAAATAAAAAAGAATGTTTGATAACAATAAATAAACTTATTAATAAGGATATTCAATTGCGAACTTTGACTGGTTTTTTTGCCGCTAATAAATCTTCTAATGCAAACTCTTCAATTTTTAAGATTTTATATGAATTAGATAATTTAGAAGACAAAAGTTTAGGTGAAAGGAAAAAAGAACAACTATTACGCAGAAAATTATCTGGAAATAATTTGGGAGGCAGGCCCAAAATAAGTCCTTTAAAAGAATCTTTAGTAATCAGATTACGTAATGAAGGATATTCATATCGATCAATCAGATCACAAACTGGAATTGCTTTATCAACAATTAGGAGAGTGATTTTGGAGGGAGAACTAACATAAAATGATGAAGAAAGAAATTGAAAATTTAATAAAAGAAAATTTTAAAGATACGGCATTGCGTATTTATGAATTAGATAATGAAGATAGAAAAAGTTTGTTAGCAGAATATAGAGAATGGATTATGAATGATTTAGATTTTGAAGAAGTAATGATGTTACCTTATGAAGCCTATACCGACAAATTAGATTCTAATTTCTTAGAAGATTCACTTTAGTCCTCAATAGTATATCTCTTATTAAAATCGTATACTTCTTTTGCTATCAATGGTAAAAGGGAAGAATCTTTGGAATATTGTTCTCCATTACAAAAAACTACTAATAAAGTTTGTAGAGATTGATTATTAATCCACCAAGCTGAATCATGTCTAACTTCAGACATTAAGCCTGCTTTACTCCAAAGATTAATACTTTCTGGTAATCCTTCACCCAGAAAACCATCTATTTGATTAAGAGAATCCTTTTTAAGAACAACTTTATTTAAATTTCTTTTTAAAAAACTTCGCAAATTTAAATTATTTTCTTGATAATCAATATGAATCATAATTTCCTCCAAAACCCGTGCAGCAGAATCAGAGTTCATAGCGTTTCTATTTTCATTATCATATCCATAAAATTCTTTCTCACGACCAAATGGTCCATCATCCCAAGTCTTCTGACAGCAATTTATACCAACCAATTCTTCCCAATTTAAATCATGTAGCCAATCATTTATTATATTTCTTTGGTATTTCCAATTTTCCCATGATTCGCCCTCAATACGAGGTCCACTTGTTGTTCCAGTAAGTAAATCAATTAAAAAGCTTGTTGCATTATTACTGGAGAAAGACAACATTTTCCCTACTGCATCAATAATTTCATCTGATAATAATAAACTTCCTTTTTTAATCCAATAAAATGCAGCAAGGCCATAAACTAACTTGACTATGCTGGCAGGGTAAAACATTTTTTTATTATTAATGCCAGTTCCAAAACCTTTAAATACACTTTTATTTTCACTTTTATAATTAATCCAAGTTATCGAAATATCCTCTCTTGAAAAATCTTTATTATGAGAGAATACTCTCCTTAAAATATCATTTAAGGCTAGACCCATCTCCTGACTTAAATAGTAAAAGGACATTGTATGAAAATTTATAAAAATCCTATCTCACTATTTAAACAAACTAATTTTTCAAAAACTATTTGGTGGAAATTAAAAGTTAATATTTCGGGATATCAAAATGAAACAGAAAATAAATTAGTTACTGAAATATTTAAAAATAGAATTTTTAGGCTTATTTATCCAAATAATTATCAAAAAAACCATAAATTTTCAAGAATACTAGTTCAACTATATGAAGATGGTTACGTCTGTTGGATAAATTTAGATGGATTAATTATTGAGAAATACGAATTCAAAAAAAATAATAGTTTAGAAAATGAACACTTCTTTATAAAAAATAAAGTTAACTCAATTTTAAAATGGATCAAGGATCAATCTGAGTTAAATAATGAATATCTTTGGGGAGGTACATTAGGACCCAATTTTGATTGTTCTGGATTAATTCAGACTGCTTTTTTAAAGCATCAAATTTATATACCTCGAGACTCTTTTCAAATAAAAAGTTTTTCTAAGCACCTTTTTTATTACAAAGAATCGTATGCGGCTCTAAGACCTGGCGATCTTTTATTTTTTGGAAATAAAGAAAAATGTGATCATATTGGAATCTACAAAGGAGACGGATTCTATTACCATAGTTCTGGCATGGATTTTGGCAGAAATGGAATAGGATTAGATACCCTAAAAAAGTCTAATGATAAAATCTCATTGCATTATAAATCTAAACTAATTTCGGCAGGAAGAGTAGTTAGAAATTATAGATGGGACCGTACTATACGTTAAGTAATAGAGCTCACCTTTAAATTTTAAATTAAATTTAAATATTACTTATTCTTTTATTTAGGAATTAACCAGCAGTCCAAATATTTTTAATGATTGGCATTATGGTATCTAAGTGCAATGTCCCAACAAGTAACCAAGCAAAAACAGCTCCTCCACAGCCTCCTAACCAAAATCCACTTGTAAAATCAGCCCAACCAGCTCTTGTAAATAAGTCCTTTGGCGGATTATTAACAGTCGCATCTGGAGGTTGAACATTAGGTGCTTTACCAGGTGCATTGTATAGAACAAAAAGTGCTGTCAAAATGTGAACAGCTCCAATAGTAGCGAGAAGTCCAGCTGTTAGAGCAAATTCAGAATTTCTTAATGGGCCAGTCATAGTAAAAGGTCCGTATAGAAGATATCCAAAAGCTGCTCCAGTTTCTAAACCTCTAAAATTAGGGGAAATACCTTCTCTATAAAAAGGTAAATTATTAATAAAGGCTTTTGTAAAATAACCACTATTAACTGGAGTAGCTAAATTACCAACACAAGGATCAGCAACTGTTCTTACTGCCCATTGTTCTGCTACGCCAATATCATTTGGTTGTACAGAAGTATCTATGTATTTCTCATCAAACTTAATAGAACTTGTTGATTCGGAGAATGATTTTTGAAAGTCGCTCATTTTTTTAATAGTTTGGTGTTTGATAATTTATTCAGTAGCTGTGATTAATCTTCCAATCAATACGATAAAAACAGCAGGCATTGCTATACCAATTAATGGAACAAAAATTGAAGGTAAAAGACTTGGTAAATCAGATGGCATAGTTCTTTAAACATCTTTAGACACTCTAGTATTTATCTGCGAAATAGTGTTAATTTTATTACTGGATGATATAAAAATTATTAACTTTTTACATGTTAAATTTTTTCGCAATTTTACTTATTATTTTTATAGGAATATTACTTCTAGTTTTTCAAAAAAGAAGCTTTAAAAAGTTAATAAATAAAAGCAATTTAAATTCTATTAAATTAAAAAAAAATAAAAAAAGCAAGAATAAATTTCTATCAAAAAAAAATAGTTATTTATACAATCACAAAGAAAAAAAGTACTCAGTATTTTACAAAAATTCTCAAAGAAATAAAATGTTTAGTCTTTTTCAAGGCAATACAGAAAATAAATTAAAGGCCTTAAAAATTGCGGAAGAATTGGCTGATAAATCAACATTACCAATTTTACGAAAAGGCTTAAGAGATATTTCTCCTGAAGTCGTTGAAATTTCAGCTTTATTAATAAGACAGTTCAAGTAAACAATCAATTTTGCTTAGCACTGTTTATTGATCTAATTCTGTAAATTGGACGACTTTGACTTTCATGATATGTCCTAATTAAAAGTTCGCTCAACAATCCAAAGCTAAATAATTGAACACCAGCAATTCCTAATATTAATGCAAACATCAGCAACGGACGATTTCCAATATCCTCACCCATTATTTTTGAAACTATCAAATAAGAACTTATCGCAAGGCTAATGAAAATACTTATAATTCCAACAAAACCAAATCCATACATCGGCCTTGTTAAAAATTTAGTCATAAACCAAACAGTTAGTAAATCCATTAAAACTCTAAAAGTTCTATCAATTCCATATTTACTGGATCCATATTGCCTACTCCTATGATTTACTTTAATTTCTTTGATTCTTGCACCTTCAATATTTGCTAAAACGGGTAAAAACCTGTGAAGTTCACCATAAAGCTTAATATCATCTATTATTTCTTTCTTAAAAGCTTTTAATGAACATCCATAGTCATGCAATTTCAAACCCGTTACCTGAGCTATTAATTTATTGGCTATTTTTGATGGAATCTTTCTATTAATTAATTTATCTTTCCTATCAAACCTCCACCCACAAATCAAATCATAGCCACTATTAATTTCAGAAATTAATTTAGGTATATCATTTGGATCATTCTGTAAATCACCATCCAAAGTAATGACAATATCACCTTTAGAATTATTAAAGCCAGCTGACATTGCTGCAGCTTGTCCATAGTTTTTGCGAAGGGAAATAACTGACAATTCTTTAATTTTGAGAGTTAGTTGTTTTAATACTTGATGAGTATTGTCTTTAGAACCATCATTTACAACAATCAATTCAAAATTAAATTTATGAAATGACATTACATTTATAACTTCATCCAATAAAAGACCAATACTCTCACTTTCATTGAAAACAGGAACAATTATAGAAATTAATTGTTTTAAATCTGACATTGATATTTAATAATAATTATATAATTTTAACTTAAATTAGAACACTAAAATTAAACAAAAAAAAAATCACCACAAAAGTGATGATTTAAATTATGTTAGAAAAATTTATCCAAACTTACCTGAGGTTGATGCTATAACAAATGCACCGAATGTAAGTATGTTTCCAATCGTGAAATGCGCTAGTCCAACTAATCTAGCCTGAACAATTGAAAGTGCAACTGGCTTATCTCTCCAGCCAACAAGGTTAGCTATTGGAGTACGCTGATGAGCCCACACTAATGTCTCAATTAATTCTTGCCAGTAGCCACGCCATGATATTAGGAACATGAAACCAGTAGCCCAAACTAAGTGGCCGAATAGGAACATCCAAGCCCAAGGAGATAGAGAATTTACTCCAAATGGATTATATCCATTAATGAGTTGAGCAGAGTTTAACCAGAGATAATCTCTGAACCAACCCATTAGATAAGTTCCTGATTCATTAAATTGTGCTACATTGCCCTGCCAAATTGCTAGGTGTTTCCAATGCCAGTAGAAAGTTACCCATGCTAGTAAATTTAATGCCCAGAACATAGCTAAATACATAGCATCCCAAGATGAACTATCACATGTACCTCCACGTCCAGGTCCATCGCAAGGGAATGCATAACCTAAATCTTTCTTATCAGGAATTAATTTTGTTCCTCTAGCATCAAGAGCACCTTTGATAAGGATTAATGCGGTTGTATGAAGACCTAAAGCAATAGCATGGTGAACTAAGAAATCTGCAGGACCAATAGGTAAGAAAGCACTTAATGCATCTTGTCTATTGATAAGATCCATCCAGTAGTGATTACCTGGCAATGAATTAGCTGCGAGACTAGCAGAACTTGTAGGATCTGATAATAAAGCATTAAAGCCATACATCATCTTACCTTGAGCAGCTTGTACGAATTGAGCAAATACTGGCTCAATTAGAATTTGCTTTTCAGGATTACCAAAAGCTACAACAACATCATTGTGAACATAAATTCCAAGGGTATGGAATCCTAGCAACATTGTTACCCAGCTAAGGTGACTTATCAAAGCTTCCTTTGTTCCAAGAACTCTTGCTAATACATTATCTTTGTTTAATTCCGGATCATAATCTCTTACGAAGAAAATGGCTCCATGTGCAAATGCACCAACCATCAAGAACATTGCTATGTACTGATGATGACTATATAAAGCAGATTGTGTAGTGTAGTCCCTGGCAATAAAAGCATAAGAGGGAAGTGCACCCATATGTTGTGCTACTAGAGAGGTTGCTACACCAAGTGATGCTAATGCCAGTCCAAGCTGAAAATGTAATGAATTATTTACAGTTTCATATATTCCATCGTGGTTAATTCCAAAACTACCTTTATGAGGATCATTTGGATGTCTTGTATTATGAGCTTCTGTAATTTCTTTGAGGCTATGACCAATTCCAAAGGTATTTCTATACATATGACCAGCAATTACAAAAACTGTTCCAATCGCGATATGATGATGCGCAATATCAGTAAGCCATAATGCTTCACTTTGAGGATGAAGGCCACCTAAGAAAGTAAAGATTGCTGTACCAGCTCCTTCAGCTGTTCCAAATACTTGATCTAGAGAATCAGGATTTTGGGCATATGCTCCCCAATTTAAAGTAAAGAAAGGGGCTAGTCCTGCAGGGTGTGGAAGAACTGTTAACCAGTTATCCCAGCCTACATGCTGTCCTCTTGATTCAGGTATAGCAACATGAACCAAGTGACCTGTCCAAGCGATACTACTAAAACCAAATAAGACAGCTAAATGATGATTTAATCTTGACTCTGCATTTTTAAACCAAGCTAGAGAAGGTCTAAATTTTGGCTGCAAGTGTAACCAACCTGCAAATAGAGTCCAACAAGCCAAAATACTCATGAATATTGAAGCTTGGAAGAGTTGCTCATTAGTTCTCATTCCAATTGTGTACCACCAATGGTAGAGACCTGAGTAAGCTATGTTTACTGGACCGCTAGCTCCAGCTTGTGTCATTGCTTCCGTGATACCAGATCCAAAGTGAGGGTCCCAAATAGCATGAGCAATAGGACGGACATGAGTTGGATCAAGTACAAATTGCTCAAAGTTACCCTGCCAAGCAATATGAAATAAGTTACCAGCTACCCAGAGAGCGATTATTGCTAGATGTCCAAAATGAGTAGAGAAAAGCTTCTGATAAAGCTTTTCTTCGGTCATGCCATCATGACTTTCAAAGTCATGAGCGGTAGCTATTCCGTACCATATTCGTCGGGTAGTAGGGTCCTGAGCTAGACCCTGGTTAAATGATGGAAATTTTGTTGCCATTGAATTAAAAAGGTGAAGTTCAGGTAATTAGCCCAACCCAAAAAGGCGAGCATGGAAGAAAGCCCATGTGGTAGCAATACCACCGACAAGGAAGTGTGTTACACCAACTGCTCTACCCTGAGTGATAGATAAAGCTCTTGGTTGTATGGTTGGAGCAACTTTAAGCTTGTTATGTGCCCAAACAATTGATTCGAACAATTCTTGCCAATATCCTCGTCCACTGAAAAGGAACATTAAACTGAAAGCCCATATGAAGTGAGCTCCTAAGAACATCAAACCGTACATGCTTATGGATTGACCATAACTTGTTAACACTTGAGAAGCTTGTGCCCAAAGGAAATCCCTTAACCATCCATTAATAGTGATAGAGCTTTGTGCGAAATTACCACCAGTAAGTCCCCAAACATCACTCTGCATTTTCCAAGAGAAGTGGAAAATAACTATTGATAAACAGTTATACATCCAGAAGAGAGCCAAGAAAACGTGGTCCCATGAAGAAACTTGACATGTGCCTCCTCTTCCTGGACCATCGCAAGGGAATCTAAATCCTAGAGAAGCTTTATCGGGGATCAATCTTGAACTTCTTGCGTAAAGTACTCCTTTGAGAAGTATCAAAACCGTTACGTGGATTTGGAAAGCGTGAATATGATGAATCATTAAATCAGCTGTTCCTAATGGAATTGGAGCTATAGCAATCTTTCCGCCTACCTCTACTAAACTTCCATTAAAAACTTCACTTATAGCTTTATGAGGTAATGCTTCAGCAGTTCCAGCTAATAAAGAAGTTCCAACAGCAGATGCTTGAATACTTTGTACCCATTGAGCAAAAATTGGCTGAAGTTGAATTGCAGAATCACTAAACATATCTTGAGGTCTACCTAAAGCTCTCATAGTATCGTTGTGAATATATAGTCCAAAACTATGGAATCCTAACCACATACACACCCAGTTCAAGTGACTGATTAAAGCATCTCTTGCCTTGAGAATTCTGTCTAATACATTATCAATATGTTTTGCGGGATCATAATCTCTAACCATTGCAATTCCAGCATGTGCTCCAGCTCCAACTATGAATAATCCACCTATCCACATGTGATGAGTAAATAATCCAAGAACTGTCATATAGTCAGTAGCTATATATGGATATGGTGGCATCGCATACATATGATGAGATACAAGTATACTTATTGATCCAAGCATCGCTAGGTTTACTGCTAGCTGAGCATGTCTACTCTCTGCCATGAACTCAAAAAGACCCTGGTGACCTTTAGGAGCAGGGAATAATATTGGATCTCCTTGCTGTGAATCTAATATTTCTTTCATACTATGACCAATACCGTAATTGGTTCTGTACATATGACCACCTATTATTGCTATTACACCAAAGGCTAAATGATGATGAGAAACGTCAGTCATCCATAAGCTTCCTGTCACAGGATTAAGTCCACCTTTGAAGGTTAGAAAATCAGAGAAAGCTAGCCAATTTAAGCTAAAGAAATTACCTGTGCCGCTGGCTAATCCTGGAAATATCTGCCCGATAATTTGTGGATCGCAGAGTTGATGGGGCATTGGCATATCTGCAATAGTCGCTATTTCTTTGCCATTAATTACTAGAGGTGAGCCTGCATCAATTGCGTCTAAGAGAGCTGCAGTAGGAGCGCCTATATGAATACAATGGCCAGCCCATGCTAAAGAGCCTAATCCAACCAAACCAGCAATATGGTGGTTAAGCATAGACTCAATATCTTGAAACCACTCCATTTTTGGAGCCGCTTTGTGATAATGAAAAATTCCTGCATGAAGCATAAGTGCAGCCATTACTACAGCACCTATTGCCAAAGCCATCAGTTCACTCTCATTAGTGATTCCCCATGCTCGCCACATGTGGAATATTCCTGAACTGATTTGAATACCGTTGTAGTTAGCACCAAGATCAGCATTGAGCATTTCTTGACCAACAATTGCCCATACTTGCTGAGCACCGGGTTTGACATGAGTTGGGTCTGCTAACCAACCTGAATAGTTAGAAAATCTTGCTCCATGGAAAAATGCAGCACTCATCCATATGAAAATGACTGCGAGATGTCCAAAATGAGCTGAAAAGATTTTTCTTGTTGCTTCTTCAGCATCGCCTGTATGCACATCAAAATCATGTGCATCAGCATGCAAATTCCAGATCCAAGTTGTAGTTTTTGGACCTTTAGATAATTTACTTGACCAGAAACCTGGCTTATCTAATTTGGCAAAATCAATAGGTCTTGGATCGGCCTTAACAGGATCCTCCAAAACTTTTTTGTTTTTTTCTCCACTTTCTGGTGGGCTGATGGTCATCTAGCACCTCGAAAATAATTGACATTAAAGCCGATTGATCGGATCTTGAACCTATTTTTAATGATAATGTTCAAGAAAACGAATCCTTCGAAACTTTAGATATTCGTTTCAAAAATAATAAGGCAAAGATTCTTTCGTTATGCATTAACGTAACAAATGTTCTAATGATTGTTACTATATGAATATTTTGTTAAATTCTAGTCTATGACTGTATTATGAGTATTTTTACTCAAATTTAATATAAATTTCTTAAATTTTTTTTTATATTTCAGAGAAAATTTTTAAATCCAGCGACAGGATATAATTTCAACATAACTACAAATAGTTTCTAATTTGAAAGGAATTGCAATAGGTCTATCTAATAATTCAAAAGAAATTTTAAAAAGACTTAAAAAAACCGAATTTGTCATAGATGTATATATTGCCGGTTCTCCAAAAGATGATGGGAAGGAAAAAGAACTTATTCAAGTACTAAAACCTAGAGAAATCCTACTGAAAAAATGGTCTGAGATAGATTTAATAATTTTTATAGGCTCAATTGCTGCATCAATACGAATAATAAATTCTTTTTTAACCTCTAAAGATCAAGATCCAGGTGTAATCGTTATGGATAACAAATGCTCCAAGATAGTCCCTTTAATTGGCTTACATCAGTCAAATACTCAAAATATTGCATATCAAGTTGCTAATTTATTTGGTGGCGAAGTAATAGAAACTAATAATTCCAATGATCAAAGTTTCTTAAATCTTGATGCATTTGGGAACCAATGGGGTTGGAAAAGATCTGGCGATATAAAGGACTGGACAAAACTAGTAATTAAACAAGCTAACAACGAAGAAATATTTTGCAAACAATTTTCTGGTAATCGCTTATGGAAAACTTCAGAATCAGGTGAGATTATTAATCAAATTAATGAAAAAGAAACTGTAAAACCAGATTCAACATTTAATGTGAGTATATTTAAAAATAATGAGAGAACTTGGCATCCGCCCGTATTATGGATTGGCATTGGATGTGAGAGAAATACAAGCAAAGATTTAATTGCAAAATCTTTAAATAATTTTTTGGAATCTAGAAATTTATCACAGCAATCAATTGCAGGATTTGCAACTATTGATATTAAAAAAGATGAAAAAGGAATTTTAGAACTTGCTGAAGAAAAAAACTTGCCTATAAAATTTTTTAGTAAACAAGATCTTTCAACAATAATTGTTCCAAATCCTTCAAATATAGTCCAAAAAGAAATTGGCACACATTCAGTAGCAGAAGCCTCATGCTTACTTGCAGCAGGAGAAGAAGCAAAATTATTAGAAGAAAAAAGAATTTTTAAAAATCAATCTGGGGCAGTAACTTTGGCTATAGCAGAATCAAAAAATCAATATAATCCAACCCATGGCGAAATACATATTATTGGAAGTGGGCCTGGTGATATCTCTTACCTAACCAATAATGCAAGAAAAGCACTTTCAAGATGTACTGTTTGGATTGGATACAAAATGTATTTGGATTTAATTAAGCCTTTATGTAGAAGTGACCAAGTTTTAATTGAAAGTAAACTTACTGAAGAAAAAGAAAGATGTAGTAAAACAATTAAACTAGCTGAGGAAGGAATAAAAGTGGCTTTAATTTCTTCAGGGGAGTCTGGATTCTATGGAATGGCTGGTTTACTTTTAGAGTTACTTCAAAAAATCAAAAAAGAATCTAGACCTTACTTTGAAGTACATCCAGGTATAAGTAGTGTGCAATTAGCTGCTGCGCTTAGTGGAGCGCCTTTAATGAATGACTTTTGTTCAATTAGCTTAAGTGATAAGTTAACTCCATGGTCTTTAATAGATAAAAGAATTGAAGGGGCTCTTCTAGGTGACTTTGTTATAGCTTTATTTAATCCTCAATCAATTGAAAGAAATTGGCAGCTAAAAAGCGTAATACATAAATGTTTAAAATCTAGACCAGGTAATACTCCAGTTTTAATTGCTAGACAAGTAGGAAGAGAAAATCAATCAAAAAAATTTTTCACTTTAAACACTATACCTATCGATGAAATAGATATGTTGTCAATAATAATTATTGGCAATTCTCAAACAACATTAATAGATGAAATATTTGTTACTCCAAGAGGATATTTACAAAATTAAGTTTAGGTAATAAATAAATTAGACATTGAATTCTTTATCTTTGCTATTTTTAATAAGAATACTAATCTCATATAAAGGATAAAAAAATTCATTGAAAAATATTGGTTTAATTTTATTCGACATAGATGGTGTAATTCGCAGCGTAGAGCATAGTTACAGACTTTCATTAAAAAAAACAGTCTATAAATTTACCGGATGGGAGCCAAGTTATTTAGATATTGATAATGCAAAAAACGAAGGTATCTGGAATAATGACTGGGATTTAAGTTTAGAATTTATAAAAAGATTTAAAAAAAAAGGTTACTTAAACGATGAAATACCTTCAAGAGAGGAAATAGTTAAATGTTTTAAAGGATTTTACTTTGGAGGAGATCCAAATAAAGACAGCAAATATTGGTCTGGATTCATAAAAAATGAGGAGTTATTAGTTGATAAAAAGTTTTTTGATTTATTAGAAAGCAATGGAATAATTTGGGGTTTTGTGAGTGGAGCAGAGTCTGCCTCTGCAAAATTTGTTTTAGAGAAAAGACTTGGATTAGAGTCACCTCCTTTGATATCTATGGGAGATGCCCCAGACAAGCCTGATCCTAAAGGATTTATTAACTTATCCAAAAAACTTCTTGGGGATAAACTTGGCTCATCAAATATTCCTATTGGATATGTAGGAGATACTATTGCAGATATAAATACAGTTATAAATGCTAAAAAGGAAATACCATCTCAGAAATTTATTAGTATAGGAATAGCACCCCCTCATTTACATTCAAAGTCTCGATTAAATGAACGTAATTTATACGAAAAAAATCTACAATATGCAGGTGCAGACTTGATTTTAAATTCTATTAATGACCTGGAGGTTATTAATCTCTCTCTATTTTGAAAAATATAATTAAAAGATATTTCTTAATTAAGTACGGAGAGGGAGGGATTCGAACCCTCGACAAAAGTTACCTCCTGTAACTCCTTAGCAGGGAGCCGCTTTCAACCACTCAGCCACCTCTCCAGCTCTTATACATTATCAATATTTTTGCAAACATTCAAAATTTTTTATCTAATCGAAATGTCTAATCAACTTGAACTCTAGGTAGTCTATTTTTAAAAGAACAAAGAATTTCCCACGGTATAGTGTTAGATTTTCTCGCCCATTCAATAGGAGAAATTGTTTTGTCTCCGTCAGTTCCTAGTAATACCATCGTACTGCCAATTCTAATTTCATTAGAACCTGTTATGTCCACCATCATTTGATCCATAGTTATGGCTCCTACTTGGGGATAAAATTTATTATTGTGTATGACATTTATCTTGCCTGAGAGATTTCTTGGAACTCCATCTGCGTAACCAATACTTAATACAGCTATCTTAGTTTTTCTACTACTTACAAACTTCCCTCCATAACTCACACTAATACCTGGATCAATAACTCTAATAAAAGCTACTTTTACTTTCAAAAATAAGGCTGGTTTAAGTAATAAACTTTTATTTATTTTGGCTATTGGACTGTATCCATACATAGAAAGTCCAACACGTACCATATTAAAATGAAAATCTTTGTTAAGAAGCATTCCCGCAGAATTAGCCAAATGCATTTTAATTTCATTATTTCTATCAAGATTAATTTGCTTTAATAATTCATTAAATTTCAGTCTTTGAAATTGTGTAATACTTTTAGAATCTAATGCGTTATCTTCATCTGCAGACGATAAATGACTATAAATACCTTTTATTGAAATGTTCTCAAAAGATTTTATTTTTTCAAATTGCTGAACGAATTTATTAGTTTCAAATCCTAATCTAGACATCCCAGTATCAACCTTTAGGTGTAAAGAAAATTTGTGCCCAAAGTTTTTCCCGATATTATTGCAAATGAAACACTCTCTTATACTACTTATGGTTGGCATAAGATCATTCTCAAAGGATATTATTAAATCTCTTTTTGTATAAAGATTTCCAAGAATAAGAATAGGTTTTTTTACTCCAAAAGAACGTAGCTTAATCCCTTCTTTTAAGGTGGCAACTCCTAATTGCGAAGCTCCGCCTCTAATAGCGTAGTCAGATACTACTTTTGCATCATGTCCATATCCATCAGCTTTGACAACCGCCATAAATTGACAATTTTTACTCAGCTTTGTTCTTAACTGCCTTACATTTGTCTCTAGTGCTTTGCCTTTAACTTCTATCCATGCTCTTTGTTTTGGATCTATATCTTGCTTAAAAGTTGGATATTGATCAAAATTAAATGCCTGTTTAGTGTGCCGAATTTGCATTAACTTTGCACAATTATATGCGCTTATTGAAATATACAGTTAGCATGACATGTAAATTGTATTTTGGCATGGGCCAGACTCTAGTTTTAAATGCATCTTATGAACCTTTAAATATCACTTCTTGGCGAAGAGCTGTTATTTTAATGATCAAAGGCAAAGCAGAAAGCTTAGAAGAAGACAAGTCATACTCAATACATAGCGGGAAAAAACTACCGACAGTTATAAGACTTCGTTACTACGTGAAGGTACCATTTAGAGAGGTTTCTTTAACAAGAAAAAATATTCTTTTGAGAGATAATAATGCTTGCCAATACTGTAACTATAAGGGTAGTGACTTATCAATAGATCATGTTTTACCGAGAAGCAGAGGTGGAACAGATAACTGGGAAAACGTTACTACAGCATGTCTAAGATGTAATGTCCAAAAAGGTAACCGAACCCCAGAAGAGGCGAATATGCCTTTAAAACGCAAGCCTTATCGTCCACTTAGTAATCTCAATTTTGAAGCCACAAGACAAATTGACTCTGGCAGACATAAAGAATGGAGTAAATATGTAATAGGAATTTCAATTTAATAAAAATAAAATCTTAATTTATTTCGTTATTAAATTCTTCCATCATTCTTTTTTGTTCTTGAGCTATACATGCATCAATCACTTCATCTAATTGACCAGCAAGAATTGGCTCTAATGAGAAATTGGAACCTAATCTATGATCAGTTGTCCTATTATCTTTAAAATTGTAAGTTCTAATTTTTTCACTCCTATCGCCTGTTCCAACCTGGGAAAGCCTTTGTGATCTCTCTTTTGCATTAGCTTCTTTTAATTGAATTTCATATAATTTAGCTCTTAAAATTTCCATTGCTCGTTCGCGATTTTGTAATTGTGATCTCTCTTGAGTACAAAAAACTCTTATTCCTGTAGGCTTATGGAGAAGATCAATAGCTGTTTCTACCTTATTAACATTTTGTCCCCCTGCACCTCCTGATCTTGCTGTCCCAACCTCTAGATCAGTTACCTCAATCTTAACTTCAACAGGATCAGCCTCAGGCATGACGGCCACTGTAGCAGTAGAGGTATGAACTCTACCTTGAGATTCAGTAGCTGGAACTCTTTGAACTCTATGTACACCAGCTTCAAATTTAAGTTGACTATATACTGAATCTCCCTTAACGGAGATAACTAACTCCTTAAATCCTCCCATATCTGACTCTGAAGCACTAACAGGTTTTACAGCCCATCCAATTTTTTGTCCATATCTTTCATACATTCTTGCTAAATCACCCGCCCAGATACAAGCCTCGTTACCACCAGCACCAGCTCTGATTTCTAACATTACACTTCTCTCATCTCTTGGATCTTTTGGTAACAAGGCGATTGTAGTTTTTTGAATAAGTTCATTCTTAGATTCTTCTAAAGTAATTAACTCCTCATTTATTAAAGATTCCATTTCTTTATCATTTCTATTCTCTTTTAGAAGATTTTTTGAATCTTCGATTTCTTTATCAGTATCAAGCAACTTTTTAAAATCAATTACCAATGGTTCCAATTTTGACCTTTCTCTTGCTATTGATTCTAATTTTTTTGGATCATTAGCTATGTCAGGATCTGCAAGCTGCACTTCCAAGTTTTCAAAACTTTCTGAAGCAGTTTTCAACCTTGCAATTAATGTTGAGTATTCCAATTGAAATTGCGATTAATTTCTATAAATTCTATTTTTGAGAATCTTTTTCTTCTTTTTGCCCGTTTGATGTGGCTGAATTTGCTGAACCCATCCCATATTTCTTCATAAACCTATCTACTCTACCTTCTGTATCAAGAATTTTCTGAGTTCCAGTAAAGAAGGGATGATTACCACTCCATACATCAACATGTAATTCTGGTTGCGTTGAACCTGTGGTCATTACAACTTCTCCATTACAAATAACTTTTGCATCTGGATACCATTTTGGATGTATTTCTGATTTTGGCATGATTTAAATTCCTTTAACGTTTTGAGAATTGAGGGGCTTTTCTTGCTTTTTTAAGACCATATTTTCTTCTTTCCTTAGATCTAGGATCTCTACTAAGATGGCCTTCAGTTTTGAGCGGTTTCCTATTGTCAGGAGATAATTCGCAAAGTGCTCTTGCTGCGCCTTGCTTAATAGCGTCTGCTTGACCTGTCAATCCACCACCAAAAACATTGACTAAAATATCATAAGAATTTTCAAGGCCTAATGTTTGCAAAGGAGCTTTTATTGAATTTAAGTGCAGAGGATTAAAGTTTAGGTAGTCATCTCCAGAACGACCATTAATTTTTATTAGTCCATTCCCTGGAATCAATCGAACTCTTGCTACTGAAGTTTTCCTTCTTCCAGTTCCCCAATATACAGCTTTGTTTTTTATTTGACTATTCATTTTGATAAATTAACTATTCAATAATACAGGATTCTGAGCAGCATGAGGATGATCAGCACCTTTATAAACTTTTAATTTTTTAAATTGCTGTCTTCCTAAGGAGTTGTGTGGCAGCATACCCTTAACAGCTTGCTCAATGATTCTTTCAGGAATCCTTTCTTGCAGAGACTCAAATTTTTCAATTTTCATTCCTCCTGGTCTGCCAGAATGTCTTCTATACAACTTTTGCGATGCTTTTTTACCTGTTACTTCAACTTTCTCGGCATTTACTACAATAACAAAATCTCCAGTATCTAAATGAGGAGTAAATGTTGGTTTATTCTTACCTCTTAATACAGTTGCAATTTCTGTAGCAAGTCTCCCAAGTGTCTTATCTTGCGCGTCAACTAAAAACCAATTTCTTTCAATGGTTTCTAAGGATGGGGTAATTGTTTTATTCATTTACCAAATTAATGCAAATAAATTTAAAGTTAGTTCTAAATTCTACCTTATTAAAGGAATATTAAACAACCGTTTTGAATGATTTTCACAAATAATTTGCTTAATTTAACTTTGCTTAAGAAGAACCCTTAATTAAAAATACAGGGAAAAAATCATTGTAATTGATCTTTTTAAAAACATTTTCTTCATAAACAGCATTTATAAAACATAACCCCTTTGCTGGAGCAGATTCTTTAACATCCTTTTTCTTTTTATTTACCCATCTATCTTGAAAAATTTCTGGCGATATTTTTTTTTCTCCAACTAACACAAGTTGACCAACAATTAAACGGACCATTCCATATAGAAAACCAGTAGCTTTCATATCAACTAAGATCAAATCTTCTACTCTTTTAATGTCTATATTTTTTATTTTTGTAATAGAGTTTGTCCTGTTACTTCCACTTTTCTGAAAAGCAAAAAAATCATGCTCTCCTTCCATTGTTTTGGATGCACTTAACATTAAAGATTCGTTTAATACTTTTTGATATCTATGCCATGACCAATTATTGATGAACAAATTAGGGAATTTACTGTTATTTATGACATATCTATAATGTCTATACTTTGCTGAATAACATGCATGCCAACTATCATTAACCTCAACTGATTCCAAAATCCTAATTGTTGAGGGTAAAAGACTATTTAATACATCACAATAACTATTGCCTGGAATGACACAATCAACATCAAAGTGTAATACTTGACCCGATGCATGAACCCCAGTATCAGTCCTACCTGCGGCAAAAGTCTTTACTTCATGACTTGTAATCTTAAAAAGAGCTTTTTCAATAATTTCTTGAACTGTTGTTGCATTTTTTTGTTTTTGCCAGCCTGAATAATTAGATCCATCATATTGGAATAATAAAGCAACCCTTTTCAAAAGTTATTTTCTAGTAAAAGCACCTAAATAAAATAATTTAGACAAGTTCGATTATAGCCATCTGAGCGTTATCACCTTTTCTAGATACGGTTCTGACAATGCGTGTATAACCACCTTCTCTATCTCCATATCTTTCATTTGCTTTTTCAAATAATGAATGTACTAATTTCTTATCATAAATATATCCAATAGCCCTTCTCCTAGAAGCCAAACTTCCCTCTTTTGCGAGTGAAATCATTTTTTCGGCTTCATTTCTTAAAGCTTTTGCCCTAGCTTTTGTAGTCGTTACTCTACCTTCCCTAATTAATTGTGTAGTTAAACCCCTTAGCAGTGCTTTCCTTTGATCAGCGGGTTTACTTAATAATGGAATTCTAAGTTGATGTCTCATAATCTTAAAAATTGTTAAACAGATGTTCTGCTTTGTGGAATAGAAATACCGATGCGCTCAAGAGCCTCAATAACCTCATCTGCAGATTTAGAGCCAAAGTTCTTAATTTCAAGAAGGTCTTCATAGCTGAAGCCCATCAAATCCGAAACTGAGTTAACTTGCGCCCTTTTCAAACAATTATATGCTCTAACGGACAAGTTTAGTTCCTCAAGAGGAATTTGAGCTTCAGGAGATGGTTCAGGTTCTTCAGGAATTTCCTCAACCATTGTCACAGTAGCAAGGGGTTGGAAGAGTTCTATTAAATGATTTGCAGCTTCAGCAATAGCATCATCAGGACTTGTTGAGCCATCTGTTACTACTTCCATTTTTAATCTTTCTCTTCCTGTTCCGCCTTCTGCTACGGCGGTTTCATCAATAGTAAAATTCACTCTCTTCACAGGCATAAACACAGCATCTATTTGAAGCAAATCAATAGCAGTTGTCTCTTCGCTCTTTCGGTCGACGAGTCTATATCCAACACCTCTTTCAACATGGATTTCCAACTCTAAGTTATGACCCTCCTGGATAGTTGCTATCGGTTTTTCACCATCAACAATTTCAACTTGAGAGGAGAATTGGATGTCATTCGCCTTCACCTCCATTGGACCACTAGCTACTAACCTGCCGATTTCGAGCTCTGGATTAGAGCTATTTATTGATAATTGCTTGCAATTAAGAAGAATATCTAAAACGTCTTCTCTAACTCCAGGAATAGTGGCATATTCATGATTAATTCCTGCTATTCTTACTGCAGTAACTGCACTCCCTTCAAGTCCTCCCATAAGAACTCTTCTAAGAGAATTACCCAAAGTTGTAGCTTGCCCCCGCTCAAGAGGGCCAATTAAGAATGTTCCTGTTTGGGAGCGATCATCTGCTATTTGATGGTCGATTCTGTCAATCTGGTATTGCAACACGGAAATAATGAGAATAAGAGTTTTTTTAGGGGTGGTTGAGAATGGTTAAGACCTAAACGCGTCTCCGTTTAGGTCTTCTACATCCATTATGAGGTAATGGAGTTACATCTCTTATTAGAGTTATTTCTAATCCGGCCACTTGTAAAGCTCTTATGGCCGTTTCCCTACCTGCGCCAGGCCCTCTAACTAATACTTCTATTTGTCTCATGCCTTGATCAAGTGCTCTTCTAGCTGCTGCTTCAGCAGCTGTTTGAGCGGCAAATGGTGTGCCTTTTCGAGCGCCTTTAAATCCACTTGCGCCTGCAGAAGACCAAGAAATTACATGGCCAGAGGTGTCGGTAATTGAGACGATAGTATTATTAAATGTGCTTTGGATATGTACCACACCATTAGGTACATTACGTTTAGATTTCTTTGAACCTGTTTTTTTTACTGTAGCAGCCATGATGTTTTAATTTAATACTTCAATTTGTGGATAGATTTAATTATTTATTTTTTTCTTCCAGCAACTGTTTTCCTAGAGCCCCGTCTTGTTCTTGCATTGGTTCTAGTTCTTTGACCTCTAACTGGAAGACTCATTCTATGTCTTCTTCCTCTTACACATCCTATATCTTGTAGACGTTTTAAGGCCATTCCCTCTTTTCTTCTCAAATCTCCTTCTAAAGTGAATTCTTCTGTAGCACCTCTAAGCTTTTGAACATCAGAATCTGAAAGGTCTTTGACACGAATATCAGGGTTTACACCCGTATTAGCGAGAATTAGCTTAGATCTCGTTAAACCAATTCCATAGACGTATGTAAGTGCAATTTCAACTCGCTTTTCGCGAGGTATGTCAATTCCTGCAATCCTGGCCACGTGTTTTGAATAAGTAAAAGTTTGAATTTAAGGGTTGAAATTTAACCCTGACGCTGTTTATTGCGAGGTCTTTTCTTGTTAATAACATAGATTTTACCTCTTCTCCTCACGATCTGATCGTCAGGACTTATTTTTTTGACTGAAGATCTGACCTTCATAGGGGTTTAACAAATAAAACGTTAATACTTTATTCTACATCATCATCAAGCCATTTTTTGTTTGATATCAGAGGAAATAGTTTTTAAATCTCTATTAGCATCAATATATTCTAACAATGAGAGATCCTTAAAATATTGAATTAATGGTTCTGTAGTTTTTTTATAAATGTCAACTCTTGTTCTAATTGTCTCTTCCGTATCATCTTTTCTACCTCTTAAAAGCAAACGCTTAATCAGTACTTCTTCTGGAATATCTAAATAAAAAACTAATTCCAAAGGTTGATTTATTTCATTTAATACTTCATTTAATGAATTTGCTTGGGATAAATTTCTTGGGTAACCATCTAGAATCCAACCTTTATTATCCTTGACTAAATTTTGTCTTACTATCTTTAATACGAGTTCGTCACTAACAAGTTCCCCTCGATTCATAATATCTTTCACCTGAATACCAAGGGTGGTATTCATTTCAATTTCTTTTCTTAATAATTCACCAGTAGAGAGGTGTAAGTAAGAATTAGTTTGACTTAGTAATTGTGCTTGAGTCCCTTTGCCTGCTCCAGGAGCTCCTAAAAATAGTAAATGTTTCTTCATTAATTATTAATTAAACCCTCATACCTTTGAGAAATAACATAAGTTTGAATTTGCTTTGCAGTATCTATAGCAACACCCACAAGAATAAGTAATGAAGTTGCACCTAAACCTTGAAAGGTCTGAACATTTGTAGCCCTTTCTACTGCGGCTGGGATTATAGCTACTGACCCCAGAAATAATCCTCCCAATAAAGTCAACCTATTTTGTATACCTGAAAGATAGTTTGATGTATTAGTTCCTGGTCTAACTCCTGGTATCGCTACCCCTCCTTTCTTTAAATTTGAAGCAACATCAACTGGATTAATAGTAAGTGATGCATAAAAATAGGAGAACCCCAAAATCAAGGAAAAGAATGTAAGAGCGTATGGCCATGGATTAGAAGATCCTGGATTTAAACTACTCGCTAACTTTATTAAGACTGGATTACCCGTAACATTCGCAATAGTTATAGGTAAAAAGATTAAAGCAGATGCAAATATAATAGGCATCACTCCTCCTGCATTTAGTTTCAAAGGTAAATAACTTTGCCTTGTAGGAAGTAGTGTTGAATTACCTATCTGCCTTTTTGCACTAACGATAGGAATGCGTCTTGCTCCCTCTTGGACAAAAATTATCCCAACAATTGTCAGTAAAAATACTCCAAGTAAAACTGCTATACCTAAAACATCTCCTCTATCGCCAGTTTGAGCTTTTTCAATTGTTGAACTAAGAGCCTTAGGCAAAGTTGAAACAATATTCAAAAAAATTACCAGTGAAGCTCCTTGACCTATCCCTTTTTCTGTAATAATTTCACTAAACCACATTACTAACATTGAGCCAGTAACTAAGGCAATGGAGGTTTGCAAGACAAATGTAGTATCACTTATCCCCTCAATAGCGTATTGTCTGAGAATCAAGGAAAAAATAATACTTTGTAAAAATCCCCATCCCAATGAAACATATCTAGTTATTTGAGCAATTTTTCTTCTTCCCGCTTCTCCTTCATTTTTTTGCAAATCTTCAAGCACAGGTAATGAAGCTGTGAGAAGCTGAATAATAATTGATGCGTTAATAAAGGGAAGTATGCCTAATGCGAATATTCCTAAGGTTGAAATTCCTCCTCCAGTAAAAATATCTAAAAAACCTATTAATTGCCCCCCTTGATCTATAAAACTTTTAAAAGCTACCCTATCAATACCAGGCATAGGGATATAAATACCAAGTCTTACTAAAAGGAGAAGACCTAAAGTAGTTAAAACTCTACTCCTTAATTCTATATTTAAAAATAATTGGGAAAGTATTTCAGAAGCGCTAGGATTTCTACTTTTGTTTACAAACATTTTGGAGCTTACCTAAATTTTTAGTAAATTTACTTATTATTTAAAAGCTCACAGGATCCACCTGCGTCCTCAATTTTTTGTTTTGCAACTTTTGTAAATGCATGAGCTTGGACTTTTAGCTTTACATTAATTTTGCCATTACCAAGGATTTTTAAAGGAAATTTTGGTTTGAAGATTAATCCCTTTTTAACTAGTGAGTCAAGGTTAACTGTATCGTTATCTTTGAAATCATTTAATTTTTCTAAATTAATTATGGAAAAGTTCTTTTGATTAATTATTTCAAAGTGCTTTAATTTTGGAACTCTTCTATATAGCGGCATTTGGCCACCTTCAAAACCTGGACGTGTAGGTCTTCCAGAACGTGACTTTTGTCCTCTCATTCCAAAACCACATGATGCACCCTGACCGGCTGCAATTCCTCTACCCTTTCTTAATTTTTTCTTTCTCGAGCCAGAGTTTGATTTAAGTGTATTTAATGTTGAAGTCATAATTTTAAGAATAGAGCTGTTCAAGTGAGATGCCTCTCTCCCTTGAGGCAGATTTGTGTGTTCTTAATTGAGAAAGAGCTACCATAGCAGCTCTTGCATTATTCAAAGGTGTTTTACTACCCAATCTTTTTGCTAAGACATTTTTTATGCCGGCTAATTCTAAAACAGTTCTTATTGAACCACCAGCAATTACACCTGTACCAGGAGCGGCTGGTCTAATTAGTACATTAGCAGCTCCATCTCGACCTAAAGATAAAGTTGGTATTGAATTATTTGGGGTTAAAGGAACTCTGACAAGATTCTTTTTACCATCTGAAACTCCCTTTCTCACCGCGCCTATGACATCCCCTGCTTTACCAACTCCAACTCCAACTTGACCTTTTTCATTACCTACAACAACAATAGCTCTAAAACTCATTTTTTTTCCACCTTTAACAGTCTTAGAAACACGTCTAATTTGGACAACTCTTTCTTGCCAATCAGAATCTCTCTCAAGATTTTTTGAATCACCTCTTCTATTTCTTTTTCTATCATTACGATTATTCTTTTTTTGTTCTACGGGCATAGCTCCAGGAACATTACCGTTCTTGGATTGAATTTCTTGTTTTGTTGGAGTGTCAGTCATAGTAAAAAATTAAGAGTTAAAATTCTAGGCCAGCTTCACGAGCAGCGTCTGCAAGTGCCTTTACTCTGCCGTGATATAAATTACCTCCACGGTCAAAAATTACTTGCTTAATACCTTTTTTTATCGCTCTCTTTGCTAATAATTTTCCAACAATGGAAGAAGAATTACAATCAGAAGGTAATTTATCAGATTTTTCTTTTAGTTCCTTATCAACAGTTGAAGCTGAGCAAATCGTTGTTTGAGCACTATCATCTATAACCTGGGCATAAATATGGTTATTAGAGCGAAAAACAGACAATCTTGGACGCGTTGCATCTCCAATTAAGAATCTCCTTAATCTTCTATGTCTTTTTTGTGTTTGTAATTTCCTGGAAAGTTTGGTCATTTTTTTTTATTGGAATTATTTTTTGCCAGATTTACCAGCTTTTCTGAGAATTCTCTCATCACGGTATTTAATTCCTTTACCTTTATATGGCTCTGGAGGTCTAATTGATCTGATTTTTGCTGCTTCATTGCCAACAATTTCTTTATCAATTCCAGATACGGTAACGTTTGTATTACTCTCAACCTTGTATGTTATACCATCAGGGGGGATCATTTCTACAGGATGACTATATCCTGCACTTACAACTAGATTTTTGCCTTTTACTTGTGCTCTTGATCCAACGCCAACAATTTCTAGTTTCTTTGAAAAACCTTGAGTAACCCCTTCAACCATATTTGCAATTAAGGCTCTACATAAACCATGTCTCTGCCTTGAATGTATTTTGGTTGTAGTAGGACTTACTACAACAGTATTATCTTTCTTATCAAAACTAACTCCCTCAGGCATGAGACGTTTTAACTCACCCTTTGGGCCTTTCACTGTAACTGTTAATCCATCAAAATCAACTGTAACTTTCTCTGGAATAAGTACTGGTGTTTTTCCGATTCTTGACATGATTAATTCTCCTTAATAAACATAGCAGAGGACTTCGCCGCCAATGCCTTGCTTTCTAGCATCGCGATCACTCATAACGCCTTTAGAAGTTGAAATTATTGCTACTCCAAGACCTCCAAGAACTTTTGGTAAACCTCTAGTATTTTTATATATTCTCAAACCAGGTTTGCTAACTCGTTGCATAGATCGGATAGTAGGAAATTTGTTTTTACCACTATATTTGAGACCGAGTATTATTTGTGATTTATAACCTTCACCTTCCTCATTAATATCAGAAATGAATCCCTCTTTTTGAAGCACTTTGGCGATACTTAGGGACATTTTTGAACCTGGGATTGTTGTGGTTGTATGCTTTTTTTGACTCGCATTTCTAATTCGAGTAAGCATATCTGAAATAGGATCGTGATTTGACATAGTTTTAATTTAATTCTTACTAAAAGGCATTCCTAACTCCTGCAAAAGAGCTTTACCTTCTTGATCTGATTTTGCACTAGTGACAATAGTTATATCCATTCCTCTTATTGAATCTATTTTATCAAAAGAGATTTCAGGAAAAATCAATTGCTCTTTCACTCCAACGGTATAATTCCCTCTCCCATCGAAACTTTTTGGATTAACTCCTCTGAAGTCTCTAATTCTTGGTAAAGCGAGATTTATAAATCTCTCCAAAAAGGAATACATCCTGTCTCCTCTCAAAGTAACAGTACAACCAATCGGCATGCCCTCACGAATTTTAAAACCCGCGATAGCTTTTTTAGCCCTAGTTACAAGGGCCTTTTGTCCTGTAATTGTTGCCATTTCGTTTAAAGAGGCTTCTAGAGCTTTCGAATTTGAAGCTGCCTCACCAAGGCCTCTGTTAACGTTGACTTTGACAACTTTAGGTACTTGATGAATATTTTTAAGACCAAGTTCCTTTAAAAGTTTTGGTCTTATTGATTCTTTGTAGCGATTTTTTAGAGTCATAATTTTTTTTGTTAATTCTGGTCTTTGTCAGAATTGATAAATTAGAAAAAATTGAAATCTGGTTTCTGATGAAAAATTAATCAATTACTTCACCAGTTTTCTTCAATCTTCTTTTTTTAACCCCCTCTTTATCAATAAAGTATTCAATCTTACTTGTAAGATTTTTATCCTTTGAAAAGAACATTACATTTGATGCATGTAAAGATGCTTCTTCTGTAAGTATTCTTCCAGTTTCTCCTTCCTGAGTTGGTTTTACATGTTTAGTCCTAAGGTTAATTCCCTTTACAACTACTCTATTTTCAAGAGGGATGGTTTTTAAAACCTCACCAGTTTTCCCTTTGTCCTTACCATTAATTACTTTTACCAAATCTCCAGTTTTGATTCTCATTTTTATTCTCTGAAAATTTTTCTTTTGCTTTAATGAATCCAACATTTAAATCACCTCCGGAGCAAGAGAAACAATCTTGGTATAATTTTTATCCCGCAGTTCTCTAGCTACAGGACCAAAGACTCTAGTACCTTTTGGATTCTTATCTTCATTAATCAATACTGCCGCATTGTCATCAAATCTGATTGAATTACCAGTATTTCTTCTTAATGTAGCTTTAGTTCTGACGATAACAGCTTTAACAACTTCAGATTTCTTGACTCCCATATTAGGGAGAGCATCTTTTACAGTTGCTACTATTACATCCCCAACATGTGCATATCTTCTATTAGAACCTAAAACCCTAATACATTGGAGTCTTTTTGCTCCGCTATTATCGGCAACTGTTAAATAAGTTTCTTGTTGAATCATTTTTTAACCTCCTCAGCCTGACTTGTTTTATTAAGAATTTCTTCTATTGCCCATCTTTTATGAGCACTAAGCGGTCTAGTTTCTCTTATTTTAACTCGATCACCTAAAACGCATGTATTTTCTGGATCATGCGCCTTATATCGTGTAGTTCTACTTACAATTTTTTTATAAGTTGGATGTGGATATCTGTTAATTACAGCAACAACAACTGTTTTATCCATTTTGTCGCTGACAACAGTACCAATTCTTTCTTTAAGTGCCATAACTAATAATTAATTAGAAGTTGTTTTAGAAGCAGATTGACTCTTACTGAGAGTGAGTAATTGAGCAACTTGTTTCTTAATAATTTTAAATTTATGAGTTTCATTGAGCTGTCTTGTAGCTTGCTTGAATCTCAAGTCAAAAAGATCTTTTCGTAATTGATCAATCTTTTCAGTAATTTGTTCAGAATTTAATTTTTTAAATTCCTTAAGTGACTTTGAGTTTGTCATTGTTTAACCTCCTCTTGCGATTTTTTACTATTTTTAGTAATTTCTTGGGAGTTATTTTCTAGATTTTTATCAATGGAGATAAATTTAGTTTTTACAGGAAGTTTGTATTGAGCCAAACGCATAGCTTCCTTTGCAGTTTTCTCAGTGATATCCTCACCACCCATTTCAAAAAGTATTCTTCCAGGTTTTACAACTGCGACCCAAAACTCTGGATTACCTTTACCAGAACCCATTCTGGTTTCGGCAGGTCTCATGGTTACGGGTTTATCAGGAAATATTCTTATCCAGATTTGACCACCACGTTTGATATATCTAGTCATAGCTCTTCTGCTTGCTTCAATCTGACGTGCAGTTACCCAGCCACAGTCTTGAGCTTGGAGAGCAAATTGACCGAATGCAATAGTATTACCCTTTGAGGCCACACCCCTCATTCTGCCTCTATGTTGTTTACGGAATTTAGTACGTTTTGGACTAAGCATTTTTACACCTCCTATGAATTCTCATTTGAACGATCCTCAAATTGCTGAGGTCTTCTATTAGCTTTCCTCTTAGGGCTCGTACCCACAGGGATAGTTTGTTCTTCTTTAGGGAGAACTTCACCTTTGAAAACCCAAACTTTAATGCCTAGAACACCGTAAGTTGTATTAGCTTCACGTGTTGCATAGTCAATTTCAGCTCTCAATGTATGTAATGGAACTCTACCTTCTCTGGTCCATTCAGTTCTAGCTATTTCAGCACCATTCAATCTTCCTCCTACTTGAATTTTAAGACCTAAGACTCCAGCCCTTTGAGCCCTTTGTAAGGCCATCCTTATAGTTCTTCTAAAGGCGACTCTTTTTTCAAGTTGTTGCGCAATATATTCAGCTAGTAAAAAAGCATCAGCATCTACGCGTTCAACTTCTACAACGTTTATTCTGACTTGTCTTGTTCTATCACCTATAGTTTTTTGAATGCCAGATCTTAATTCTTCAATCCCACTTCCTTGTCTTCCAACTATTACTCCTGGCCTTGCTGTTTTTAATTCAAGTTCCAGTTGGTCAGCTTTTCTAGCTATTAAAACATCGCTAATTCCTGCTGCTCCATATTTTTTTTGTATGAAGGTACGAATTTTAAAATCCTCTTGGAGAAGTATTGGATATGTTTTAGAAGTAGCAAACCATTTAGAGCGATGCTCTTGTGTAATTCCTAATCTTAGTCCAGAAGGATGTATTTTATGTCCCATTAGTTTTGTACCTCCGCATTAGTTTGAGTAGGAGCAGATTCAACAGAAATACTGATGTGGCAAGTCTGTTTTTTGATTGAAAAAGCTCGACCTTGAGCTCTGGGTCTATACCTTTTCATTACTGGACCACTATTAGCCCATGCAGAGGAAATAACTAGGGTAGATGGATCCATACCAAGGTTATGTTCTGCATTAGCAACAGCAGATCTTAGAACTTTAGTAATGGGGTCTGTAGATCTGTAAGGCATAAATTCCAACATAATCAATGCATCTCTATAAGATCTACCCCTTATCTGATCCAGAACTCTTCTCACTTTAGAGGCTGATCCGCGAACATAATTCCCATGAGCAATTGCTGTTTTTGTTGTTTCAGGTGTTTTTGTCATGATTTTGCTCCTTTCTTATCTCTTATATGACCTCGGTACGTGCGTGTAGGAGCAAATTCTCCGAGTTTATGACCAATCATTTGTTCAGTAATGAATACTGGAATGTGAGTCTTGCCATTATGAACAGCGATTGTGTGACCGATCATTAAAGGTAAAATCGTAGAGGATCTTGACCAAGTTTTGATAACAGACTTGTCATTATCGGTATTTTGTTTTTCTACCTTCTTGAGCAGGCTATCTGCTATAAAAGGTCCTTTTTTTAGTGAACGTCCCATGATTATGAAATAGAAATTGAAATAATAAATGAAGTAATCAAGAGTCTCTTCCTCCTCTACTCCTCTTAGAAACGCGACGGCGTCTTCGAACAACTAATTTATTACTTGGTTTGTTCTTTTTACGTGTCTTTAGTCCAAGAGCTGGCTTACCCCATGGAGTAACTGGGCCTGCTCTACCAATTGGTGCTTTTCCCTCTCCTCCTCCATGTGGATGATCACATGGGTTCATTACACTACCTCTTACTTGAGGCCTTCTTCCAAGCCATCTTCTTCTTCCTGCTTTACCTAAGCTAGTATTTCTTATTTCAGAATTGCCTACTTCACCAAGAGTTGCGTAGCATTCTTTTCTTACAAGTCTTACCTCAGTAGATGGGAGTTTTAAAGCAACATAATCTCCCTCTTTTGCCATAACTTGAGCACTAGCTCCAGCGGATCTAACCATTTGAGCACCCCTACCTACGTATAACTCAACACAATGAACACTAGATCCTAATGGCATAACAGAAAGCGGCATTGCATTTCCATCTTCAATTGGAACACTTTCTCCAGAAATGACATTTTGTCCGACTTTTACTCCTGCTGGAGCGATAATATATCTTTTCTCTCCATCTTCGTAAAATAAAAGTGCCAACCTTGCATTTCTATGAGGATCGTAGTGTATAGCTGCAACTTTAGCGTTGATATTTTTTTTATCTCTTCTAAAGTCGACCAATCTATATTGCCTTTTGTGACCACCTCCACGATGACGACAAGTAATAACTCCACGATTATTCCTGCCTTTAACTCTATGTTTTGAAACTATTAGTGATCTTTCAGGTTTTGCACTTGTGATTTCACTAAAGTCAGTAACTACTCTCTGCCTAGTGCCAGGTGTATAAGGTTTAAATTTACGTATTGCCATGATTAAAACTCCTTAAGATTCTGGAAATAGTTGGATTTTGTCTCCTTCAGCAAGACGTACAATTGCCTTCTTGACCTGAGAACGTTTACCGGAAAATTTCCCGACTCTTCTTGTTCTCCTAGGAGGATTCATAGTGTTAACACCTATGACTTTAACACTAAACAAGGCTTCAATAGCTGCCTTTATTTGAGGTTTAGCCGCTCTATGATCTACTTCGAAAGTATATTGGTTAAGATCTAGTGCATTTGTAGCTTTTTCAGTAATAACTGGCTTTCGTATTACATCGACTAAAAGAGAATCGAATAACTTACTCATGATGCATAAACCTCCTGAATTTTATCTATCGCAGATTGACCTATTACCAATTTATTGGCATTGAGAATATCAAATACATTTAATTGATCGGCGGCGATTAATTTTACTTTCTCAATATTATTAATGGATTTTTTTATAATATCGGAAGGGCTATCAAGAATAACCAAAACTTTTTCAGTTTTTTGTATACCTAATCGAGTAAGTCCATTGATGATATCACTAGTTTTAGGCTGCTTTAAAGTAGATCCAAAATCTTCAACAGCCTTCATATCAGATACTCTGGACATAAGAGCTGTTCTAAGAGCTAATCTACGTTCCTTACGATTCATATCAAGATTGTAAGAACGTGGCTTCGGTCCAAAAATAATTCCGCCACCAGGTCTTAAAGGTGTCCTTATTGATCCTTGACGAGCTCTTCCTGTACCTTTTTGTTTGTATGGCTTTCTGCCGCCCCCGCGCACTTCAGATCTTGTCAAAGTTGATGCTGTCCCTTGTCTTTTATTTGCTAGCTGTCTAAGGACTGCTCTATGGATTAGGTCTGACGAAGAAGTTTCTTTAGCAACTGCTAAATCAAGAGTAACTTTGCCTGATTTTTTACCATCCCACTTTAAAGTTTCAAGTGTTGTCATGATTTTTCACCTCCTTTTTTGCCCACAATATTATTTGGCTTAATATTGACAATTGAGCCGGGCTTACCTGGAACAGAACCTTTTACTACAAGCAAATTCTTCTGATCATCAATTTTTAGAACTAACAATCCTTTGGTAGTTATCTGTTTTCCTCCATATCTTCCTGCCATTCTTTTCCCTGGATAAATTCTACCCGGAGTTGTTCCTGCTCCAGTAGATCCTGGTGCTCTATGATTTTTTGAACCATGACTCATAGGACCTCTGCTAAAACCATGCCTTTTCTGGTAACCTGCAAAACCTCTACCCATAGATTTGCCACTGATATCAACTTTTTGACCAACCTCAAAGTTTTTTACAGTTATTTGTTTTCCGATTTCATAAGATGAAGTTTCTTCGACCCTATATTCTTTCAAATGCTTTAAAAGTTCTTCACCTGATTTCAATAAATGTCCCTTTTCAGGCTTGCTTAAATGCTTCTCTTTGGACAAGCCATAACCTATCTGAACGGCGGTATAACCATCCAAAGCAGTAGTTTTCAATTGAGTGACGCGGCACGGACCTGCCTCTATAAGAGTAACTGGTACCGAATTACCTTCACCATCGAAAAGTTGGGACATGCCCAATTTCTTTCCTAAAATTCCAATAGACATAAGACTTAATTAGACTAGCTCGTAATAATTTTTCAATTATCTAAACCTTTCAGTTATTAAGGTGAAGTTAATAAAAAAACAATTAGTAAGGTTGAGACTTATCTGAAATAATAGATAGTTTCTCTCGGGATAAACCCACCTGAGTTTTTTAACGAAACGCTAAAAAATGTGAAATTTTCAGAGGCTCGGCTAGCTTGCGAGCTTAAAAATTCACTGAGTTACAATTGTACATCATCAAGTACCATAAAATAAAATAAAATAAAATAAAGGAAATTTTTATGCCATTACTTCTCTCAGGGAAAAAGTTTCATAACGATTTAAAAACTAACAAATGTCTCGCAATATTTGCTCCTCTTGAAGGTGGTTATGAAACTCGTCTTTTGAGGAGAATGAGGGCCAAAGGCTTTAAAACTTTTATAACTTCAGCAAGAGGGCTTGGAGATCCAGAAGTTTTCTTGCTCAAATTGCATGGCGTTAGACCACCTCACCTTGGTCATCAAAGTGTAGGAAGAAACGGAGCGCTTGGGGAAGTTCAACAAGTAATCCCACAAGCTTCTGAGTTATTTAATGAAAATGATAAAAATAAATTACTTTGGTTATTAGAAGGTCAAGTATTATCTCAATCTGAATTAGAGAGCTTAATAGAGATTTGCACTAACGATAATAAACTAACAATAGTTGTTGAAATGGGGGGTTCAAGAAAACTTGAATGGAAACCATTAAGTAATTATATTTTGGATGAATTTGAAAGTTAAATTGTTTGATTAAAACCAAGAATAAAAAAGATAAATGGATTAAGTTAATTTGTGGTGCCAGTAATGAAGATATTGTTGCCATAGAAGATTTATGTGCGATTTATACTGCTGCTGGTGTCGACTACATAGATGTTGCAGCAGAAGAATCTATAGTTTATGCAGCAAAAAAAGGAATCGATTGGGCAAAAAAAGTCTTTAAAAACTCCCCTGGATTAATGATAAGTATTAGTGATGGTAATGATATCCACTTTCGAAAAGCAAAATTTGATCCTTTAAAATGTCCCCCTAGTTGTCCAAGACCATGCGAAAAAGTATGCCCCACCTTTGCAATTGATAATTTCGGAATTAAAGAAAGTAAATGTTATGGATGTGGAAGATGTTTAAATAGTTGTCCTCTAAATCTAATTAGTGAATATGAATATAATTTGTCAAAAAATGATTTAGCATCAACACTTCAAACAATAAGGCCTAATGCAGTTGAAATTCATACAGAAATCAATCGCCTAAATTCTTTTTCAAAAGTTGTAAGTATCCTTAAAAGTTCTGCAATGAAATTAGACAAGATATCTATTAGTTGCGGATTAAATCAATCTTTCAAAAAAGCCCAAGAGCCCGAAGATCTTTTGAAAGCTCTTTGGGAAAGATATGAAATTCTGAATGAGCTAGATATTCCCCTTATTTGGCAACTAGATGGAAGGCCAATGTCTGGAGATCTTGCTCCTACAACAAGTAGAGATGCTGTTAAGTTGTTTGAAAAAATCGGTTCAGATCTTCCACCAGGATTAATTCAATTAGCAGGAGGAACAAATGAAAAAACTTATGAATTGTTGAATTCAAACAATCTCCCAGATGGAATAGCATTTGGAAGTGCTGCAAGAAAAATTATGCAGCCGCTTATTGAATTTGCTCACAAAAATAACAAAAAACTCTATGAGTATCCTGAAATAATGGGTTTGGCGATCAAAAAAGCTCAGAAATTTCTAGAGCCATGGAAATCGAGCTCATTCAAATAATATTTTTATTTTTCAAAACTAGTGCCATATTTATAAAAAATTTGTATTTTTTGGATAGAAAAAAATCTTCTCATGTATTAAAATAATAATTCAATGGGCCGTCGCCAAGTGGTAAGGCATCGGGTTTTGGTCTCGACATTCCTAGGTTCGAATCCTAGCGGCCCAGTTCTAATATTCAATTGGTGTCTTCTCAAAAAATTTTTCTATTTGATTTTGATGGAGTAATAGTTGATGGAATGCAAGAATATTGGCATAGCTCCTTGCTGGCCTGCGAAAGATATTTAAATTCACCCAACATCACTATTGATCAAAAACTTTATCAAGGAGTACCAAATTCTTTCAAAGAAATTCGGCCTTGGGTTAAATATGGTTGGGAAATGATTCTAATTGTTCACGAAATTATAAAAACAGAAAATCCATTAAAAAGTGATAATAAAGATGATTTCATTAATAATTATCATCAAAATTGCCAGAGGATATTAAATGAAAATTCCTGGATAGCAGAAGATATACAAAAAATGTTAGATAAGTCTCGCAAATACCAAATTGATAAAGATTTTAAATCGTGGGTAAATTTACATAAACCTTTTTTTGAAATTATAAATTTTATGAAAGAATTAAGCAAAAGAGGAGTAAAAACTGGAGTCATAACAACTAAAGGTAAAATATTTGCAGAAAAAATTCTTAAACAATTAAATATTTTTCCAGAATTTATTTTTGGTTATGAATCAGGAACAAAAATCAAAATAGCTGAAAAACTTACACAAACTTATGAAATTTTAGGCTTTATAGAAGATAGAAAAAAAACTCTAATCGATATTAAACAAAATTCAGAAACTTCTCACATTCCATGCTTCCTAGCTAATTGGGGATATTTGAAAGGATCAGATAAAAATGAATTAAGTAATGAAATCAAATTATTAAAATTAGAAAACCTTGGAGAATTAGTTGCAATTTAAAGATAATCAGCTAGAGTACAGATGTACTATAGTTTGTATTTATGAAGTTTGGTTTAAATAAAAATTTCCAAATTTAGAATAATTACAAGAACTTTAACCAATAAATCAAACAATGAGCCTTGAAGAAAAGAAAAAAACTGAATCAAAAGAAAAAGACAAGGCATTAAGTCTTGTCTTAGGTCAAATAGAAAGGAATTTTGGACGAGGTTCAATAATGAGACTTGGTGACGCCTCAAGAATGAAAGTAGAAACAATATCTACTGGAGCGCTCACCTTAGATTTAGCATTAGGAGGAGGCTATCCAAAAGGAAGGGTAGTAGAAGTTTACGGACCTGAAAGTTCAGGAAAAACTACATTAACGCTTCACGCGATTGCGGAAGTTCAAAAAAATGGAGGAGTAGCTGCATTTGTAGATGCTGAGCATGCACTCGATCCAGTTTATGCGGCCTCTTTAGGTGTTGATGTTGAAAATTTGTTAGTTTCACAGCCAGATACTGGCGAAATGGCTCTAGAAATAGTTGACCAACTTATAAGATCGAGTGCGGTAGATCTTGTGGTTGTTGACTCGGTCGCAGCACTAACCCCAAGAGCCGAGATAGAAGGAGAAATGGGAGATCACGTAATTGGAAGCCAAGCAAGGCTAATGAGTCAAGCAATGAGGAAAATAACAGGAAATATTGGCAAATCTGGATGTACAGTAATATTCCTGAATCAATTACGCCTAAAAATTGGCGTTACATACGGCAATCCAGAAACAACCACAGGAGGTAATGCATTAAAATTTTACGCCTCAGTAAGACTTGATATCAGAAGAATTCAAACTCTTAAAAGAGGTACTGAGGAATATGGTATAAGAGCAAAAGTAAAAGTAGCAAAAAACAAAGTTGCACCACCATTTAGAATTGCAGAATTTGATATTCTCTTTGGGAAAGGTATTAGTACAACAGGATGCTTATTAGATTTAGCAGAAGAAACTAATATCATCATAAGGAGAGGTGCTTGGTATAGTTATGAAGGAGAAAATATTGGACAAGGAAGAGATAATACAATTATTTGGCTTGATCAAAACTTAGAAATCAGGAATAAAGTAGAATCTGTGGTTAAAGAGAAATTAACAGAAGGAACTGAAGTCAGTTCTAATTCAATGAAAGCATTAAATAGCAATCCTGCTAATACAATCGCTGTTAATGATATAAAAACAGTAGCTTAGATTTATAAAGAATCAGCTAAAGTCCACCACCCAGCAGCAGGCCCTATAAATCTCACTGCAATCCATAAGATTACTAACCCTCCGATTCCAAACCAACTGGCCTTAATACTTAATTTAATTAGGTTATCTCTTTGATTGATTGTCAAGGGAAGCCATTCAAATAATCTTGGAGACTCATCAATTTTAGTTTTATTATTATTTTTTTTTGGAGGTAAACCAAGTGTTTTACGTCTTTTTGCTTCTCCCATATTTCTTTAGTTATTTATAAAATCATAACCTAATCAAAAGGTAGCATATAGTTAATTTGTTTTGAGGGTTGGATGTTTTGCAAAAGTAATCTTCCCCAGTTTCTTTTATTTGCTCTTCCATCTAGGATTATTAACTTACCTGAATTTCTTCTTAAAGGAGAAATAGATCTTTCAAGTTTAATTCTAGCTTGAGGAAGAAAGAAGTCTCTAAACCAATCTTGAGAAAGCTTCTTTTTATGAGAGACAGTAATTGTATTAATGGGTTCTGACATATTCGGAATCGGAAGTAAAGGAATGATAATTTGATCTGGAATTTGAATTAAATAAGAATTCATAATCCACCAGTCAAAACTAGAACAAAGGATTTCATTTGTACCTGAGGGAATTGTCTCTAGCAATACTCTCTTCCCGTAAGTAGAAGCTAATTCTGTAGCAAGACTAGTTTTTAAATCAATATCATCAGACAACACTAAAGTTAAACCCTTTCTAAAAAGTATTAACTTTTTGCATTTGTCCAAGATTGAATTGGTAAAAAAAGGATTATTAGGAAGCAACTGTTTAGAGGGTATATATAAAGAAATCTTTTTCTCTTCAAAATTACTCTTAAAATTAATAACCAAGTCAATATCTAAACTATGCTTTTTAAAATACATTTGGAAAAAATTATCTTTTCTCAATGTTGATAAAAAAACAAATTTATTATTTGAAAAAAATTCCTTAATTTGAAAAAGTTCATCTATTGGCTGTAAATACAAATTCCAATCTAAATTTGTATCATTTAACTTTACCCAGCATGCCCAACCTTGAGATAATGCTTTGTTGACGCTTAAAAATTTATCAGAAAAAAAAGAATTTTCATGAAAAAAGTTTGACAAGAAACTAATTTCTTTTTCATCTAAATTGATATAACTATTTCCTAAGACCTTTCTCAAGAAGAACTTTTTCTTCAACGAATCATATACTTTTATAAATTTTTGATTGATTAATTCAAATTCTTTAAAATTTTTTGTCCAATCCTTTTTAAGTAAAGAAATCCTAAAATGATTTTTTAAATCCTGTTTTATATCTTCAATTCCTGAATAAACTATTCGATGATTTTTAAGATTATGAGAATTGGGATCATTAAGAAAATTTTGGATAGTTATCAAGTGAACATGATGATTTGCAAAAATAAATTGATCATTTTTCAAAATAAAATTAAAACCTAGATTTTTCAATGAATCAATCTGAAATTGGCTTATAAATTGGATTTTCTCTTTAGATAAAATAAAAGTTGAATCCTCTTCCTTTAAAAATAAAGAAATCAAAATTGGAGGTAACCAATCATAGCTAGAGAAAATTTCTGAATTAATTAGATAGGTAGAATCATTTTCAATACATTTGGAAACTATCCTCCCAAAAGAATATATATGCTCCCAATTAATACTTTGATCTCTCAAAAAATTTTTCAAATATTGATGACTTAAAATTTCAAGCATTTATAATTAATTTAATTTCAAAAACATGCAAAATTTATGAACCTAATATACAAAAAATTGGTATCAATAAAAAAGGGTCTTGAATTAATTAATTTATGAAAATTGGAATAGTAGGATTAGGATTAATCGGTGGTTCTTTAGGATTAAAACTCCAAAGTCTAAATCATACAATTTATGGAATAGCAAATAATGAATTTAATGAAAAAAAAGCTAAGGAAAAAAAACTTGCAAATTTTGTTAGCTGTGATCTGAGCTTATTAAAAAAATGTGAGCTAATAATTTTGGCATTACCTATCAAAGATTTGATCAGTCCGTCGCAACAATTAGTAGCATCTATACCTCAGGAAACAATACTAACTGATGTAGGGTCTGTAAAAGAACCAATTGTAAATACATGGGAAAATTCACATCCTCTATTTATTGGATCTCATCCAATGGCAGGCACTGAAAAAAAAGGAGTTGATTCAGGTTTTGAAGGTCTTTTTAAAAATGCAAAATGGATTATTACCCCAACACAAAATAGTGATTTAAATTCAGTAAGAACTATTTCCGAGCTCATAAAATCAATGGATTGTGAAATTTGCCAAGCTTCGCCAAAAGAGCATGATGAAGCAGTATCTCTAATTTCCCATTTGCCTATATTTTTAGCTTCTGCCCTCATAGAAACTGCACAAACAAAAAATAATCAATCTTTATTAGATCTCTCGCAAAAATTAGCTGCTACAGGATTTGCGGACACTTCGAGAGTTGGCGGAGGCAATGAACAACTAGGCCTAGATTTAGCTATTAATAATCAGATTAATGTTTTAAATTCCATAAATAATTTTAAAAATAAGTTGAATATACTGGAATCTCTTATTAAAGAAAAAAATTGGGATTTACTTTCTAAAAAACTTGCTGAAGCTAAAGAAAACAGACAAAATTTTATAAACTAAAATTTTCTATACCTTTGGAAGCTAAAATTTGCCTTGAAACCATTAATGCTGACTGACTAACACCTGCAGTCCCCTCTCCTGGATAAATAGAATCTCCACATAACCATAAACCTTTAAAAGGTGTCCTACTTGATAATCCAAATAAACCAAAAATATCTGGATTTTGACCAAGCCCCCCTACTATTCCATAAGGTCTTTTTGTCCATTTTTCAAAGCCCAATGGAGTTGCTAATTCTCTATGAAGCCATTTTTCAGGATCAATATCAAATTGACTTTCCAATTCAAGGGATATTTTTTTCATGAAACCATTTTTTTTCTTTAAGTAAGTTTGTTTATCTAGATCAAACCAATCTTTAGTTTTGGTAAAGATACTGGCAATTAAAGTAACCTCACCTTTTGGCGCTCTTCCATCACCATCATCACTAATTGATACAAATAACGAACAAAATTCTTTTGAAACAAATTGATAATGATTGGAGAATGTTTTTTTAATATGTTCCTTTTTTAAGGCTGAATAAAAAACTACAGCTCCACTTGGATCAGGCAAATTATTAAGTCGATTTTTATAATTTTTTTTTCTTTCTAAAGGATCTTTCAAATGCTTGAGCAAAGATTGTGGAGGTGCGGTATAAATCACATCTTTTGCTTGATAAATAAATGATTTTTTTTTCGAATTAGCAGATAGTTGCCAACACATATTTACGTCGTCAAAAGTTATAGAATTAACTTCTTGTCCAAAAATTAAATTAACTCCAGTTTTAATTAATGAACTTTCTAGTGATTCACTTAAAGACTGCATAGATTTTTTAAGATGCCAAAGACCATGTGGCTTTTGACACATCTGGAGAACAGTAGATCCATATAATGCTGCAGTACTATAAACGTCCTCTTGAGAATAAAGTTTTAGTTGAAGATTTAAGAATTTAATCAAGCGCTCATTCTTGGATAATCCACATATCCGCAATAGATCAAAAATAGTAGATTTAAGTAAGATACCTGTGACAAGGTTTGAAGGTACTAGTGCTTTGAGAAGTTGAGAAAAATCCCAAAAATTACTTATTGGTAATACAGGATTATTGTTAGCAAATATCCAATTACTTTCATGTATTAGGGTACAAAGCTTCCAAAATCTTTGACTCCCAGGAAACTGCATTTCTCGTTCAGCAATCCATTTACTTTTTTCATACCAAATAGGTATAGGATTGCCACCATCATTTAAATCAACAATACAAGCAGGGTCTAAAATTGTGGCTTCTGGTGATGGAATATCTAAAAAATCAAAAATTCTAGAATGTATTCCTCCCTTCTCTAAACCAGCAACCTGAGTTGCGCCAACATCGAAAGTATAATTCTTTCTTTTAAAAGTACCGGCACATCCTCCGGCTTGAGTATGAGATTCGATTAAAGTCACTGATAAGCCTTGTTTTGATAAAATCGCTGCAGATGTTAGTCCTGCTATACCGGCTCCTACAACAATAACTTCAGACTTTTTCATTAAAATGCAAAAATTATCTTCTATTGAAATTAACGAAATTTGTGAAGAATTAGGTGAAACTTATCCAAAAAGTATTGAACAAGTACATGGTGGCGATATTCATAATGCATGGCGAATAGAATTCTCAAACAAAAAGTTATTCCTTAAAAGAAACATTAGAAACAAAAAATTTCTTGAATTTGAAAAATATTGTCTCCAAAATTTGAGAAAATATATTAATCAAGAAAACTTAATTATTCCTGAAGTTATTGCATATAAAAATATTAAAAATATAGAGATTCTTTTAATTGAATGGATAGATATGCATAACTTTGACCAAAAAAAGCTTGGAAAAGGTTTAGGTGAATTACACTTGAAATCAGCTGAATCTAACCCCAAAATGTTTGGATTTCCAGTTGAGGGTTTTATCGGAACAACAGATCAGAAAAAAGGCTTGGCAGATAACTGGATAGATTGTTTTTTAAACTTAAGGATAATACCTCAATTATTAAGTCTTAAATCGAGAATTTTAGATAAAGAAATTATAAATAAAGTTAAAGAAAAAATTAAATCAGAATTGCTGAATCACAAACCAATAAATGCTCTAGTTCATGGTGATTTATGGTCAGGCAATGCAGGAATGGACAAAAATGGAAAGGGGGTTATATTTGACCCTGCATCTTGGTGGGCAGATAATGAAGTAGATATAGCTATGACAAAACTATTTGGAGGTTTTAGAAAAGAATTTTATGAAGAATACCATAGAATTTTTCCAATAAAAAACGGATTTGAAAAAAGAATTATTATTTATAATTTTTATCACATATTGAATCACGCCAATATGTTTGAAGGAGGGTACTTAAACCAAGTTGAAGATTACGTAAAAGCAATTCTTAATATGTAATTGTAATCTTTAACTAACCTAAATATGTCTTCTTAAGATTTTGTACCTTATCTAGAACAGCTTCACGATTTTCACTGGTACGAAGATTTTGCCAGCTCCATTGACCGACAACAATAACCCCGAGCAGTTCTAGTAAACCAGGAAGAATTGGGAAAAAGTTTATCGTGTCAATGACAACTTTAATTATTATCTGAGCTATTACGACAACAGCAATTATGCCTGCCGCCTTGCCGTACTTGCCCATTTGAGTCCAATCAACATTACCAAGAGTTTCGTTGACTTTTCCCATAACATCAGAGTACTTCTCTGAAAAACTTTTGGTTTCTGAGCTTGTATCGGAGCCGGAGTCTTGGTTTGACTCTGGAGTGTTATCACTCATGAATTCAGTAAACTTAATATATGAACCAGACAGTATCGGAAAAAACGTCTATTGACTACCTTTTTGTTATGCAAGATTCCGAACCGAAACATTTTGTATTTTTTTAGAAGCGTTGGTATATATGCTTTCTGAAGATATTTAAACTTAAAATTGATTTATAAAAACTTCACATTATGGTCTAGTTCTAACAAAAACATTAATAAATCAGAGTAATAAGAAAAATTTAAAAGTCTAAAATTTTTATTTTAATTATTATATTTGCATAGTTTATCTCTCAAAAATTAAAGGATTTCAATGTCCAAAGATATAAAATTTAATTTCTTAAACTCTGATGAAGAAGAAAGATATCAAAAACATTTGACCCTCAACGAGATAGGTTATGAGGGCCAACTAAATCTTAAAAACAGCTCAGTATTATGCATTGGAGCAGGTGGGCTTGGTTCTTCCGTTTTGCTTTATCTAGCTGCTGCAGGAATTGGGAGAATTGGAATAGTTGATAACGATCAAGTTGAAAAGTCTAATCTCCAGAGACAGATAATTCATGAAACAAATACTATTGGCAATCTTAAAATTGATTCTGCTCGGGAAAGAATTAAAAAATTCAATCCAAATTGTGAAATATTAACCTTTTCAGAGAGAATTCATCCTAAAAATGCTCTTGAATTAATAAAGAGGTTTGATGTTATTTGTGATTGTTCGGATAACTTTGGCACAAGATATTTAATAAATGATTCATGCCTGATATTAAATAAACCCCTAGTCTTTGGAAGTGTACAAGGCTTTGAAGGGCAAGTGAGTGTTTTCAATTTATATAAAAATAGTCCTAATTTAAGAGACTTACTTCCAGAATCACCTACAAAAAATGCTGTCCCTAGTTGTGCAGAATACGGGGTAGTAGGTGTTTCAACAGGTTTAATAGGAATTCTTCAGGTTAATGAAATTATCAAAATCATTTTGAAAAAAGGTGAAATTTTAGATGGGAAAATTTTAATTTTTGATCTATTTAATATGAATATGAAAAAATTACATCTAAAAAGTGATCAGTTAAATAAACGAATAAAAAATCTGACTCAGTTTGAGAGCTTTTATAATAGTGATGAATATTGTGGTAAAAACGATAAAATTAAAAGTATTAATGCTAATGACTTTAATAGTTTATACAAAACAAAACCTAACAAAATTCTTTTAATTGATGTTAGAGAAAATGAAGAGTTTTCTAAATCCGCAATAGAAGGATCTATCTCAATTCCCCTGAGTCATTTGAAGCAAGAATCTGACTTAAAATTTATTCAAAAAGAAAGTTTAAATAAAGAGGTTTTCACTATATGTAAATCGGGGAAACGCTCTGAACAAGCTTCAAGAATCTTGTCTAAATTCAAAATTCAGTCAAGATCTATTGAAGGCGGCATTGAAAAAATAAAAAAAATATTCTGCAAATAATTTTTTAAGAATAAGTTAGTAATCAACTCCTCTTTTTAAATCAACTCCCACATTTGCATAATGCTTATGACAAACCATTTCAGAGTAAACATCAGCTAGTTCAAAGTATGAAGGTTCATTTTTACACCTCCCAGTAATTACAACTTCTGTATCTGCTGGTTTTTTTAAGAGTGTTTGATGTATTGATTCCACAGGTAACAACTCTAAATCAACAGTTGGATTCAATTCATCTAAAATGATTGTTTTATACAAGCCAGACAAAATAGCAGCTTTTGCAATTTCCCATGCTCTTTCAGCCTCAACATAATCAATTGGTTGTTGTTGACCTCTCCATACGATGGCATCTCTGCCTGAACGCAAATGATCTACTAAATGAGGGTAACTTTCTCTCAAAGCTTCTATGGCAGCATCTTCGGTATATCCATTTCCACCTTTTAACCACTGTAATATTAACACTCTATGACTTTTATCTTGAGATATTCCTTTACCGATAGCTTGAAGAGCCTTACCGAGTGCACTTGTGGATTTACCCTTTCCTTCACCTGTATAAATCTCAATTCCACCACTAGAACTTCTTTGTTTGGATAGTTCTGATAAGTCTCCTATCAAACGTGGTCTCATTTCTGAGTGGAGTTGAGATATTCTTACCAAAGACGGTGGAGCTGCCCTTCCAGTAATAATTATTTCTAATCCATCTGGACGATTTTGCAGAGTATCAACTACTTCATTGATATCAAGCATTCCTAAATCAAGAACTGGATTCAACTCATCCAGTACAACTACAGAATAAAGAGAACTAGCAATTGCTCCTTTAGCAATATTCCAACCTCTTTCGGCCTCACCAACATCAAACTTTGTTACTTGGTCAGCAGTGAAAAATTCGGATCTTCCTGTCCTTACATGGTCAATTAAATGTGGAAAGCCTCTTTGTAAAGCCTCTATAGCTGAATCCTCATCATATGGTCTCTCAGGGCCTTTTAAAAATCTTAGAAGTAAAACTCTTGACTGTCTTTTTTCGCATATTCCTAACCCTATTGTCCTGAGAACTACTCCCAATGCAGCCTGACTTTTCCCCTTACCCTCTCCATCATAAATATGTAATTGACCTTTTGATCTCTCTTGACTGTCACTTGCTGTGACAATTCCAATTCCTCTATTTCTACTCGTATTCGTCAATTGAACAAAATTAGTAAATTTAATCTAAGATATAGATAAGAATATTATTAAAGATTTAATAATAAATTCAACCTATTCATAGGTAATTTGAATTTTAAAGTAATTAGCATGTTCAATCAACTAGAAATTCTCTCTGATGAACAAAGTGAAAAGCTTTATACAATTAGAAGTTACATTAAGAATCTTGAAAGTGTTTGTATTGCTTATTCCGGAGGAGTGGACAGTACATTAGTAGCATCATTAGCATTCGAGCAATTAGGTAGCAAAGCAATTGCCATAACTGGAATTTCTCCTGCATTAGCCACTACTCTTCGTGAAGAAGCAAGAAGGCAGGCAAAATGGATTGGAGTAAAGCATATAGAGATTAAAACATCAGAATTAGACCAATTAAGTTACAGTGAAAATCCTAAGGATAGGTGCTTTGCATGCAAAAAAGAGCTCCACAAACATACAACCTACCTCTCTAAAAAACTTAATTACAAGATAGTTTTAGATGGAGTCAATCTAGATGATCTTAAAGATTACAGACCAGGTATACAAGCCTCAAAACAAGCAGGAGTTATATCTCCCCTTGCAAAATTTAAAGTCTCAAAACAAGACATTAGGGATATATCAAGAGCACTTGGTTTTCCTTGGTGGGATAAACCTGCTCAACCTTGTTTATCATCAAGATTTCCTTATGGCCATGAAATAACTAGTGAAAGGCTAAAAATGGTTGAGAAAGCTGAAGAATATCTTAAAGAATGTGGATTATCGGAGGTAAGAGTTAGATGCCAAGGCTCAACTGCAAGAATAGAAATTCCCCAAGATGAATTAAAGCATTTTTTTAACAAATACAATTTTAGTGAGTTAGTTCAATATTTTGCCAATTTAGGATTTAATTGCACAAGTTTAGATCTTGAGGGACTTGTAAGCGGAAAATTAAATAGGTAAATATTGTTAAACAACCGTTCTGATCTGATTAGAGACTGCCGAAGGTGGATTTCGTTCAATGACACGCAAAGAATGTTCTTTAGCCATCAAAGATTCAATTAAATATTGACTAGCTAGTTCAGGTATCATATTTTGACCACATGTAAAAATATCGACTGCCGAATAATGAGATTCAGGCCAAGTATGTATTGAAATATGAGATTCTGCCAGTAATGCAATTGTCGTAACCCCCTGAGGCTCAAATTTATTACTTATCAAATTCAAAACTGTTGCATTTGCCAATTTAGCAGCTCTATTTAAAATACAGCGCAAAAAGGATTCGTCATTTAATTTTTCGCGATCGCATTTATATAATTCCAACAAAAGGTGTTTACTTTGATAAATCAATTTTTGCTCATTACTTAACGAACTTAAATTTTGACTTTTTTTGTAGATTTCCATTTAAGAAATTTATATGAAATTAAGATTAGCTAAAAAACATGCTTTTTTAAAAATTATAAGTGAATCATTTGTGAAGAGCCTAAGAAAGACTGATTAAATTTATCTAAATGTGTCGCACTTATAAAACATTGACTATCTTTTCCAACAGAATTTAATAACAAATTTTGCCTGGTTAAATCTAATTCAGCCAAGACATCATCCAATATAAGTATTGGGGGAACATTTAATGTTTTAGTTAATAAATCGAGTTCAGCCATCTTTAAAGCCAAGATAAAAGTCCTTTGCTGTCCTGAGGAACCATATTTTCTAACTGAAACATTATTAATTAGAAACTCAATATCATCACGATGAGGGCCAAAATTACATTTACCAGTCAATGCTTCTATTGAACGCTGATTTAAGAGTTGTTCTGCTATTTTTTTACTAATAACTTCTTCTTCTTCTTCTTCTGGACTTATATTTTGTATCCCCGATAGATAATTTATGTCTATTTGCTCTTGAGATTTACTTAAATGATTATGCCAATATTCAACATATGGTTTTATTTTTATTAAAGCTCTTCTTCTGCGCCGAAAAATTCTTGTACTTATTATTGACATTTGCATATCAAAGCTTTCAACAATATCTGTGGATTGGGTTTTTAAGAAACTTTCCGAACGCCAAAAATGGCTTCTTTGTTTTAAAAGCCTATTAAATCTACTTATCAGGTCTAGATATACTGGTTCAAGCTGAGATACGACTTTATCAATCCATGTTCTTCGATAACTTGGTTCACTTCTAACAATATCTATATCATTAGAACAGAAACATACACTCCGAATATAATTCTTTATTTCACTCTGTTTTTTCAAGATTGATTCATTAACATAAATTCTTTTAGGCCCTTTACGGAATAAATTTAACTTTAAATCGTCTTTAAAATTTATCTGTCCTATAACTACAGCCATATCACTATCGTTCTCTATTAAATCTTTATCGCTTAGTGCTCTATTAGATTTTAATTGACTTAAAAATTCAACAGATTCAAGTAAATTTGATTTGCCAATACCATTGCAGCCAAGAACAATTGCTCTTTGCTCTTTTAGATCAATTTCAAAACTTTTATGGTTCCGAAAATTTTTAATTTTTAATTTATTTAAAAAAATTTTTTTTGTGCATTCATTAATTAAATTAGCTAAGTTTAAAATATTTAGATTTTCTTTAAAGAAATTGAAAAATTAAAGGGCATGTAGCTCAGTTGGATAGAGCATCAGATTCCGGTTCTGAGAGTCGGGGGTTCGAATCCCTCCATGCTCGTAAAATGATTTTTAAAGTTTGTATCCCATTACTCTTATTCCATTTGGATCTAATATGAATCCATTGTCCTCTAAACTTAAAAACGATGATAATGGAGCCTGTACTGAAATACTGCATCCAGGCATTTCTCTATTTATTTTTTCAAGAGTTACTTGAAGCAATATTGAATAATAAAGTTGCTGATTATTTCCAGGTAATGCACTTAAATTCCACAGGTTAGCATTCAATCCCCTATCGGAGGTGACCCTTACAAAGCCATATAATTTCTTTTTTAATTCCCCCTGTATGGTAAAGAAGAAACTACTTTTCTGAATAGCCTCAGAAAGAGGTTTTATTGGAAATGTCTCACAACCACATTTTGCTAAAAGTTTGTTAACTTCTTGAGCTAATGGTACTTGAGAAGAGTTTACAAAATAACCTTCTGGAAGAACAAGTTTTTTTTTAGAAAAATATTGCAATTATCAACCTGTATTTCTCATTCCAGCAGCTATCCCATTAATAGTTAAAAGTGCTCCCCTCAATAGTTCACTTCTACTATAAGATCTTCTAGATTCATCTTTATCATTAATAAATTCGCTTATTGGGGGTTGTCTTGTCTGATCTCTTAGTCTTCTTAAAAGTGAAACCTGTAAAAACCCTAAGGGAATAATTGTCTTATTTCTCAAGCTTACTGATGATTTCAAGTCTCTATCAGATTCTAGAAGCTTTTTTTTACCAGTAATTTCAAGTATTAAAGATTTTGTAAGATTATATTCTTTAGAAATTACTTCAAAAATTTCATCAAAAGAATCTTTATTTTCTTCACTGCCAAGAGTATCAACATAATATCTAGCAACTTCCAGATCCACCTTCGATAATGTCATTTCCACCTTAGATATGAGCATCCTAAAAAATGGCCATCTTTGATGCAGAACTCTTAGTAATTCAATTTGTTGTGGATCTGAATTTAATTCAGATGACAATGCAGTACCTACTCCAAACCAACTTGGCAAAAGAAATCTACTTTGTGTCCAACCAAATACCCATGGAATAGCTCTTAAACTTGACAAATCTTTTGCCCCTTTTTTTCTTCTAGCAGGCCTACTAGATATCTGCAATTTACTTATTTCTTCTATTGGAGTGACCTCTTGAAAGAAATTTAACAAATCAGGATTCTCATGAACTAATTTTCTGTAATGAGATCTTGATGTTTCTGCCAGCCTAGACATTAATTGATTCCATTCTGGAGTAGCGTCAAGTCTATTATTTACCAAACTATTTTGAATTACCGCTGTAGTTACAGTCTCAAGATTGTATAAAGCAAGTTCGGGAAGACTATATTTAGAAGCCAAAACTTCACCTTGTTCTGTTATTTTTATTCGCCCTTTTAAAGTGCCGCTTGGTTGAGCTAATATCGCCTGATAGGCTGGTCCTCCTCCTCTCCCTACAGAACCACCTCTTCCATGAAAAAGTCTAAGCAATATATTATTTCTACTTGAGAGATTTTGAAGAGCTATTTGGGCTCTATGAATTTCCCAATTACTAGAAACAAACCCTGAATCTTTATTGCTATCAGAATATCCAAGCATTAATTCTTGAAGTGGTTTAAAAGATTCTCCTACTTTTGGCAATAATGATCTATAAAAATCTAATTTAAACAACTTTTCCATTACTTCTGGTGCTCTTTTAAGGTCTTCCACAGTTTCAAAAAGAGGAACAACTAATAATTTTGACTTTTGCGAATTTTGATCAAGAAGTCCCATTTCTTTTGCCAGTAAGAGAACTTCAAGCAAATCAGATGCACTATGACTCATTGAAATTACATAAGAATGACAAATACGACTTCCAAATTCTTGCTGTAGTCTCTTAACCATTTTAAAAACTGAAAAAGTTTCTTCTGTAGTTTTTGTCCAGTTAACGTCAGATGGAATTAAAGGCCTTTTTGTATTTAATTCGTCTATGAGCCATTTAATTTTCTCTTCCTCAGACATTTGGTCATATTTAACAGATAAATCAAGATACTTTGTAAGCTCTTGTATGGCGTCACTATGCCTTGTACTCTCTTGACGAATATCTAAACTTGCTAAAGAAAATCCAAAAATATGAACCTGAGTAAGTAAGGTGTTTACAGATTCACAAGTTAAATCTGTACTAATCAAGCTATTTTTAATTAGTTCGAGATCATAAGTAAATTCGTTTACTGACTTGTAATATAAGTTTTCAACTTTATCTAGATTTTTGTTATCAGTTTCTCCCTCCAAGTCAAATTTCCACCCACTATCAGCTAATAAATTATTTCTTTCTTGAGTTAACTTAAGTTTTTCTAAAATATAACTTAATTTTAATCTGTAGGGTTCTGATCTATACCTTGTAGCTCTAGCTTCATATATTTCAGGGAACTTAACCCTATCCGTCTCGAGTGATTCTAAAAGAGAAGAGCTAACTTGACTCCATTGCATCGAGACACTTAATTGATCTCTCAGATTAGACGTCGCAATAATATATCTTTCCAACATCAACTGCCTTTGGTAGCAAGCAGTTCTCCATGTTATATCCGGAGTTACCGATGGATTACCGTCCCTATCAGAGCCTACCCAAGAACCGAAGTTACAAAAAGATTCTGAGGGCAACTGAACATCTGGATAATTTTCGGTAAGTGCTTCAGCGATCCTGCCCCTCAATTGTGGCATCGCATTAAATAAAACTTGCTGAAAATAATGCAAGGCATAATCAACTTCATCTAACACTGAAGGTTTAAATTGATGCAATTCATCTGTTCTCCACCAAAGTCTTACTTCCTCTTTTAATTGGGTTTTTAGAGAAATTTTTTCTTCTTTTGTTAGAAATTGCTCAATCTGTATTTTTTTTAACAAATTTGCTACTCTTGTTTGCTTATGCCTAATCGTATGCCTTACTATCTCCGTCGGATGTGCAGTAAAAACTAAACGAATATCCATTTCCTGTAATAACTCCTCTAATTTTCCTGGTGGTACATTTAATTTTCTAAGCCTGTAAAATAGTTCTCTAAAAGTTACTGGAGCATTTTGCCTAGCCAATGCTGGGGCAAAAGGATCAAGATTATCAGGCGATTTTTGAACTTCCTTATTGGTAAAGCTTTGGATATATCTATCTTCCTCAACTCTTTGTTCCAAAATATTTACGAGTTGAAAATATAATGAAAACGCTCTTGCTGCTGCTATGGATTCTGCTAAATCCATAGAATTTACAATATCAACTATTTCATTTTTAAAAGTTTTTGAACTATCACCATCAATTTGTTTTGAATAACTTAATTCTTTAAGTTGTATTAATCTCTCTGCTTGATCATCAGGGCATTCTTCTCTAAGCACAGATTCCCAAAGATCTTCAATTAAAAGACGATTTTTATCAAGTGGATCATTGTTTCTTATCAGATCCACGTTAGTATTTTTTATCTGTCGAAAAGATTCCATATAATCATTATGTCACAAGTGAAAATATTCAGATCAAAGTTTATTTAAATAATCAAACATTCTATGCCTCACTCCTAATCATATCTTCGATAGAAATTTTCATTATCTGCTCAATAGAAAGCCCTTTTTCATATTGATTTATCCATTTCATAGATTGATTGCCTTCTTCAAGCACTTTATAAATAGGATTTAAAAGATGTTTCATACCAAAATTTTCTGCTGTGGATGATAAATCTGATAATAAATTTTGAATCCATTCTCTACAAATAACTCTTTTGCCATCTTGCCAGTGAATTAACTCTGAATTCAGACTATTTTTAGCAGCATTAATTTCATTTTGATCACATATTTCTGACAACTCATCCATAGAAAAAGTACTAGCATTCATAGGATCTAAGGTATTAATATTTTCAAAAAGATTTAAAATCCTTAGTTCTATCATGGCCGTTATCCCTAAAAGCAGGTTAATATCATGAACAAAATCACAAATTCTTAATTCCAAACGATCAAGAATTAAAGGTCTTTGGGGACCATTTGGTCGGATTGACGACCAAAAATGCCTAATATTTTGCATGTTTTTATTAGATATATTTTCCTCTATCCAGTTGATATAAGAATTATGATTTGCAAAAAAAGGGACTCTACTAGGTGTTTTAGGAAACTGGATCCATCTTTGAGAGTGATTATTTGTAATTTTATTATTTAAAAAAGGTGAACTAGCGCTTAATGATAGATATAGAGCAGCCTCAGATCTTATTAGTCTAATAGCTGCAAAAAGCTTATCTAAATCATCTATACCTATATTTATATGGACACTTGAAGTTGCAATAGATATTCCATAATTATCTTGAATAAATTGATGATAAACATTATCAATATCAGATCTTTGAAATTGAATATTGTGTTTAAAACAAAGAGTAGATGACGGAATTATTGTTAAATTTTTAGTATCTAGCCACTTTCTTAACTTTTTTCTTGGAGTTATTAATTTCTCGTATAAAAACTTGTAGTCTTTTTCAGGTGTTGTTATGTATTCAACATTTCTGTTATCTGGCTCTTTTACAAAATCAGAAAATTTTTTCTCAATATCAGCTGAAACACCAATATGAGAGTCAAAAGAACCTGTAAAAAGTTCCACTTCAAAACCTTTATAAAGCTTATCTTTAATCATCTATTTATCCAAACAGGCTAGTGCTTTTAGTATCCCCTTAGCTTTATTAATTGTCTCTTGATATTCATTTTCAGGATAAGAATCTGCAACTATTCCAGCGCCTGCCTGAACTGATACATTATATTTTCCATCTTTTGAGGGTTTAACGATCATTGTTCTTATTGTAATTGCCGTATTTAATGCACCATTAATATCAATAGATCCATAAACACCCGCATAAGGTCCTCTAGCATCTTTTTCAAAGTCTTTAATTAATTGCATAGCTCTTATTTTTGGTGCTCCAGTTACTGTTCCAGCAGGGAAACATGCCTTAAGCAAATCCCATACATCAGTATTTTTCTTCAAAATTCCCTTAACTTCACTCACTATATGCATAACATGTGAATATTTTTCAATAACCATTAAATCTTTGACGTGGACAGAACCAATTTCGCAGACTCTTCCAAGATCATTTCTTCCAAGATCTATTAACATTACGTGCTCTGCTATCTCTTTCGGATCTTTTAATAAATCCTTTTCTAATTCCAGATCTTGTTTAAGATCATTTCCTCTAGGTCTTGTACCAGCTATTGGTCTTAAGCTTGCAACGATTTGACTTTTTTTATTTTTTTCAGCTTTAACCATTACTTCAGGACTAGAACCTATCAAGTACCATGACCCAAAATCAAAAAAAGACATATATGGAGATGGATTAACCATCCTTAAACTTCTGTATAAATTGAAAGGTTCATTCTTGACCTGAGTATGAAATCTCTGACTTATAACTATTTGGAAAATATCTCCCTTTCTTATGTATTCTTTTGCAGATAGAACTGCATCCTCAAAATCTTTTTTCTTCCAATTACTTTCTAGATCTAAATTCAAATTCTCGTTTTCATTCCACTCTAAAAACTCATTTTCTTTTAGAGGAACTCTCATTAAATTTCTAGTTTTCTGAATTTTTGAAATTGAGTTGAAATACAAATCTTCAATTAAGGACTCTTTTGCATTAGTTGTATCTACATAAACCACTGCAGTAATACATCTTTTTATTTGATCAAAAACAACTAACTGATCAAAAAACATCCAGGAACCGTAAGGGATATTGCTTTCTTGTATTTCGTTTATCGGAACGCTTGGTTCAATTCGATTTATTAATTCATAACCCCAAGAGCCATATAACTGTCCAATTGATGGTAAGTCATCAAGTATGGTTGACTTATATCCTTTTGTCCAACTTCTTAAAATATCAAAGGGATTGCCTTTAAGTGTTTCGGTTTTGCCATTATTCCAAGTTTTAACTATTTCTTCTCCATGACAGACGGCTTCCCAAAGAGGTTCAGTAGCAACAATACTCCACCTACCTAAACTTTCCCCACCTTCAACAGATTCAAGAAAAACACCACGGGAATCTTTTGAGGATAATTTTAACCAAGTCGACAATGGTGTATCTAAATCTGCTGGCCAGGTTTGAATAATAGGTATAAAATTTTTACCTTCTTTGTAAGCCTTTAAAAAACTATCTTTATTTGAGCTGATCATATTAGTAGTGTCAACCCAAATTATAATTATTTTCTTCTTTTATATCAACATTAGAGAAGTTAATCAAAAGTATTCTTTGTTGTAAATTTCAAACCAGCTGGATTAGGATTCTCTCCTATTCTTCTTGGATTATGACCTACTTTCTCTCTACCTTCATTTACTTTTTCTGAGAAAACACCATCTTTTGGGTGTAAAAATTCAATATCACCACCTGGGAAAATTCGGTATATTTTAAAATCTTCAATTCTTGGTTTAAAGGCTCTTAATTGCGTCCCTAAGGCAAGGCATTGTTCTTTTCTTGCAAAGTACATTAAATTATCACCTTCATGCATTATGGCTGCTCCACCGGTGGGCAATTCAAATGCTTGCTCTTTTGAACTTTTCCATACAATTGCATATTTTTCTTCGGTTTCTGCTGAGTTTAATAAACCCCCAGTACTTCCTATATGCTTAGGAAATTGACCAACTAAAGTTTCAGTCATCCTTGATTTTGAGTTATTTATAATAAGAAATTAGCATTCATATTTTGCAAAATTCAAAATTTACACGAAATTTTCTACATTATTTAATATATGGAAAATTTATTTCTCATTTTATTTTGAATCTGATATCGGAAAAAATACTGTTAAACCTGTATCACGCCTTTGTGTGACATGCCCTCCTAAACTAGCTATCAACTTCTGAGTCGCATTTTGACTAAGTTGTAAACTACCTGTTTGCGGATTCCAATTTAAAACAGGACCAATATCAGAACCAGTATCTTTTTTAAAAATTTCTTTTTGATTACTTTCTAATTTTTGTATTTTTAATTGAAGTTTAAGTTTTTGACCAGCTGGTCTTAATTCTAAAATTAATATACTACCTTCTTTTAATCCTCTAGTATTTTTATCAATCAATCCACTTAACATTAATTCCAATTTTTCAGAATCACTCAAAATTTGCGGAAGTTGATTGGGGATATCAAGCTTTAAGGAAATCCCTCTTCGATTTAATTGTTTATTCCACAAAGGAGCAAGCTTTTTAAAAATTTCGGCTAAATTAATTTTTGCCAAATTATTCAATGAAGGAACTTCATTACTCACTAATTCTGCTGCATTAAATATTAAACCAAACCTATCAATTTGTTCATTACATTCATTATCTATTTGAATTAAACGATTTTTCATTGATTCATCCATCTTATATTTTTTTAAAGTAGAGTTTATGAGGGTTCTTATTGTTGCCAAAGGCGTTCTTACTTCATGAGATATTGCACGTAATAATTTTGCTTCAGTTATTTGCACATTTTTTTCATCGTTTTTTATAGAATTCTGTATATTATGGTTTGGTTCAAAATTTGCTAATTTTGCCGATAATATTGGCCAAAATAAATTCTCAAATTGATAGTTAATATTAAGATTACCTAAATTATTGATTGCATTACGAAATTTTACTCCTTCCTCATAATTTTCTTGCTTTAATTTTGCATGCATTAATTCGATTGAAAGTTTTAGGCTTTCTTCATCACACTTCATTAAAAGAATTTTCTTATCTTTTTCTCCTACAATTGACAATACGCATTGAAAATTTGGGGTGATTATCATCAAAAAAGGTTCATAACCATCTTCTTGACAAAGATTTAAAACTTTATAATTTCTAACTAAATCGAAATCTTTTTTTTTCTTTTCTGAATTATTTACTGGTAAAAAACCTGCATTCTCATTTTGAAAATATGGAAACCCATCTGGAGACCAAAGCCAACCATGAAGTTGATTTAAAAATTTTTTATCATTAAAAGCTGGTAAAGGCGAGGCAACCCAAATCCCCCCCTGTTTGTAATTCTTAGCTAAGAAATCTTTTTGAATAACTTCTAAAGAAGCCCACCACATTCTTCTGGATGTATCATCATCAACATACACAGTTTGAAATCCTTTAAGCAAAAGGTCTTGAATTTTTTTTATTGTTATTTTTGATTTCATCAACTTCTTAGTGATCTAGAACGTTTTAATATAGATAAAACAAATCCAATAGATACAAAATTAGTCACCAATGAAGTTCTACCATAGCTCATAAAAGGAAGGGGAATCCCAGTAACTGGTCCTAATCCAATAGTCATAAATAAGTTAATAATTATTTGAAATAAAAAAGTTGTAGCTATTCCAATAACAATTAGAGATTCAAAGTTAGTCCTAGCAATTGTTGCAGTATTTATAAGTTTTTTAATCAAAAAAAAGAACAAAGACAAAACTATAATGCACCCGAGAAAACCCAATTCTTCTCCTAAAGCACTGAATATAAAATCAGTATGTTGTTCCGGTATAAATTGCAAATTAGTCAGCTTACCTTGTAGCAAACCAGTACCAAATAATCCTCCTGAACCAATTGCAATTTGACTCTGTATCAAATGATATCCACCACCTAAAGGATCTCTATTTGGATCTAAAAATAAAACTAATCTATCTTTTTGATATTCTTTTAAGCCATATTGCCACAAAATTGGTGTCAACTTTACTATTAATAAATGGAACGAAATGGCGAGAAAAGAAAAAATAATTTTCTTTTTCGAAGCTCTATAGGCAAAATATCCTATAGTTGGTATCCAGAAAATAAGAAGAGTTGGTAAGGTTAGATATAATATAGAAGTTACAATACAAAACAGTAATATTAATAGCCACTCTATGGGCATTTGCGACCAATAGAGCATCACACCCGTCAAAACAAGTAAAACTAACGAAGTACCTAAGTCCGGTTGAAAGAAAATTAATAACCAAGGAATAACTGCTACTAATAAGGGCACTGCTAAATCTCTTATTGTTAAAATTATTTTTCTGTCGAGTACTAAAGCAAGAGTTAATACAGTACTAAGTTTAGCTACTTCTGAAGGCTGAAAAGAAAAGATACCAAAGTTTAGCCATCTTTGAGCTCCAGAGACTGAAATCCCAAAAAAATATATTAGTAATAAGGATATTAAAGTACACAAATAAAATGGAACCAAATACTTTCTAAGTCTCTCTAACGGTATATAAGAAATAAAAAATGCTAAAAAATAACCCAAAAAACCAGTTAGAATATGACCTAAATAATTCGATACTGTAAAATTGCCCTGAATACTTTTTATTAATAAACCCGAAATAATAACTAAGAAAAGGGGAATTAAAAGTAGTGGAGAAAATAAAAGACCTCTATTAAAGTTCCCTTTTTTTTGAAAAAATCCTCTGTTATTTAATAACGAAATTCTCTTAAACATCAATTAAGTATTAACAAATTGATTCTTAATTAATTGAGCTAAATTACCAAACACGACAGAACTTTCTTTATTGGGCTGGCTTATTGAGATTGGTACACCTTTATTACTATCATCAACGAGAGGAATTTCAATAGGAATTTGAGCTAATAATGGTAAGTCATTTTCGTTAGCTAATGTTTGCCCACCACCTTTACCAAAAATTTCATATTTTTTACCTGGCATATCTGGAGGAATAAATACTGACATATTTTCTACAATTCCCAGTAAAGGTACTCCGAGTTGTTTAAACATTGCTAATCCCCTCCTTGCATCTTGCAAAGATACTTGTTGAGGAGTAGTAACAACTATAGCGGCAGAAATAGGCACAGATTGAGAAAGGGATATTTGAGCGTCTCCTGTTCCTGGAGGCAAATCAATAACCAAAAAATCAAGATTATTCCATTCAACTTGATATAAAAATTGTCTGATAATACTATTAAGCATTGGTCCTCTCCAAATAACTGGCTGACCTTCTTCTATGAGAAAACCCATTGATACCAATGAAATTCCATATTTATTTATTGGTATTAACCTTTGATCACTGCCACTACCTTCTGTAACCTTTGGATTCTGTTCGGCAACTCCCATCATTGAGGGAGTATTAGGTCCATATATATCCGCATCCAGCAAACCAGTTTTTAAACCTAATTTAGCTAGAGAACAAGCTAGATTAACTGCAATGGTACTTTTACCAACTCCACCTTTACCACTGCTAACAGCTATGATATGACGAATCCCATCAATCTTCTGCAACTCAGGAGCATTGCTTTGATTTTGAGATTCTGTTTTGGAAGGATTATTATCTATCTCTATTTGAACGTCATCAATATCTTCAAAATTCAGTAGTACCCCTCTAACCTCTTGTACAATTCTATCTCTTTGAGAATTTGCAAACGATGGTAATGATAATGTTACGATTACTCTCGGTATAGTTACTCTTACATTTTTAATCCAAGCTAATTCAATTACATTTTTCTGTGATCCAGCATCTAGAACTTTTTGTAAAGCAAAATTCGCATCTTCTATTGTGGTCATTAAATTTTTAAATATTTTGACAAGGTAGTCGACTGTTTAAAAGATTAAGAACTATGTCGAACTACCAAATAATAGGCAATAAGTACCCCCTAAGAGAAATTATAAAGAGAAACTTATAATTAACCAAAAAAATTTTTTTCTTCAAGATTTACTAAATACATGTTGAAAGAACCACCTAAAAACTCGAGAGAAAAAACTAAAAATCTCTTATTAACTCTACAAGACAAAATTTGTTCAGGACTTGAAAATGTAGATGGCAAAGGGAAATTTACAGAGGAATCCTGGCTAAGAGACGAAGGTGGAGGTGGAAGATCAAGAGTATTGAAAAATGGTTCTATTTTTGAGCAAGCAGGAGTAAATTTCTCGGAAGTACAAGGAAAAGAATTACCTCAATCTATAATCTCTCAAAGGCCAGAAGCAAAAGGTCATGAATGGTTTGCTACAGGAACTTCTATGGTTTTGCATCCTAAGAATCCTTATATTCCTACAGTTCATCTGAATTATCGATATTTCGAGGCTGGTCCTGTTTGGTGGTTTGGGGGAGGTGCAGACTTAACCCCTTTTTATCCTTATCTTTCTGATGTAAGGAATTTTCATAATGAGCATAAAAAAGCTTGTGAGAAAGTTGATCAAGATTTGCATAAAGTTTTTAAACCATGGTGTGATGAATATTTCTTCTTGAAGCATAGAAATGAATCTAGAGGAATAGGAGGTATTTTTTATGATTATCAAGATGGTTCAGGCAATATTTATAGAGGAAATAATCAAAATGGAGAAGCATCAAAAGCTTCACAAACTATTGGCAGATCTAATTTAAATTGGGATGATTTATTTTCTTTAGCGGAAAACTGTGGGCACGCATTCCTCCCTTCATATTTGCCCATTGTTGAAAAAAGAGCTTCTCAAACATATTCATCGAAGGAAAGAGAATTCCAGCTTTATCGAAGAGGTAGATATGTCGAATTCAATTTAGTTTGGGATAGAGGGACGATTTTTGGACTACAAACAAATGGTAGAACCGAATCTATATTAATGTCCTTACCGCCTTTGGCCAGATGGGAATATGGATATAAAGCTAAAAATGGTTCTCGAGAGGAATTTCTCACATCAATTTTTACAAAACCCCAAGATTGGTTAAATGATAAAGAGTTAGAAAAATTCTGTATAGAAAATAATATTTTTGATTAAAAATTATCTAATAAAATTTTCAAGTATATTAAATGGGTGTTTTAAATAAAGAACCGTCACTTTTCAATTGAAGTTTTTCTCCGAGTTCATTTTCTAGAGAGATTAATTCATCCCTATGGGCTCTAAGTCTCATAAAAGTTGAATCATTTTCATTTTCGTTGATCAATCTTAATTCAAATTTCTCCTCTCTTGCTGATTTTTTAAAATAGACAATTCCAGACAAAGGGCCACCAATTAATCCCAAAAGAATAGGCCACCAACCTAATTCAGGATATATTTGAATAATTACTAATCCCAAAGCACAAGACCCAAAACCACCAAGAAAACCTAAAAAAATTGCTAAAAATTTACTAGAAACAACTTGACCCTTGAATATTAAAATTCTTTGTTCAAAATCTCCTCCTGTTTGCTTCCATCCCCTCAAATTAAGCCATTCACATAAACCATTTAAAACCTTAATTGGCTGCTGAGAAGATGAAATCTCAACGATAGTTGTTCTATCTTTACTAGAAGCCCTAAGAAAAAAAAATAATCCTATAGCCAAGAGAATTGTCAGCAATAATGTTGAATTTAAGGAATATGACATTAAATAATTTTTTCTAGTAACTTGAGAATAAAAATTAAAGTTACATCATATTATAATTTTCTAGAATTATTCTGTAAAATGTTTCTATTAAATAAAAATTTTTAATTAAATAAAATCTTAAGTAATATTCAACACATTAAATTTTTTTAAATACTTATTAAAAATGACTATTGAAAATAAAAATATTGATTTTCTTTATAGCGATTTAACAGAAGATTTATACAATCTTTATAAAAAATCATCCTACCTAGCTATTGACACTGAAGCAATGGGTTTAATTCATGGAAGAGATAGACTCTGTTTAGTACAAATATGCAATGAATTTAAAAGAACATCGTGTATAAAAATCGAACTAAATACATCTTCTGCACCTCATTTAAAAAAACTTCTTGAAGATAAAAAAATTACTAAAATATTTCACTACGCAAGATTTGATGTAGCAGCTCTAAAATGCAATCTTGAAATTAATACAAAAAATATTTTTTGTACAAAAATTGCTAGTAAGTTGGCAAGAACTTATACAAATAAACATGGTTTAAAGGATTTAATTAATGAATTGTTAGGTATAGAACTGGACAAAAGCTCGCAAAGTAGTGATTGGGGTAGCAACGAAGATTTAACAAAAGATCAATTAGAGTATGCAGCAAATGATGTTAGATATTTAATTGAAGCTATGCATAAATTAAAAGTTATCTTAGAAAGAGAGAATAGATATGAATTAGCTCAAAAATGTTTCGAAACAGTTTCTATACATGCTGATTTAGACATACTAAAATTCTCAAATATATTTGAACATTAAGAATCAATCTTCAGTTAAAAAATTATCTTCACCATCAAGAGTTTCCATAAGCTTATCAAGTATTCTTGAAGAACTTAATTTATCTCCATCATTTTTTTCACAAATTTTTAAAACATTTTGCGCAACTTGTATTTTTTCTTGAATAGTTTTCGAGCCTTCTTTTGCAATTTGAATTTCTACTTTCTTTTTAGCAGAAGATAAGCTTATACTCATAAGTTTTGCAATCTCTGCACAAATTTTTAGATATTGCCGATCATTTATTGGATACATAAAAGAATTAATAATTAATTAGCTAGTGCCATTCACTAAGATAACAAATGAAGGTTTATGGCATCTACGATTTTCTTACTTGCTCCGGATTCCCCCATTCTTTTTTTCCCAATTTTTGCTTGTTCTATCCTATCAACTTTTCCTTTTAAAAGTAAAATTAAACGTTTTAAAAGAACTTTTTTGTTCTTGCAAACTAAAACACTACCTCCCAATAATCTTGATTGCCTTTTTGCAAATGATTTTGTAAATTGTGGTCCAGGTCCCGGTAGAGAAAGAGATGGAATTCCAAGGCCAGCAATTTGCTCTGTAGCAGTTCCTGCATTAGACAAACCAACTTCTGCCATATTGGCCCATAAATTGAATTTACCTTTTCCAATCACTACATATTGATCTTTCTTTTTCCATACTGAATCTTCATCAATAAGAAATTCAACTTTACTCTGTTTTATAAAACCATATTTATTTAAATAATTTTGAATTTGAATCTCATTCGCATTAATGCTCAAAGGCAAGAGTATTAATAAATCCTTTGATAAATCAAAATCTTTTAAACAATTTAGAAAATTATCAAGATTTTTAAGGGCTTCAGGGTATCTACTTCCAACTAATAAAATAATCCTTTTAAAAGAAATAATATTTGATATCTTATCGTTTGTTACATTGACAAAATCCATCATTGGATTACCCAAGTATTTTGCATCAATATTTTTTTTATACAAATTATTAGCTGTAATTTTATCTCTCATAATTAAATTTTTACATCTTGGAGATTTCATTAAAAATATTTCCCATGGATCCCATTCAGAACCTTTCAACTTATGATAAAAATCGCTTAAATCCCAACCTGGCCCACTACTCCAAGTATGATCACTTTTGGGGGTTCCAATAAAACTAAAGTCGCATTCTGAACTCCAAGCGTAGAGTAATGGCAAGAAATCGCCTACTGCGATAATTTTACAGTTATTTTTTGACTTCTTTTTTACAAGTAGAAAATTTCTTAAATTATCGATTAAAAATCCTGCTAACAAATCAAGTACAAATCCCTTCAGACTTTGATTGCTAAAACCTCCACTAGGCAGCTCTTTTAAATATCCTATTTTACGAAAATTCTTTGATTTTATGGAATTAAATACATCTCCATTTCCTACTAACGGCAAAACTTCAATATTTTTATTTTTCATTTTTTTTAGTAATCTTTTTATTATCTCCGATGCGATTACATCTTCTCCATGACCATTGCATATAAATAATATAGAATGAGACACCTTACTGTTAAGATCATAAAAAGACTCAATCGAATCTTTTTCGGCGGCATGGCCAAGTGGTAAGGCAGAGGATTGCAAATCCTTTATCCCCAGTTCGAATCTGGGTGCCGCCTTATTTAATTTTTTTACGCATTTAATTATGAAATTTTCTAAGAACTTCAATTTCAAATAAAGGGTATAAACTTTCAATTACTTATTGATATACAGAAAAATAATCTTTTCTTTATTTTTTTAAATAATACCTGATATCCATTAATAAATAAAATTTAGTTAATTTATTAATTATTTTCATCGGATTATTTATAGAAGAATTTGAATTATTCTAGTAATCATTATCTGCTACACACATTCCTAAACATCTAACACCATTTGATGCAGTCCTTTTACAATGATTACATAAAATGGGATCTTTCTCTGAAGTAAGGTTAATTTTTGAATTATTTTGGCCTTTAATATTCATTAACTCTTGTGTTGAATCAAATAGAGTCATTCTTGGAATCATCGCCTGAATCGATACTAACAACAAGTGAAGCATTAGTGTTGGAAGAAGGTAAATCCATAATTTTTACAGTTTCTTTAGGCTCTTCAATAACTTGATTTTCTTCAGTACTTTCATCAACTGCACAAGCTTCAAGAGCCTCTCTAAGTAGTGAATCAAAAGTTGCTCCAGGTAATCTATGTCTTGCAACCTCCAGAAAAGTTCTAGGTAACGATTCAGATGCAGCATCTCGTAAAGCAGGATTATTCTTTCTATGTTCTTGCTCTTCTTCTATTGATTTAATAAACCTCAGTGTTACGTCTCTTTTGGTAGAAGCTTTTATCAGCGTATCGTTTTCCGGATTACTAACATTAGGTTCATTTTCAAGATCACTTAGTCTTTTTTCCAAACTATTTAAAACTTCATTAGCTTCTTTACTAATATGCGCTAATTGACCATCGGACAAATTAGGTAAATCAGCGACAAAAACTTTCCCATGATCTCTTAGTGTCAAGAAAGTTGGCCTTGGGCCTTGAGCCTGTCTACTAATTGATTCGGAATTATTACCTATTGGTCTTTTTGGAGGTGTAGGACCAGCTGAACTACGTCTACGTGTAATTCTTTGATTATTTGCAAAGGGCATTGAATAAAGGTTAAATCTTAATACTTAAACTTCCGATATAATTCGGCGGTAATTTTATTATATTACACCTAACTTTTTCATTTGGGTATAAAAAATAATTTTTTAAAACTCATTTAAACAAGGTAAAAAAATTTAAGTTAAAATTTCTGGCAAAAATTTACTAATTGTTGAATCAGTTTTTTTAACTATCTTTCCAATTTCCCAACTATCTATATCATGATCTTTACAGATACTTAATATCGCTTCCTTAAATTTTTTATCAATAATTAAACAAAATCCCACTCCAAGATTGAAAGTATTCCAAAAATCTTTTTCGGGAATAGATCCTTTCTCTTTAAGGAATTTAAATAAAGTAGGTATTTGCCATGAACTGGTATTGATATAGGGAATAAAATCAGAAGGAATACATCTTGGTAAATTTTCTGGAATTCCTCCTCCAGTTATATGAGACATTGCTTTAATTTCTATATCTTCAGATAACATTTGGTTAATCACATTATTGTAAATTTTTGTAGGTTTCAATAACTCATCATAAAAATTTAAGTGAGAAACTTTTTCAAATTCTTTATCTATTTGATTATTGTTTTGAATAATTTTTCTTACTAAACTAAAGCCGTTACTATGAACTCCATTACTTTTTAAAGCAATTATTAAGTCATTTTCAGAGACTTTTTTACCATTAATAAGCTTATCCTCATCAACTATTCCAACACAAAATCCTGCAAGATCATACTTATTTTTTGAATAAAATCCTGGCATTTCAGCAGTTTCTCCGCCGAGTAAAGAACAGTTATTTTCTCCACATCCATGTGAAATTCCCTGAACAACCCTCAATAATTGTTTCTTATCAAGCTTACCGGTAGCAATATAATCCAGAAAAAATAAAGGTTTTGCACCACTTGTAATAATATCGTTCATGCACATAGCAACTAAATCAATACCAACCTCAAAATGAAAGTTTTTACTTTGGGCTAATTCTAATTTTGTTCCAACACCATCAGTCCCTGAAACAAGAACTGGTTTTTTAAAACTATCGATAGGAATTCTAAACAAACCCCCGAACCCGCCAATACCCTCAATCACATTAGATGTATGAGTTCCTTCAACTGCCTGTTTAATTTCGGAAACAAATTCTCGCCCAGCTTCTATATCAACACCTGATGTTTTGTAATCCATGAAATAAAAATGATAGACTTTCCCTATATAGATATTCCTCCTAAGATTGTTTTTGTCCAGTAATTATTTATCAAATAGATTTATTTTTTAAAAACAAAGTGAAGAAAGTAATCATAAGGAAAACTGAAGAAATAGAAAATTGGAGGAGAAATATAAATAGTGAAATTAACTTCATTCCAACAATGGGTAATCTTCATAATGGTCATATTAAACTTATATCAACAGCAAAAAATGACAATTCTAATGTTAATTTAGTAAGTATTTTTATTAATCCACTTCAATTTGATAACAAGTTAGATTTAGAGAATTACCCTAAAACAATTGATAATGATATAAAAATCTCGTTTTCAAATGGCGCAGATGCTATCTTCATCCCAAGTAATGAAGATATATATCCACCGAATAATAAAAATATTAAATTCCTAAAAGCTCCAAAAGAATTATCTTCTGCATTATGTGGATTAAATCGAATTGGACATTTTGATGGCGTTTGTACAGTAGTTTATAGATTACTTAATCTCATCAAGCCAAAAAATCTTTACTTAGGAGAAAAAGATTGGCAACAACTTTTAATTTTAAAAAATCTTGTCATTAGAACGAAATTAAATGTTGCTATTAAATCCATTCCCACTCAAAGAGATTTTGATGGAATTCCTTTAAGTTCACGTAATGTGCATTTATCAAAAAACGAAAGAAAATTGATTAGGTTTTTTTCAAGTGAGTTATTAGAAGCAAAAAAAAAATTTCAACAAGATAAAAAGATCAATTTAAACCAAATAATTAAGAAGCTATCAGCAAAAGAAATTTCAATTGAATATTTAGAACATTTACACCCTCATACACTCCAAAAGGCGAGACTTGAGGATAATATTTCGTTATTGGCTGGTGCGATAAGATGTGGAGAGACAAGATTAATTGATCACGTTTTTCTGATGAAAAGAAGACCGATTATTGCAATTGATGGTCCTGCAGGTTCAGGTAAAAGTACTGTAACAAAGTTAGTAGCTAAGAAACTTAAACTTTTATATTTAGATACTGGCGCAATGTACAGAGCATTGAGTTGGCTTATGATAAAAGAAAGTATTAACTATAAAAAAGAAAAAAATTTAAAGAATATTCTTAAAGGTATATCTATAGTTTTCAAATCGAATACAAATTCAAATCAGGATGTTTATGTTAATAACTACTGTGTTACTGAAGAAATTAGGTCGCAAAAGATAAGTTCCATCGTTTCTAAAATTTCCTCAATAAAAGAAGTAAGAGAATTCTTAGTAGAAGAACAAAGAAAAATTGGAGAATCAGGCGGACTTGTAGCTGAGGGAAGAGATATAGGAACTACTGTTTTTCCTCATGCAGAACTTAAAATATTTTTAACTGCTAGCATCGATGAAAGAGCAAAAAGAAGAAAATCTGATAAAAATTGTAAAGACTCACAAGAAATAGACCTTCATACATTAAAAGAACTTATAAAGAAAAGAGATTTTGAAGATTCTAATAGGGAAATTTCGCCTCTAATTAAGGCGAATGATGCAATAGAAATTATTACCGACGGATATACAATTAATGAGGTAGTGGATAAAATTATTGACCTTTACAATGACAAGATTCCAAAAGAGACTGAGATCAAATAAATTCAAGAAATACTTTCCAAAAAACCTTTTACAGAGTCTTCTAGGATATCAAGAACATAATCAAAGCCCTCATCACCTCCAAAATATGGGTCAGGAACTTCTTGCTCATTAAAAACTGATCTAAAATCTTGTATTTTTTTTATTGCTGCAGAACCAGTTGAAGCTGTTCTATTTTTAAGATCTTGAATATTTTTAAAATTTGAATCGTCCATCGCGAGAATATACTTAAATTCGTCAAAATCTTTGCTATTAATTTGACGAGCCTTGCTTAAGATATTTATATCTCTTTTTTCTGCCGCAATTCTCATCCTAGAGTCAGCTTTTTTTCCAATATGCCAACTCCCAGTTCCAGCAGAATCAACAATAAAGGCATCGTTTAATCCATTCTTTTCAAGTAGTTTTATAAAGATTGCTTCTGCTGCAGGAGACCTACAAATATTTCCCAAACATACAAAAAGAACAGAAATTTTATTCATATGATTTCAAATTCCAGTTGATTATAAGACTTTTAAGTAGTAAATAAAACTTCTTCAATTAAAGATTCAGTAAATTCTTTACCAAACAAACTCGACAACATTGGCCTTGCTGGATCGTTATCTCTTCTATAATTCAAATAATTATTTTGACCATTTATTAATTCTTTTTGCAGTTCAATATTGACTTCTTTGCTTTCGAAAAGAATTTCCAAATACAAATCAAGATATTTCTTAAATGAGGTATAGAGCTGATTAGTAATTAAAAAATCACTTCTTTCTTCTTTTGGTAATTTTGACCATATTACTCCTGGAGAAAAAAATCTAGCTACATCCGCAGACATTTTTTCAGCTAATGGGAGTGATGTATGACAATGATTTTTGAGTTTTATAAGTTTTTCTAATAACTCATTATTGTATTGATTTTGTATTTTTAATGAAGGCTGAAAATCTAACACTATTAAATAACTATTAGGTAGAGAAACAAAATCTACTCCAAAAAATGGGACGTTATAAATAGTATTAGGAATAATTAAAAAATTTAAAACAGAATAATTTGGACTATTTATACAAACTGCCCTTGCGAATTTAATTCTTTTTTTATGCGTTACACCCCAAGTAGATAGATTCACATTTTTTTTTGATTTCTTTGAACCATAAGTTGAATCTTTATAAGAATATTCCGAGGGTATTTTTTTTTCTAAACAGTTATATTTACTTAAATTGTTTGTTAAATATTTTAAGAAATTATGCCATCTCCAATCTGGCCTATAAAAAATAGTATCTTGTATTAACATTCAATGAATAATCTCATTATTTAATGTAAATAGAAATTTATTGATAAATTTTTTTGTCCATTTTTCTCCAAAAAATGATTTAAACAATTTATCTGCAGGGTCTTTTTCAAAACTGTACTTATCATATTTAATCTGATTAATTTTTATTTCTTCTGCATTTAAAAATTGATTAACAGGATTCGATTTATAAATGTTCAAATAATTATTTACAAATGAATGGAATATATTATTTAAATCTCTATCAAGATTTAATTTATTTCCTCTACATATAATCACCCATGGGGAAAAATACTTTTTTGAATCATATATATTCTTCATTTTATTATTATCAAATGCAGAATATTTTTTCTTAATACTACCTAAACTTGAACAATATTTTTCAAGATATTTGCTTTCTTGAATTAAAGGTTGATAATCAAGTATTGCTAATAACTTTTGAGAAGTTCCAAACCATAAAATATCAGCTCCTAAAATAGGAAATTCGCTATCAAAATTAGGATATGCGACAGTATTAAACACTTGCAGTTTTTTGCCACCATCTAATCTTGTTATTCGCCACTTTCTATATTCGGGAGATGAAAAAAGCCAATTTTTAATAATATATTTTGAGTCTTCATTGTGATGTTCTTTGAATTCACTAGATATTTGTACCTCATGTCCATTTAATTGATCAATATTGGTTTTAAGGAAATCAACTAATGAATCAAACATAAACATTAGGTCTCGGTACTTCCTTTCCTAACTTTTTTTGTAATATAATTGAATACAATCTTGCCTAAAACAGCAATCAAGTTACCTTCAAGCTCCTTAAACATTTTCATATTGTAAGTAAAAGCTTGATTAGCTTCATCAATAATTTGATCAGCCGTATTTTGATTTATTGGAAGTTGATTCAAAGTAAGGGAATATTCTTCTTTGAATTTTTTTTCATCAGCAATTAATTCAAACTCATAAAAATTTAAACCATCATTTCCCTGCAAATTTAATGCTTTTTTAGCGATCCTTTTCAAGATTTGCCCCCCAGATAAATCTCCTATGTAGCGAGTGTAGTGATGACCAACTAAAAGCTCTGGTGAATTTTTTGCGACCTCTCGGATTCTTTCGACATATTCTTTTGCTGAGTGCGAAATATTAATTTCATTCTTCCAGTTTTCACCAAAATAAAATTTAAGATCATTTACAAGAGTTTCTTTCCTGAATAATGATTTAAAACCTATAGGTTTTATGACGGGATGTTCCTCATTGACAAGTCTTTCAATTTCCTCTTCCATGGCTTCATAAACAAAATATAAATCACTAATTAATTTTCTATAAGATTTTTTTTCAACAACTCCTTTTAAAAAACAAGCCACAAAGCCAGTATTTTCTGCCATAGTGTGGGATTTTTTTGTCCCTTCTCTTAATTGTCCTGCAAGAGCAACTGCCATATATTTTGAATTATTTTTGTAACTGTGTTTAATCTACAAGAAAAATACATAAAACAGCTAATTTTTGTTACCAGCAGATGTTGTGGAGAATAGCTTATGAAGTTCTTTACAAACCAAAAGCAGATTATCTTTTTGTTCCTTTTGCGGTAGATGAGTGCCAGTCATTTCCCAATCACCGATGGTAGCCACTCTCCATCTCTCGGAGGGCACAATCATACCTCGCATTATTATTCCCAACAATTTCGGGACTCTGTCATTACTATCATTTTCAATTCTTAATTGTAAGAGTATCGCTCTACATTCAATAAGAGGACTCCAACCAGGAAAATGAAACGCAAAATCAATAGTATCTTGCATAGATTCATTTGTGTTGTCCCAGGGACTAAAGTTTACGCTTGCATCTGGAAAATATTTCCGAAATAAAGCTGCAGTAGAAGCAATTTTATTAGCTATTTCAACATTACTTACATTTGAACTCGCATTCATAAATGGCTGAGTATTTTTTTGAAAATGACATAATTTGCTTTAACTTGCTTATTAACTACTTTTTCTTTTAATAAAGATGTTGAAATGCTGATCAATAAACTATTCTCTATTCACATTTGACTAATAAATTTCTAGGTTTTAAAGAAAATAACTCATCGCAAATTAAAATAATATGAGCTTCAAAGAGTTATCTTTTATTAATTCAATGCTATGCCAAAATTTGAAAAATTAACTTTACCCAGTGAAGGCGAGATAATAACTTTTAATCAAGGTGAACCTGATGTTCCTAATAATCCAATTGTCCCATTTATAAGGGGTGATGGTACTGGAGTTGATATTTGGCCTGCTACTCAAATCGTTCTTGATTCAGCGATTAAAAAAAGCTATGGAAATGAGAGAAAAATTAATTGGTTTAAAGTCTATGCAGGAGATGAGGCTTGTGAACTTTATGGAACATATAACTATCTCCCTCAAGATACTATTGAGGCAATCAGGCACTTCGGCGTAGCTATTAAAGGTCCTTTAACGACTCCCATCGGAGGAGGTATTAGATCTCTTAATGTTGCATTAAGACAAATCTTTGATTTATATAGTTGTGTTAGACCATGCAGATATTATTCAGGAACTCCAAGCCCTCACAAAAATCCCCAAAATCTGGACGTTATTGTTTATAGAGAAAATACTGAAGATATCTACATGGGAATTGAATGGGAAGCCGAGGATAATAATTGTCTTGAATTAATTAATCACTTAAATAATTTTGTAATACCAAATAGTAAAAATTTAAAAAATAGATCCATACCCAACGGATCAGGAATTGGAATAAAACCAGTAAGCAAATCTGGAAGCCAAAGGCATATTAGAAAGGCCATTGAACATGCTAAAAGATTATCAGGAGATAAAAGGCATGTGACTCTTGTACATAAAGGGAATATTATGAAATATACCGAAGGTGCATTTAGAGATTGGGGTTATGAATTAGCAGTCAATGAATTTAGAGAAGATTGCATTACAGAAAGAGAAAGCTGGATTTTAGATAATATTCATAAAAATCCAGAAATTACAATTGAAAATAATGCCAGAAAAATCGAACCAGGTTTTGACAAGCTTACAAATAACAAAAAAGCATTCATTTGCGAAGAAATTAAAGAAGTAATTGCATCAATTTCAAATTCTCATGGAGACGGAAAATGGAGAGAACTTATTCTTGTTGATGATCGGATAGCTGATAGTATATTTCAACAAATTCAAACAAGACCTCAAGAATATTCAATTCTTGCAACCTTAAACCTCAATGGAGACTATGTTTCTGATGCAGCTGCAGCAATTGTTGGAGGCCTAGGTATGGCTCCTGGTGCAAATATTGGGGATAATGCAGCAATTTTCGAAGCTACGCATGGTACTGCGCCAAAACATGCAGGCTTAAATAAGATTAATCCAGGCTCAGTAATTCTTAGTGGTGTAATGATGCTTGAATATTTTGGTTGGAATGAAGCAGCTAACTTAATTACAAATGGTTTAAGCAAGGCAATAGAACAAAAAAAAGTCACCTATGATCTAGCACGCTTAATGGAACCTAAAGTAGAACCGTTGTCTTGCAGCAGCTTTGCCGAAGAAATTATCTCAAATTTCTAATTTTAGAAATTAGTTTTATTTTCAAAAACTTTCCAAATATTAACCAGTGAATCTTTAGTGCCAATGTTTCCAGGATGAGTAACAATAGGAAGTCTTTCGCCATTACTTAGGTTATAAGTCACCACTGAAATACCTGTTAAAATCTGTCCTTTAAGATAAACATAATCTGCATTAAGTCCTTTACTGAGAATCAAATTTGTTGTTATTCCACCTTTTGAAATCAAATATCCTATTTCATACTTCAAATCTGCAACTAATTCAGCAATAAAACAAGCAAGTAAATTATAAAAATTAAATATTTCAGAAGAATCTAAAGACATAAATTTTCTTGAAGTAAACAAAACAGGAGTTTTTCCTTTATCAAAAGAAAATCTAATTTCTTTCAAAAATTTATTTTTAAACAAATTCCTTCGCTTCTGATTATTATCTGCTGAAGTAATCTTAAAGAATTCAAAAACATCTAATTCCACTGGATTGCAATTACTTATCTCTAATAAATTATTCAATTGTATTGTTGAAAGTTCTACATAAGATCCAACAATTATCAGTCCTGGAAGAAAACTCTTTTCTTTATTTCTTATTCTTAAATTAGTGAAAAATATTTCACTCTGAGAGACACTTTTTTTCTCAGAAATTGAACTTATAAAACTTGCTGCAGTTCGAAAAAGAAATTTTTTGTTTTTAATTAATTTTTTAACTACTAAAGAAAATTTTTTTAGTTGAGAATAATTTTCTACATCTACAACTACATGTTTATTATTCTTCAAATTCTTTAGTGTTTTAAAAACAATATTATTTTCTTCATCACTTAGCATCTCGATATCTGACAATAAAAGATTTTGAATATCTTCAAAATTTATTTGAGATTTACTCTGCTGAAATAAAAGATTCTTGACATTACTTGTCTCATATCCAAAGATTTTATCTGTTGCAAAAATTGTTTGATTAATAGGAGTTTTATCAACAAAATGAGATCCATTAATTGTTAATCTTTTACCCTCTATGAAAGCTGGAATATGAAAAGTAGCATCAAAAGGACCTAAGCAACTATTTAGCGCAAATGGCTCTAAAAAGTTATGTCCTCGAAGAGTAGAGTCTCCCCTACTTATAAAAAGAATTTCTTCTTCATAGGCTTGAGAAGCAATTACAGTCTTAAGATTTTTGCAAATTTCCTCTATTGTTAATTTTGCATCATTTTCCGATAGTGACCTTGTATTAGCCAAAATAAAAAATAAATTAGATTTAGATTCAAAACCTTTGACTAAAGTTGAGCAGTCCCACTTAAGCAGTAATAAACAATCGTGAACAGTTTGAGAGCCTGTGGGATCATCATCTATAACGACAAATTTCATAAGTATTGCATGATTACTTAAGAGCCTTTATTTGTACTGAGGCATTTAACCTTTTACTATCATTTGAAGGAATCATAATTTTTCTAAAACCATCAACAAAAGAATTTCGGGGACTAGTCCAAGGTTCGAGACATATCATTCTTCTTGGAGGATCACTCCAAATAACTCCTAAATCAAAAGGATATGGATGATTTAAAGTTACCTCTCTTTTGAAAATTTTATCTTGAAAAGAGCTTCTACCGGAAGTATACATAAGTAGATCAACTCCTAAATTAATTTTGTTGAATTCATCCAAAGTATTACTTATAGTATTTTTTTGTTGATCCAGACAATTAAGTGGAGTATCAACAAACTCTAAATTTTTGAAATCTGAAACGTTAAAGTAAGGATGCATACCAAAATTTATAGGCATAGCAAAGTCTGTTTTATTAAGTATCGTAATTTCAAATTCTAAACAGTTAATTTTTAAGTTAACTTCTATTTTTAGTTCGAAATCGAAAGGATAATATTTTTTGGTTTTTTTAGATGCATTTAAGAACAAGCATAAAATTTTTTTATTTTCTTTAAAGCAGTATTGCCATTGCAAATCCCTAGCAAAACCATGTTGTGGTAATTGCAAATAATCGTTTCCAAATAGTGAATTAGAGGTATTGAGATTTCCACAAATTGGAAACAAGATTGGAATGCCTCCCCTAATACTTTTTGTCTTGTCCATAAATCTTTTTTCATCGAAATAAAGTATTTCATTACCATCCGCAACCCAATTTGTAATAACGCCTCCTCTTTCAGGACAAAATTTAATGTAATTATTTTTATCTAATTGAAAGACAAAAATTCCTTGATCCTTATTAGATAATTCAAGTTTCACGATTACTGCTTAAGAGAATCAACCCAATCCAAAATATGCTGATTAACTAATTCAGGTATCTCATCATGAGGACAATGTCCTGCATCAAGAATAATTTCCTTTGTATTCTTTGGTGTAAATTTTTTATATAGATTTCTTTTTTTCGGAGTGTTCATCCATGGATCTTTCCCTCCCCAAAGAAGTAATAATGGTGCATTTAGTTTTGCGAACAGCTTATCCAACGGCAATCCCTGAGGACCTGATGGGTTAAATACACTTCTAAAAACATTAAAAGCTCCGAAATCTAGAGAAGGCTTTCTTATTGACTCCACTAAAAAATCATCAACATTTTTTTTATCAACATAAACTTGATTCAAGGTTTTTTTAATATTTTTTGGATTTCTCATATTCTCAAAAATCAAACGTTGAAGAACAATATTTTTCAAAAATATGCCAGCAACTGTTTCAATTGAAGTTTGCAACATATTCTTTTTGATAGTTTTTTCTTCACTAAAGTATCCAGCAGCATTAAGTAAGATCACTCCTGCGTTTAGCTCGTTTAATTCTGCACCAGCTGCCAAAGCGGCATAACCACCTAATGAATTTCCAACAACAATTGTAGGTTTTTTTATTTTCTCTTTAACGTAAGCGACAACCTGATCTTTCCATAAAGATCCTGAGTATTCGACGTCTTCAGGCTTAGGACTTTTTCCAAAACCGAGTAAATCCATGGCATGGACTTCATATTTTGCAGACAAAACAGGGATATTAAATCTCCAATGATCCGTAGAAGCACCGAAACCATGAATTAATAAAATTGCGTATTCTTTTAATGTTTGTTCAGGGTAAGCTGAAACAGTATGTATTGGGTAATTTAAAAAATTCCATTCATAATTTACATCACCATCAATCAGAGCTGATTTTTCCATTTATTGAAAATCTTTTTGTTTTTTGATTCTAATAAACTTATTTCCTAAAGAAGACCCACAGGATCGGCTGCAACATCATCTGAAATTTTATTGCCATCATTTGGGGGCTTATCTTTTAGGACAATTCTCAATAGAACAGGAGCAAGAAATGTAGTTCCAATAACCATTAATAAAATAGCTGCTTCTAGAGAAGGAGTTAACAACTTAGCACTCGTTCCTAATCCTAGGAAAATCAAACCAACCTCTCCTCTAGGCATCATACCCAAACCAACTACTAATCTATTTGTAGGTTTATCACTTGAAAATACCCATCCTGCTGCAATTTTTCCAATAATTGCGACAACTAATAAAAATCCTGCAACTACAAGAGCTGACCTACTTGTTGGATCAAGTGGATTGATAACTGATAAATCCATTCCAGCTCCAACTAATACAAAGAAAATAGTTGCGAATAAGGATACTAAAGGTAAAACAGATTGTTGGATTGCGTGATTATTTTTAGAACTACTTAGGATTAATCCAGCTGCAAAAGCACCTAAAGCTGCTTCCAATCCAATGGCTGTCGCCACGAAACAACTCAATACAAGTATCACAAAAGAAGCAACCACTACGGCTCCAGGAGCCTTTAATCTATCTAATAACCAATCAAAACCTGGAGCAGCTGTTCTACTTAATGCAATAGCAGCAATAACAAATACTACAGCTGCTGCAACTAATTTAACGATCGGAGCAATTTCTAAAGTACCTCCGGCAGCAAGGGCGACTACAACTGCCAGAATAACAATTCCTAAGATATCGTCTAATACTGCTGCACCAATAACAATCTGTCCTTCTCTAGTTTTTAAATAACCCAACTCACCAAAAACACTTGCAGTAATTCCTATACTTGTTGCTGTCATAGATGCTCCTGCAAAAACTGCTGGAATTAGATCTACTTGGAAAATGAACATTAGTCCAAGAGTTCCAAAGGCAAACGGTAAAATTACACCAGCCATAGCAACAGTGAAAGCCTGTGCCCCCACGGCTACCAATTCCTCTAACTCACTTTCTAATCCTGTTAAAAATAAAAGAGCATATAAACCGAGAGTTGCTACTGCTTGTAGAGATGGGAAACTTTCGAAATAAACATCAGGTACGGCTTCTGGGGGGATTGAAGCTAAAGAACTAATAACATTTACCAGTCCTTCATTTAATTCGGTTCCAGCTGAAGGCGGTATCAACAAATGGAATCCTGATGCCCCTATTACAACCCCTGCAAGAAGCTCACCTACTATTGTTGGCAAACTAAGTCTTACTAGTACTTCTGCTAATGCTCTTGCAGCTAAAAATATCAATAGAAACCTTATAACTCCTATCAACGTCTCAGCAACTTCTAAATCATGTGCACTTAATTCAGCAAGTAAAGAGTACATTTAATTGTAAAAAATAAACTGTCTTATTGGAAGATAGTTTATTGAGGGCCCACTTTAAGAAATATGTAAGAAAAAAGCAAAAATACTCAACAAGTGTGGATCTGAAGTTACAACAAAGAAATTTTCTTAAAAATGGCTATTGTCTGTTATATGGCTAATCCAATGAATTCCAACGAACCCTTTGATCTGCGCTTGCCTACGCCAGGTTGCTATTTAGATCCTGAGAAAGCTGGCATGGATTCAGATGCTGTATTTCAAGGAATGACAGCCCATCTTTTCTACACTCTTGGAAAGTTAGCAACCTCTGCAAGTCCTCACGATTTGTACATGGCTTTAAGTTACGCAGTCAAAGATAGGCTAATGACAAGATATTTAGCCAGCCAAGAAGTCATAAGAAAAAAACCACAAAAAACAGTTGCTTACCTATCAGCAGAATTTTTAATAGGCCCTCAATTAAGTAATAATCTTCTTAATCTTGGAATAACTCAAGAGGCACAAGATGCTCTTAAAAGATTTGGCATTGAATCATTGTCAACAATTCTTGAAGTTGAAGAAGAGCCTGGATTAGGTAATGGTGGACTTGGTAGACTTGCTGCATGTTACATGGAATCATTAGCATCTCTGCAAGTTCCAGCAGTTGGTTACGGTATTCGATATGAATTTGGCATATTCAATCAGTTAATTAGGGATGGTTGGCAAGTTGAAGTAACTGACAAATGGTTAAAAGGTGGATGGCCATGGGAACTTCCACAACCGGACGAATCATGTTTTGTAGGTTTTGGAGGGAGAACAGAAAGTTATAGAGATGATAAGGGGAACTACAGATCAAGATGGATTCCCTCAGAACATGCAATCGGAGTACCTCATGATGTTCCAGTTTTAGGATACAGAGTCAATACATGTGACAGATTAAGGTTATGGAGAGCAGATGCAACAGAAAGTTTTGACTTTTATGCATTCAATATTGGTGATTATTATGGTGCAGTCGAAGAAAAAGTTGCATCTGAAACTCTTTCAAAAGTTCTATATCCAAATGATGGAACTGATGAAGGTAGAAGATTAAGACTCAAACAACAACACTTTTTTGTAAGTTGTTCTCTTCAGGATATGTTGAGAAGCCTTGAAAAAAGATCAATAGCAGTAACAGAATTTCCTAAGCATTGGACAGTCCAATTAAATGATACTCATCCAGCTATTGCAGTTGCAGAATTAATGAGACTTCTTATTGACCAATATCAAATAGGTTGGGATAAAGCTTGGAACATTACAACTTCTTCTGTTGCTTATACCAACCATACTTTACTACCAGAAGCTTTAGAGAAATGGGATTTAGGTTTATTTAATGATCTTCTTCCTCGTCATCTAGAAATTATTTATGAAATTAATTGGAGATTTCTACAACAATTAAGACTTAGATATCCTGGTGATGACAAGATCCTTCAAAAACTCTCAATAATTGATGAAGAAGGTTCTAAATCAGTTCGGATGGCTCATTTAGCTACAATTGGAGCCCATCACATAAATGGAGTTGCAGCTCTCCACTCAGATCTAATAAAAAGACAACTTCTGCCTGAATTCGCAGCTCTGTGGCCTGAAAAATTTACAAATGTAACTAATGGAGTTACTCCGAGGAGATGGGTTGCCCTATCTAATCCATCACTATCGAACCTTTTAGAAGAAGAAGTTGGTCCAGACTGGATAACAAATATGGAACTTCTCAAAAAGTTAGAAGAAAAAAAAGATGATAACAATTTTTTGCAAAAATTTGAGGAAACTAAACTTAACGGGAAAAGAAAATTAGCTAGCTTTATTCATTCAAAAACTGGAATACTAGTGGATCCATCAAGTTTATTTGATGTTCAAGTAAAAAGAATTCATCAATACAAAAGGCAACATTTAAACGCCCTACAAATTATTGCCCAATATTTAAGAATCAAAAATGGTACAAACAAATATGAAGTACCAAGAACAATTATATTCGGTGGTAAAGCTGCACCAGGCTACTTTATGGCAAAGCTGATGATTAGATTTATTAATGGTATTGCTGATGTAGTTAATTCTGATCCAGATATGGATGGTTTATTAAGGGTTGTTTTTCTACCAGATTACAATGTTAAACTTGGTGAAATAGTATATCCAGCAACGGATCTTTCAGAACAAATCTCAACTGCTGGAAAAGAAGCATCTGGTACTGGAAATATGAAGTTTGCCATGAATGGAGCTTTAACGATAGGAACCTTAGATGGAGCAAATGTGGAATTAAGAGATCTTGTAAAAAAAGAGAATTTCTTCCTTTTTGGTAAAACTGAAAGCGAAATTATGGACTTAAAAAATAATAACTACTCTCCCAAAACTTTTATTGATCAATGTTCAGAGCTCAAAGAGATTATACGCTTAATTGAAATTGGCCACTTTAGCAATGGGGATAAAGAATTATTTAAACCCTTATTAAATAGCCTTACAGGACATGACCCATTTTTTGTTATGGCTGACTTTGAAGACTACTTGAATAAACAGGATGTGGTCAGCGAATGTTGGAATAATAAAAAATCTTGGAATAAAATGGCATTATTAAATACTGCTAGATCTGGATATTTTTCTTCAGATAGATCTATTAGAGAGTACTGTAAATCTATTTGGAAAGTATCTCCAATGCCTGTTGAAATTACTTGCGACGTAGAAGAATTAACTAATTAATATTTTTCTTATCTGGTGAATCTGGGGTTTGATGAAATAATCTATTCAAAATTAATCTATCCATATTTAATGGGTCTGGGGCTAATTGATTTGCAATTTCTTTAAATTTTGCTTCAATATTGTTTGAAATTTTTGTATCAAATATTCTTTCCATTAATGCTTCAATTGAATATAAATAGGCATTAACACTTTCCAGTTCATCTAAAGCTTCAGTAATTTCAGTATCAGAAATATGTTTTTCTTTTGGACTAGTATCTTCATTTGATTCTCTTTCAGATAATTCTCTCTGCAGCTCATCAGTAACCTTAGTACAAAGAGTTCTGAACGATTGAATAGATGCCCAATTCAATTCTTGTTGGTGCCTAAAGGTAGGAAATTCTCTAATTAGACGATCATGCTCTTTATAAAATCTCTGACAATCAGAGCATTGACATGGTTCTTCAGTCAAAAGAAAAAATAATTCTCTCTATATCATCTCACTATTTGGGCAAAATTGGAGGACCATCCAATAATTCGTCATTTTCATCTAGTGAATCTGGACTATCTGGCAAAGGTATCTCAATACTAGTAACCAAATTAATAACATCTCTTAATCTCATAGAATCGGCAAACCATCCCATTGCTTGCTCGGCATCGCCTCTTTTCTCTGCATCATTTGCTTGATCTTCATGAGCTTCCGCCAATAGAGCAAGCCAACACAGACATCTTGCTTGAACTATTGAAAGATCTAAATCATTTGGTTGGGATTTTGAAATGCGTTCGTGCTCTTGTTGAATTAAGAGCTTTAAACGCATATCATGCAACTTAGCCATAAAAGATTTATTACTACTTATACGCTAGCTAGAGAGTAGCAAGTTTGCACACATACTACATATAGTTTTTTATTTTACGGGACTGGAGGGAGTCGAACCCACGACCTACGGTTTAGGAAACCGTTGCTCTATCCTGCTGAGCTACAGCCCCAATAGATGATTTTTGGAGTATTAAGGTTTATGCTAAATGAAAGCAGGAGAGGCAATCGCAAGAAAGTTTTATTTTGGAAACAAAATAAAACTTTCTTGAGGAAAGTCCGGGCTCCCAAATGGTCAGGCTTGCTGGGTAATTCCCAGTACGGGCAACCGTGAGGATAGTGCCACAGAAACATACCGCCTAATACATTTGTATGGCAAGGGTGCAAGGGTGTGGTAAGAGCGCACCAGCAACATTGTGAAGTGTTGGCTAGGTAAACCCCGGCTGGGAGCAAGGCTTAGTAGATTAATGACCATTACACAATCTACTTTTAAGCGCCGCTTGAGACTGTGAAGTAATTTCAGTCCTAGATAGATGATTGCCCATCTTAATTAAGATGAACAGAACCCGGCTTATGACCTGCTTTCTTATTGTTGTGATTATTAAAATCAGATGACAAATATAATAAACGCAAAAAGGATTAATGAAATAACAACTTTTTTAAAGTCTTTAAATATTAAATCAAAAAGATTTTCTGAACTAATTAGAGTTCAAAATATTTCAGTTATTCAAAATTTTAATCAAGCATTAATCCATTCCTCAGAAGACAAAATAATAAATTACGAAAAACTAGAATTTTTCGGAGATGCAGTACTCAGATTAGCTGCTTCTAATTTCATTGAAAAAAAATATCCCCTTATGAGTGTAGGAGAAAGATCAGAACTAAGATCACAAATTGTAAGTGATGAATGGTTAACTAAATTAGGAAAAAAAATTGATATTGAGAAATTAATAATTAAGGGACCTAAAGCTCTTGGTGATGACAATTCAAAAAATACTATCATTGGTGAAGCTACAGAAGCTTTAATCGGTGCTATTTACAAGTGCTTTAATTCAATTCAGGAAGTAAATCTTTGGCTAGATGATATTTGGGAGCAAGATTCAGAAATATTTTTACAAGCTCCATATAAATTTAAATCTAAGACAGTATTACAAGAGTGGTGCCAAAGTAAAGGTTTTGATTTGCCAGTCTATAAAATAATTGAAGTATCCAAGAAAAATGGGGATTCTAAAAGATTTTCTTGCGATATATTTATCGAAGGATTAAAAGAATCATCTGCATTCGGCAAGTCCCATAAACAAGCCGAAACAAATGCAGCCAGAGTTTTGATAGAAAAATTTATATCTATAGGCAAAATTTAATTTTTAAACTATTTCTAAATTCGTTAATTGAAAAGTTATGAGTTTGTCCCAATTACCACCTTCAAAAAGAACTGCTGCTCTTTTTTTTGTAACTCTTTGAACAAACCCTTTATATCCTCTGTATATAGAGTTATTGTCTTTTACAATTACAAAAGAACCAGGGAGTATGGGTTTAATAGACAATTCCATAAAAAAATCTTTTAATACAATATATGATAAAAAAAAATGAATGGTTAACTGTTGGATTAATAACATCATGCCATGGAATTAATGGACAGGTAAAGGTTAAATCTCTGAGTGATTTTGAAGAAAGATTTTTAAAACCGGGAATGAGATGGTTACAAAAAGAAAATGAAACTCCTACAAAAATAGAACTCATATCAGGTTTCAAACAGCCAGGTAAAGAAACTTTTATAGTTAATTTAAAAGGAATAAATACAAGAAATCATGCTGAGAAACTTAAAAAATTCAAAATTCTTGTAAAAACTGATAAACTGCCAAAATTAAAAAAGGAAGAGTTTCACTTTTTAGAACTCGTAAACCTAGAAGCCAAAACTTTAGAAAATGATGAATTAAAAACAATTGGGAAAGTTATAAATTTAGAAAATGAAAAAAATAATTTACTTGTTATTGAATTATTCAAAAATCAAAAAAAAGTTCTTATACCTTTTGTCAAAGAAATAGTCCCATTAGTAGATATTAAAAATAATTTTCTAATCATCAATCCTCCAAATGGACTTTTCGAGCTATAAATTTAAAAAAATAAATATTTGCAAGAAACTTATCATTCTACAGTTACACTCTTAGCTAAATTTCTTGGTTGATCCACGTCAAGTCCTCTATGAGCTGCAATATGGTAACTCAATAATTGTAAAGGGACTATGTTAATTAAAGGTGAAATCCATTCATTAGAGGAAGGAACCTTCATTAAATAATCAAAAATTTCAGTTCCATTACATTCAGGCGCAATTCCAATCAAATATGAATCTCTGGCTTTTGCTTCTTGAGCATTACTGATAACTTTATCGAAAACTTCACTAGGGGAAGCAATAGAAATAACAGGTACTTTTTTATCTAACAAAGCTATTGGACCGTGTTTCATCTCACCAGCTGGATAACCAGCCGCATGTATATAACTAATTTCTTTGAGTTTTAACGCGCCTTCAAGAGCAATAGGATAATTTATACCTCTTCCCAAAAAGATAACATCTTTAATATTAAAAAAATCATGCGCTAACTTTTCTGAAGATTTATTATGTTGTTCTAAAAGATCTTCTATTAATGGAGGCAGTTTGATAAGTTCATTTATTAAATTACTTATTTCATCTAAGCTTTGACTACCTTTAATTTCCGCAAATTTTATAGCTAATCCATAAAAAGAAAGTAATTGAGCAAAAAAAGTTTTTGTTGCAGCAACTCCAACTTCTATTCCTGCACAGATATCAATAATATTTGAAACCTGCCTTCCTATCGAGCTCTCTTTTCTATTTGTTATTGCAATAAGATTGGGTTTAAAATTCTTATCTTCAATCGAAGACCGTCTTTTAATTTCCATATCGATAGCTGCAATAGTATCAGCAGTTTCTCCAGATTGAGTTACTCCAATAGTTAATGTATTTGGGAGCAATGGAGGTGGTGAATATCGAAATTCGCTTGCATAAAATACATTTGTAGGGATACCTGAAAATTGTTCTAATAAAAAGCTACCCACCATTGCAGCATGTTTACTTGTCCCACAGGCAATAATTTCGATTCTTTCGATTGATTCAAAAAACTTTGTTTCAAAAGGATAATTAATTTGATAATGACCATCTTCTGAGTTTTGAATTAAATAATTTTCTAACCAGTTTTTTGCTGTCTGCGGCTGATCATATATCTCCTTTAACATGTAGTGTTTAAAATTCATCTTATCCATTTTTTGCTCTGAGACTTTTAAAGAAACTGGATTTCGATACTGTCTCTCATTGTTTGTGTCATATATTTCTATTCCAAGAGGAGTCAACAAAGCTATTTCTTCATCCTCCATAGGCAAAATAATATTTGTAAAGTTTGCGATAGCTGGGGTATCACTTGCACAAATAAATTCCCCTTCGCCCAAACCAATAATCAAGGGTGCCTGTCTTCTTGCAACTACCAATGAGGTTGGAGCATCGGCCCATAAAACGGCTAAGGCATATGATCCTTCTAGATCAGATATTACGTTTCTCACTGCCACTAATAATGTTGAGCCATTATTTTCAAGGTTAAGTTTACTTAATGTATTTAATTCTCTTTTAATTAAATGAGGAATTACCTCGGTATCTGTATCAGAATTAAAAATAAAACCTTCTTTCTCTAATTTATTTTTTAAATCTTGGAAATTTTCAATAATGCCATTTTGAACAACCGCTATATTTCCTGAACCATCGGTATGGGGATGAGCATTTTTAAACTCAGGTTTTCCATGAGTTGCCCACCTTGTATGACCTATTCCCACAGTTCCTGGAATATTCTCATCGTTAAGATTATTTTTTAAGTTCTTAAGTTTTCCTTCTGCTTTGTTACAAGTAATAGAATTTGTTTCAGAATTAATAATTGCAATACCTGCGGAATCATATCCTCTGTATTCAAGTTTTTCTAAACCATTAATTAATAATGGTAAAGCTTTTTTATAACCTGTAACAGCAACTATTCCACACATACGAAAATTTTTTTTCAATTATATTTGAAAAAAAATAAGTATTTTTAAAACATGGACTCTCTTAAAACTGCACTATATAAATTAATAAGCTAAACCCATGCTTCTAGAAGTTTCATCTCCTAAATAAACACGAATACTTAAGAAATCAGTAGGACATGCTGTTTCGCACCTTTTGCAACCAACGCAATCTTCAGTTCTTGGGGATGAGGCAATTTGGCCGGCTTTGCAGCCATCCCATGGAACCATCTCTAAAACATCAAGTGGGCAAGCCCTTACACATTGAGTACATCCAATGCATGTGTCATAAATTTTAACTGCGTGTGACATGTAAAAATTGTCTTTTGAACCTCGTTTTATAATACTATTGTCTTACAAAGAAATTAAAAAAATTAAGATATGCTTCACTCTTGTTAACTCTAGGGCATAAAATCATATAGATAATTAGTAATTTCCATAAACTATGTCACAAGAAATCCTCGAAAAAGTTTGTTCTATTGTTTCAGAACAATTAAGTGTTGAAGCAGGAGATGTGAAATCAGATTCAAATTTCCAAAATGATTTAGGTGCAGATTCTTTAGATACTGTTGAATTAGTGATGGCTCTTGAAGAAGCATTTGATATCGAAATCCCTGATGAAGCAGCAGAAGGAATCGCAACTGTAGGCGATGCAGTAAAATTCATCGAAGAAAAAAAAGGTTAGTAAAGGATGCCAAATTTCCATCGAGTAGTTATTACCGGTATCGGAGCAGTAACTCCAATTGGTAATAACATTGATGAATATTTAGTAGGTCTGCAAAAGGGTACTAATGGAGTCTCAGATATTACTCTCTTTGATCCAGAACAACATCCTTGCAAATTTGCGGCAGAAGTAAAAAATCTTCAATCTGAAAATTTTATTGAAGCTAAAGAATCCAAAAGATGGGATCGTTTTTCACAGTTTGGAGTTATTGCTGCAAAGCAAGCCTTTAGAGATTCTGGACTTGAAATTACTGAAGCTAATTCATCAAGAATTGGAGTAATTATTGGCTCTGGTGTTGGAGGCTTACTAACTATGGAAAGTCAAGCTCAAATTCTGAGTCATAAAGGACCTAAAAGAGTAAGTCCATTTACAGTCCCAATGATGATTCCAAATATGGCAACTGGATTAGCTGCTATTGCTTTGGGTGCAAAAGGGCCAAGTTCCTCTGTTTCTACCGCTTGCGCTGCCGGTTCAAATGCAATTGGTGATTCTTTTAGATTACTTCAACTTGGAAAGGCAGATGCAATGATCTGTGGCGGAGCTGAAGCAAGTATTACACCTCTGGGAGTAGCCGGTTTTGCCAGTGCCAAAGCTCTTTCTTTCAGGAATGAAAGTCCTCAAACTGCAAGCAGGCCTTTTGATGCAGAAAGAGATGGATTCGTTATTGGAGAGGGTTCTGGAATTCTTGTTTTAGAAACTTTAGAAAATGCCCAAAAAAGAAATGCAAGGATTTATGCAGAAATAATTGGGTATGGAACAACATGTGATGCTCATCACATTACTGCTCCATCTCCAGGCGGGGTTGGAGGCGCACAAGCTATCAAGCTAGCAATTGAAGACGCTTCTCTTAGCCTTGAAAAAGTTGATTATATAAATGCTCATGGAACGAGTACATCAGCTAATGACAAAAATGAAACTTCTGCAATTAAATCTATATTTAAAGACAGATCTTACCTCATTCCTGTAAGCTCTACTAAGTCGATGACTGGTCATCTCTTAGGAGGCTCAGGAGGTATAGAAGCTGTAGCTTGTATACTTTCTTTGACACATAATTTTATCCCTCCTACAATTAACTACGTCAATCGAGATCCTGATTGTGATCTTGATTATGTACCAAATAATGCAAGAGAAGCTCAAGTAGGAGTTGCTCTTTCAAATTCTTTCGGCTTTGGTGGTCACAATGTTTGCCTTGCTTTCAGCAAAATGAATTGAAGACAACCAATTCTTTATTTCCAACTTAACTTATTTTAAAACAATGGTCGCTGCATCTGTTTCACTAGAATCACTTTGTGTAAATAGTATAAGAATGCTCGCTGTTGATGCAGTAAATAAATCTAATAGTGGACATCCTGGATTGCCAATGGGGTGTGCTCCTATGGGTTATGCATTATGGCAAAACATACTTAATCACAACCCTAACAATCCAAAATGGTTCAATAGAGACCGTTTTGTATTATCAGCTGGTCATGGCTGTATGCTGTTATATTCTTTACTTCATTTGACAGGATACAAATCAGTTTCCATAGAAGATATTAAGGAATTTAGACAATGGGGATCCAAAACCCCTGGCCACCCAGAAACATTCGAAACTGAAGGGGTTGAAGTTACAGCTGGGCCTCTTGGAGCAGGAATATCGAATGCTGTTGGTTTAGCAATAGCTGAAACACACCTAGCAGCTAAATTTAATAAGCCTGATTGCAATATCGTTGATCACTATACTTACGTAATAATGGGTGATGGCTGTAATCAAGAAGGTATTGCATCAGAGGCCTGCTCGTTAGCTGGTCATCTTAAGCTTGGAAAATTAATTGCACTTTATGACGATAATCAAATTACAATTGATGGACGAACCGACGTTTCTTTTACTGAAGATGTTTTAAAAAGATACGAAGCTTATGGATGGCATGTTCAACATGTTGAAGATGGGAATCATGATGTTAAAGGAATCACTGAAGCAATCGAAAAAGCAAAATTAATTACAGACAAGCCTTCAATTATAAAAATTTCCACAACCATAGGTTACGGTTCTCCAAATAAATCAGATACTGCTGGAATTCATGGTGCAGCTGTTGGAGAAGAAGAAGCTGCATTAACCAGAGAGTTTCTAAATTGGGAATATCCCCCATTTGAAATACCTGATGAAGTATATGGGCATTTTAGAAAATCAATAGACAAAGGCGAAAACTTAGAGAAAGAATGGGATTCTAAATTTGAAGAGTATCAAAAAAAATATCCTTCTGAAGGAGCCGAGTTATACAGAATGTTAAAAGGGCAATTACCTGAAAATTGGGACTCAGATCTACCTTCTTATACACCTGATGATAAAGGATTAGCCACCAGAAAGCATTCACAAATATGTTTAGGTGCATTAGGTCCTAACCTACCTGAATTAATTGGTGGATCCGCAGATTTAACTCACTCTAACTACACAGATATAAAAGGAGAAACTGGATCATTCCAGTCACATAGCCCTGAAAAAAGATATTTACACTTTGGTGTAAGAGAGCATGCAATGGCAGCTGTACTTAACGGCATTGCCTATCACAATAGTGGTCTTATTCCTTATGGTGGAACCTTCCTTGTTTTCGCCGATTATATGAGGGGCTCAATGAGGCTTTCAGCACTCAGCGAACTTGGAGTCATCTATGTATTAACCCATGATTCAATTGGTGTAGGAGAAGACGGCCCAACACATCAACCTATTGAAACTATCCCTTCACTTCGTGCCATGCCTAACATGCTAGTTTTCAGACCAGGAGATGGAAATGAAACAAGTGGAGCTTATAAACTTGCTATTCAAAATAGAAAAAGACCTTCTGCCCTTTGTTTAAGTAGACAAGGTATGCCAAATCAAGAAAATACCTCGATCGATAAAGTTGCCCTAGGAGGATATATAGTTTCGGATTGCGAAGGTACACCAGATCTAATATTTATTGGTACTGGAAGCGAACTGAATCTTTGCATTGAAGCAAGTAAGGAAATTTCAAACTTAGGTAAAAAAATTAGGGTTGTTTCTATGCCTTGTGTAGAACTTTTCGAAGAGCAAGAAGAATCTTACAAAGAAAGTGTTTTACCTAGTAGTGTGAAAAAGAGAGTTGTAGTGGAAGCTGCTCATTCATTTGGTTGGCATAAATATACAGGTTTTGATGGTATTTGTATCACTATGGATAGGTTTGGTGCATCAGCACCAGGTGGAGAATGTATGAAAAACTTTGGATTTACAGTCGAAAACGTAGTTAATAAAACGAAAGAAATTCTATAACTTGTAATTGATAACTAGACTGAAGTATTACATTCTTCAAGTTTATCTTTTAGCTGATCTAGTGATTCATCTGAAATCTTTGAATTCATTGGACAATGTTTTGGGCCACACATTGAACAAAACTCAGCCTTTTTAAAGATCTCTTCAGGCAATGTTTCATCATGGTACTGCTTTGCCCTTTCCGGATCTAAAGAGAGTTCGAATTGTTTATTCCAATCAAAATTATACCTTGCATGACTAAGTTCATCATCTCGATCACGAGCTCCAGCTCTATGTCTTGCGATATCTGCGGCGTGAGCAGCTATTTTATAAGCAATTAATCCTTCTCGTACATCTTCTGCATTTGGAAGTCCTAGATGTTCTTTTGGGGTTACATAACATAGCATCGAAGTTCCATACCACCCTGCCATAGCCGCCCCAATAGCACTTGATATATGATCATAACCAGGAGAAATATCTGTTACTAATGGACCCAGTACATAGAAAGGGGCTTCAGAACAATCTTCCATTTGCTTTCTCACATTAAACTCAATTTGATCCATAGGGACATGACCAGGACCTTCAACCATTACTTGAACATTATGTTCCCACGCTCTTCGAGTAAGCTCGCCTAAGGTCTTCAATTCAGCTAGCTGAGCATCATCAGAAGCATCATGCAAACATCCAGGCCTTAGTGAATCACCGAGAGAAAAAGTACAATCATATTTCTTGAAAATCTCACAGATATCATCAAACCTTGTATAGAGGGGATTTTGTTTAAAATGATGTAACATCCATTGGGCTAAAATACCTCCCCCTCTACTGACAATTCCAGTAATTCTTCCTTTGACTTTTGGCAAATGCTCTATTAATAGACCAGCATGAATAGTTTGATAATCTACGCCTTGCTGACAATGTTTTTCAATAATATGAAGAAAATCATCTTCAGTTAGTCTATCTATTGAACCATGTACACTTTCTAATGCTTGATACACAGGAACTGTTCCAATGGGAACAGGAGACTCATGAATAATTGCTTGCCGTACTTCATCTAAATTTACTCCTCCTGTAGATAGATCCATGACAGTATCAGCCCCATATTTAACTGCCAGTTTTAGCTTCTCTACTTCTTCATTGATATCACTTGCATTAGGGGAAGCACCAATGTTGGCATTAACTTTGCATCTTGAAGCAATGCCTATAGCCATTGGCTCAAGATTCAAATGATTAATATTAGCTGGAATAATTAACCTTCCTCTTGCCACTTCTTCCATTATTAAAGAAGAAGGAAGATTCTCTTTTTTAGCAACAAAATCCATTTCTTCGGTGATATATCCGTTTCTCGCAAAGTTCATTTGAGTTACATTTTCTTTCCCAAGGCGAGGCTTAATCCACGAACTTCTCATAATTTACAAATTTTTTAAAAGTGTTATTACTAAAGTTTGATCAAGTCTTCACTTCCCTGCATCAAGGTTAATGATTCAGGTTCAAAGGGTATGATCTCAGCCAAGTTAAAATTCTTAGCACCCCTAGTATTTATATTATTAATAGCTCTTTTCTAAAAAATAGTCATCTCATGTTGCGTAAAAATAAATAAATAATTTTATTTAGCTTTTTGATAAGACTTTATCTTTTTTAAAATATTTTTCCTATCCAATTGTCTATTCATACCCTTCTCCAAAATAATTACAATCCCCATTAAGCCAATAGGTAAATAAAAAATTTTCCTAGAATTATCCCTAAATATAAATCCAATAGCAGATATGAGGATCATGAAAGGAGCAACAAAAGATAAAATAAATCGTTTATTAATATTCATTTACCAATTGTATTAATTTTTTCATTGTTTAATTTTACTATGGATTCTGTTATCACTTTAATTCCAACAGCAATAGCTCTTTCATCCGGATCAAATTTAGAACTATGAAGAGGAGCACATCCATTGGAGCTAGAAACCCCAAGCCTAAACATAGCTCCAGGAATTTCATTTAAGAATTCAGCGAAATCCTCAGCTCCTAATGATGGTTTTTGTAATTCGATTACATTTTCTTTACCCAAAACCTTAATTCCCGATTCTCTGAGGACTCTATTAATTGCAGAATTATTATTAACTGCCGGCGTAATTTCTCTAAATTTTACTTTTGCATCAGCTCCACAACTATTAGCTAAAGAAGTGATATTTTCATTGAGCCAATTACCAATATTCATAAATACTTTACGATTAGTGCATCTAACAGTACCAATTAAATTAACCTTTTCTGCGAGAACATTGAATGCATTGCCACCATTTATTTTCCCAAAAGTTATTACTACTGGATCTAGAGGGTCTAACTTCCGTGTTATTGATTCTTGAATTACCGAGATAACTTTTGAGGCCGCCCAAATAGCATCAACTCCTTCATAAGGTCTAGCACCATGACCAGATTTTCCTTTAATTTCAACATTAAGTTCTCCCGCAGCTGCAGTTAAACTTCCCTCTTTAATGCCAATGGTCCCTACGGATAAATCCGGGTAGACATGAACTCCCAAAATATGGGTTAACCCATTAGTTGCACCATCCTTAATCATCCATCTAGCTCCACTCGCAATTTCTTCAGCAGGCTGAAAAATTATCCGAGTCCCAAAATTTAGTTTTAAATCCTTAATAATCTTTGCCACACCCAATCCAATCGAGATATGCAAATCGTGACCACAAGCATGCATAACACCATCTACTTTGGAAGAAAAACTTAATTTAGTTTCCTCAAATATTGGCAAAGCATCCATATCCACTCTTAAACCTATAATACCTTTATCTAGGGGGCCAAAATCAGCTATAACTCCAGTTCTGCCAATAGATTCTCTAACATTCCAACCAATATCTTTTAAAAAACCACTTATCAAGATCGCTGTTTGATTTTCAAGTCCACTTAATTCAGGATGTTCATGGATATGTCTTCTTAAATTAATGAGTTCATCATTAAAGGAATCAATTTTCTTATGTAACTGATCTCTATTCATTACTTATTTTAAATCGATAAAATTCATTAAATCTTTAATTGGTTGTGGAGGCCATCTTCTTATTTTTTTTAACCATTCTTCATCACTATATCTAGGATCTAATTCAGTTACCGCAATCCAATTACTCTCTGCTTTACCAGCTTCACCATTAGACCAATTGATAGCTGTTAAAGCTGCCCTGGCATCTGCAAAAGTTGGATAACGTCTAATTAACTTTATTAATTCTTTTTCAGCTTCATCAATATTTCCCAACTGGAAATCTGCTAACGCCATACTTGACCTAGCCATGGCAAATCCTGGATTATATAAAGCAGCTTTTGAGAATAAATCTCTTGCTTTATCCCAATGGGATGTAGATCCTTCGACGTTAGCTAAATTATATAATGCGGAGAAATTTTTACTATCTAAAGAAATAACGAACATATAATCCCTTCTCGCTTCCGACCATAAACCCAATGATTCCTTAGCTATACCCCTATTAATGTAAGGATCTATTTCACTAGGATTCAAACTTATTGCCTTATTTTGGTCATCTATTGATCCCTTAACATCTCCTATAACAAGTCTTACATTTCCTCTATTGCTAAAACCTGCAGCATCATCAGGATAAGAATCGAGATATTGATTCCATTCTTGTAAAGCGAGATTAAATTTTCCTGTTGAACTAAGATTTAACGCATTTTGAAACAAATCCCCTCTCAAAGATAATGAATAGCATGGTGCAATATAAAAAATATTGAAAATAATAAAAATTAATAAAAAACAAACCTTAACTTTTTTAAAAGTTATCATCTTTTGAATCAATGTACTTTTTTCCCAAAGCAGTAAGCAATCTTCCTCGAGGAGTTCTCGTGAGAAAACCAATTTTAATGAGATATGGCTCGACTACAAATTCTAACATTGAAGAATCATCGCCCAACCCAGATGCAATTGAATCAAGGCCGGTTGGAATATTATTATTTTGATTAAGAAAAGATAAATAGTGTCTATCTAAAGAATCCAATCCTTTTTCGTCTATTTGGTAAGAATTTAAAGCTTTTTTTATTAAATTCACTGAGATAGTATTAGTTTTCATAACAACTTGAGCATAATCTCTAACTCGTCTTAATAATCTTAAAGCAATTCTTGGAGTCCCTCGAGATATCTTTGCTAAATAATAAGATGCTTCATCTTCTAAATTGAGGTTTATTAATCGGGAGAAATTAACAATAATTTGTTTTAATTCATCACATGTATAAAATTCAATTTTCTGAGATATCCCAAATCTGTCTCTTAGAGGTGCGCTTATTGAGGCTAATTTAGTTGTCGCGCCAATCAGCGTAAACCTAGGAAGATTAATTGTTCTACAACGGGCTCCCCTATTAGCTCCCATAGTTAAGTCAAGTCTAAAATCCTCCATTGCAGAATATAACAACTCTTCAGTTAACCTATTTAAGCGATGTATCTCATCGATAAATAAAACTTCACCTTCTTTTAATCCAAGAAGTAAACCTACAATATCTCTTGGTCTTTCAATTGCTGGTGCAGTCGCAATCCTACATTTTGTATTCAATTCGTGGGCTATCAAAGAAGCAAGAGTAGTCTTACCTAGACCAGGCTGACCATATAAAAGAGTATGCTCCAAAGGTTCTTTTCTAATAATTGAAGCATCTATAGCTATTCTTAAAGAAGATTTAAGTTGTTCTTGGCCAATAAATTCTTTTAAATTACGAGGCCGGGCTAAGTTAAAATTATTATTTGTCTTTTCTTCTGGAATGTTTTTTGAATCAACTAGCCTAAGTTCTTTTTTACGAAAAGAAAAGTCATTATCGCCTATATTGGAAGAAATTATTGCCATAATGAAAGGTTAATTGCAATTGTTCTGAGTAGAAAGATTTCTTAAAACTAAAATGGCAAAAAATTCAAACAAAGTTAAAAAAAATACTAATAAAGCAAATAATTTTAAACTTCTAGCTGATAATAGATATGCAAAATTTCAATATGCAATATCTGAAACAATCGAAGCTGGAATTGAGCTTTTAGGGACTGAAGTAAAGTCCATTAGAAACGGAAAAGCAAATTTAAGAGACGGATACTGTTCATTCAGAAATGGTGAGATCTTATTATTAAATGTTCACATTTCACCACATAAAAATGTGGGGACTTTCTTTAATCATGATCCACTAAGAAATAGAAAGTTGCTCCTACATAAAAAAGAAATTATAAAAATGAAATCTAATACTGAAAAAAAAGGAATGACTATTGTTCCATTATCTCTTTATTTAAAAGGCTCATGGATAAAACTAACTATTGGAGTTGGCAAAGGGAAAAAATTACATGACAAACGACAAGATGAAAAACAAAAAAGCATAAAAAAAGAAATCAACTCTGCATTAAAAAGATAAAAGATTAGGCAGAATTATTGAAAATATCAATCTAAACTTACTGAACTTGGAGGTGGGGAGGGATCTGGATCTGCAATTAGCATATGTTGCAATACAGTTTCTGGCCTCTCACTATCTCTCCAACGAATTTTGTATGCAGGCATTTTTGTACCTCTACTTGTAGTTTGCTCTACTGGTTCAATAACCCATCCTCTTCTTGATCGGCCTTGAGGATTTCTTTTTACTACTGCATCCGCGTGTTTGAAACGGAAACCAACACGTTCACCACTCATTTAAAAAATTTCGTATTGGATTAATTTAATTATTTTACTTCATTCGAGGGTAATTTTTCATTTTTTTTTGAAGTTATTTCTGGTTTTAACAATGGGAAAGGGATTACATCTCTAATTGATGCGCTATTAGTAATTAACATAATTAGCCTATCAATGCCTATACCTAATCCTCCCGTAGGCGGCATGCCAATCTCTAAAGCATTCAAAAAATCTTCATCTATACAGTGAGCCTCAAGATCTCCTTCATCTCTAAGAGATTGCTGTAATTGCATTCTTTCTCTTTGATCTACTGGATCTATCAACTCACTAAACGCATTTGCCAGTTCTCGACCAACAATGAATAATTCAAATCTTTGAACTATTTCTTTATTATCAAGATGAGGCCTAGCTAAAGGAGAAATTTCAACAGGATAATCAATAACAAAAGTGGGTTCTATAAGTTTTGATTCTACTTTTTGCTCGAAGACCTCATTTAAAAGTCTTCCAATAGTATTTACTTTATTAGAACAATCAACATTGATTTTTTTAACGGCTTCTTTTGCTGCTAGAAAGTCTCCACTGAAAGAATCAAAATCAATCCCTGTATATTTTTTGACAATATCTTTCATGGATATTCTTAACCAAGGCTTAGAAAAATCAATTTCTTTATTTTGATAATTTATAATTAAAGATCCACATGCATCAGCTACGATATCTTTAATCAATTCTTCAGTTAAATTCATCATATCTACATAATCAGAATAAGCTTCATAAATTTCAACTGAGGTGAATTCTGGATTATGCCTTGTACTTATCCCCTCGTTACGGAAGATTCTTCCCAATTCATATACTTTCTCAAAACCTCCAACAACCATTCTCTTTAAATGTAATTCTGTAGCTATTCTTAAATACAGTGGAATATCTAATGTATTGTGATGAGTTATAAATGGTCTTGCTTCAGCACCACCAGCTTCAGATTGCAGAATTGGAGTCTCAATCTCTAAAAAATTTCTATTATCTAGCCATTTTCTTATAAAACTTATACATTTCGCTCTGGTTTTAAATACATTTTTAGAGTGAGGATTTACTATTAAATCTAAATAACGTTGTCTATATCTTTTTTCAATATCAGTCAATCCATGCCATTTATCTGGGAGAGGTTGTAATGATTTGGATAACATTTCCCATTTTTCTACTTTGATTGAAAGCTCACCTTTATTAGTTTTTTTAATAGTTCCATATACGCCTATCCAATCACCAATATCTACTATTTCCTTGAGATCTTCAAAAGAAAGTAATTTTTGTTTTTCTAAATTGAGATTAATAATCCTTTTATCAAGATAAAGCTGAATCTGACCTTCTTGATCGCATATTGTGAAAAAGGCAATTTTGCCCATTACCCTTTTTGCCAGAACTCTACCAGCAATAGAAACACTGAAGTCTTCCTCTTGACCATTTTCTAGATAATCAAATTCTTTAATAAGAAAACTGGTAGTATGTGATACCTTAAAGCTCTGTGCGTAAGAAGCAAATCCTTTATTAACTAGTGAACTAGCTTTTTGTAAGCGAGCTTCTTTTATTTCAGACAAAATTTATTTTAATATATTTGTTTTATTTAATAAAATTATCAGACTATGGCTCAACTTGCCAAAGATGTTGCTGTTTCACCAACTCTCTGAGATGCGTAACCAATTCCTCTAACAGTTAATATTAATTCTGGATTTCTTGGATCTGGTTCTAATTTACCTCTTAATCTAGCTACATATACATCTACAACTCTTAAATCTGCTGCTCTACGAGGAGGATAACCCCATAGCTGTTCTAAAATTTCTGCTCTCGGGACAACCTTTCCAGGCTCGTCAAACAATAATTCTAAGAGGCTAAATTCAGTATAAGTTAGGCTTATTCTATCTCCTGCTCTTGAAACTTGTCTGCGATTAGTATCAACAACTAAACTTCCAAATTTCATAACTCCTTTACCTGAAGGAACTTCTTTAGTTTCCGTAACCGATACAGTTGGGCCCATTCTTCTCAAAATAGTAGCTATTCTAGCTTCTAACTCTTTTGGGCTAAATGGTTTAGATAAGTAATCATCAGCACCTAAATCTAAACCTGCAACTCTCTCTGAAATAGCCTCTAGAGCTGTTAAGAATATTATTGGAACTACAGATTCAGCTCTAATCCTTCTACAAACAGCAAAGCCATCCATTTTTGGAAGCATAACATCAAGAACTATCAAATCTGGGGAATCCCTGTGAAATGACTCAAGAGCTTCTTCACCGTTAGTGGCTGAATATACTTGATATCCTGCTAGTTGAAGCCTAGTAACTAATACCTTCAACACTGCTGGTTCATCATCAACAACTAAAATTCTTGCTTTTGACATAGTTAAAAAAGATTTCTCGATATTTCAAAGCAAAGAATTATTGCATTGAATATTTATTCTAACAATTAAAAATATAACATTACGAACCCTCAAAGAGATATTTGGGGAGTTTACAAACTTTCTAAATAGTTTGAGGTTATAAATTTTTTTTAAACACTTTTTACATCTCTGGGAAATTTATTACTGTAATTCTCTTCTTGAAAATTTAAACATTCTTAAAAGTTGGGAGCAAATAAAGGGAGCAAAAAAACCTGTCAAAAAAACTTCTGCCAAGATAATTTTTACACCAGAAATAAACATTAAAGAATTAATATCTAAAAAATTTCTGAACAAAATTTGTAAAAAATATAGAGTTCCACATAAAAAGCTTCCAAAAGAACAAATTAAACCATATCTAAAATGTCCCACCAAAATATCCCTATGTAATTTGATTCTCCCAAACAAAAATCCACAAAAAATTAAGCCTGGTATTTGAGTTAAATTATTATCTAAAGTAAGAGAATCTAAAATTAGACCTAAAAATAAACCAAATATTAATCCATTGATTGATCCATTAATCATTGAATAAGGCAATAGCCAAAATAAAGGCCAGTATGGCTGAACTCCTAAAAATCCAAGCCAACTAGGGTGCCACAAAAAAATAATTGGGATAAAAATAAAGCTTATTATGGATAATTTTTTTATAAAAAATTTATTCATTAAATATTTACTTTCAAAATTTGCACCCAATCAATTACGTGAGGTTTTGCTAAAAGTGAAATTTTTGCCGTTTTTTTTGATTTAAATGTCTCATCTATAGATTGGACAATACCAATAGGGATATTTGGAGGTAATAGGGTACTAGCAGGAGATGACGAAACAAAATCTCCCACTTTAATATCAGCATCCTTTGAATAAAGTATTAACCTAGGATAATCATCCCCTAAACCGACAAGTAATCCATTAATTTGGATTCTATCCAACCAAACACCTAACTTACTTTCTGGAGAAGTGATTAATGTGACGGACGAAGTAAATAAAGAAGTATTATCTACTATTCCCAATAATCCACCCGGACCAATAACAATATAACCAGTTTCTACCCCATCCTTTGAACCCTTATTTAAAATTATTTGTCTCCACCAACTACCTGTTTTTCTCGAAATGACTGCAGCTAAAATATTCTCATTATTAGATGATTCTTGAAGAGATAAGATTCTCCTCAACCTTGTATTGTCTTTTTTAAGAAGATTTAACTTTATTAAATGTTCTTGGTCAATACTCTCAAGAACAATTTCTTTTTGAAATTTACCAGGCCAAAAAGGCTTTGAAATAAAATAGTACAAATCCTTATAAAAAGAACCCTTGGATATCCTTACAAAAACCAAAAATATGAAAATTGCAAACAATATCCAATTTTTCTTTTTATGCCACCAACGAGAAGTAGAAGTTCGTCGGTTACTTAACATAATATTAGTCCCTTATGGCATTCCTTATAAATTCAGGAGTGTCAACAACTCTTTTGAGTTTTTTAAAATCATCCAAGACCTCTCCACACCCATTCACTACGCAAAGCAATGGGTTTTCTGCAATGTGAGTAAAAATTCCTGTTTCATCGCTCAATAAATCATTAATGCCTCTCACTAAAGCTCCACCTCCTGCAAGCATAATCCCCCTATCAACAATATCTGCAGCAAGTTCAGGGGGGGTTCTCTCTAAAGTTCTTTTTACAGCTTCTACTATTTTGCTAAGTGTTTCAGCCATAGCTTCTCTGATTTCTCCTGATGTCAAAGTGACTGACCTAGGTAGACCAGATAAAAGATGTAAACCTCTAACCTCTAAAGTAGTTTTATCAAAATCATCATCTGGAAATGCAGATCCAATTTTAATTTTGATATCTTCTGCAGTTCTCTCTCCAACAACTAAATTGTGAACTTTTTTAAGATATGTGGCAATTGACTCATTTATTTCATCACCAGCTATTCGAACAGATTCACTCAATACAGTTCCCCCTAAACTTAATACTGCAACCTCAGTAGTGCCTCCCCCAATATCAACAATCATAGTTCCAATTGGCTCAGTTACTGGTAAAGATGCTCCTATTGCTGCTGCAACTGGTTCATCAATTAAGTGGACTTCTCTAGCTCCGGCTAATCCAGCTTCTCTTACTGCTCTTCGCTCAACACTAGTAACTCCACTTGGAATACCTATAACTATCCTTGGGGCTACTATCCCCTTACCTTCGTTACATTTTTGAATAAATGTCTTTATCATCTGTTCAGCAGCATCAAAATCTGCAATGACCCCATCCCTAAGGGGTCTTACGGCTCTTATATTGCCAGGAGTCCTTCCAAGCATTAATTTTGCTTCTTTACCAACAGCTAATGGAATCCCTTCTTCTAAATCCATAGCGACTACAGAAGGCTCTTGTAAAACAACACCCTTTCCAGATACGTGTATAAGAGTATTGGCCGTTCCCAAATCTATGCCAATATCTCTAGAAAATTTAAATCTGTTAAAAATCACAATAAAAATTCTTTTTATCAATAATATATCTATTTTTTGGTAAGCTCTCAGAAATCTGTCATTTAGTTATGAATAGCACGCAAAACTTTGAGCAGAACCTGGAAATATGAGTAGTATTAAGAAAAAAAATTATGGAAATTAACACTATTAACCTTGTTGGCAGAGCAGGAAGAGAACCAGATGTCAGATATTTTGAATCTGGAAGTATCGTAGCAAATTTCACACTTGCAGTTAATAGAAGAAGCAGAGATGAGGAGCCAGACTGGTTTAATTTAGAAATATGGGGTAAGCAGGCACAAATAGCCGCAGATTACGTTAAAAAAGGCTCTTTAATTGGAATTACAGGAAGCTTTAAAATTGATAGTTGGAAAGATAAAAATACAGGTGAAGATAGATATAAACCAGTCGTTAGGGTGGATAGATTAAACTTATTAGGTTCTCGAAAAGAGTCTGATGATAACCAATCTTCTTACAGCAGTAGCTCTAGTGACATACCTTTTTAAGCACTATTTTTTAAAAATCTAAAAATCAACTTTATAAAAAAATATAAGAGAACTAAAATTAAAATTGGCTTTACAACATATTTGATTTGATCTAAGTAAGTCTCAACAAGAGGATAATTTTCACCAAATAAATAACCTGCATAAGTGAGAAGTACTACCCATATCAAGCTACCCAATGTAGTCCAAAGTAAAAACTTTCTTAATGGCATAAGTTCTATGCCAGCAGGAACTGAAATTAGAGTTCTTATACCTGGAACTAATCTGCCCCAAAAAACCAAAGAAACCCCGTATTTATCAAACCACCTTTTACTTTTATTTAAGTCATTAGAAGAAATGCCCAAATATTTTCCTCTTTTATCTAGAAAATATGAAAGTCTATTTTCGTTTACTAATCTACCTAAATAGTACCAAGGCAATGATCCAAGAATAGTTCCTAGTAATCCCCAAAAAACTAAAATATAGAAATTTAATTTTTGTTGATAAACAAAAAAGCCTCCCAATGGCATGATTATTTCCGAAGGGATTGGAGGTATTATATTCTCCAAAAACATAGCCAGACAAATAGTCAGGTAGGCAATTGTTGAATTTTTTTCAACAGCTGAACTAATGTAGTCAGGAATTGAAGTCAGAAAATTTGCAAAAATTAAACTCAATTTTAGTATCTATAGAGTTCTGGTTTATAAGGTCCTTCGACAGGCACATTGATATAGTCTGCCTGTTCTTTGGTTAATTTTGTTAATTTTGCACCAATTTTATCTAGATGTAATCTAGCTACCATTTCATCTAAGTGTTTTGGTAAAACATAAACCTCTTTCGCATATTGCTCTGAATTATTGAAAAGTTCAATTTGAGCTAGAACTTGATTAGTAAAAGAATTACTCATAACAAAACTTGGATGTCCAGTGGCGCAACCTAAGTTAACTAATCTACCTTCAGCCAAAAGAATAATTTTATTGCCACTTGGTAAAGTTATGTGATCAACCTGCGGCTTAATATTTTCCCACGGATAATCTTTCAATGAAGCTACATCAATTTCATTATCGAAGTGACCAATATTGCAAACTATGGCCTCATCTTTCATCTTGACAAGATTTTCGTTTGTTATTACTTGATAGTTTCCAGTTGCCGTAACAAATATATCTATATCTTCTACAACATCGTCTAGTGTAACAACGCTAAAACCTTCCATTGCCGCTTGAAGTGCACAAATTGGATCAACCTCAGCAACTTTTACAATAGCACCAAGTCCTCTTAAAGATTGGGCTGAACCTTTACCTACATCTCCAAAACCCATTACTAAAGCTACTTTTCCAGCGATCATCACATCTGTAGCACGCTTTATGCTGTCAACCAAAGATTCTCTACAGCCATATAAATTATCAAATTTGCTTTTAGTTACTGAATCATTAACATTGATAGCAGGGAAAGGTAAAGCATTTTGCTTTTGAAGTTGATAAAGTCTTGCAACTCCCGTTGTAGTTTCTTCAGTGACACCAATGATATTACTCTTTATTCTTGAATAGAAGTCACTATCATTTTCCAACTTAGACTTAATAGAATTGTAAAGAGCAATCTCTTCTTCATTACTAGGATTATCTAGAACAGATAAATCTTTTTCTGCTTTACTACCCAATATCAATAAGCCAGTTGCATCTCCCCCATCATCAAGAATCATATTTGGAGAGTCTGACCCCCAATCAAGAATATAGTGAGTATACTGCCAGTATTCTTCAAGAGTCTCACCTTTTTTTGCATATACAGAAATTCCTTGATCTGCAATAGCTGCAGCTGCATGGTCTTGAGTTGAAAAAATATTGCATGAAGCCCATTTCACTTCTGCACCAAGATCAACAAGAGTTTCTATTAAGACTGCTGTCTGAATAGTCATATGAAGGCTTCCAGCTATTTTTGCACCTTTTAGTGGTTTTTCAGATTGATATTTATCTCTAAGCGCCATTAACCCGGGCATTTCAGTTTCAGCAATTTTAATTTCTTTACGGCCAAAATCTGATAATGAGATATCTGCAATTACGTAATTTGGTGAGGAGGTTTTAACTGAATTTGCGATAACCATATCTAGTAAATACTTTTTCTATTAAACTATAAATGATTTTTGTGTAAATTTGTGTTTGTTGAGAATTTAACAGGGACTTTAAATTTAGGAAAAAAATTCTCATACAAATTAAATCCTCTATCAATTGTTTTATTACAGGGTCCAATTGGGGCTGGGAAAACATCATTTGTGCAAGGAATTGCTAAAGGCTTATCAATCTCTGAGGACATTACAAGCCCTACTTTTGCTTTATCGCATCACTACAGTTCAGGAAAAATTCCACTAATTCACCTTGATTTATACAGGTTAGAAAATGTTTCTTCAGCAAAAGAAGTTTTTTTTTCAGAAGAAGAAGAGGCATTACAAAGACAAGCTATTTTAATTATTGAATGGCCAGAATTAATAGAACCATATATTGATAATTTCTGGAAAATAGAAATTACTTACGCAAAACATTATGGAAGACACTACGAAATAAGAGATCCCAAAAATTTAATTACCTTCTCGTAATATGGCTGTTGCTCGATGGCTCCTTCACCAAGACAAGTTAATAATCCACAAACATTTGCGAACTTAATGCAATCTTCTATCTCTAGTTCATTTAAAGGATAACCTGAAGAAATTAATTTTGAAATTAAGCCAGCTAGAAAAGCATCGCCTGCACCTGTTGTATCAACAATTTTTTGCGAAGTAGGAGTTTCTGTAATTCCCTGCAATCCATTTATGCACCATGCAACGGGATTTTTTCCATCGGTTATTATTACATCTGGTCTATTAAACAATTGTTGAGATATTAGCAAAGGATTTTCATCCTCAAAAAACAAAGTTGCTTCTTCCTTAGCGAGTTTTAAAATATTTGCATGATTTAAAAATTTCTTAATTAAGTTAACTCTCTCGACTTTACTAATTTCTGATGAAAAACTTGAATGATCCCAAAAGACCTCTCTCCAATTCAAATCAATAACTATTTTGACTTCAAATTTTTTAGCAAGTTCAAGAAGAAAAAAAATAGTCTCTGCTGATATTGGAGATGATAATAAGATTGTTCCCGTAACCAAATATTTTGTTTCAAGAAAAGATTTCTCCAAATTTAAAATTTCTTTTTCAATTAATTTCTTACTAAGAACTTCATCTGCAAAGCATAAATGAGAACTTTCCTCAAAGCCTGAAAAAAAACGATCTCCAAATTGATCTCTATCTACATTAACCACGCGAGTAGATGAATCATTACCTAATTGCAAGAAATTTAAGTTAACGTCCAATTTATTAAATTGTGTAATAAATTTTTTTCCGTAATCATCACCACCCAAACTTCCTATAAATATTGAATCTATTTTTAATTTTCTTAATGCACAAGCAACATTTGCCGGTGCACCACCCAAATAATCAGTAAATCCGTCATTTAACTTATTTCTAATTCTGTCTATTAAAGCCTCTCCAACACATATAACTTTTTTCTTTTTCATGAAATTAACGCTTTTGTCTTAACTAAGAATAATTTATGAAAAACGAATTATTTTTTTTTGAATTAAAGTTTAATTAATATTAAGTTCATAGTTTCTTTGAATAAATCTAAAACTTGGAAGTGGAAAAATTGGAAAATTTCTTGGTCTTTATCACAAGATTCTACTCCTGAAAAAAATATTAAAATTCTTTTAGTTCATGGATTTGGGGCATCCAAAAACCACTGGAGACATAATCAAGATTTTCTTGGTAAATTTTCTAATTGCTACGCAATTGACTTATTAGGATTTGGGAAAAGCAGCCAGCCTAATGCTTTATTAGATTACGAACCTAATAGAGAAAACTCAATCAGATATTCATTTGACTTATGGGGTAATCAAATATCCACATTTTGTTTAGAGGTAATAAAATCTCCTGTTTATTTGGTAGGTAATTCAATTGGAGGTGTTATTTCATTGAAAGCTGCTGAAATCCTCAAAGACTATTGCAAAGGTGTAATTTTGATTGATTGTGCACAAAGAACTATGGATGATAAACGTTTAAAAAAAAGTGATGTCTTAATGAATTTACTGAGACCTGTCCTTAAAACGATAGTAAGACAAAGATTAATTAGTAATGCACTTTTTACAAGAGCTGCCAATCCAAAAGTTATAAAAAATATTCTTGAACAAGCTTATCCCTCAGGAAAAAATATCGATGAAGAATTAATTGAAATTCTTTATCAACCCTCTCAAAGGAAACACTCTAAAGAAGCATTTCGTGGGTTTATAAACTTATTTGATGACTATCTTGCTACTGACCTTATCGATAAGATTGATGTTCCAATCCAATTGATTTGGGGAGAAAAAGATCCATGGGAGTCTTTAAATGAAGCAATAGAGTGGAACAAACAATTCAAGAATATTAAAAGATTGGATATTATTAATGGAGCTGGACATTGTCCTCATGATGAAGAACCTGAAAAAACAAATAATTTAATAAAAGAATTTATTCAAGAAACAAAATAAGCTTCAACATTATCACTGAGTCTTCTTAAACCTCTTAATCCATCGCGTTCCAGGTTTCTTACTCTGTCTCTACTAATCCCCAACACTCTTCCTATACCTGTAAGGGACATTGGCTCATCACCATCCATTCCGTATCTCATTCTCAAAACTCTACATTGCAGATCTGGCAATTGATGCAAAAGAGAATGTAGATCACCTCTCATACAATCCATCTCTATTTGCTCGTCTGGCAAATCTTCGCCCCCTGCAAGTAAATCTAATAAGACGGTATCTTCACCGTCACCGACTTTAGTTTCAAGACTAACAGGCTGCCCAGCTTTACACATCAAATCTTTAACATCATCTTCAGGGAGCTCTACGTATTTCGCAAGTTCACTAACAGTTGGAGTTCTAGACATTTCTTGACTGAGCTCTCTTTGACCTTTTTTAAGCTTATTCAACATTTCAGTAATGTGAATTGGTAGCCTTATTGCTCTACTTTTTTCAGCTATCGCTCTTGTGATACCTTGTCTAATCCACCAGTATGCATATGTTGAAAATTTATAACCCCTTGCTGGATCAAATTTTTCAACACCTCTAACCAGTCCTATAGTCCCTTCTTGAATTAAATCTAAAAGCTCCATATTTCTTTTTGTGTATTTTTTTGCAACGCTTACTACCAATCTTAAATTCGCTGCGACCATTCTTTCCTTAGCTCTCTGTCCAGCTCTCAATCTTTTTTTTATAAGTGAGGTAGTTAAGTTTAATTTGGCTGATAATTCGTCAATACTAGGCTTATCCCCTGTTAATTCAATTATTTCCAATTCTGCTCTTTCAACTTCCATATACTCTTGCACTTGTCGACCTAGAGTAATTTCTTGCTCATGAGATAATAAAGGGACTCTTCCTATATCCCTCAAGTATGATCGAACTAGATCAACATCATTACTAGCTTTTATGCTTGCAATTGACGTTAATTTATTTTCACTTATTGCTTCAGAAGACATGAAAGATTAATGATGTTTTGTAAACAATACCATTAAGAAATGTAAAGTTAAACAAAAAAATCCACAATTTTACAAAAATGAGAATAAATACCTAGTGAATTCAGACTAATGACGAGCTTAAAAGCCATTGTGCTGTACTGAGATAAATAAATACACCAACAATATCAGTAACGGTTGTAATAAAAGGGGAAGACATTAATGCCGGATCTAATTTCATCCTGTCAAACAATAAAGGGAGTATCGCTCCTGTTGTAGCAGCTAAAGTTGTAATGGATATTAAACTTATTCCAACCGCAAATGCTATCAAAGGGCCTTCTCCTTGCCACCAAGCGAAGGGAAATACTACCAGCATCATTAAAACACCTAAAAGAGCGCCTGTTATTGCCTCCTTAACTACTGCCTTAATTGCACCAAGAGACTTCAATTTTTGAGTACTCAAGCCTCTAATTACAACTGTTGAACTTTGAGCACCAACATTTCCACCAGTACCTATAAGTAGAGGAATAAATGCAGCTAATAAAACTATTTCTTTTAATATTTGATCATTCATAGCTATAACTTTTGTTGTTAAACCATTTGCTAAAACCAAAATTAATAGCCATAAAATTCTTCTTCGAGCAATCGTAAACAAACTACTTTGAAAATAATCATCTTCATCTCCGGACTGTACTGCCCCTGCTGCATAAATGTCTCTTGTTGCTTCTTGTTCTATGACATCAATTAAATCATCAACAGTTACTATCCCAACAAGACGTTTTTCTTTATCAACGACTGGAAGAGCTAAAAAATCGTATCTTTGTATCGCTCTAGCAACCTCTTCTTGATTAGTGTTAGTAGAAATATTAACTACATCTCTTGTCATAACATCCCCAATTGGCTTAGTGGGATCAGCAGTTACAAGATCCCTTAATGAGAGAATCCCAGTCAGGTGTCTTTCTTTATCCGTAACGTATAAGCTGTAGATAGTTTCAGTAAATGGGGCTCTTTTTCTAACTAAAGAAAGAGCCTCAGCTGCAGTTTGCATCTCTTTAAGGTCTATAAATTCAGTTGTCATTAATCTTCCTGCAGTTTCAGGCTCATATCCAAGTAACTCGGCTGTGACTTTCCTTTCACCAGGACTAAGGGCAGACAAAAATTTTCGTACAACTTTTGCAGGTAATTCATCAAAGAGTTGCACCCTATCGTCAGGAGACATTTTTTCAACGATTTCTAAAACTTCTCCTGAACGAAGTCTCTCTAATAAAGTTTGCTGAACTACTGGGTCTAAATATTCATACACCTCGATTGCTTCATTTTTCTTTAATAATCTAAACGCTAATGCCTGTAATATTAGAGGAAGGCTTCCAATAGCATCTGCAATATCAACAGGTTGGGAAGGCTCTAAAAGAAGCTTTGCCTCATCATAATTTCCCGCGATGAGCAACTCCTCAAGTTGAATAGTAATATTTTCTCGTGTACTTAGATCTGAAGATAAGGATGTAACTGTTTCAAAATTATTTTCTTTCATAAATATAATCCCTTGTCAAAGTAACAACACCATTATATGAAATCTAAGTAATTTTTCTACTTATCCAGAACCCGAAAAACATTGTTAATAAATTTACGATGATTAGCATATTAAAAAAAATTATAAATTTTATCCAATCCCCTTGGTTCAAGATTTTGTAAAGAAAATATATAAATCCGCTAAAGGATGTAAAGCAAGAAAAAAAACCAATCAATAAAATTTTTTTAATTGAATTACTTAATCTTTTACTGATAAAAAAACCTACCAAAAAGGATCCAATTATTGAAATAATAATATTATTGTTTATTATTAATCTCAAAAAAGTAGCTAGATAAGATGCTAAAAGAATATAAATAAAATTATATATCTTCACTTTAAAATAACTGAATAAGAAAAAAACCTAAATAAAAAAAAAGAAAAGAAAAAATTATCACTTCGATATAGTGAAAAAATAATCTCAGGAATTTCCGCTCATTAAATAATATAAATAGTTGATATATGAAAGAAGAAAAAGTACTAAAACAGCCTAAAAAACCGATATTAAATAAAACTAATATTTCATTATTTCTAAAATTTAATGCAACTAAAATTCCTAAAAAAAAAGATGACAAAAAATTTACTATTGAAGTATTTTGAATATCAAAACCTATCTTTTTTTTAAAAATATTTTGTATGAATATTCTTAGTATTAATCCAATAGTACTACCAATTAAAATTATACCAATTGAACTAAAATCCAAAATTTACATTTTTATCCAGCCTTTTAAAATCTGATTAGGATCAGTTAAAAATTTATTAGAAGCTAATTCAACCCTAACCCAAGTTTCACTTTTACTGACTTTCCAATTACGTAATACTAACAAAGTTGTTCCTATGTCAAGAACTATTAATTCCTTGGCATGAATTTCAGGAGAAGAATAAAGAGAAGTATTGGAATTCAATATAATTTCATTTGTATTTTTAGAGGAACTATATTGATTTAAACTTTTCTGAATCCCACCAGCAGGTAATGTAATTGGAGCAATTAATGCAAAAGTAATTAAGCAAAAATTCTTTAGAAGATTATTAATCATATATCTAAAGTTGCTATATCTAAGTTGCTACTATGAGTTTCAATAAATTCTCTTCTTGGTGCAACTTTATCTCCCATTAATATATTGAAAATTCTATCAGCCTCAAGTGCATCTTCAATCTCAACTCTTTTCATCATCCTCGTTTGAGGATTCATAGTTGTATCCCATAATTGTTTGGGCATCATCTCACCTAATCCCTTAAATCTTTGGATATTGTAATTTGCATTTTCTCCAAAACCTGCAATTGTATCCTTTAATTGATTCTCGTTATAACAGTAATTATGATTCTTACCTCTTTCAACTTTATACAAAGGGGGGCAAGCAATATATATAAATCCTTTCTCAACAAGTTCTCTTTGATATCTGTAAAAAAATGTCAATAATAAAGTTCTTATATGAGCACCATCTACATCAGCATCAGTCATAATTACAACTCTATGATATCTTAATGAACTGACGTCGAACTCCTCTCCTTTTATTCCTAATCCGAGAGCTGTTATTAATGACTGTATTTCTGTATTTTTATATATTTTAGTATCATCAGTTTTTTCAATATTAAGAATTTTACCCCTAAGAGGCAAAATAGCCTGAAAGTTCCTGTCTCGACCTTGTTTTGCGGAACCTCCCGCTGAATCTCCTTCAACTATATAAATTTCTGATTCTGAGGGATCTCTAGAACTACAGTCCGCTAATTTACCAGGTAAGGTAGAACTTTCTAGAACACTTTTTCTTCTTACTAAATCTCTAGCCCTTCTCGCAGCTTCTGCTGCATTAAATGATTGAATTGCTTTTTCAAGAATCAAATCCAAAATCCCAGGATTGAATTCCATATATTTTGTTAGAGCCTCCCCAACCAGAGAATCAACAATTCCCCTTACTTCGGTATTTCCCAATTTTGTTTTTGTTTGTCCTTCAAATTCAGGATCTGGAACTTTTACTGATAAAACTACAGTCAAGCCCTCTCTAATATTTTCGCCAGCTAAATTTTTTTCAATATCTTTTCTTTTGCCTCTCTTTTTTGCAAGATTATTGAAGGTTCTTGTCAGAACTGTTTTTAGCCCTTCTATATGAGTCCCCCCATCTATAGTTCTAATATTATTTGCAAATCCTAAAATATTATCCGAATATACATCTGAACACCATTGCAAAGCTGCTTCTACATATACATTTTCTTTCTGCGAGTCAACATAAATTATTTCAGGATGGATTGACTCTTTTTCAGAATTCATGTATCCAACATATTCTTTAATCCCTCCTTCATACAAATAAATTTCTTCTTTAAAAGAACCATCTGATAATTGATTTCTCTCATCTCTAAAAACAATTTTTACTCCTCCATTAAGATAAGCTAATTCTCTTAACCTAGATGAAAGAAGAGCATATTCAAATTCAATTCCTCCAGAAAAAATAGTTTTGTCAGGTTTAAAACAAATAGTGGTTCCTTTCTTAGTTGGTTTGCCAGTCTGCTTTTGAGTTTGCAATTCGCCCTTCGATACACCCTTTTCAAATCTTTGATTAAATTCACTACCATCCCTAAAAACAGTAACATTAACCCATTCGCTAAGAGCATTAACTACAGATATTCCAACTCCATGCAAGCCCCCTGAAACTTTATAACCACCACTTCCAAATTTACCTCCTGCATGAAGAACAGTTAGTACTGTTTCTAAGGCGCTTTTCCCTGTTCTTGGATGAATGTCTGTTGGAATACCTCGTCCATTATCAGAAATTAAAGCAGAACCATCTGATCGAAGAACTATTTCTATGTGATCACAATGTCCTGCAAGTGCTTCATCAACGGAGTTATCAACTACTTCATATACTAAATGATGTAAACCTCTAGGCCCTGTAGAGCCTATATACATTCCAGGGCGTTTACGTACTGGTTCTAACCCTTCTAAAACCTGAATCTGTTCCGCGCCATAATCATTTGAGATTTTATTAGATCTTTTGTCCTCACTCATTTAATATAAAAAAAATATTAAACTTTTAAAATTTTATTTTTAAAAGGTATTTCATTAAACCTAACATCGCAATAAGATAAAGGCTCAAAGTTAATGAAAAATTTAACCACTTTAATTATATAGCTAATTTTTTTTTCTTCAGAAATTCATATGTCTTCATATCCACCTCATGTAGTAATTTTAGTTGGGCCTACTGCAAGTGGTAAAACAGATTTAGCTATTGAAATTGCAGAATACTTTAAAACACGAATACATAATATCGATTCAAGGCAAATTTATAAGTTTATGGATATTGGAACAGCCAAGCCAACTAAAAACCAACAAAAAAAAATAAAGCATTTTTTAATAGATATTGAAGAGCCAATCAATCCTATTAATGTAAGACAATTTCAAGAAATTGCTCAAAAATCAATAAAAAGAGAAATTAGACAAAAAAATTTACCTTTTCTTGTTGGAGGGAGTGGATTATATATGAACTCAATAACGAAAGGATTTTTTGTACCAGATGTCCCACCTCAAAATAATTTAAGAAGACAATTAGAAAAACTTGGTCAAAAAAAATGTTGGGATCTGTTAAATAATTGTGATCCATTATCAACTAAAAAAATTAATTGTGCTGATCACATTAGAACAATAAGAGCTTTAGAAGTCTTCTACGTAACAGGTAAACCTTTTTCAACTTTAAAAGTTCAAAAACCGCCTGATTGGAAAATACTAGAGCTTGGATTAGATAGAGATAATTTAAAAGAAAGAATTTTACAAAGAACAAAAAATATGTTTTTATCTGGAATTATGGAGGAGACGAACCACCTGATCTCTAAGTACGGATTTGATTTACCGATACTCAAAACAATTGGTTATCGAGAAGCTAGGGATGTTTTAAATAACAATTTAACTATTGACAAAGCGATTGAGTTAACTGCGACCAAAACAACCCAATTTGCCAAAAGACAAAAAACTTGGTTTCGTAATAAAAATAATCCACTCTGGCTTAATAACAAAAACCTGCTAAAAGATGCAATAATTAAAATAGAGTCTTTTTTAAGCTAACTTTATAAAAATAGATTTTGTTTATCATCCCATCAATTTTTTAATTAACTGAATGCCCCCACGCCCTCGCTTTGACCGCCGCGCTCCCGTTAGAGAGCTACCAAATATAAATGAAAGAATAAAATACCCTCAATTGAGAGTCGTTGATTCAGATGGAAAACAATTAGGCGTCATAGATAGATTAAAAGCATTAGAAATAGCATCTCAAAGAGAACTGGATTTAGTTTTGGTTAGCGAAAAAGCAAATCCTCCTGTTTGTAGAATAATGGACTATGGAAAATATAAATTTGAACAAGAAAAAAAAGCTAAAGAAGCTAGGAAAAAATCTCATCAAACAGAAGTTAAAGAAGTAAAAATGAGGTACAAAATTGACAAGCATGATTATGATGTTCGCATAGGACAAGCTACTAAATTTTTAAAATCGGGAGACAAAGTAAAATGTACTGTGATTTTCAGGGGTCGAGAGATTCAACACTCAAATTTAGCTGAAACACTTCTTCTAAGAATGGCTAATGATTTAGAAGAGCAATCAGAAGTTCAACAAAAACCAAAAAGAGAAGGGAGAAATATGATTATGTTTTTAAGCCCTCGAAAAACTCCTCTCATTAAAAAAGATGATGGGTGAAAAATTGTTATCAAAAAATATAGCGAATGTTAAAGTGTCATTATTATCAAATATAAATTAGTTCGGGTATTTATAAAGTGAGATTCCATATTCAACAAGAAAGTGATATCCCTGCATCTACTCAGCTATATAATCAAATTTGTTTTGCAATCGCAGCAAGACATTATCCTCCTGGACACAGACTTCCCAGTACAAGACAACTTGCGATGCAAACTGGACTCCATAGGAATACTATAAGCAAGGTATATAGACAACTAGAAATAGATGGAGTTGTTGAAGCAATAGCTGGCTCAGGTATTTATGTAAGAGATAATCTTACTAAAAGGGATTTGAAAAAATCAATTTATTCGAGAGTTAAAATAAGTAAACCACCAGATCAAGAAGCAAGTAAGGCTATTGACAGATTGATAAATCTTGGGTGCACTTTACAAGAAACGAGAGATATATTGACTAATGAAATTGATTGGCGTATTAAGTGTGGAGCAAGAATTATAGTCAGTACTCCTAGAGAGGATATTGGCGCTTCTATGTTAATAGCAGAAGACCTTTCTACAACAGTTAATGTACCAGTAGAAGTTGTACCTATGGAAGAATTAGAAAAAGTTTTGAGTAATTCGAACAGTGGTACGATTGTCACAAGCAGATATTTTTTACAGCCTTTAGAAAAAGTTGCTAAGCAACATAGAGTGCGCGCTATTGCAGTTGACTTGAGTGACTTTCAAAAGGAATTAAAAATCCTCAAGGAATTAAATGCTGGAAGTTGTGTAGGTATTGTTAGCATAAGCCCCGGTTTATTAAGAGCAGCAGAAGTTATTATACACAGCATGAGAGGTAGTGAATTAATGCTTATGACAGCGATCTCAGACAATAACAGTAGATTACTTTCACTTTTAAAGGCTTCGAACCATATAGTATGTGATGGGCCTAGTTTATCAGTTGTAGAAAACACATTATTAAAAAATCGTTCTCAGTTGATGAGATTACCCCAAATAATATGTGCTAAAAATTACTTAAGCGTCGAAACAATAAATCACTTAAAAAAAGAAATAGGAGTTATTAACTAGAACAAGATGCTAAAAACTTTTAAATCAGATATAGAAATCATAAGAGAAAGAGATCCTGCGGCTAGAGGAATAATGGAAATATTTCTTTGCTACCCTGGATTTCAATCAATAGTTATACATAGATTTACGCATAAATTATGGCAACTGAAGATTCCTTTAATTCCCCGCTTATTAAGTCATACCAATAGGCTACTAACAGGCATTGAAATACATCCTGGAGCCAAAATTGGTAAACGGGTTTTCATAGATCATGGAATGGGAGTTGTAATTGGAGAAACAGCTGAAATAGGAAATAATTGTCTGCTATATCAAGGAGTTACATTAGGTGGTACTGGTAAAAGCCATGGGAAAAGGCACCCTACCTTAATGGAAAATGTTGTAGTTGGAGCAGGTGCAAAAGTTCTTGGATCCATAATAGTAGGATCTAATACACGTATTGGTGCGGGTTCAGTAGTTGTTCGTAATGTAGAAGGAAATAGTACAGTGGTTGGAGTTCCCGGCAGAGTCGTACATCAAAGTGGTGTCAAAGTAAATCCATTAGCTCACTCTGCTTTGCCAGATGCAGAAGCTAATGTGATAAAAAATTTAATGGATAGAATAGATTTACTTGAAAATGAAATTCTTAAGTTACAAAAAACCCTTCAATGTTTAGTTAATTCAGAGTCAGTTGATATATCTCAGCTAGGTGATTCTCAAAATCTTAAGGACAAAGAAATAATTGAATTCCTCGGAGATGATTAGGTTTTATTTTCATTAACGTTAGTTTTAGGTTGAAACATAAACATTGAATAAATAACATTCCTCCTCATATTGGTCATCATTTCAAGAAACATATCATATCCTTCATTTTTATATTCTATCAAAGGATCTTTTTGGCCATAACCTCTCAATCCGACTGATTCCCTTAAAGAATCCATTGACTGAAGATGTTCTCGCCATAAGTTATCTATTTGCTGCAATATAAAAAATCTCTCAGCTTCTCGCATTAATCCTGGACGTATCTTCTCAATTTGTGATTCTTTCAAGTCATAAGCTATTCGCAACTGCTCTTGCAAATAGTTTTTTAATTCTTCCACTGAGAGTAAATTGACATCTTCAACTTTAAGATCATCTAATAAATATATGAATTCTTTGACTTTAGAAATTAATTGATCAATATTCCATTCTTCAGGTGGAAGATCAGGATTAATATAAGCCTCTACAATTTCACTCATTGTTCTTTCTCCATATCCTATTACTTGTTTCTTCAAATCAGTTCCTTGCAATACTCTTATTCTTTCGCCATAAACTGCTTTTCTTTGATTATTCATTACCTCGTCGTATTCAAAAACTTGTTTTCTAATATCGTAATAGTATGTCTCAACTTTCTTTTGAGCACTTTCTAGAGACCTAGTAAGCATTCCTGATTCAATTGGCATATCTTCGTCAACCCTAAATGCATTCATAAGATTTGCTACTCTATCACCTCCAAAAATCCTTAATAAATTATCTTCTAAAGATAAAAAGAATCTTGTACTTCCAAGATCACCCTGTCTTCCTGCTCTTCCTCTAAGTTGATTATCAACTCTTCTTGATTCATGTCTCTCAGTACCAATGACATGTAAACCGCCAGCATCTCTTACTTTTTCTTCTTCATGAATCAAAACTTTTTCATATTCTTTTTTAACATCAGACAAAGATTCTCTCAGAAGCTTTATCAAGTTATCTTCAGTTGGTGCTTTTTCTGCGGCTGTAGCTATCTTGTCATCAAGATCCAAAACAGAAAGTTGTCTATCTCCCCAATTTTTCACAAGTTCTTCAGATAAATGAGAGAGTTTCTTTTCAATTTCTTCATCAAGCTTGCAAGGAAAAAGACTAGTTGAGGAACTTGAAATATTTTTTAAATTTGAACCAGCTTTTTTAGAAAAACCGCCCTTAGGTTTTGAATTTCTTTGTTTAGGGATTGGTGGCTTATGCTCATTATCAGGCTTTACTAACAAAGGAATTAATATTTCTTTTAATTTAAGCCTTGCCATATAGTCACTGTTACCACCAAGAATTATATCTGTTCCCCTTCCAGCCATATTAGTTGCAATCGTAACTGCACCTGCTCTTCCTGCCTGAGCAACAATTTCTGCCTCACGTTCAACGTTTTCTGGCTTAGCATTTAACAAATTGTGTGGGATTTCTTCTTCAGATAAAAGTGAACTTAATAATTCACTTTTTTCAACACTTGTTGTACCAACTAAAACAGGTCTACCATCTCTATAGATTTGTGCAATTTCATTAGCAACTGCTTTCCATTTACCAATCTCTGTTTTAAATACTTGATCAGGCCAATCTTGTCTCTTTCTGATTTGATTTGTCGGTATAACTGTAGATTCTAATTTGTAAGTTTTTTCAAATTCAACCTCCTCAGTTTTTGCAGTTCCAGTCATTCCTGCTAATCCAGGATATAAGAGGAAAAAATTCTGATAAGTTATGGATGCTAATGTTTGAGTCTCAGGCTGAATTTTAAGTCTCTCTTTAGCTTCTATAGCCTGATGTTGTCCATCACTCCAACGCCTTCCTGGCATTATCCTACCTGTAAATTCATCCACTATGACAGCCTCATCATCCTTGATAATATAATTAACATCTTTAATAAATAATTCTTTGGCTTTTAAAGCATTTGTTATATAAAGCGCCCAAGGATCTTGAGGATTATATAAGTCATTAACTCCCAAATACTCTTCACATTTAGCAAAACCCTGATCAGTTAATATACAACTTCTCTGTTTTTCATCAACTTCATAATCCCCTTCTGGATCGATACCATCTTTACTTAATTCTTTTGCTTTGACTAATGCCAAAGCTAATTCTGCAGCTTTTTGATATTTTTCTTGCGGTCTTTCAACTTGGCCAGAGATAATTAGAGGCGTTCTTGCTTCATCAATTAGTATTGAATCAACCTCATCAATAACACAGTAACTGAATTTTCTTTGAACCACCTCATTAATGTCGGTAGCCATGTTATCTCTTAAATAATCAAATCCTAATTCGGAATTTGTGGCATAAGTTATATCACAATCATAATTTTTCTTCCTCTCAACAGGGTTCATGTCTTGCTGAATTAAACCAACTGATAATCCTAAAAAACGGTGAACTTGTCCCATCCACTCTGCATCTCTTCTAGCTAAATAATCATTTACAGTAACGACATGAACACCTTTCCCAGTCAGAGCATTTAAATAACAAGGTAATGTTGCGACAAGAGTTTTCCCCTCTCCAGTCTTCATCTCAGCAATTTGACGCTCATGTAAAACCATTCCACCTATTAACTGAACATCAAAATGTCTCATATCAAGAACACGTTTACTTGCTTCTCTAACGATTGCAAAGGCTTTAGGCAGAAATTCGTCTAAAAGTTCTTTTTGTTTTCTTAAATCTAATTCTGATGAAATATTTGATTTAAGATTTTGTGTTTCTTTTCTTAACTCATCATCACTTAATTGAGAAATTTCTTCCTCTAAAAAATTTATCTCGCCCACTATTGGTTGATAGCGCTTTAACTTTCGTGTATTCGGATCTCCCAACAAAAGTTTTAGCATAAGTCAAAGTCCTTCAAAAAATTCATCCTATTACAAACATTATAAATTAGTGCGTTACAACAGAATGAAGAAAACTATTATCTCTTTATTTTATAGAAACTTTCGATTAAGGTATTTAGATTGAAGTTAAAAAATAACCTAACTGAAATCACTTTTCAAAAATTTTTTTAAATGAAAGAAATATCTTTAATCAAACATGCCCATGGAGCTTTAGGGTTAAGGATTTTTGGATTGGGTCCTAATCTTAAACCGACAAATGGATTAATTAAACTACAAAAATTACTTGATAACAATGCTTTCTGGGCAAAAAATAGAACAATTATTGATCTTAAAAAATGTCTTGCTAACAGTGATGTCGTAATAAGTCTTTGGGTTGGTAAGGAAATAGTTGGTTTTGGTAGAGCTTTAACCGATGGAATTTACCGCGGAGTGCTTTGGGATGTTGTTATAGATCATAATCACCAAGGCAAAGGTTTTGGTACTTTAATTGTAAAAAAACTTTTATCTTCTAAAAAAATTAAAAATACAAAAAAAGTATATCTAATGACTACAAATAAAAAATTCTTTTATTCACAATTTAATTTTGAAGAAGTTTCTTCTCAAAATTTATTAATTCGTGAAATATAAAGCAGTCTGTTTCTAAAGAAAGACAAAATCAAGAAACAAATTTACTATAAAGCCATCTTATAAATGGACCTAAAATAGGAACAGGTCCAAAAGTTGGCCCACAAAAATCAAAATAATCTCTATGCTCTTTTATTAATCCATTTTCACCAAATATTAAACGAGTAGTTCCAGGATAAATAAATTCTTTACCCATAATTGTTAAACCCATTGTCCATTCAACGAAACCACAATTTTCACTAATAGAGATTGCATGAGTTTCTAAAAAAACATCATCACATCTTTTAACAAGCTTCTCTTGAGCTTTGATATAACAATCTAATCCCTCTGTTTCCTGCGTAGGATCTACAAAAAGAACATTCTCATTATAAAATTCAGACCATTTTTCTTTAGTTGGCGCATCAGCACCATATGGTTTAGTAAATAAAACTCTTAAATCCTCAATAGAAATTACTCTTGTCATTACAAAAATTTTTTAAAAATATTTTAAAAGGTTCAAACATTAAAAGCGGATGAAGAGATTCGAACTCTCGACATTCTCCTTGGCAAGGAGATGCTCTACCACTGAGCTACATCCGCAGGTAACTATTATTTTATCTCAAAGAAGGGATCAATGATAGAAATAATTAATTTTTTTCAATTAATTTAAATTTTTAATTAAAGATCCCATCTCAATTGCTTGTAAAGCATAATTCCAACCAAGATTATTTTTAATCCCTGCTCTTTCTAAAGCCTGCTGCATGGTGTCAGTAGTTAAAACTCCAAAAATTATTGGAACATTATTCTCATTAGAAACTTGTGAAATACCTTTACTTGCCTCAGATACAACTACATCATAATGTGAAGTTTCACCACGTATTACAGCCCCAAGAGCAATTACAACGTCATACCTCTTTTTTTTCATGAGAGTTTTAGCTGCGATTGGTAATTCGAATGAACCAGGCACCCACACTATATCTACTTGATTGCTTAATTCAGAAGTATCTAATCCATGTCTCTTTAAACAATCAAGACAACCAGATAGAATTTTATTTGTAATTAAATCATTAAATCTTGCTATTACAATCCCAACTTTTAAATTAGATGCACCAGTAAAAGAACCCTCAAAAATAGCCATTAAATTATAATTCGATATATTAATAGACTCTCACGAAAAGGTATTAAGTTCAAACTAATGAAGAAACTATCCCTGTAACAAAAACCAAAACAACCCAAACAGCAGCAATAGAATAAATTTTTCTTCTACTTTCTCGCTGTCCTTCCTCAGTAGAAGGTTGAGTTACATATAAAACGGGTACTCCAACTACCGCAATTAGAGAAGCAAATAATAGAGCATTTACGAAGAAAAAGTTAACAGCCTGCATAATTTAGTCTTAAGTTTAAAATTATTATAAATAATATAATCTCATGAAAATGATAATTTTTAGAGAAAATTTACATACTTTAGCCACTTTAAATGCAAAAAAAAATTTTTTACCTAATATCTATTTAGGAATTAAAAAAGTATGCAAGAAGATACGATAATTCAAAAGAATTTATTTGCGATAGGTAATGAGAATAATGAGCAAAAAGAAATAACAAATATTCCAGAAGATTTATCTTGGGAAGATTTAAAAAAAGAATCAAAAAAAAGACCTAGACAAAGAAAAAATTCAACTAATTTAATAAATAAATTCAAAACTGATTTAATTTCAAAAAACAAAAATCTATGCATAAATGAGGAATCCTATAGTTATAAAACAGTTTCAAAACAGAAATTAACTCCTGTAATGAAGCATTATGTAACTCTAAAAGAGGAAAATAAAGATAGGTTATTACTTTATAGATTAGGAGATTTTTTTGAATGTTTTTTTGAGGACGCTGTATTAATATCAAACCTTTTAGAAATAACCCTTACCAGTAAAGATGCTGGCAAAGAGCTTGGTAAGATCCCCATGGCAGGAGTTCCTTATCATGCAATGGAGAGGTACTGTGCTGATTTAATTAAAAAAAATTATTCTGTGGTTATATGCGACCAATTAGAAAAAAGTTCTGGAAATTATGGGACTCCAATTAAAAGAGGAATAACAAGAATAATCACTCCTGGAACTGTAATTGAAGAGGGGATGTTGATAGCAAAGAAAAATAATTGGATTACTGCTATTTACTTATCAGAAGAAAACTCAGACGAATCTTATGAATGGGGTATATCAAAAGCTGATGTAAGCACAGGAGAATTAATAACTTTAGAAGGTCAATCCCTGTCAAAACTATTTGATGAAATTATTAAATTAGATTCTTCAGAAATCATTGTAGGAAGCAATGCTGTAAGAAACTTATTAATTAAAGCAAATAGTCAAATTACATATACTGTTTCTCAAGAGACTAATTTTGGAATTAATGAAGCAAAATATCTAATAAAAAATTATTTCCAAATTGCAAACCTTGAAGGAATAGGACTTAAAAATTTAAACAATGCGACTAGATCACTTGGGGGTTTATTAAATTATCTAGAAAAAATTAATCCTTCAAATTTAGATAAAGATTCTTCTGTAAAAATCTCATTAGACTTTCCACAAATTCAATTTGGTCATAACAATTTAATTATTGATTATCAATCTCAAAAAAACTTAGAAATCAAAAATACACAAAGAGAAAACAATTATGTAGGTTCGCTACTATGGAGTGTTGATAGAACTTATACTTGCATGGGTGCAAGATGTTTAAGAAGATGGATAGATTCACCACTATTAAACGTTAATGAAATTTATAAAAGACAAAATATAATTACAAACTTTATTGAATCTAAACAATTACGTAAAGATACCCAAAATTTACTTAGAGCAATGGGTGATTTAGAAAGACTTGCAGGTAGAGCATGTGCAGGTCATGCAAGTCCCAGGGACTTAATTGCAATAGCTGAAGGTTTAAAAAAATTGCCTAGACTAAAATCCATCATTGAATTATTTAAATATGATCTCCCAGAATGGGCTCATCAATTAAAAAATATTGATGAAGGACTCTTAGAATTAGCTGATTCTATAAGTTTTAAACTAATAGAAAATCCTCCTCTAAATATTAGTGAAGGAGGCATGATCCACGATGGTGTTGACAATATATTAGATGGTTTACGTAATTTAATGGATGATTACTCTGAATGGCTAAATAAAGAGGAATTAAAAGAAAGGAAAATTAGCAAAATTTCAAACCTAAAAATTCAATTTCATAAAAATTTTGGTTACTACATTTCTATAAATAAATCAAAAGTTAATTTAGCTCCACAACATTGGATCAAAAGGCAAACACTTACTAATGAAGAAAGGTATATCACTTCAGAAATTAAAAATAAAGAAAATAAGATTTTTCAAATAAAAAGTAGAGCTTCATCAAGAGAATATGAAATTTTCTGTGAATTAAGAAATATAGTTGCTGAAAAAACAAAACAAATAAGATCAATCGCAAAATCGATAGCATCTCTTGATGCATTGCTTGGTTTATCAATTACTTCAGTAGAAAACAATTTTATAAAACCTTCATTAATACCAATAAATGATTCAACAACAAAAAATAGTACAAGAATTATCGCAGGAAGAAATCCAATTGTAGAGCAATTATTAAATGATAAAAAGTTTGTCGCAAACGATATCTCTTTTGAGGATAATCAAAAATTAATTATATTAACCGGTCCCAATGCAAGCGGAAAAAGTTGCTTTATAAGACAACTTGGTTTAATACAAATTCTCGCACAAATTGGTAGCTTTGTTCCTGCGAATAATGCTGAAATTAAGATTGCAGATAGGATTTTTACAAGAATTGGGGCGGTTGATGATCAATCCTCTGGACAATCAACATTTATGGTGGAAATGTCTGAAACTGCATCAATTCTAAATCAGGCAACTTCTAACTCACTAGTTTTGCTTGATGAGATAGGTAGAGGGACATCTACTTTTGATGGACTTTCAATAGCTTGGTCAGTAAGTGAATATCTTGCAAAAATAATTCAATGTAATACTATTTTTGCAACGCACTATCATGAGCTGAATTATTTAAAAAATTCAAATAATAATATACAAAATTTTCAAGTTTTAGTAGAACAAAATGACGAACAGCTAATTTTTAGCCACAGGATTGTTAAAGGGGGCTCAAACAAAAGCTATGGCATAGAAGCAGCTAAACTAGCAGGAGTTCCAAAAGAAGTTATAGAAAAAGCAAAATCAGTTTTAAATACTCTAGAGGAAAATAACAAATTAAATTATGATATAAATTAGATTTTTGACATTTTTATAAAATAAATACTTTTTAAATAGTTTCTCTCAATAAGGCGTTAACCGCAGCGGCTGCCATGGCAGCACCTCCTCTAGTTGAATTCAAAACAATTCTAGGAAGATCAGTGGAAATCAGTTTTTTTTTGCTCTTCTCTACTCCAACAAATCCAACAGGCATTCCGATAATTAAACTAGGTAAATCTTTCGCATTTTCTAAAATATCAATTAAATAAGTTAACGCTGTAGGCGAACTGCCAATAACTATAATAGGTGATTTGCTTCCAGAATTTATAGCGGATAACTCCTTCCAACCTTCAGTTAAGCCATATGCAGTTTTAGTTAAGTTTTTCTGATTATTTTTTCCAAACCACATTCTAGCGCTAAATACTTTATTCCTAGTGGTATTTTCTGCCATGGATTTTATTGCTGCTGCAGCCATATCGGTATCAGTTAAAATAGGAGCACCATTTTTAAGTGCCTGAATACCTTTTTCGCAGGCACCTTCACTAAAATTTACAAGATTTTGAACTGTAAAATCTCCTGAAGCATGAACTAATCTCTCTAAAACTTTTTTTTCCAAATAATTTAAATCATTAGCTTCTAAGTGAGATCTTATGAATCTGATGCTTTCCAAAAAAATTGGATGATCTATTACCATTAAATTTAATTTGTGTTAGAAGTAATCATAGTTAATATATGGTTTTTATTGAGCTATTATGCCAATACAAATATTATGGGGTAATGATCTAAATGCTCAAAATACATTTATCCAAAAATTAATTGATAAAGAAGTATCTAAAGAATGGAAAGAAATAAACGTAACTAATTTAAATGGCGATGATGATGAGCAAGTCAATAAAGCTTTTGATGAAGTTCTTACACCTCCATTTGGAGATGGATACAGAATAGTGACATTAAAAAACAATCCCATTTTTACTGCCAAAAATGAAGATCTAAGAACTAAATTTGAAAAAATTCATGACAATATTCCTCAAAATACTTATTTCATTTTGCAAAATACAAAAAAACCAGATTCAAGACTAAAGAGTACTAAATTTTTACAAAAACTTATCAAGAATAATTTAGCCAAAGAAAAATCATTTTCTTTACCAGAAATCTGGGACTATGAGGGACAAAAAAGATTTTTAGAAGATGCAGCAAATGAAATGAATATCAAAATTGATAAAAATGCAGCTGAATTAATTATTGATTCAGTTGGTAATGATAGCTTTAAACTAATAAATGAATTAGCCAAAGCTAAAACATACCTCTCTGCAGTATCAAGTGATTCGAATTCACAACTTTTTCTTAAAAGTATTGATGTAAAAAAAATATTTAGTGATCATCAATCCAATATTTTCAAAATAATTGATCTTCTATTACAAAAAAATATTAATGAAAGCCTCATTGAAATAAATTATTCTTTACAGAAAGGAGAACCTGCTTTAAGGCTAAATGCCGGTTTAATTAGTCAAATAAGAATACATACCATTATAAAACTAGCAGTTAATTCTGATAACGATAATTCAGAAAAGATTTGTAATCTTGCAGGCATTTCTAATCCAAAAAGAATTTTTTTTATTCGCAGAAAAGTCAAAAATGTATCTCAAGAATATTTAATTAATTTAATGAGTAGCTTGCTAGATATTGAATCATTACTAAAACAAGGTAATAATCCTATAAATGTTTTTACAGAGAAATTAATTAATTTAAGTTAACCAAATTATAAGCTTAAGAATTTACATTATGATTTAAGTATGGCTTTACTAGTAAAAAAATTTGGCGGTACTTCTGTCGGTGATATTAAAAAAATTCAAAATATTGCAAATAGCATTTGTCACAGTAAAGAAGCAGGGAATGAAATTGTAGTAGTTGTCTCTGCGATGGGGCAAACTACAGATGATTTAAATTGTTTAGCGGAATCAATTAGTAAGAATCCTAATCGAAGAGAATTGGATATGCTTCTCTCAACTGGAGAGCAAGTAACCATAGCTCTTCTCTCAATGGCATTAAACGAATATGGAATACCTGCAATTTCAATGACTGGTAGCCAGGTTGGAATTATTACTGAATCAATTCATGGAAAAGCGAGAATTTTGGATATTAAAACAGAAAGGATCCAAAATTATTTAAATCAGGGTTTTGTAGTTGTCGTGGCTGGATTTCAAGGGACAACATTAAGCCATACGGGTTCAATGGAAATTACAACTTTGGGTAGAGGTGGTTCAGATACTTCCGCGGTAGCTTTATCAACAGCTTTAGGAGCTGAGACTTGCGAAATTTATACAGACGTTCCAGGGGTTCTTAGTACTGATCCAAGGATTGTTCCTAATGCAAAACTCTTAGATGAAATTAGCTGCGAGGAAATGCTTGAACTTGCAAGCGTTGGCGCTTCAGTTCTGCATCCAAGAGCAGTAGAAATTGCTCGCAATTATGGAATTAAATTGTGTGTCAAATCAAGCCAAAGTGACTCCAGGGGGACTCTCCTAGAAAGTCAAATCCAACCTCTCCCGCTAAAAAGAGGAAGCTTAGAATTAACAAAAACAGTCAATAGTCTTGAAGTATTAGAAAACCAAGCAGTATTCAGTCTCTCAAATATTCCTGATAGGCCTGGGATTGCTGCGCAAATATTTGAAAAACTTTCAGAAGCAAGTATTAACGTAGATTTAATTATACAAGCGACAAATGATGGAAATAAAAACGATATTACATTTACTGTTAGTGAATTAGAAGTTAAAAAGACAGCAGAACAATGTGAACTTATTACTAGTCAATTAGGGGGAGAATTTAACTTAAAAACCAACATGACAAAATTAAGTATTCAAGGAGCAGGCATTATGGGCAGACCAAGTGTTTCAGCTGATTTATTTGATACTTTATCTCAAGCGAATATAAATGTTAGGTTAATAGCTACTAGTGAAATTAAAGTCAGCTGTGTAATTGAAATTAATAATATACCAAAAGCTATTAGATTTGTTGCTGAGAAATTTAAGTTATCCGATACACAAATATTTGTTAATCCAATCAATGAAAAACAAGATCAACCTGAAGTTAGAGGAATTGCATTAGATAAAAACCAAGTTCAGGTAAGTTTTCGAAAACTACCTGATCGTCCAGGTGTAGCAGCATCGATATGTTTAGCATTAGCTGAAAATAATTTACTTATCGATACTATTGTTCAGTCTGAAAGAATTTCCTCTTTAAAAACTAAGGATATTAGTCTTACAATGAATAAACAAGATAGAGAAAAAGCTAACTTAGTTTTTGAGGCCTTAACAAAAAAATTACCCGGATCATACATTGAAGATGGCCCTGCTATAGCCAAAGTAAGTACTGTAGGAGCGGGAATGGCATTTAAGGTTGGGACGGCTGGAAAAATATTTAGAGCATTGGCTGACCAAAATATTAATATCGAAATGATTGCTACTAGTGAAATTAGGACTTCATGTATTGTCTTAGAAAAAGATTGTTACAAAGCAGTTAATGCGATTCATAATCATTTCGAATTAGAAAAATAATTTCTTTTTAATTATTTCTTGCCAATTTTTGTCTTAATTTTTTGATTCTATCTCTCAAATTTGCTGCTTCTTCAAAATTTAACTCTTTTGCAGCTTCTTTCATTTTAATTTCTAACTTTTCTATTAAGTCAGGCAATTCTTCGAGCAAACATTGATTTTCGCTGGAACTGAGAATTGCGTCAGTTTTGTTATTAACTATATTTATTAAATCTTTAGATAAACCACCAGCATCTAGTTTTCTGGAAAGTTCTAGAAAAGATAATATTGAATTTTCTACTTTTTTACCTGCAGGTTTTGGAGTAATACCATTGACTTGGTTATATTTTTTTTGAATAGTTCTTCTTCTTTCAGTTTCAGATATTGCTCTTTTCATTGAATCTGTGAAGTTATCTGCATAAAGCAAAGCAACACCTTCAACATGTCTGGCGGCTCTTCCTATTGTTTGAATCAATGACCTTTCTGCCCTAAGAAAACCTTCTTTATCAGCATCTAAAATGGCGACTAAGGATACTTCTGGCAGATCTAGTCCCTCTCTTAATAAATTAACTCCTACCAAAACATCATATTCGCCCATTCTAAGGTCTTGAATAATTTCAATTCTTTCAATTGAATGGATTTCGGAATGCAAATATCTAACTCTTACTTTATTTTCAGATAAAAAATCAGTTAGATCTTCAGCCATTCTCTTAGTAAGTGTTGTTACAAGCACTCTTTGATTCTTTTCAGCTCGAATTCTTATTTCAGATAACAGATCTTCTATTTGGCCTTCACTAGGTCTTACATCAATTACCGGGTCCAATACCCCCGTTGGTCTTATAACTTGCTCAATAAATTCACCATCACATTGATCTAATTCCCATTGACCGGGAGTTGCACTTATAAATAATGTCTGTTTTGATTTTTCCCAAAACTCTTCACATTTTAAAGGTCTATTATCTGCAGCACTTGGCAATCTAAAACCATGATCTATTAAAACTTTTTTTCTAGATTGATCACCATTGTACATCGCATGTAGTTGAGGACATGTTACATGACTCTCATCAACTACCAACAACCAATCTTTGGGAAAGTAATCTATTAAGCATTCTGGCGGTGAACCTTCTTCTCTACCTGATAAATGACGTGCATAATTCTCAACTCCATTACAATAACCAACCTCTTTAAGCATTTCTAAATCATATTTTGTACGTTGTTCTAAACGTTGAGCCTCTAATAATTTTCCTTCGTATGTAAATTTATCGAGTTGAGTTTTTAATTCACTTCTAATTGCACTTATTGCACTCTCAAGTCTTTCTTTTGGAGTCACAAAATGCTTCGCTGGGTAAACGCTAACTTGTTCCAAACTTTCAAGTATTTCTCCTGTAGTAGGGTCTACATATCTAATAGCCTCGACTTCATCACCAAATAACTCAATTCTTATTAATCTATCCTCATAAGCTGGACCGATTTCTAAAACATCACCTTTAATTCTGAATCTACCTCTAGTAATTTCAATATCATTTCTAGTATATTGATTTTCAACGAGAGACCTCAAAGAAGAACGCAGATTTATTGATTTTCCCACTTCAAATTTAACTGCAGCTTTTAAATACTCACTCGGTATACCAAGACCATAAATACAACTTATTGAAGCTACGACAATTACATCTTTTCTTTCAAATAATGAGCGTGTTGCAGAATGCCTAAGCATATCAATTTCTTCATTAATTGAAGCAGTTTTGGCTATGTAAGTATCACTTACAGGCACATAAGCTTCAGGTTGATAATAATCGTAGTAAGAAATGAAGTACTCAACAGCATTTTTTGGAAAAAATTCCCTTAACTCATTACATAGTTGTGCAGCCAACGTTTTGTTATGAGCTAAAACAAGTGCTGGTCTTCCTGTTTGTTGAATTACATTTGCAATGGTAAATGTTTTACCAGTTCCAGTAGCTCCTAAAAGAGTCTGAAACTGTTTACCATTATTTACGCCTTTAACTAATTTTTTAATAGCTTCTGGTTGATCTCCATTTGGTTCGTAAGGAGCTTGAAGCTTATAGTTGTTCATCAAGCTAATAGCTAATGGATATTGCTATACTAAAAAATTTTTTCTCCAATTATTGAATTTTTCAAAGATTCTTTTAAGCCCCTAACAACCGCAATCATTGATATTAAATCATCTAATTTATTAACTACAGATCCAACGCCAACTGCTGAGGCTCCAGAAGATATTGCTAATGGACAAGTTACTTGGCTTAATCCAGAGGCACTCATGATTGGTATATTCAGAGATTGTTTCTTAAATTCTTGATGAATAGCATAGGTAGCTGCAAGAGTTGGCACTG
>CABYGI010000001.1 GCA_902518475.1 uncultured Prochlorococcus sp. | reverse complement strand
AAGTAACCCTTCCCGAATTAATGTAATCTAAAAATCTGCCGTAACTGACTCTTGCTACCGCTGAATTTCTTGGTGCAACAGTAGTGCCGTTAGATTTAAGCGAATCAACGTTGCTCGAAGATAAAAATTGGTAGGAAAGTGCAATTACTAAAAGTATAGGTAAAGCCCATAAAATTAATGTTTTAAATTTTTGATTCATTAATTTGTAGAAAGTCTATTCTAGGATTCTAGACTGAATCAGTGCATTTCGTTGATATTTTCTCTAATTTTATGCTTATACTACTTTAATGTATCTTATTTATAAATGAAATTTGAGATCAACGATAAGGTTAAGTTGATTGCGCCAGTCTCTTACTTGAAAACTTCAGATAATATGCCGATGTTAAGACCACCTGATCTAGTAGCAATTGATGAAATTGGCGAAATCCTTTCAATTAAATCTCCAAATACTGTTGAAGTAAAGTTTAGGAGAGGTTCGTTTTTAATAGATATTGATAAGATTGAGAAAAACTAATCTAAAAGTTTTTCTTCCATATATTACAAATTTCTAAACATATATTTTTATTTCCAGAAATACTCAGAAAAGGTTTTGAAAAATACTTATTAGTTAATTTCAAAATATCTAAGGAAGAAATTCCCTCTATTTTTGAATTTAAATCTTTCTCAGAAATTGGTGAAACACCATAACTAACTAACTGTATCTTTCTCTGTAAAATTTCATCTAATGATTGATTTCCTAATAAAAAAGAACCTTTTAGTTTTTCTTTTGCTAAAAATATTTCAGCATCAGTCAACGGATTTAAAAGTAAATTTTTCCATAGGGTTGTTAAAAGTTCAAAAGCAAAAAGTGCTTGATCATTAGATACGGATAAATAAATTAAAAATGGAGCATTTCCACTCCTGATAGGATAATAAACACCTAAATCGTAAGTGATACCATGTTTTTCTCTAAAAAGTTTAAATAAAGCAGCGCTCATTCCATAAGATAAATATGACTCCAAAACCTTAATAGGAAAATAATCACTACTTCTTCGCGAGCAAGTTTGGTCCCCCATCATTATTATTGTTTGATTTGAATCATTATTAATATAATCAAATCTATTCGTAGTATTTAAATTATGATTTATAGGATCTGATTTCTCTTTTAAGATTATTTTTTCAAGTGTTGCAAAATTTTCTCCATTTATTTCGGGATTATTTGAAATTAAATACTTTTCTCTATTTTTTAAATTTTTAAACTCAAGCAAAACATCTTCATAGGTAATCTTTGAGATATCATTAGCATTGCCTATTGTGTTAAAAGCATAAGGATGATTTGAGTAAACAATTTTTTTCCATTTTTCAAAACAGATATTGAATGGATTCTCTTTATCTTTTTTAATGTGATCAATAGAAGATTTTTTTGCTTTTTTAAATTCAGTTTCCGAGAGGATTGGCTTGTTAATTATTAAGTCCAATAAAGGGAATAATTTGCTGAAATGTTCATTTAGGGATTTAATACTTATTGAAATTCCATCTTCAAATATTTCTTGATTTAATTCTGCTCCATAGGACTCAACATATTTAGAGAGAGTCAAATTGTTATAACCTTCACATCCTCTAGTAAGTAATGAACAAAGGATCTTGTTTATCCCTTTTTTGCCAGTACTATCCATATCACTACCCCCTTTAATCCAAATTGAAGCAGTTGAAAAATTTCTTTTTTTATTATTTAAAAAATATCTTTTTAACATTTACCAGGGGATGCAACTAATATAAATTTCTCTCCACGGATATATTCTGTGATCTCTTTGAAGTTAACTAAGTCATTCCAATATTTCAAATGACTCTCTAAATTATTTATTGAAGATTTTCTCCCCCAAAGAAGTTCATTCCCAAAGAATGAAGAAAGTTGTGTAGATGTCTCTAAATTAAAAATATAATTACTTTTCACAATATTTATCCCTTTTCTTATTTCATCCAAAGTCAAAGTTTTAGAATTTGAGATCTCATTGATCGTTTTATTAATAAGCTTTTCTACTAAATCAATATCTTTGGGCTCACAACTTGCTTCAATTATAAATAATCCGCCTAATTCTCCAGCATTTACATCTACATATATCGATTCAACAAGATTTCTATCTTCTTTTAAATTTTTAACTAATCTGCTGTTTCTTCCCACAGAGAGTATTGATGCTAATATTTCTAGTCCAATAATATTTTTTTGAACATTTAGATTTGGGATAAACCAAGCCATAAATATTCTCGAAAACTCTAAGTTATCAAACTTAACTGACTCTCTGCCTTTCCTAATTTTTAAAGAAGGTTTATTTTTTGAATTTATTAAATTTGGACTTTTATTAATGCCAGATAGGTCACTTTTTTCAAAAATTTTATAAATTTCTTTAGAGAGATTCCCAGCAATTGCAATACAAATTTTTTCGGTGGTGTAATGTTTACTATGAAATTTCTCAAGGTCATTTATTTCCAAGTTTTTAATGCTATGTTCAGTTCCAAGAATTGAATGGGAATAACTCGGACTTAACCAAACCCTTTTCAAAAAATAATTAAATAGTCTTTCTTCAGGTTGATCATTTTGTTGTTTTATTTCATCAAGAACTACCCCTTTTTCTTTTATAAATTCATCTGGATTAAAATCTGGAGCAACGACAATATTTGTCAAAAGAGCAAGTGATTCTTTAAAGTTACTAGGTGGAACTAGGACATGGTAATGTACATCATCATAACCTGTTGAAGCGTTACTTAATCCGCCTAGTGATTCAATTTTATGGTCAAACTCACCTGGCATTATTTTATTAGTTCCTTTAAAAATCATATGTTCTAGAAAATGAGCAGTGCCGTTTTTATCAACCTCCTCAAATGAAGAACCTGCTTTGCACCATATATCAATGCTTATTAGCGGCAATTCTTTATTATCCACAAACACACATCTAGTTTTGCTTGAATGGGTGTGGTACTTAACATCTCCTACGTTCATTTAGATTCTCTTATTAAATTCTATTTTGGTACTTTTTAACCTTGTTGTCTGAATCTTTAACTAAAACAAAATTAAATGACCCTCTTATTTTGGATCTATTACAGAATATTAGGGAGCATAGATCCATGCTTGAGGACCTTAAGAGTATAAAAATGGATCCAAATTTAACTAACATAATATCTAAAGAAATAGGAAGAGAACTTTATATTGAAAATGAATTTCATAAAGCAAAAGGTTTTAGAAAGTTACATATTGAAGTAGCAGAATTTTCAAAGAATCTTAAAATATTACATTGCGTTTTTTTCCCTGATCCAAAGTTTGATATCCCAATTTTTGGGATGGATTTGGTAAAAATAAATGATATTGTTTCTGCTGCCATAGTTGATTTGTCCCCTGCATCACAAAACCAAGGTTTGAAATACGAAAAATTACTTTCTGATGTTGATAAAAGTTCTTTTACCTCTTTGAGAGAGATTCCTAAATGGGGGGGTATTTTTTCTAATAATGTATTTTTTGCTTCCTTAAAAAGTAAATCTGAAAAACATGATTTTTGTAGAATTGTGGATAAATACCTCACTATTTTGATTAAATTAAGTAAGAGAGCTAAACCGGAATTTAATGAAGAAATTATCCAAGAAAGAATAGATTTTCAAAAAAATTATTGTGTTCAACAAATGAAAAATGAGAAGACTAGCATGGTTCTTTTAAAATATTTTGATGAAAAATGGGTCAATAAATATATAAAAACAGTACTCTTCGATTTTTAATGAAATTAAAAATATTAAAAAATTTATTTATTTATTTTTTATTATTTACACCAATATCTCTTGGTGTTATTTCATGTTCTGGAAATAATAAATCTAGTTCAAAATTTAAAAAGGAAGTAACTTCAGATTTTATACCGCCTGTTACAGCTGTTGCTGCACTTGGTCAACTCTCTCCTTCGGGAGAGATTAGACAATTGGCAGCGCCAATAAGTCAGTTTGGCTCTTCCCCCCGAATAGTCGAAATTTTAGTAAATGAAGGTGATTTCGTAAAAAAAGGTGATATCCTCGCAATCTTTGAAAATGGAGAAAAATTAATTGCTGATCTTGAAAGAAATGAAAATCTAATTAATACTATTAACGAAGAAATAACCTTAAAGAAAGATCAAATTCAAAGGTATGAGCTAGCTTTGAATAAAGATGTATATTCTTTTGTAGAGTTTTCACAGAGAAAAGATGAATTATTAAAATTGCAAAAACAGAAAATAAACCTTATCGGAGATCAAAAAAATATCAAGATAGATCTATATAATTCAAAACTAAGGAGTCCAATTGATGGTTTTATCCTTGGAATAAACGCAAGAGTTGGTGAAAGGCCTCAAAATGAAGGAATTTTGGATATTGGTTCTAGTCAAAAAATGGAAGCTTTGATAGAGGTTTATGAATCTGACATCGATAGAGTTTTTATCTCTCAGAATGTTGAATTGAGTAGTGAGAATGGAGGTTTTCAAAAAAATCTTAAGGGAAAGGTGATAAGGATTAGTCCTCAGGTAAAACAAAGAAAAGTTCTATCGACTGATCCGACAGGGGATGCTGATTCACGAATTATCGAGGTACTAGTAAAACTAGATCAAGATTCTATAGATATCGTTCAAAACTATGCAGGAATGAAAGTGATTGCAAAATTTATTCCCTAATGAGTTTTTCTTTTTTAAAATTTAGAAAAATACCATTAGCTTGGTTGTTATTAACTAGGCAACCACTAAGGCTAGCAGTTGCCATAGCTGGAATCAGTTTTGCTGGGATTTTGATGTTTATGCAATTAGGCTTTAGAGATGGTTTATTTGACACGAGCGTAACTATTCATAAACTTTTAGATGCTGATCTTGTTTTGATAAGTCCCAGATCAAAAAGTTCTATAAGCATGAGTGGATTCCCCAAAAGAAGATTAATTCAAGCTCTCGCAGTAGAAGATGTTGAAAAAACTGCTCCCGTTAATCTAAATTATTTACTTTGGAGGAATCCCGAAAATCTTAAAACTAGATCAATACTTGCATTAGGTTTTAATCCTTCCGATTCACTTCTTTTAGATGAGGGATTCTCAAAGAAAGCTTATAAATTAAGAAATCCATCAAGAGTTCTTTTTGACAAACTATCTAGACCTGAATTTGGACCGATTGAAGAATGGTTCTTGTCTGAAAAAAAAGTTGAGACTGAGGTTGCTGGAAAAAGAGTAATTGTTGAGGGCCTTGTTGAGTTGGGGCCATCTTTTGGTGCAGATGGTAATTTGATAACTAGTCGAGAAACCTTCTTAAGACTTTTTCCTGCTAATCCTCCTGGCAGTATAGAAATTGGGTTGGTAAAGCTTAAGAAAGGATCTGATCCTGAATTGATTTCAAGGATATTAAATAACTCACTCCCTAATGATGTTAAGGTTCTTACAAAAAATCAATTTATAGAATTTGAGAAAAATTATTGGAAAAATAGTACGGCAATTGGTTTTATATTTAGTTTGGGAGCATTGATGGGCTTTGTTGTAGGTTGTGTGGTTGTCTATCAAATTCTTTATAGTGACGTTACAGATCACCTCCCAGAGTATGCTACCTTATTGGCAATGGGGTATAAACTTAAGTCCCTTTTCTTTGTCGTAGCTAGAGAGGGGTTTTTATTGGCATTGTTTGGTTATTTACCTGCTTATTTCTCTGGGCAAATACTTTATTCAGTTATAAGAAATTCTACTAAACTCCCAATAATAATGGACGCAGATAAAACTATCTTAATTTTCGTATTAGTTTTAGTTATGTGTATGGGGTCTGCCGGTGTTGCGATGCGTAAATTAGTTGACGCTGATCCTGCTGAAATTTTTTAAAAATTAAAGATAAATGGTTAAAGTTAATAAATCAAAAAATAATGTTAAAAACCTTAAAACAGTCTCAATAAATAATTTGAGTCACTTTTATGGAAAAAATGAGAATAAAAAACAAGTTCTTAATGACGTAGATTTAAGTATTGATAAAGGAGAGTTGGTTCTTTTGAAAGGACCTTCTGGATGTGGTAAAACGACTCTTTTAACATTAATTGGTGCTTTGAGAACCTGTCAAAGTGGAGATTTAACTGTATTAAATAATCAGTTAAATGGAGCATCAAGGAAAACTCGTCAGATTCTAAGAAGAAGTATTGGAATGATTTTTCAAGGTCACAATCTTCTGAGATGTTTAACAGCAGAACAAAATGTTCAGATGGGTGCCGATTTAATAAAAGGTTTAACATATTTGCAAAGACGTGAAATAGCAAGAAATTGGTTGTCAGCAGTGGGATTAGAAGAACATCATAAGAAGTTGCCAAATGACTTATCTGGTGGGCAGAAACAGAGAGTAGCAATTGCTCGAGCTTTATCTGCTAACCCAAAACTTTTATTAGCTGATGAGCCCACTTCTGCTTTAGATAGCGTCACAGGGAGAGAAATAGTTACCCTTTTAAGGAAACTAGCAAAAGACCAAAATTGTTCTGTACTTATGGTGACGCATGATCCAAGAATTTCTGATATGGCTGATAGGATATTAAATATGGAAGATGGTAAAATATTTAGTGCTCATGGTGAGCTAATATAATTAAAAGTTAAAAATTTTATGTCTAAGAGAAGGAATCTAAAAAAAGAAAAGCAGGAACGTAATAGAGCCTATGCTAGAAAATTCAAAAAAAGGAAATTAAGATCTGATGGAAGACCTGATGGTGGAAATGTTACAGGTACAGCAAATAATGGCGGTGCAGCTGATTAGGGATTATCATTTATTTCTATCTTTTTGAATTTTATATATTATGCATTTTTAAGACATAATCATGAATGTAAGTATTGTTATACCAACTTACAATAGACTACCTATATTAGAGAAATGTCTCTTTGCGCTTGAGAATCAAAAATTAAATACAAATATCAGTAATTACGAAGTAATAGTAGTTGATGATGGATCAACTGATGGGACAACCTCATGGATAAATAAAAACAAAGTTAATCTCCCACACGTTATTCTATTTCAGCAAGAACACGGAGGGCCTGCACTTGGAAGAAATCTGGGAGTAATTAAATCAAAATATGAAATTATTATCTTTATTGATAGTGATCTTATAGTTTTAGATAATTTTATAAATTGCCACATAGAAAAATTACTTGAATATTGGAGAAAAAATGATAAAAAATGTTTTACCTATGGCTCGGTAGTAAATACATCAAATTTTCTAAATCCTCAGAGTGAAAAACATAAAATAATGGATACTTCTTTTGCATACTTTGCTACTGGGAACGTAGCGATATCAAAAGATTTGATTTTGAGCGCGGGATTATTTGATACTTCTTTTAGTCTTTATGGTTGGGAGGATTTAGAACTTGGAGAAAGATTAAAAAAAATGGGGACAAAATTAATTAAATGCCCAAATGCAGTAGGTTTTCATTGGCATCCGCCATTTAATTGCAAGCAAATAGATTCATTAATAGCTCAAGAAAAAGAGAGAGCAAAAATGGCTTTAGTGTTTTATAAGAAACATCCAAATTTAAGGGTTAGATTTATGATTCAATTAACTCCTCTTCATAATTTACTTTGGCAAATTCTTTGCTTGGGAGGACTAATCAGTGTTGATAGAATCCTTCCTTTATTGAGATTCCTAGTAAATACAAGGCTAAATAGACTTGCACTTGAGATACTTAGGATCCCTTTAAATATGATTTACATTAAACAGTTAAACAAATCAAGATAAAAAACTTTTAGAAATACACATCACTTGCTAGAATCGTTTAAATTAAATTCACACATCTGACAGTTTCGGGTGAATTATTAATATTAATTCCCCGTCAGATGGAGGCTAACCCGAAACCCTTTTTAAATTATGGCTGTTGTATCACTATCAGAAATGATGGAAGCTGGTGCTCATTTCGGGCATCAAACTAGACGTTGGAACCCTAAGATGTCTAAGTATATATATTGTGCAAGAAATGGAGTTCATATTATTGATCTTGTAAAAACAGCATTGTGTATGAACAATGCATACAAATGGACGAGAAATGCAGCTAAAAGCGGTAAACGTTTTTTATTTGTCGGGACAAAAAAACAAGCTTCAGATGTAGTAGCTCAGGAAGCTACACGTTGTGGAGCTGCATATGTAAATCAAAGATGGCTTGGAGGGATGTTGACTAATTGGACAACAATGAAAGCTAGGATTGAAAGATTAAAAGATCTAGAAAGAATGGAAAGTAGTGGTTCAATAGCAATGAGGCCTAAAAAAGAAGCTGCAGTATTAAGGAGAGAACTTGAAAGATTACAAAAATACTTAGGTGGACTTAAGGGTATGAGAAGATTACCTGATGTAGTTGTATTGGTTGATCAGAGAAGAGAGTCTAATGCAGTCCTAGAAGCAAGAAAGTTGGATATCTCATTAGTATCAATGTTAGATACAAACTGCGATCCTGATTTGTGTGAAGTTCCAATTCCTTGTAACGATGATGCCGTTAGATCTGTGCAACTTATTTTAGGAAGACTTGCAGATGCCATAAATGAGGGTAGAAAGGGCTCTAATGCCGAAAGAAAAAATTAAATTCCAATTTAAAACTTACTATTCACTATTTTTTATTACTTCAAATGGGAAACATTACAGCAAAACTTGTAAAAGATCTTAGAGACAAGACTGGGGCAGGAATGATGGACTGCAAGAAAGCGCTAAACGAAACCGAAGGAAATTTAGATAAAGCTTTGGAATGGTTAAGAAAGAAAGGCATAGCTAGTGCTGAAAAGAAATCGGGAAGAGTGGCGGCCGAAGGGTCAATTGGAAGTTATATACATACTGGATCAAGAGTGGGAGTTTTACTAGAGTTAAATTGTGAAACTGATTTCGTCGCTAGAGGTGATATATTCCAATCTCTGTTGAAGGATGTTTCAATGCAAGTAGCGGCCTGCCCAAATGTTGAGTATGTATCAATTGATGAAATACCAGAAGATGTTGTAGAAAAAGAAAAGCAGATTGAAATGGGTAGGGATGATTTATCTGGAAAACCAGAACAAATTAAAGAAAAAATAGTTGAAGGGAGAATAGCAAAAAGACTTAATGAGCTTGTTTTGCTTTCGCAACCCTATATTAAGGATAGTTCTCTAACAGTTGAGGATCTTGTAAAACAAGCAGCTGCAAAAATTGGGGAAAACATCAAAGTAAGACGCTTTACAAGATATACATTGGGTGAAGGTATCGAAAAAAATCAGATGGACTTTGCTGAAGAGGTCGCATCAATGCAAACAAACTAGTTACTTGAATGATTTGAATAATTTCAATATTTATACAGATATAGATAAAATTAATTCTCAATTAGAGAGAGCAGACATACAAAAAAGAATATTAACTAGAAATATCTATAGGGAATATGAAATTTATCTTAATATAATAAGAGATCTACTTTTCATCTCTGTAGAACAAGGCCTTAATCAAATATATAGTTATCCAACAATTAATGATAATTTCTTAAATGAAAATGAACTCTATAGTCTTTTTGAAAAAAAAATAAGTAAATTAATATTTACGAATTTGCCATTTTTAACAGTAGAACAATTAAAGATATATGAAATTGAAAAAAATATAAATAAGGAAATTAATTTTACTATTTTTGATAGTTCCACAAAAATAAAGGATGATCAAAAAGAAAAATTTCAGTATGAAGATGGTTCTCAATTAAAAGAACCCACTCTGTTTGAGATTAATGAAGACTTTTCAAACACTTCTGAATATTATCAAGCTCATAATTATGAGAAATTTGTATCACTTGATTTAGATGATAACGACAATAATTTATCTAAAAACAATATTTTTGAAAATTTAGGAGTTGAAAAACAATTTATTTCCTCCTTACTTGAGTTAATAGGAGAAGAAAAGGTGGAAAAACCAAGACATCCAGAAAAAGATAATATAAATCAAATGGATAATTTTCAAAAAAATCAGATTCTTAATAATTTTGATTTAATAGACAAGTCATTGGAAAATTTACTATTAAATCTTTCATATAATATTAACCAAGAATTATTCAAGGCAAATCTAATAAAAAAGATGATATCAAAAGATTCTTTTGCTTACCTAATAGGAAAAAATTTTATGATAAAACATCCATATCCTTTTGTTATTAATTTCGAATTAAACTTAAATCGGTCATCATCAATTGGCAATAATTGTCCAAGCATTATTTTCTTCAATATATCGATTGTTGAATTAGAGTTTAAAAATTTAAATCTTTCTATTCAAAGGAACAAAATAAATGAGCTAAAAAATCAATTTCAGCGTTTGATTAAAAAAGAGACATATTGGAGGCAAAAAGAAATATCATTGAATAAATAACGTTGAAAAAAAATTCTTTTTCAAATGTGGCTATTAGCGGGAATAATAATAAATTAATTAAAGATTGGATAAGACTTCTTCAAAAGTCTCTTACTATTGAAATTGAAAACAAATTTATTAATACTTTAGGTAGAGAAAAATATTTTAATGATTATTTGCATGAATCATTAAAAAAACTTGATAATCTAAGTCTCTCAGACGAATATTTAAGGATATTTTATGAATTTTCTAAAAAATATAATGAATATAATAAATTAGATGAAAATCAAAGAAAGAGGTTAATAATTGATACAAGAAAAAATCTTTATAAACTAGGAAAAACGCTAGAAATAGAAAGTTCTAATAATATATCTAATAATGTTTTTCTGAATAAAGCTGATTCAAGTTTGTCTTTTGATTCAGATATTTCATTAATAAAAAATGTAGGTAAAGTTTATAAAAATAAGCTTAATGAATTAGGAATATTTCATATAAAAGATCTAATTAATTATTTCCCACGAACATATCTAGACTATACGAAAAGAGTTAAGATAATAAATTTAAAACCAGATAATTTATACACTTGCATCGCACACGTTAGAAGATTTTATATTCATAAGAGTAAAAAAAATAGTAATTTATCAATAATGAATATTTTAGTTTCCGATGAAACTTCTTCAATAAAGGTTACAAAATTTTTTTTAGGAAGAAGATTTAGATCTTACTCCTTTTTCACATCTCAAAAATCTTTGTATACTTCTGGAACCAAATTAGCAATCTCCGGTAAGGTTAAATTGACAGAGTATGGTAAAACTTTTGTAGATCCCCAGATTGAAATTCTTAAAAATAACAATGATAATTTTAATTACTCAGGCAAAATATTACCCTTGTATTCATTAGGTGAAGCATTATCAAATATGAGTTTTATCAAACTTATGAAAAAGGTACTGATTTATGCAAAGCAATATCCAGAAATTTTAAATAAAAAGCAACTTGATTCATTATCTTTATTGTCAAAAGGAGAGTCGTTGATAAATATTCATTTTCCACCAACTCAAGAGGCACTTATTGAGTCAAAAAAACGTTTGGTTTTTGATGAGTTGTTCCTACTTCAAATAAAGTTCCTACTTAGAAAAAGAAAGATGAATAAAAATATAACTTCCCAACAATTACCTCAAAAGAAATCTTTATTAAAAGAATTTTTAAATACTTTTCCTTTTGAATTAACAAAATCTCAAGCAAATGTTTTAAATGAAATTAAGAAGGATTTATCTAATCCCATTCCAATGTCTAGGTTGCTTCAGGGAGATGTAGGAAGTGGTAAAACTATAATTGCAATAGCGTCTCTTTTACTTGTCATTGAAAAAAACCTGCAAGGTGCATTTATGGTTCCTACTGAGGTATTGGCAGAACAGCATTATAAAAATTTATTAAAATATTTGAACCCCCTTTTAGTTTCGGTTGAACTACTTACTGGGAATACTCCTCAAAAAAAGAGAAAAGAAATTTTTTCAAATTTGAACAATGGATTAGTTGATATTCTCGTAGGTACTCATGCGTTATTTGAGGATAAAGTCATCTTTAATGCATTAGGGATGGTCGTAATTGATGAACAACATAGATTTGGAGTTACTCAAAGAAATAGATTACTAAATAAAGGAGAAAATACTAACTTGTTATCAATGACAGCAACACCAATTCCAAGAACTCTTGCGCTTTCTATTTATGGTGATTTAGATGTTAGTCAAATTACAGAACTTCCTCCTGGGAGAGTTCCTATAACTACAAAAATAATTTCAGAAGATGATTTAACTAACTTGTTTAAGATTGTTGAAGATGAGATCAATAGGGGAAAGCAAGCTTATGTGATTTTGCCACTTATAGAAGATTCAGAAAAAATGAATTTAAGCTCCGCAAAGAGAACATTTAAACATTTGTCAGAAGAGGTCTTTTTTAATAAAAAAGTTGGATTATTACATGGCAAATTAAGTTCACAAGAAAAGAATGAAGTAATTAATTCTTTTTTAAAGAACGAAATTAATATATTGGTTTCAACTACAGTAATTGAGGTTGGCATTGATGTACCTAACGCCACAATTATGATTATTTATAATTCGGACAGATTTGGATTGTCTCAGCTGCATCAATTGAGGGGGCGAGTAGGTAGAGGATCAACAAAATCTTTTTGTTATCTTGTAACCCCCGATAAAAATGGATTAGAAAATAAAAGACTTTGTGTTTTGCAAAAATCTAATGATGGCTTTTATATTGCTGAAAAAGACTTGGAGTTTAGAGGACCAGGCCAGATTTTAGGATATAGACAATCCGGATTACCTGATTTTGTACTGGATAATTTACCTAACAATAAATTTCTTATTGATAAGGCTCGTGAAGAGGCTATTAAGATTGTTAGTGATGATCCTGACTTAAAAGAAAATATTGTTTTAAGGAATATACTTATTGATAATTCTGATAATAAATTCATTCATGATTTCTTAAATTGAAAACTATCATTGTAATTTTTGATATATATGCCACTATAAATCAATTGTAAATTTCAATTGAAAATTTGGAATAAAATACCAATCAAAGATAATGGAGATAAATTAATAGCTATACCTAGCTGCTTAAAGTTTATAGATCCCCACCCTTACGCTCGTTTAGGAGCACCTTACAAAGATAAAACTTCTATTTGGAAATTAAGAGAGGAGGTCGTAAATAGATTAGTAAAAGTAAATGATTATTTGATATCAAAGAGCAGTTTAAATCTTTTAATTTATGACAGTTGGAGACCTTTAGAAGTCCAGGAATTTATGTTTAAAAGAGCATTTTTATTAGAGTGTAAAAAATCTGATACTGATATTTCTTTTGAAAATATAAAATCTTATCCATCCATTTTAAAAAAAGTTGAAAAATTTTGGGCATATCCTTCTTATGACATTAAGTGCCCTCCCCCTCATTCAACTGGGGGCGCAATGGATGTTTGTTTATCAGATGAAGACGGAAATCTTGTTGAAATGGGGAGCATGGTTGATCAAATGGATGAGACCTCAAAACCTTATTTTTATGCAAACTTAAGGAATGAAGAAGCAATTATTTGGAATGGTAGAAGAAATTTATTAAGGGAGATTATGACTAAATTTGGTTTTGCTCAACATCCTAATGAATGGTGGCATTTTAGTTATGGTGATCAATTATGGGCTTGGAAAAATAAAAAAACAAATGCCATTTATGGAAAAATTTAAAATCTATTGATTTTCATTTAGTAATTTCAGTATATAATTTTCATCTTGTGTATTTATAAAATCTCCGAAATCCAAATGCATACTATTCTTCCAATTATCAAATAATGGTTGTAAAGTTTTTTCTAAATCGTTAAGTTCCATTCTTTGCAAGAATGGTTTAGCCAGCCTTTGCAGATTTTTACTCCCCCCCAACCATAATTGGTATTTGTTTTGCCCACTTCCAACAAGTGCTAATTCGGCCATATAAGGCCTGGTACATCCATTCGGACATCCCGTCATTCTGAACAATATTGTCTTTTGTATTTTTAGATCTAACAGTAAATTTTCAATCCTTTTTAATACATCAGGTAATATTCTTTCAGCTTCAGTCATTGCAAGACCACATAATGGTAAAGCGGGACAAGCCAGAGCGTGTCTTTGTATTTCATTAATGTTTTCTAAATTTTCATATCCAATTTTTGAAAGAGATTTTTGAATTTCACCTTTGTGTTTATTTGCGATATTACAAAGTAAAATATCTTGATTAGGTGTGAGTCTTAAATCTAAATTATATTTTTTAACAATACTTGTGATGGTATTCTTCTTCTCCCCAGATAATCTCCCTGATAGTAATGGTAAACCTACAAAATATGAGGTTTTATTTTGTTTATGCCAACCTAGGTAATCAGTAAGAACCTTATCCGGTTCTTTTCTGATTTTTTTAATTTCTTTTTTGAAATACTTATCAGAAAGTATCTTTTTGAACCATTTAATACCTTTTCTATGAAGAAGATATTTCATTCTCGAATTTTTTCTTGATTTTCTATCACCATAATCTCTTTGAATAGCAACAATGCTTTGTATTAATTCATAAACATCAGATTCTTCAACATATCCAAGTGGATCTGCAATTCTGGCAAAGGTCTCTTCATTATTATGTGTGCGACCCATACCACCTCCAACATAGAAGTTGCACCCTTCTAAATTTCCATCTTTAGAGGTAAAGGCAACTATTCCTATGTCATTGGTAAGAAGATCAACAGAATTATCCCCAGGCACTGTAACAGCACATTTGAATTTTCTCGGTAAATAAGTTGAACCATATAGAGGCTCATCTTTTATCCCACTAAAAACATTATCTTTGAATTGGAGCTTTCTAATTTCTTCAATATCTTTGTCAGGCTTTATAGTGTACTCTAAATCTCCATCAGCCCAAAGCTCTAAAAAAGTGCCTTGGCCAGCCATTGGAGTGAGAAGATCTGCAACTTTTTTTGCCAATGCTCTCGCAATACTATAGTCTGGGGAATCAAATGGAGCCGCAGGAGCCATTACGTTTCTATTTATGTCTCCACATGCAGCTAATGTAGAGCCCATTGAATTTACTATTGTTTGAATAACTTCCTTTAGGTTCTCCTTTCTTATTCCATGCATTTGAAAGGCTTGCCTTGTCGTAGCCCTAAGTGTTCCATTACCTAGTTTGTCAGATAATCCATCTAATGCCAAAAATAATTTCCCAGGGATTTCACCGCCCGGATTTCTTAACCTAAGCATCATTTGCCAATCTTTACTTTTGCCCGGCTTTCTATTTTCCCTGTTATCTTGTTGATAACTACCATGAAATTTTAATAACTGAACCGCATCATTCGTAAAGTGATCACTATCATTGACCAATTCTGTAGCGAGTGGTTCTTTAAGAAATTGGCTACTTTTTTTAAAATTTTCAAATTTAGAAACTTCTAATCCATTTGCCAAACAAACAGTTTCCTCCTTGGCAGGATCTTTTTTCTTTTTTACTTTCTCTACCTTGATCAAAGGACCAAAAAATATCTCTTTTTATACATTAGCGAAAAGCTTATTTAACTGGTAGTAAATTATAGTAAGTGAAGTCATATTTTTTTCTTGTCTAAATATTTACTTGAGATAGGAACAGAAGAGTTGCCTGCAAAATTTTCTCATTCTGTTCTAGAGCAATTTAAATCTTTAATAGAATTTGAATTGGATAAAAAGTTAATCAAATGCGAACATATAGTAGTTACCTCAACACCAAGGAGGATAGTTCTACTTCTAGAAGGTTTAGTTGATTATGCAGAAGATAAGATAACAGAAAGAAAGGGGCCTAAAGCAAATTTAGCTTATTTAAATGGAAGTCCTACTAATGCTGCTTTAGGATTTGCTAAAAGCTTAGATATAGATGTAGGCGAGCTAGAAATAAAAACTACAGAAAAGGGTGATTTTGTATTTGGAAAGAAAATTGAGAAAGGACTATCAACAAAAATTTCTTTGGCTTCCATTATCCCAAAATTAGTAAAGAGTCTTCAAGGCCCTCGATTTATGAAATGGGGGGCTGGGAACATAAAATTTTCAAGACCTATTAGGTGGATTGCCTCTATTTATAATGATGAAATTCTTGATTTTGAATTTAATGAATGTGATCCAAAGATCAAAATAAGTAATGAAACAAAAAGTCATAGGCTAATCAATGAAGTTTTAGAAGTTCGGAATCCTGATGATTTTTTTGAATTATTGAAACAAAATAGAGTAATAGCTATTCGAAATGAAAGAAAGGAAAAAATTGAAAGTCTAATAAATCAGACATCTGTATCTTTAAATCTGAAACCTGACCTTTCAGAAGGATTACTAAATGAACTTACTGATTTAGTTGAATGGCCAGACTTAATTATTGGCAAATTTAGTGATGAATTTCTTGATCTTCCTGTTGAAGTTCTCTCAACAGTCATGAAAAATCATCAAAGATACGTTCCTCTTTTATTGAAAAATAAAAGTTTTTCTAAACTAGATTTAAGCTCTGAAAAAAATATTAGTACAACTTTCTGCGTTATTTCAAATGGCCTTGAAGAATCAAATAATAATATTGCCAAAGGTAATGAGAAAGTATTAAGGGCAAGGTTCTCAGATGCAAAGTTTTTCGTAGAAAGTGACAAAAAAGTTGCTTCAATCGAAAGAAATGAAAAGCTTAAATCTGTTTCCTATTTGAAAGGACTTGGAAATATATTTCAGAGGGTAGAAAGGATAGAGGAAGTTACTAAAAAAATTCTTAAATTTTTAAATGATAAGTCTTTAGAAGAAAAAAAAATAATAGAAGCTGCTAAATACTGCAAAAACGACTTATGTAGTGAAATTGTTTTCGAATTTCCTGAGCTGCAAGGAATAATGGGTGGTAAATATCTTAAATATGAGGGATTTAGTGGGGATGTTTGCTTGGCTGTCGCTGAACATTATTTACCTTCTTTTTATAAAGATGCTTTACCTTCCACAAAATATGGTGCAATAGTTTCTATAGCAGATAAGGTCGAAACCTTAATAAGTATATTTATTTCTGGTAAACGTCCAAGTGGATCATCTGATCCTTATGCTTTAAGAAGAAATTTGAATGGAGTGATTAAAATAATTTGGGATTATGAATTTGATTTACCTTTAGATAAATTATTTAACGAACTTATTGATTTTTGGAAAATCTTATTTCCAAATTTAAACTTCTCAAGAGAAGCAGTATTTAATGATTTAAATGAATTTTTATTTCAAAGAATTGTTAGTCATCTAGAAGAAATATCACTACGTAAAGAATTAATAAAGGCCGTTTGCTCTTCTGATGAATTATCTCAAAAAAGAGTATTGAATATTGTTGATCTTAAAAATAGAATCAAATCTATTATGAATTTTAACGAAAAGGAAAATTTTGTTGAAATCCAGAAGGTAATTACGAGGGTAAGCAAATTAGCTAATAATAGTGATCTTTCAACAGACGTTCTCTCTACAGGAGATTATGTAAACAAAAAACTTTTTGAAAAAGATTGTGAATTGAAAGTTTTTGAATTTATTGGAGAATTAGAAAAACTTTTTTCGGAAGGTGATTGTAATTATTTGGAACTTCTAAATTTGTTTAAGATTAATGTAAACACTATCGAAGATTTATTTGATAATGAAAAGGGAGTCCTAATAATGTCAGATGATTTAAAAATAAGAAATAATAGACTCAATTTGTTGAGCTTGATTAGAAATTATTCTCTAAAAATAGCCGACTTTACACTTTTGAACTCTTAACTTTAATGCCTCCTTTTATTGAATAGTTTTCTAACATTTTTTCTACTTCTTTATTTTCCCTAACAGCACTATCGACAGGTTTATATTTTAGAGGTGCTAGTGCTTTTCCTCTTAAAATCGAACCAAGTGTAAGCATTGTAATTTTAAGTTGCTGTAATGGTTTCATGGAAACAACTTTTTTGTAAAGGTAACTATCAAAAGTAAGTCTTTGTACATCCATGTCATCGCACATTTCAACAAAGGCTTCTCTTGCAGAATCATTTCTGTAGAAAATATTTTGAAGGATTTCTAGCACCTTATAAGTTGTGCCATATTTTTTATCCCATTTTTTAAGATAGTTTTTTAAATCTTTTTCTGATGGAATTACTTGACCGTTTTTTGATGCTTCAACAATTTCTTCAGCACACATTCTTCCGCTTTTTGCAGCAAAATAGATACCCTCTCCAGAACTTTTTGTAACATAACCAGCTGCATCACCAACCAGTGCCATTCTCCCAACTACTCTTCTTGGCCTTGGATGCTCAGGTATCGGGTGAGCTTCTACCTTTATTACTTCACCATTAACAAGTCTTTTCTTTGCCCTATTTCTTACTCCTTCTTGAAGTCCCTTTATTAATGACTGATTCTTTTGCATTGTTCCAGTGCCCACTGCAACATGATCATATTTAGGGAATACCCATCCATAAAAATCTGGTGAAACATCAGTGCCTACATACATTTCAGCAAGATCCTCGTAGTAACTCATTTCTTCTTTAGGTAGTTTAATTCTCTCCTGAAATGCAATAGCAACTTTGTAATCCCCTGCATCCATCGCTTTTGCAACTCTACTATTGGCTCCATCGGCACCGATTAAAAGGTCAACAGTAAGCTCCTTAAGTTCTCCTTTTTTATCTCCATTCGTGAAATCTGAATAGGAAAGTTTATAAGGTCCTTGATTATTATTACCAGTATCAATAGAAGTAACCAATCCATTTATTAGTGTTGCCCCAAGATCTGATGCTCTTTTACGCATAAAGGCATCCATAACTTCCCTTCTACACATCCCAATAAACTCATTATCACTTTTCCCATAAACTCTATCTAGACTTATGTCTACCTCTCTATTTGATGGGGATATCATTCTCATATGCCTTACTTTTCTATCAATAATTGACTCAGGTAAATCAAATTCTTCTACCATGCAAAGAGGAATAGCTCCTCCACATGGTTTTGCATTATCTAATTTTCTCTCGAAAAGCCAAGTTTTTATTCCAGCTTTAGCAAGTATTTCTGCAGCACATGAACCACTTGGACCTCCTCCAATAACAGCTACCCTCAACATACGAAAAAAAATAATAATCTATATAAAACCTACATCTTTTTTGCTTATAAAAGTGCATTTCTTAAAATAATAGTTAATATCGAAATATGTTTTCCAGATTCACTTCTAAATATTGGAACAAAACAAAGATTTAATTCAATTCGATATACCTATAGCTAAAAGAACCTACTTTAATAATTCCAACTCAATACTTAAAAAAAAATTATTAATACTTTCTCCATTTCTTTTATTATTGTTTTCGGTCTTTGCATTGCGATTAATTAGAAATGTAGAAATAGGATCTCTTGATAATTCTAATTTTCAGGTTCTGATAAATCACGACCATAGGATTTTGGGACATTTACCCTATGCCGAAATTCCTAAGGAAAAACTAGTTTTAATTGATCCCAATATTGAAGTTCATGTTGATATGCGTGATTCTTTAATAAAAATGAGGAATGAAGCAAAAAAGGATGGGGTATTCCTAGTTTTCTTAAGTGGTTACAGATCAATAAATCTGCAAAACGAAATCTTCTACTCTTTAAAATCTTTTAGAAATCAGGAAGCTGCAGAAAGAGCTAGAGTTTCAGCTCCCCCAGGATATTCTGAACATAGTACTGGTTTTGCAATTGATATTGGTGATGCTACTCAAAGAGAAACAGACTTTGAGACCAAATTCGAAAATACTGACGCCTTTAAATGGTTAATAAAAAATGCAGCTAAATTTCACTTTAAGTTATCGTTCAGCAAAGATAATAAATTTATTGATTATGAACCTTGGCATTGGAGATATGAGGGCTCAATTGAAGCTTTAAAAGTTTTTGAAAGTTCAAATAGAAAATTTTAAATTTAATTCATCAATTAAATTCTTTAATATGGTTATATTTTTCAAAGTCTTAAAGAGAAAATTCTCATAATAAGCATTCTTTGAGTTAGCCTTAATAAAGCCAATCTACTATTTATATATATTTTATAAATGTCATCTTCGATAAAAGAAATTAGGAATGTCGCAATTATTGCCCACGTAGATCATGGGAAGACAACTCTTGTGGATGCATTGTTATCTCAATCAGGAATATTTCGAGACAACGAAGTAATTCCTACATGCGTAATGGATTCGAATGATCTTGAAAGGGAAAGAGGAATAACGATACTCTCAAAAAATACTGCGGTTAACTACAAAGATACCAGAATTAATATTATAGATACACCAGGACATGCAGATTTTGGAGGAGAAGTTGAGAGGGTTCTGGGCATGGTTGACGGTTGTCTGCTTATAGTTGATGCAAATGAGGGGCCGATGCCTCAAACAAGATTTGTTTTAAAAAAAGCATTAGAAAAAGGACTTAGGCCTATAGTTTTCGTGAATAAAATTGATAGACCAAGGGTAGTACCAGAAATAGCAATTGATAAGGTTTTGGATTTGTTTTTAGAATTAGGGGCTGATGATGATCAATGTGATTTCCCTTATCTTTTTGGAAGCGGCCTATCTGGGTTTGCGAAAGAAGAGATGGAATCTAATAGTGACAATATGATGCCCCTTTTTGAAGCTATTATCAGACATGTTCCACCTCCAGTAGGTGATGCTAATAAGCCTCTCCAGCTACAAATAACTACTTTGGACTATTCTGATTTCTTGGGCAGAATTGTAATTGGAAAAATTCATAACGGAACCATAAAAAATGGTCAACAAGCTAGTTTAATTAAGGAAAATGGAAAAACTATTAAGGGTAAAGTTAGTAAACTTCTTGGATTCGAAGGATTACAAAGGATAGATATAAATGAAGCATTCGCAGGAGATATAGTTGCCGTTTCTGGTTTTGACGATGTCAATATTGGTGAGACTATTGCATGTCCCGATTCTCCGCATCCACTTCCATTAATCAAAGTTGATGAACCTACCTTAAATATGACTTTTGTTGTTAACGATTCTCCATTTGCTGGTAAAGAAGGGAAATTTGTTACTAGTAGACAATTAAAAAATAGATTGGAAAGGGAACTTTTAACCAATGTTGCTCTAAGGGTCGAGGAAACTGATTCTCCTGATAGGTTCTCAGTCTCAGGAAGAGGCGAATTACATTTAGGTATTTTGATTGAAACTATGAGGAGAGAAGGGTTCGAGTTTCAAATCTCACAACCTCAAGTAATTTTTAGAGAAATTGAGAATGTTGAATGTGAGCCTATAGAGACTTTGGTCCTAGATGTGCCTGAAGCATCCGTTGGTTCGTGTATAGAGAAACTTGGATCGAGAAAGGCGGAGATGAAAAATATGCAGACAAGTTCTGATGGGAGAACTCAATTAGAATTTCTCGTACCATCAAGAGGACTAATCGGTTTTCGTGGTGAATTTGTTCGAATAACTAGAGGTGAAGGTATCATGAGTCACTCTTTTTATGAATATAAACCCAAAACAGGAGATTTTGAAACTAGGAGGAATGGAGTCCTTATAGCTTTTGAAGAAGGTGTGGCCACATTTTATGCATTAAAGAATGCTGAAGATAGAGGAATCTATTTTATTAAACCCGGAGTTAAAGTTTATAAGGGAATGATAATTGGAGAGAATAATCGGCCTCAAGATCTTGAGTTGAATATATGCAAAACTAAGCAGTTAACTAATATGAGATCTGCAGGGGCAGAAGAGCTTGATACTTTGCAGTCACCTGTTGATATTACTCTTGAAAGAGCACTCGAATATATTGGTCCAGATGAAATGCTTGAGGTGACACCGGATTCAATAAGAATGAGAAAAATAAATAAAAAGAAAAAAAATTAATAATTAGTTTCATGAATGAAGAAAGTACAAATAGTTTTAAAGAATCCCTTTTTACTGCATTAAATCTTTTTAACAATCATGAATGGTATGAGGCTCATGATGCTTTTGAAGAAATATGGATTTCTGTTGATGGTGACGAAAGACAGGTTATCCAGGGAATTTTACAAGTATCTGTTTCTCAGTTTCACTTAAGTAAGGGAAATTTAAATGGAGCAACTATTTTGCTTGGAGAGGGTTTAGGTAGAATAAAAACTAGAACCAAGATTAATTTAGGGATTGATCTAGAATCCTTCTGTGGATGTTTGGAAAAATTATTGAGGAAATTACAATATAAAGAGCCATTAAATGAGAACGATAAGCCTTTTTTGAAACCTCTTTTATGAATATGAATTTTACTTTATCTTCAATCAAATTTTTATTTTTATATCTTTTTTTAGAAAAAAAGAAAACTAATCGATCGGTAGGAAAATGAACCTAAAAATTCATAACGTATCCCTTTCAATTAAAGGAAGATTAATCGTAAATGATGTTTCTATAACTGTTAATCCAGGGGAAGTTGTAGGGTTGATGGGACCTAATGGTGCTGGGAAAACTACCACTTTTAATCTTGCAGTTGGGAATATAAAACCTGATAAAGGTGTTATTTTAATGAATGGTAAAAACATAACTAATCTTACTCTTCCAATTAGATCAAGACTTGGTTTGGGTTATTTAACTCAGGAAGCAAGTATATTTAGAGACCTTACTGTCAAAGATAATATAGATTTGGCTTTGCAGAATTCATCTTATAGTAGAGCAGCGATTAGGAATAGAAGAGAACAACTAATTAATGAATTTAATTTAAATAATTTTGTAGATAAATATGGTTATCAACTCTCAGGAGGAGAGAGGAGGAGATGTGAAATAGCAAGAGCTCTAAGTGTAGGTAGAAAAGGACCTAAATATTTGCTATTGGACGAACCATTTGCTGGGATTGATCCTCTAGCTGTTAATGATTTGAAGAAACTAATTATTAAACTAAGTAGTGTTGGAGTAGGGATCCTCATTACAGACCACAATGTAAGGGAAACCCTTTTAATTACTAACAAATCATATGTATTAAGTGAGGGAAAAATTTTAGCTAAAGGATCATCAAGTGAATTAGCTGATAATCCAATAGTCAAGAAGTATTATTTAGGAGATAATTTCAAACTTTGAAATGCTTTTTTAAAATAAATTAAAACTTTATTATTAAAGATTTACTCATATAAGAATGATTTTAATTATTATTTGGTTGTCATAGAATATTAAAACTTGAGAAATTTCAAGAAATGATACTAGATAATTTTTTTAAAAATTTAATATATGAACCGGTTTCAGTTTTAGGTCTTTTAGTTTTTTATTTTTTATTAATTAACTTACCAATATCTTTGGGTGCAGTTTTTAAAAAAAAGTCTTCTTCTGCTGTAAGACTTATTACGATTTTAGTGAACTTATTGATAACATTACAATTACTTTTTAGGTGGTCAATTTCTGGGCACTTTCCAATCAGCAATTTGTATGAATCTCTTTATTTCCTTACTTGGGGTATCACATTAGGTCAACTAATGGTTGAAAGAGAATACAAAGCTCCAATAATTCCCTCAATTGCTATACCTATTGAGTTACTGACTGTGGCCTTTGCTTGTTTTGTTTTACCTGAGGATTTGAAATTATCGTCCAACTTAGTTCCAGCTTTAAGGTCTAGTTGGTTAGTAATGCATGTTAGTGTCGTAATGCTTAGTTATGCAGCATTAATTATAGGTTCTTTACTTTCAATGTCTGTTTTGTTTATTAATAAAAATAAGCCGCTTCAAATCAGAAGTAGTTCTACAGGTATAGGAGGATTTAAACTTTCAAACAGCTATCCTGTAAATGATTTAGTTGAAACTATTGAATTTTCTCATTCAGAAGAATTAGATACATTAAGTTATCGTTCTATATTAATCGGCTTTGTTCTTTTAACTCTTGGTTTAATTTCAGGTGCGGTCTGGGCTAATGAGGCTTGGGGTACATGGTGGAGTTGGGATCCAAAAGAAACATGGGCATTTATCTCATGGTTATTTTATGCCGCTTATCTGCATATGAGAATAAGCAAGGGTTGGCAAGGACGTAGACCAGCATTATTAGCATCTACAGGGTTTTTAGTAGTTTTAGTATGTTATTTAGGAGTAAATTTCTTAGGAATAGGGTTACATAGTTATGGCTGGATATTTGGGTGACTTGTTAATCTCACGAAATATTTATATTTATTGAGGTTCAGAAAGAACATTCCCCTTTTGAGCTTCTTGTGCAACTTTTCTCAAGTCATCACATCCCTCTTTTAATGTTGGGTAAGCAAACATTCCACTACCCGCAATAAAACAATTAGCTCCAGCATCTGCACATTGTGAAATAGTCCAATTTGCTTTTATTCCCCCATCAACTTCAATGTCGACATTTAAGTTTTTTTCGATAACAAAGTTTCTTATTTCTCTAATTTTATTAAGCATTGTTGGTATATAAGCTTGTCCACCAAATCCTGGATTAACCGTCATAACCAAAACATGATCAACCATATCCATAATGTTTTTAATCATTTCAAAAGGAGTATGAGGGTTTAATGCAACAGAAGGAGATCCTCCTAAATCCCTTATTCTTCCGAGAACTCTATGTAAATGAATATTAGCTTCGGCATGAGCTATTACTACTCCTGGTTCACCATTCGCTCCCTTTGTAGCGTTTACATAAGATTCAAGCATAGTTTCACAGTTGTATTGACTCACCATTAATTGAGTTTCAAAAGGGACATTGCAATATTTCCTGCATGCCGCAATCATTTCAGGACCGAATGTAAGATTTGGCACGAAATTCCCATCCATTACATCAAATTGAATTCTATCGACCCCAGCTTCCTCGAGCTCCTTCACACATGCCCCCATATTTGCCCAATCTGCAGGTAAAACTGAAGGAATTATCTGAATTGGTCTATTAACACCAGCTAAAATTGTTTGATTTGACTCAGTCATTTAATTTTTAAATATTTAATAAAGATACTATATTTAGTTGTTTATTCCTAATTTCAAGTCACGGCCTGATAAAGTATCTGCTGTAAAGAGTTAAAAAAAGCTTACTAGCATAATAATTCTTATAAAAAATGACATTTTTTATGAGATCATACTCAAAACCCTTTAAGAAAATCCTCAAAATTTAATTGTGAATCAAACTTTAATTCAAGAAATTCTCGAAGTTGTCGAGCAAGCAGCTATTGCTTCAGCAAAACTAACAGGACTAGGTCAAAAAGATGAAGCTGATGCTGCAGCTGTAGAAGCAATGAGATTGCGAATGGGCAAAATTGAAATGAAAGGGAAAATTGTTATTGGAGAAGGTGAAAGAGATGAAGCACCTATGCTTTATATAGGTGAAGAGGTTGGTAGTGGAAATGGCCCAGGGGTTGACTTTGCAGTAGATCCTTGTGAAGGAACAAATCTTTGTGCGAATAATCAAAGAGGTTCTATGGCGGTTTTAGCTGCCTCTGATACGGGTGGTCTTTTCAATGCGCCTGATTTTTACATGAACAAATTAGCAGCGCCTCCTGCGGCCAAAGGTAAAGTAGATATTAGAAATTCAGCTACTGAAAACTTGAAGATACTAAGTGATTGCTTGGGCCTTTCTATTGATGAGCTTACTGTAGTTGTGATGGATAGAACTAGGCATAAAGATTTAATTAAAGAGATTCGAGGATGTGGTGCAAAAGTACAACCGATTTCTGATGGTGATGTTCAAGCTGCGATTGCATGTGGTTTTGCAGGTACTGGAACACATTGCTTGATGGGTATAGGTGCAGCTCCAGAGGGTGTCATTTCAGCTGCTGCAATGAGAGCTCTCGGTGGACACTTTCAAGGACAACTAATTTATGATCCAGCAATCGCTCAAACTTCTGAATGGGCTGATTACACAAAAGAAGGAAATATAAAACGTCTTAATGAAATGGGCATAACAGATATAGATAAAATCTATGAAGCGAATGAATTGGCATCTGGAGAAAATGTTGTTTTCGCTGGAAGTGGCATAACTGATGGATTATTATTTGACGGAGTTAAATTTGAAAGGGATTGTGTTAGAACAAGTAGTCTAGTTATTAGTACATTAGATAGTACTGCAAGGTTCACAAATACTGTCCATATAAAAGATGGTGCTAAGAGTATCAGCCTTTAAAAATTCACTTTTGATTTTATGCATATTGTTGTCGTCGGACTGAGTCATCGCACGGCACCTGTCGAAGTGCGTGAGAAGTTAAGTATTCCAGACCAATCTATAACAGAGTCATTGAAAGCATTAAAAGCTTTCTCTGATGTATTAGAGGTGTCAATTTTAAGTACTTGTAATAGACTGGAAATATATGCGTTAGTAAAGGATAAAAATACTGGAATTTCATCTATTAAAGAATTCATATCAGAATATTCTGGAATTCTTTTTGAAGATTTAAATCCACATCTTTTTTGCCTTAGACAGGAAGAAGCAGTTTTGCATTTGATGAAAGTCTCGGCAGGACTCGATAGCCTCGTTTTAGGGGAAGGACAAATCCTTTCGCAAGTAAAAAAAATGATGAGATTAGGTCAAGAGAATCAATCTACTGGACCAATTCTTAATAGATTATTAACTCAATCAGTTAGTACAGGTAAAAAAGTAAGATCCGAAACAAATTTAGGAACTGGAGCTGTGTCAATCAGTTCAGCAGCGGTAGAACTAGCGCAATTAAAAATTGGACAAGAAAAGGGTTTTGATAATCTTGTAAGTTTGGAATCAGAGAACGTTCTTGTTGTGGGCGCAGGACGAATGAGTAGGCTTTTAATAACTCATTTAAAATCAAAAGGATGCCATAAGCTTATCCTTTTAAATAGAAATATTGATAGAGCATTAAATCTTGCTCAAGACTTCCCTGATTTAGAGATTGATTGTAAAGGGTTAAACGAATTAGAAGAAAACATATCATTATCTTCGCTTGTTTTCACAAGTACTGCTTCTGAAGAGCCAATTATTGATCTCACAAAAATTGAAAAAATAAATTTGAGTAATAGACTTAAATTTATTGATATTGGTGTACCGAGGAATATATCTAATGATGTCAAACAACATGAATTTGTAAAATCATTCGATGTTGATGACTTACAAGAGGTTGTTTCAAGAAATCAAGAATTTAGACAGAAAATAGCAAAGGAAGCGGAATCTTTAGTAGAAGAAGAAAGAATCATTTTTCTAGAATGGTGGGCAAGTTTAGAGGCCGTTCCAGTAATTAATAAACTTAGATCAGATTTGGAGTTAATTAGAAAAGAGGAATTGCAAAAAGCACTTAGCAGAATGGGACCAGATTTTTCGGCTAGAGAAAGAAAAGTTGTGGAAGCTCTAACTAAAGGAATAATTAATAAAATACTTCATACGCCGGTCACCAAGTTGAGAAGTCCTCAATCAAGAGAAGAAAGACAAGTTTCTTTGAAAATTGTTGAAAAATTGTTTTCTTTGGTAGAAGAGGATAAAAATAACTAACTTTTTTTGATTTATATTAAGTTTTTCCAGTGATTTATCGAAAAACCTTTGTAAACTGACCATTTGTATTTCTAAATATGCCCATAATCAGTTACTTTAAGTAGTTGTATATGTACCTCCATTAGATTGAATGAAGCGTGTGTTGGCCATAATCCTCGGGGGAGGAAAAGGTTCTAGACTTTACCCTTTAACAAAAATGAGGGCTAAACCTGCTGTACCTTTGGCAGGTAAGTATCGTTTAATAGATATCCCAATTAGTAATTGTATAAATTCAGGCATTGAAAAAATGTACGTATTGACCCAGTTCAATAGTGCATCTCTAAATAGACATATAGGGAGAACCTATAATTTAAATGGCCCTTTCGGCCAAGGTTTTGTGGAGGTTTTGGCCGCGCAACAGACTCCTGATAGCCCTAAATGGTTTGAAGGTACTGCTGATGCTGTAAGAAAATACCAATGGTTATTTCAAGAATGGGATGTTGATGAATATTTAATATTGTCAGGCGATCAACTGTACAGAATGGACTACAGTTTATTTGTTCAACATCATAGAGATAATGGTGCTGATTTAACTGTTGCAGCTTTGCCTGTTGATGAAGCTCAAGCAGAAGGTTTTGGCCTAATGAGAACCGATGATGTAGGAAATATAAAAGAATTTAGTGAAAAGCCTACAGGAGAGAAGTTGAAGGCTATGGCAGTAGATACTTCAAAATTTGGATTAAGTAAGGAGTCAGCTGCCGAAAAACCATATCTAGCCTCTATGGGGATTTACGTTTTTAGCAGAAATACTCTCTTCGATCTTCTAAATAAATTTCCTAATTATACGGATTTTGGTAAGGACATAATTCCAGAAGCCCTCAATAGAGGCGATACTCTTAAAAGTTATGTATTCGATGATTATTGGGAAGATATCGGCACAATTGGGGCATTCTTTGAGTCAAACCTTGCATTGACTGAGCAGCCAAAACCTCCATTTAGTTTTTATGATGAGAAATTTCCAATTTATACTAGACCTAGATTTTTACCGCCTTCTAAACTTGTAGATGCTCAAATTACTGATTCCATTGTTTGTGAAGGTACAATCTTGAAGTCATGCAGTATTTTACATTGTGTTTTAGGTGTAAGAAGCAGGATTGAAAGTGACTCGGTTCTTGAGGATACTCTTGTTATGGGAGCTGATTTCTTTGAATCCCCTGAAGAGAGGATTGAATTAAGAAAAGGGGGCGGAACGCCTCTTGGAGTAGGTGAAGGGACTACTGTAAAAAGAGCAATACTTGATAAGAATACAAGAATTGGCGATAATGTCGTGATCATTAATAAAGATCGAGTAGAAGAAGCAGATAAGCCAGAATTAGGCTTTTATATAAGAAATGGAATTGTTGTAGTAGTTAAAAATGCAACCATTGCAAACGGAACTGTTATTTAAATCTTTTCCATCATTTTTCGCTGACATAAGTATTTTTTTTGAGCAATTTTGTTGAGTTGCAGGCACACTGTATTTATTGAGTTTTTTAATTTTTTATGTCCAAGGCACATTTTGGTTTAATAGGTCTTGGTGTTATGGGCGAAAATTTAGTTCTTAACGCAGAGAGAAATGGATTTTCTAGTGTAGTTTTTAATAGGACTTACTCAAAAACCGAGGAATTTTTACAAGGTCGTGGCCTTGGGAAGAATATAGAAGGAGCTGAAACTCTTCAAGAATTTGTTAATAAGCTAGAGAGACCAAGAAGAATTCTAATGATGGTAAAAGCAGGGCCCGCAACAGATGCTGTCATTGATAATATTTCTGGATATCTCGAGGAAGGAGATTTATTAATAGATGGCGGCAACTCTCAATTTAAAGATACAGAAAGAAGGGTGAATACTCTTGAAAGTAAAAGTTTTGGATACATTGGAATGGGAGTCTCTGGAGGGGCCAAAGGAGCTTTAGAGGGTCCAAGTATGATGCCCGGAGGTACTAAGGCTTCATATGATGCAATAGAAAGCTTATTAACAAAAATGGCTGCCAAAGTTGAAGATGGACCATGTGTCGCATATGTTGGACCAGGAGGCTCAGGACATTTTGTGAAAACTGTCCATAACGGAATTGAATATGGAATTGAACAAATACTTGCAGAAGCTTATGACCTTATGAAGAGAGTCAAAGGTATGAACGGTCAGCAAATGTCAGAGGTATTTGGTATTTGGAATAATACTGATGAATTAGCTTCTTATCTTGTTGAGATAACAGAGATTTGTCTAAATACAAAAGATGAGATAACTGGAGATGATGTCGTGGAAAAAATATTAGATAAAGCTGGCCAGAAAGGTACAGGGTTATGGACTGTTGTAAGTGCTCTAGAACTGGGGGTATCAGTCCCAACTATTTATGCATCTTTAAATGCAAGAGTGATGAGTTCTTTAAAAGAGCAACGTAGTGAGATTGAAAAAACTATTCCATCTAAAGAGATAGAGGATTTTGATTTAGGAAATATATCAGATGGAATGAAACCTTTATTTGATGCTGTAGTCCTTGCCACAATAGCTAGCTATGCACAAGGCATGGATATTTTAAGAGAAGCATCTGCAGTATATGACTATGGTTTGAATATGCCGTCAATTGCTCAAATATGGAAAGGTGGTTGCATAATTAGATCAAAATTATTAAGTAAAATTCAAGATGCTTATAACAAAGATCCTAATCTAAAAAATTTAATTTTTGATGATTGGTTCAATAATGAAATTGCGACAAGATTAGATAACTTAGCTAAAGTTGTTTCTTTATCCACAAAAGCTGGTATACCAGTCCCATGCCTATCCAGTACCTTAGATTATTTGAATAGTTATAGAACCAATAGACTTCCTCAGAACCTTGTTCAGGCAATGAGAGACTGTTTTGGCTCGCATACATATGAAAGAATTGATAAGAAAGGTAGTTTTCATACTGAATGGATGAAATGATTGAAAAGGTTAAAAATGGATATACACTTAACATTTACAAAGACAAGTTAGAGCTATCTACAGCTGTTTTTAAGTTTATTGAAAGTTACATTATTCATACTTTAAAAAAGAAAGACAGGTTCAAATTTTGTGTAAGTGGAGGTTCAACTCCTAAATCTGTCTATAAGCTTTTATCAAAAAGTGATCTTAGATGGGATATGGTTGATGTCTTTTTAGGGGATGAAAGATGTGTTGATCCAAATTCAGAATTGAGTAACTCGTTAATGTTGAAGCATTCATTATTAAATAATTTTGGATCTAAAGCTTTTTTTTATGAAATTTTCAATGATTTAAATGCTGATGATGAAGCTACAAAAAATCAATTTATTTCTAAATTATTTGAAAAATGCGGATCAAACCCTCCAACTTTTGATTTAACATTATTAGGTCTTGGAGACGATGGTCATACAGCCTCATTATTCCCTTATCAAAAAAATAATAATGTAGATGATTTTGTTATTTTTAATGAAGGTAAAGGTTTAAAAAGAATTTCATTAACTCCAAAAGTTTTCTCAGCTTCTTCAAAGATAGTATTTTTAGTTAGTGGAGCTTCTAAAAGAATTGCTCTTGAGAGGTTATTAGATGAAAAAGAGCCACCAGATAGAACACCATCAAAATTAATAAAATCTATTAATCAAATTTCAATATTTTGTGATCAGGAATCAGCAAAAGAATTAGAAATTTAGTTAAAGTCTATTAATAATTTAAATTATATAATGAGTAAGAAAAAATTTTTATTCCAGAAAAAGGAGTTCGATGGTTGGAAAACATTGAATGATACTGTTATGGGCGGATCAAGTTCAGCTTTTTGTGAAATTTCAAATTCGGGGTTGAAATTAAAGGGTAATATTGTCGAGAAAGCAGGAGGATTTGTTAGTTGTAGATCGTCTATATATAAACCTTCTTTAAATTTATCTGAGTATTCATCCTTTGAATTAAATATTGATGGACAAGGAAGAACTTTTAAATTTGCTGTCGCTTGTGAAGATGATCTACTAGGGCTAACCGAATTTATTCCGGGTGGACTTAGATGGATTAAATCATTCCCAACAAAAAAATTCGGGACAACAAATGTTCAAATTCTTTTTAGTGAGTTAAAACCTTCAGTAAGAGCTAATAAAGTACGTTTTCCATTTAAATTCAAGCCATCTAAAATTAAAAGATTGCAACTACTACACTCTAAGTTCGGTGATGATGGATTACTTAATAATGAGTTTAGACAGGGTTCGATAAAAGTTTTAATTAAATCAATAAGTGTTATTTGAAAATCCACCTAAAAATATAGAGAGCTTAATCGCTAAGTCGGCAGATTTAACAAATAAACCTTTTGTTCATTCTGTAGTAAAAATAAATGGTGAATACGAATTCGAAGATGAAGATATTGATTTAACAGTTAATATCTTATGTCGTGATAAAGAAGGTAAAAGATTAGAAATTTATGATCTTGAATTAGAACTTTTTAAATCAAATAAAGAGTTGGTATTAGTAATTTCTAAGCTTAACTTCCCTGATGAGCCAATATTATGGTGCGGTGTTAAAACATTATGGATGGATAGCAATAATGGAAAAAAATGCAACTCACCAAAATACAGCACTAGATTGGAAAATTTAGCAAATAGGATAAAAAGTTTTATTGATTATGAAAATAAAATTTGAGCTGAGTTATAAATCAGTAACAGCCCCTAAACTTGATGTGCTTACGATTCTCGAATATTTTGAAAGAATTCCTCTTTTGTATTTTTGAATAGGTTTTACCCAATCTTTTTTTCTTTTTTCTAATTCTTCGTCAGATAAATCAACTTCAATTAGTTGTTTTACAGCATCTACTGTGATTAAATCACCTTGTTTTATTAGAGCAATATTTCCTCCTACAGCAGCCTCTGGAGCTATGTGACCAACAACAAGACCATAGGTACCCCCGCTAAATCTGCCATCGGTAATTAAAGCCACTTCCTCTCCTAGCCCTTGACCAACAATTGCAGATGTTGGAGCTAACATTTCTCTCATGCCTGGACCTCCTACAGGACCTTCGTTTCTAATAACAACAACATCACCAGCTTTGATATCGTTATTTAATATCGATTTTAAACAGTCTTCTTCACTTTCAAAAATCTTTGCGGGACCTGTTAATACAGGGTTTTTCACTCCGCTAATTTTGGCTACAGAACCTTCGCTCGCTAAGTTACCTTTTAATATCGCTAGATGTCCTTTTTTATAAAGAGGGTCATCTATGTCTTTTATGACATTTTGATTTGTTGGAGGCTTATCTGGAATATTCTGTAAGTATTCTGAGATGGTTTTACCTTCAATGTTTTTGCAATCGCCATGAATTAATCCTGCATTCAAAAGTATTTTCATTACTTGTGGAATCCCACCTGCCTTATGAAGATCCACCGTCACATATTTACCACTCGGTTTAAGGTCACAAATAACGGGTACTTTTTGTCTGATTCTCTCAAAATCATTAATGTTGATATCTATTCCTGCAGTATTCGCAATAGCTAAGATGTGCAATACCGCATTTGTTGATCCGCCAATTGCCATAATTACTGAAATTGAATTTTCAAATGCTTTCTTTGTCATTAGGTCTAGAGGTCTTATATCTTTTTCTATTGCAGAGACTAATATCTCAGCACTTTTATCTGCACTTAGTTCTTTTTCAAGATCTTCAGCAGCCATAGTGGAACTGTGAGGAAGACTTAACCCTAATACTTCAATAACAGCAGACATTGTATTAGCCGTAAACATTCCTCCACAGCTACCAGCACCAGGAATACAATTTTTCTCAACTTGGATTAGCCTTTCTTCATTAATTTTGCCTGATGTTAATTGTCCAACAGCTTCAAATGCACTAACAACAGTAAGATCTTCTCCATGTAATTTCCCAGGCTTTATTGTCCCTCCATAAATGAAAATTGAGGGAATATTCATTCTTGCAATCGCAATCATGGCACCCGGCATATTTTTATCACATCCACCTATAGCAAGTACTCCATCCATACTCTGAGCATTGCATGCTGTTTCAATTGAATCAGCAATAACTTCTCTTGAAACTAGGGAATATTTCATGCCCTCTGTTCCCATAGAAATGCCATCACTTACTGTTATAGTCCCAAACATCTGAGGCATTCCACCTGATCTTTTTATTGACTCTTCTGCTTTAAGAGCTAACTTATTTAAACCCATATTGCATGGTGTTATGGTGCTATATCCATTCGCAACTCCAATAATAGGTTTATTAAAATCTTCATCATTAAATCCAACAGCTCTTAACATCGATCTATTAGGGGACCTTTGCACACCTTGGGTTATTGCAGATGATCTGAGTTTATTCATATTATTTGAGAACCTTTTTTATTCTATTGCCCCAACTCTTCAAGTTGCTTCCTCACATCAGCAATTGCAGAATTAAGTTGCTCAACTTTCTTCTCCAGATTCTCTCCTTCAACTTCATTTTTATTTTCATTTGAGTCAATCGCTTCTGAGCCGTCTTGAATTCTGGAGGAATACATCATTGCTTTTTGTTTTTTTTCCTCCTTTCTTTTGTCCGCTTCGGATATTAACCACCAAGCTAGACCTGCTGCTCCAATAAAAGCACCGCTTATTAATGATAAAAGATTATTTGAAGACGAATCTCTGTATTCAGACATTGGTTAAATATTTACTCATATATTCTATATTAGTTCTTATCTTGAAATATAGTACTTAAACGCGATAGAGGATTCCCAATACCCGGTACTAATAATCCTGTTTTTTCGTCTTCCTCATCTATGCAAGAAGTGTAAATTACCTGATTAGGGAGTAATTTCGCAATTTCATTTAACCCTTTATTTGAGCAAATAGCAGTTATTAAAAGAATCCTATTTGAATCAACACCTAATTCCTTTAATTTTATTAAAGTATCTAATGTTGCTGATTTTGTTGTTATTTGTTCTGAATAAAATATTACTCCTTCATTTGATTCAATAGTTTTAGGAAGTTTTCCTAATGAGAGGGTGGAATTAGGAATTACTTCTTTAGATCCAAACCAAAGAGATAACCCTTCGGGCAGCATTGCGAGCACTTTTATTGGATAATCATTATTAATAAAAAATCCATCTGCGTCTCCGTTGTCAGTATTTACTATTTCTTTTTTATATGGCAGCCAATTACGTAATGCTTCATATGTAAGCCATTTCCCTAATTGCTCATATCCTGTTGAGTACAAAATATTTGGAGTATTTTTTTCTCGCAATATTGAAAGCCAATGTTTTATTAATGGATGAGGAGGAACAATAACCTTTAGTGACATTGACATATATTTTCCTTTAAGATACTCTTACAAACTTTAAATACTTAAGTTCTAAAATACAGTCTTATTATGATTAAATCAATTGTTTTCCCCTCACTAAAGAATGCATTAATTTCTTTGTTATTCGTTGGGATTTTATTTTTTAATTCTGTACATTCTGCATGGGCTAAAAGACCTCCTGAGATTAGAAACCAGCAAGACCTTAATTTAGAGCCAGATATGCATGGTCAAGACTTAAGCGGTAACGAATACGTTAAGTTTGATTTGAATGGGTTTAATTTCAGTGATAGTAATTTAGAAGGCGCGGTATTCAATAATAGTAAATTGCAAAACTCAAAGTTTACTGGAGCTAATTTAAGAGATGCACTAGCTTATGCAACAGACTTTACAGATGCAGATCTTTCGGATGTTAATTTTACAAATGCTCTATTAATGGAGAGTAATTTTGAAGGAGCAAAAATAGATGGTGCAGATTTTACTGATGCTGTTCTTAGTCGTACACAACAAAAACAATTATGTGCGATTGCTAATGGCACAAATAGTTCTACAGGAGAGAGTACAGAATATAGCTTAGGTTGTTAATCATTGAAGATGAAAAAAAAAATACCAGTCATAGTAGTTTCGGGATTTCTTGGTTCAGGTAAAACAACTTTTCTAAGATATCTATTAAAAAAGAGTAATAAAAAATTTGGTTTAATAATTAATGAATTTGGTGATGTTGGAATTGATGGTGATTTGATTAAAAGTTGTGATAAATGTGATAAATCTGATGATGATTGCGTTATCGAATTAAACAATGGATGTTTATGTTGTACTGTTCAAGATGATTTTGTTCCATCAATAAAAGCTCTCCTAGAATTTAATCCGCCTATCGAATCAATAATTATCGAAACAAGTGGCTTAGCACTACCAATTCCACTAATTCAAGCACTTAACTGGCCTGAGATTAGGTCTTCCATCTACCTTGATGTTGTTGTTGGTATCGTTAATGGAGAATCAATGCTTAATGGTTCACCAATTAATGATCTAAATAAAATAACAAAGCAATATAATGATACAGATAGAATTGATCACAACGCCTCTATTGAAGAACTTTTTGAGGAACAACTTGAAGTCTCTGATATCGTTTTAGTCTCTAGATCTGATATCTTATATGATCATCAGTTTGATTTTGTAAAAAATAAAATCCAGGGAAGTCTTAACTCATCTACACCAGTCCTTAAATCCAAGAATGGTAAAATTGATTTAAATTATATATTTGATCTTAATTTTAAAAAAGAGACTTATAAAGAATTTTTAACTGAAGAACATGACCATAATCATGTAGAGCTTGTATCAGATTCAATTAAATCAAATTATTTCCTTGAAAAAAATGACTTTGAAAAAGAGATGTCAAAAATCTTGGATGAATTAAACATTCTTCGAATAAAAGGTCGTATTTGGATACCAAATAAATCATTGCCTTTACAAATACAAATTGTTGGAAAGAAAATTAATACTTGGTTTGAAGAAGCTCCAGACAATTGTTGGAGACCAAATGATAATGCTGGGCTTGAATTAGTAATAATTTCCTTTGATGAAAAATCTATAAAAACTTTCAATAGAAAAATTAAAGAGAAATTTAATATTTTAAGTGAACCAAAAATAGCAATTTGACATTATAGTTAGCTGTCGGGATACTAAAACAGTAGACAGCCCAAGATGGAAAATTCAAAAATTGTATTAAAACCAATAATCTCTGACGAAGTTACATCAATTGATAAAATAAAATGTTCAAAATGTGGAGGAGCAGGAAATTTTAAAACTCATGAAAATTCAAGAAGAACTTGCTTAGTTTGTTTTGGTAGAGGCTACATAAACATTTAATAACTCAGAGAACCTTATGGTAAAAATATTTGTTTATTAATCAATAGTACTTTTTATTAAAATTTAAACTAATCTTCTAGTAGAAATTAATTTTTAATTGGACCAATTTGCAGTAAAAGTTTTTGTAAGACTAAGACCCTCAGTTTTAGATCCAGCAGGGGAAGCTACCAAATCTGCCTCTGTAAAACTTGGAGCAGAGGGGATAAGATCATTACGTATAGGAAAAATGATTGAGGTAAAAATAGAAGGTAATGGTGAAAACGAGGTAAGAGAAAAAATTGATTTATTGTGTGATAGGTTATTCGCAAATACTGTTATTGAAGATTATGAGTATTCGCTAGAAAAATTATAAGATGGATAATTTTACTGTAGGTATTGTTGTCTTTCCTGGTTCTAATTGTGATCGTGATGTTTCATGGGCATTGGAAGGTTGTTTAGACATTAGAACAAAATACTTGTGGCATGAGTCTTCAGATTTAAGCGATGTAGATGCAATAGTTTTACCTGGAGGATTTAGCTATGGTGACTATTTAAGATGCGGCGCAATTGCAAGATTCTCTCCATTAATAAATGCCTTGGATGAGTTTGTTAAAAGCGGAAAAAGAGTTTTAGGAATTTGTAATGGGTTTCAAATTTTGACAGAATCAGGCTTTTTACCTGGTGCCCTTACTGCAAATAAAAATCTTAATTTCATCTGTGATGATGTTGAACTTGATATCATTTCTTCAAAAGGAGGTTGGTTTAATAATGGAGATGAAAAACAAACTATTAAGTTGCCAATAGCGCATGGGGAAGGAAGATATCATTGTGATTCTGATACTTTAAAAAAACTTGTAGATAATGAATTGATCGCTTTGAGATATAAAAATAATCCTAATGGATCCTCATTCGATATAGCAGGCATAACCAATGAGAGGGGAAATGTTCTAGGTTTAATGCCTCATCCAGAGCGAGCATGCGACGAGACAATTGGTGGGACTGATGGTCTCTTTACATTAAAATCATTAATATTGAAATAAAAAAACCTCCAATTTTGGAGGCCTTTTTTTTATTTAATTTCGGAAGAAATTAAACAATAGCTTTTACTTTTGGATCCAATTCACCTTTTGCGTAAAGATCAGCAAAATAATTAGTGCTGTTTTGCTTGATCTTACTTGCTTGACCTTCGCACCAGAACTGCTTGTATCTATCAAGACAAACTTGCTTCATGTATTTTCTAGCAGGCTTGTTGAAATGTCTTGGGTCGAAGTTTGCCTTATCAGCAAATGCTGCCTCTCTAACCGCGGCAGTAAAAGCAAGTCTGTTATCAGTATCAATGTTGACTTTCCTAACTCCATTTCTTATTCCCTCTTGAATTTCTTCAACAGGAACACCATAAGTTTGAGGAATTTCACCGCCATATTTGTTAATGATATCCAACCATTCTTGAGGAACTGAACTAGATCCATGCATTACAAGATGGGTATTTGGAAGTGCTTTATGAATTTCAGCAATTCTGCTTATTGCAAGAACTTCTCCAGTAGGTTTTCTTGTAAATTTATAAGCACCATGACTTGTACCTATAGCGATTGCTAATGCATCAACTTTTGTTTTAGCGACAAAATCTGCTGCTTCTTCAGGATCAGTCAAAAGCATGTCAGTAGAAAGTTCACCTTCAAAACCATGACCATCTTCTGCTTCACCTTTTCCTGTTTCTAATGAACCTAAGCAACCCAACTCTCCTTCAACACTAACTCCAACTGAATGAGCAAAATCTACAACTTTTTTAGTAACTTCGACATTGTATTCGTAACTAGCAGGTGTTTTTGCATCTGCCTCTAGAGAACCATCCATCATTACTGATGTGAAACCATTTATTGCTGCTGAATAGCATGTTGATGGCTCATTACCATGGTCTTGGTGCATTACCACTGGAATATTTGGATATGTTTCTGTAGCGGCAAGGATTAAATGACGTAAGAAAATTTCTCCTGCATAATTTCTTGCCCCTCTTGAAGCTTGGAGGATTACAGGACTATCAGTTTCATATGCTGCTTCCATGATTGCTTGAACTTGTTCAAGGTTATTAACATTGAAAGCTGGAATACCGTAACCATTTTCAGCAGCGTGATCTAAAAGTAGTCTTAGTGGAACGAGGGCCATAATTAAAATAAGTTAAATGCTATATAAAGCATATGTTTCCGAGAGTTTAGTATAAAGAGGTATCAAATGTCACGTTATTAGATATACAAAATACTAAATTAAAGAAACTATTTTTATGACCCAGAGTATATTTTTAGGATTTTTACTAGTTAGTTAGTATAGCCTGCCACAAACAATTGCTCATCAGATGAGGGTTGAGATCCTGCTACATAGGCACCTTTTGAAGCTTCAGAGTTTGCCTGAGCTCTTGCTATTAATGCTTTTTGCCCCCCTTCAACGTCACTTCCTTTCCAAGCCTTTAAGCATGAGTGCTGTAATGCTCTTCCGTAGGAGAATGAAACATTCCATAAAGCTTTCCTGTAAAGAGTGTTCATATTATTTAGATAAACAGAAGCAGCTTCTTCGCTTAACCCTCCTGATAAGAAAACTATTCCAGGAACAGATGCAGGAACGCATCTTTCCATAGTTCTAATTGTCATTTCAGCAACCTTTATAGGATCAGCCTTTGTTGGACAATCTGCTCCATTAACAGTCATAGAAGGTTTTAATAGAGTGCCTTCTAGAAAAACTCCATTTGCTTGACAGGCACTATAAACCTGCTTTATTACCTCTTCTTGAACTTCAGCAGTTTTTTCAATAGTATGGTCCCCGTCCATTAAGATTTCAGGTTCAATAATTGGTACTAACCCAGATTCTTGAACTGATCTTGCATACCTTGCTAATCCCCAAGCATTCTCTTGAATTGATAGTTTTGAAGGACAACCATCATTTGTAATTTGCAGAACTGCTCTCCACTTTGCAAATCTGGCACCTTGTTCATAATATTTTGCGGCTCTTTCAACTAACCCATCTAGGCCAGAGCAAAAAGTTTCTACATCTCCTCCTCCTGGAAGTGGATTTAGGCCCTTATCGACCTCAATACCTGGAATAATACCTAAATCATTTAGTTTCTTAACCATTGACTCGCCATCTTGGTGATTCTGATAAAGAGTTTCTTCGAAGAGGATTGCTCCACTTATATATTTGCCAAGTCCTTCTGTAGTAAAAAGCATTCCTCTATATGCCTTCCTATTGTCTTCAGTATTCTCAACGCCAATTCCAGCGAGTCTTTTACCTACTGTTTTAGTGGATTCATCTACCGCTAATATTCCTTTTCCTTTAGAAGCTAGTAATTGAGCATTTTCTTTAAGCTCATTTTTGTAATAATTTAAAGCCATTCTTTAATAATTCAGTTCAATTGATTTTTCCAGAATTTGAAAAAAAAATAAAATCAATCCAATACTTTATCGAGTGATAATTGCTACTTATAAATGTATAGCCTTAAATTTTGATACTCAATCCACTTTTGGAAGATTCTCTTATGGCTTCGCAAACTTTATGACTAGCAAGTCCTTCGCATAAGCCTGGGATTACGGGTGTTCCATTCATTATACTCTGGGCCCATAAATTTTGAATTCTCAAAACTGGAGCTATTCTCCCATCAGTCCATGTTTTTTCAAAATTAAAACTTGAATCTGCAGTTAGGTTTTGTATTTTATTTTGGTTGTTTGAATATTTCAAATTAAAACCATGTACATAATCTTTTTGGTTTTCGCTTTTAAGAATTAGTGAACCTTCGCTTCCATATATTTCTAAACTAAATCCTCTACTATTTTTAGAAATTGATGATAAAGATACCTGACATGGAATAAGATTCGAGCTGTGGTTTGATATTTCTATATTGGCTAAACATACATCTTCACTCGTAACATCATTTAAATCAGATGAATTAGGTAAAGGTCTTTTTTTTATTGATGTTGCTAACTTGCCAGACACGTTTATTGCTTCTCCAAAAAACCAATTCAACATATCGAATGCATGAGTACCTAAAGCGCCAATAACTCCTCCACCTTTTTCTTCCAATGAATACCAATTCCAGGATCTTTTGGGGTCGGATCTACTGCCCATTAACCAATCTAATTTGATTAAATATATTTCTCCTAAAATATTTTCATCAATAAGTTTTTTTGTCTGAAGGAAAAGAGGTACTGCTCTATATTCAAAATCAACACATACGCTTAAATTATTAATTAAAGATATTCTCTGAAGCTCTTCAATTTCTGAGGAGGATATTGAAACGGGTTTTTCTAGGAGCAAATTTTTATTATTCTCTAGAGCTTGTTTTGCTAACTTAAATCTTGATTCAGGAGGAGTGGCAATAATAATTCCATCAATTTTTGGAGATTTAACTAAGTCTTCCCAATTATGAAAAAAATCTAAGCCCGTTTCTTTTTCTATTATCGATTTTTGCTTTTTCTCGTAATGATAAATTGCTACAGGAGTTAAGTGATCAGAATCTTTTAATGCCTCTAAATGAACTTTTTTCCCAAAGCCTAGTCCAGCAATTGCTATTTTTAATTTTTTATTTTTAGTCTTCATTCTTATTCATTAGTAAACTCTGAACAGCTATTTTCAATAACAACATCTATAAGTTCATCATTATTAGAAGTTTGCCATTTTGAATTGAATTGAGGAATTCCATTAATTGATGTATCTTTGAACTTTTTTTCATTGCAATTAATTCTCATTACATAAAGTGATAACTCTCCATCATCATTAGAATTAGTTGGATTCTTTAAGAACTTTGTTAATACACTTATTTCACCATTTGGGAGCGACTTAATACTCCCTTTATCAAGCCATTCTTTCCCATCATCATTCTCTTTTAGTAGGACCCAGTCAACATTTCCTATCCCATATGAATATGAGGCAAAGTTAAAAATAAAGAGTAGAAGGCTTAAAGAAAAATAAAATAAATTAGAAATTATTCTCATTTTATATATTTGCTTCTGCAAGTTCTTTTACACCATGAATTTTTAAAATTTTTGTCAGCGTATCCTTGAGATCTTTCCTTTTTACTATTACATCAACAAAACCATGCTCAAGTAGATATTCAGCTGTTTGAAAATTATCGGGTAATTTTTCTTTTAATGTTTGTTCTATAACCCTTCTTCCAGCAAATCCAATAAGTGCTTTAGGTTCCGCCAAAATTAAATCACCTAACATCGCAAAGCTGGCTGTTACCCCTCCAGTAGTTGGATGAGTTAACAAGGGCATATATAGAAGATTTTTCTCTTTATGTTTTTTTAGTGCTCCAGATATTTTTGCCATTTGCATGAGACTTAACATACCTTCTTGCATCCTCGCTCCTCCTGATGCGCAAACAATAAGAATTGGAAAATTTTCCAAAGTCGCTCTCTCAATTATCCTTGTAATTTTTTCACCAACTACTGAACCCATTGATCCTCCCATAAATCTAAAATCCATAACAGCTAATGCTAAAGGCATTGAGTTCACAGAACAGATACCTGTTACGACTCCATCTCTTAAACCTGTACCTGCTTGACTTTCTTTAATTCGATCAGCATACGCTCTTCTATCTTTAAAACCCAAAGGATCTGTAGGACTTAGTGAACTATCAAATTCTTTGAATGAATTTTTATCAGCAATTATATTTATCCTTTCATCGCTATTAATCCTATTGTGGTGTCCACAATTACTACAAACATTGAAATTTGAAATTAGGTCTTTTCTATAGGCTACTTGCGAACACTCTGAACATTTAACCCACAAACCATCTCCTTCGTCAGTATCTTGGGAAACTTTCCCAACAAATTGATCTTTACGCCTTGCGGCAAACCAGTCGATTAATGACACAACTTTTCCTGTTTTTTCTATTTAAATCTAAGTAAGGTACTTTTATCAAGAAAGATATATAAAAATTTGAGATCCTCTAGATTAAAAACTTCTCAAAGTTAAAAAATAATGATATGAGTTGATAATCGAAAACTAATTATTATTTATTTTTCTCCTCAATCATTTTATGAATTATTGGAGTGAGAATTAGTTCCATTGCGAATCCCATTTTTCCACCATTTACAACGATACTTGTTGGACTTGACATGAATGAGTCGTTAATCATTCCAAGCAAGTATTGAAAATCAATACCCCATTTCTCTCTTGCACCTTTTCTGAAATGTATGATCACAAAGCTCTCATCAGGAGTTGGGATATTTCTGCATATGAAAGGATTTGAAGTGTCAATTGTGGGAATTCTTTGGAAATTAATATCAGTTTTGCTGAATTGTGGGCAGATGTGATTTATATAATCAGGCATTCTTCTCAATATCGTATCCACAATGGTTTCCGCTGAGTAACCTCTTTCTGCGTTATCTCTATGAATTTTTTGAATCCACTCTAAATTTGTTATCGGAACAACGCCAACAAGTAAATCAGCATAGGATGCCACATTGTATCCATCACCTTCTACCCCGCCATGCAAACCTTCATAAAAAAGTACGTCTGTTCCCTCAGGAATATCTTCCCATGGAGTAAATTGCCCAGGTTCTAGGGATGTCCCAAGTCTTGTATTATGTTCTTCTGCTTCTTCAAGACTATGTAGATAATATCTTTTTTTTCCTCCTCCAGTTTCACCATAGATTTTAAAAAGTTCTTCTAATTTGTCAAAAAGATTAGCCTCGGGACCAAAATGAGAGAAATTTTCACCTTTTGAAAGAGCGTCTGCCATCGCTTTTTTCATAGGCATTCTTTCAAATCTGTGGTAACTATCACCTTCTACAACTGCGGGAACAATATCTTCTCTGGCAAAAATATGCTCAAAGGCTCTTTTTACTGTACTTGTTCCTGCTCCTGAAGATCCTGTTACAGCAACTACTGGATGACGTTTTGACATTTTTTAAAAACAATATCTAATGATTCTGACAGGTCATATGCCAACTTTATGTTTTACTTAAAAATATTTTTTTATTTATTAATTTTTTTTTAAATTTCATCCATTATTTTATCTCCGATTCCACTGCAAGATAATACTTCGGAAGACCCATCAGCTAAATCGGCTGTTCTAAATCCTTTTGATAAAACTTTATCAATGGCAGTTTCTAAATTTTCTGCAGCGTCTTCTTCATTTAATCCAATTTTTAACATCATGGAAGCAGATAAAAGCATTGCAATAGGATTCGCTATGTTTTTACCAGCTATATCAGGAGCTGAACCATGAACCGGTTCAAAAATTCCTGGCCCATCATTGTTTAGAGAAGCAGAAGGAAGCATACCAATAGAACCAGTTAACATTGCGGCTAAGTCGCTTAAAATATCTCCAAATAAATTACTTGTTAAAATTACATCAAATTGACCAGGATCTCTAACTAATTGCATTGCTGCATTATCAACGTACATATTGCTTAGAGATATATTTTTATCCTTTGAGGTGATATTTAAAACTGTATCTCTCCACAATTGACTAACCTCAAGAACGTTTGATTTATCAACAGAACATATTTTTTTATTTCTTTGGTTAGCAATTTTTATTGCTATTTCTGTTATTCTCTCTATCTCGGCCGAATCATAAACCATCGTATTGAAAGCTTTTGGGATTTTTGTATTTGTTATATGTCCTCTTGGTTTTCCAAAATAAATTCCCCCTATTAATTCTCTTACAACAATAAGATCTACATGCTCAACGATTTCTTTTTTTAATGTACTTGCATCTAGTAGAGATTTTCTTATTTTGACAGGCCTGATATTTGCGAAAAGGTTTAGGGCGGATCTTAACTTTAGTAATCCACTTTCGGGCCTTAATTCTCTTGCAAGAGAGTCATATTTAATATCTCCTACACATGCTAAAAGTACAGCATCACTATTTTTGCATTGATCAAGTGTCTTATCTGGAGCAGGACTCCCATATTTTTCATAAGCTATCCCTCCAAATAATTCTTCAATAATCTCAATATCGAAATTATGATTTTTTGAAAGCTTTTTTAAAACTTTTTTTGAAACTTCTGAAATCTCTGGTCCAATTCCGTCCCCTGACAATAAAACTATCTTATATTTCTTCATTTGAATTTTTGTTTATTAAGAACAATAAATTATTGCTTATCTAATTGTCTAAGTTTTTTTGCTAATTCTGGTAATTTTTTAAAAATACTTGAACTCCTTAGCCATGATTTATTTTCCATCGCGGGGAAACCACTAATTACCTTGCCATCTTCTATGTCACAATGGATTCCGCATTTTGAACTCGCAATGACATTATTCCCAACTTTTACTCTATTATTTACTCCTACTTGCCCTGCCAAAATAACACCATCCCCAATATTTGCTCCTCCAGCTATACCAACTTGAGCTGCAAATGCACAATTCTTTCCAATTTTAACTCCATGACCTATTTGTATTAAATTATCTAATTTTGTTCCCTCATCAATAAAAGTAAATCCAACTGCGGGCCTATCAATACAACAATTCGTTCCAATTTCAACAAAACTCATTATTTTTACACCACCCTTTTGAGGCATCTTTACCCATTTGCCATTTTTAGGAATAAAACCAAATCCCTCTGATCCAATAACAGAATTTGAATTAATTACACAATTATTTTTTAGAGTGGTATTTTCGTAAATAACACAATTTGGATGAATTATATTATTATTTCCTACTAGAACATTGCCTAAAATTGATGCTCCAGAAAGAATATGATTATTGTCACCAATTACAGTATTTTCTCCAATATATACATTAGGACCAATATGGCAATCTGCTCCAATTATTGCTGTTTTATCTATAACCGCTGAAGCGTGAATTCCTGGTTTGAAATTAATAGTTTTATATAAACAATCCAATACTTCTGCAAATGCAATTCTTGGGTTTTTAACAATTATGTTTGATATATTGAGTTTCTTTAGGGCACTAACGATTGCATCGTTATTAGTAGTTATTATTGCTGATGCATTAGTTTGATTTAATTTTTCTTTAAGGATATTATTTTCTTCTAAAAAAGATATTTGATGTTTAACTGCAACATCTAATGAGGCAGCATCATCTATATGTAAATCTTCAAAAATATTGGCACTAATAAAATTTGAATTTCCTTTTTTTATTAGATCAACTAAATGACTTAAAAGCATTTTTCAGTTTTAATTTTTTTCTAAGAGAGAGCAAGAACATCTCTGTGTACGACAATTATCGAGGAGTTGTTATTTTCTTTATTATTTAAGATACTTCTTAATTTGTCGCTACTTATTGATACTAAACCTTTTGCAACCTCTTTATCATTTGTATTTACGATTTTAACTGCTTGATTAATCGTAAAGTTTCCTTCTACATTCTTAACACCAACCGCTAAAAGTGAGGCACCTTTTTTTTTGATTGCAAATGAAGCGCCATCATCTAAAGTAATTTTCCCTACTGTTTGAATTGCATGTGAAAGCCAACTTTTTTTGTTTCCTATAGGTTTTTCTAATGGATAAAATAAAGTTCCAATTTTATTATCATTAAAAATTTCAATTAAGTTTTTTTTATTAGTTCCATCAACTAGTTGGACTTCGACTCCTCCTTTTGTTGCTATTTCTGCAGAAATTAATTTTGTAGAAATTCCTCCTGTTCCCCATTCATTATTTGAGTTTTGATTATTTGTATCTTTAATTTCCTTTAATTCACTATTATGAACTTCTTTAATAGGTTGCGCATCTTGATTATTACGTGGATCTTTTGAGTATAGATTTTCAATATCGGTTAATAAAATAAGCTTGTTAGCATTTATAGCCAAGGCAACTAAAGCGGAGAGGGTATCATTATCTCCATATTTAAGCTCTTCATTTGCTACGGTATCATTTTCATTTACTATTGGAATAACATTTAAATCGATTAATTTTTTTAAAGTTTTAGAAGCGTTATTAAAGGATTCTCGTGAATTGAAATCAGCTTTAGTTATTAAAATTTGAGCAATATTATGACCTAATTTATTAAATACTTTATCGTATAAGGACATTAAATTAACTTGACCTACTGCAGCAGTAGCTTGAAGGGTACTTAAATCATTTGGTCTCGTTTTAATATTTAATTTTTGGCAACCTAGTCCAACGGCTCCACTACTCACTAAAATTAATTTGTTTCCTTTTGAAAGAAAACTTGTAAAGGATCTAGAAAGGTTTTCAATAACTTCTTCTGTAGATGTTTCCTCTGTTCCTCTTAAAATACTAGTACCAATTTTTATAACCCAAGTTTTCATTTTATAAAATGAGAAATTAATTTTTCTATTATCAAAGTTAAATTAAATTTTATAGGCAAGCCATCTCTATTTAATCGCTTAACTAATATTGTTTTTATATCACATCTATTCCCAACAATAATATCTGTAAAAATTCTGTCGCCAATAATGGCTATATTTTTTGGCTCTCTGCCAATTTCTTTGATAGCAGATAAAGTTACTTTTTTTCTTGGTTTTGATGCATTGTATTTATACCTTAAATTTAATTCTTTCGCTATTTTTGAGATTCTTTTTTTTGATGGATTATTACTTATTAGATACAAGGAGAAAAGTTTTTTAGATTCTACGATCCAATTTTTTACAGCTTTTGGGATCATATTAGATTTTCTATTTACTAGAGTTCCGTCCACATCTAGCAATAAAGAATTAATTCCTTTTTTTCGCAATTCAGATTGAGAAATATTATATATTGGTAAGTCAGAATCCCAATTGACTTTTAGGATAGATCTCATTGATTTTAAGAACTACTTTTTTCAAGCTCAGTTTCAATCAAAGGTTGAATTCTATCGAACTCATCATCTTCAACTAATAAGGCACCTTTGTCTTTTAATTTACCCACAATAAAAAAAGGATCTAGTGGTATATATAAACCATATTCTTGATCAAAAAGATTAAAGTTAACGAGCAATTCATAACTCTCACTATCATCATCGACGTAATCTTCTTCTAATTCATCGTAAATTGGTTCTTCAAGTTCTCCTGATACTGTTAATGTAACTGCTGATCTGATAAGTCTTAAATCATGTTCTTGAAGAACTGCTTCAGCATTTTTTAGTATTTGTTCATTTTTATCTATTTTCTCAATTAATTCAGGTTCATCTTTTTCATTTATCTTAAAAAGACTTACTGGAGTATCAACTGGCGTTAATAAAGCATATTCTTGGCCCTCAACACTTACTAATTGTTCAAGATAACAAAATAGCTCGTTTCCATTTGAGTCATTTAATAAAAGAGTCTGTGCATCATAATTATCATTTGAATTGGCTTCTTTCATTTAAAAATTATCTATCCTTTTTAATACTAATATTTTATCTGACGTTTACCAGCTATTTCTTCTAATTCAGGACCCTCTTCGATCCATTGTTCAAGTATTATTTTTGCTGAAAAACTATCAATCAATCCGGATTTATCTTTTTTTATTCCAAATCTTTCTGAAGATTCCCAAGTTGAACTATGTTCGTTGACATAAGAAAATGGAAGATTTAATTCATTTGAAAGTAATTTACCGTAATTTTTACAGTCAATAGCTTGAGTGGTCATTTTACCTTCCTCATCTAGCGGAATACCCACAATAAAACCAGTCAAATTAAATTCATATATATAATTCCTAATGATTTTAATCTCTTGATTATTTTTAAATCTTTTTACTGCTGGAAGTATATTTGATGTTATGCAGAGGGGATCACAATAAGCTAATCCTATTCTTTTGGTTCCTATATCCAAACTCAAAATTGACTTGGGTTTGGGTTTGCAAAATTTCACTTTGTTTTTAATGGAAAAGGAGATGGATATGGATTACCTTGTGGACTTAATTTTTCAAAGATTGATTCCAAAGATTGATTTATTATATTTACTTGTTTGGCTTCATTCTTAATTATTGTGTTCCTAATAAGAATTATTTCTTGATTTATTTCTTTGATATTACACTCCTCGAGAAAAACATTTAATTGAGAATTTTCTTTATAAGTTTTTAAATATGAAACAGGTGATTTTTCAAAAAATCTTTTTATAAACTCTTTTAAAATAGAATTGAATCTATTATCCCAATATCTACTTATTGTTAAAGTATAAATTTCCTCATTTTGATAATTAATATCTTTTAAAATGGTACATAAAACAGAATTTTCATATATAAAAGCACCACTATTAGAGTTATTTCTTTTAAGAATGTCGTCTTGATCAAAATCTAAAATATTTCTTATTAAGGGTGATTGATTTGATCTTATGAAATTAACTATTTTTAATACATTTTGTTTATTGATTTTTTGGAATTGATTAATTAATGTATAGGCATTGGTATTTTGATTTGTAGGTTTATTCTGATCAGAACCATCCCAAAGGATTATCTCTCCTAACGGTTGAAAGCCTAATTCTCTTGCGTTTGATATAAGGTCAACATTATTTATATCTGAATTAATTATCCAACTTGAAGTTTTGTTTTCTTTTATTGAGATAGATTTTTTTATCAATCCTAAAGTTAATTGTTTATCTGTTAAAGAACACTTGCTATTAATCAACTTGGGCTTAGATATTTTTAAGCAAGTCTCTTTTTTGTTTAAGGGAAAAATATTCAAATAACCAATAATTTCGTTTCCATATATAGCAATTATGCATTTATTTTTATTTTTCTTAAGATTATTCAAGAAGATTTTTAAGTCATCAAAGGTATTTATAATTGCCATCTTTAAAAACCAATTATTCAATTCCTTATTTTTAATATCTATTAAAAGATTAATATGCCGTATATGGAGTTCTTCAAAAGTTACTTCCATTCCTTTTTTAGATTGAAAAGAATAAGAGGTATCTTTTTTCATTTACTTTTTTTCTCTTATTAATACTATAGGGGTTTTTTCATCTCCATTGCCAGCTGGATTAGATAATAAGTTTCTTTTGAGTATTTTATTTACTTTTTTATTTGAACTTGCTAAGACTTTCACACCTCCAAGATCATTAACATCGACAACAGCAACATCTATATTTAGATAGTTAGAGACCTCCTTACAAAATAAATCCGCATTGAGAGGACCCATGACTATACTCTTGTCGTAAGGTGTAACTGTGCCGCTTATATCATCAATGAGAGATGATTCTGCACCAGTTAACCTATAAAACATACCTTTAATCCCAACTAATTTGAAGAGAAATCCAACAAACAGTGCAAAGGTTATCCTTGTGACTCCGATTCTATTTATTAATAATTGCATGCCACAAGCTGTTGCGAGACTGCTTGTAGGGTGAAAAAAATAACATAAAGCTTTCGAAAATAAACTACATTGTAAATTTTGAGGGGAAATATATCTATTTTGCATAATCGCTAGCGGACTCTCACCGATAGTTAAAATATCATTTCTTTCTACAATTCCTTTGCAGTATTCAATCACAGTATTTACTGGGTTATCAAAACAACCAAGTAAATCAGTTTTAATAGCAAAAGCTTTATATTTATTATTTATTGGGATTTCAAAAACTTCTTTCGGCCTTTGTTTTTGACCATCTAAATTAATTAAGAAACAATCCTTATTATTTGAAATACCAAAATGTCCATAGTTCTCCCAATATATTTTTAACCATAGATATTTTATTTTTTTTCTAAAATTATCATTGCTAAATTTATATATGATTCTTACAAATAATTCTGAATTTGACTTGATAATTGTTGTTGGCCAGTAATTATTTAAATTCTTAATTTTATTATTTTCATATATATAAATATCTTCTTGATAATTAAAATTTTGGCAATATTCGTTACCTTTACTTTTAAAAAAATCTAATTCAAAATTTATATTAGAAACCATCGTTTCTTTGGTTTTACTTTTATTAATTATTTTAAAATCAATAATTAATTCGTTTAAACCATCCTTTTTTTTGATTTTGTAATTTATAGGTACCAGATTTAACTTTGATTTGGGTGAGTTTTTAATATATAAATCTGAAATAATTAAAAAAATTAAAAGAACTAAGAGGATATTTATTAATATCATTTTTTAATTAATTTTTGTTTTTATCTTTTTTTTCAGAAATGATACTGTTGTATTCATTAAAACTTTCTACAGAAAATGTCGTATCTTCTATATTAATTCCTTTTAGTTCTCCTATAACTTTGTTTAATTCATCGATATTAATCATTCCATTTTTATCATATTTAACTTCACCATCACTATTTAAAATTATCGTTTGTGGAATTAATCCGTTCCAATAATATTTAGGTTCATTTCTAAGATCAGACTTTTCTTTACCCTGAAATTCATCAGTAGTTAGAGCAATAATATCTATATTATTTCTCCATATCAAATCCAAACCAGATATTATCGGAGCCATAGCTTTACTATCTGAGCTATCGTCAAGATAAAAAAATAAAACTGCGACTCTCTTATTTTTTATTGATTCCTGAAGAGTTGTCTGGGGAGGAACTATAGCCCCATTACCTGCGTATATAGGAAAGATGTTGCCATCGTAACTATCAGAATCTCTAGAGGCATTTGCTTTATATGGACTTAAGAAAATTAATGCTATTAGGATCCATTGAATTATTTTCATTAAAGTTTAAAAACTTACTTTGAACTTGATCTTCCTAATCCTTGAAGGATTCCTTTCCCAACTAAACCGATAGCTTTGCCAACGACCTTTGTAAGGAAAGTTACGAAAAGATTACCGATATATTTTACAGCAACTTCTAACTGAGGTGCTACGGCATCTCTTATCTCAACTAACAATGTAACTTGTTTTTGTAGCCATTCTAGATTCTCTAATTCTTTCTCTCTATTTTCATTTTTAAAGTATCGAGTAAATTTATTATCGATAATATCCATATATTCTCGTTTACTCTCATACAAGTAGATAGGCATATAAATATAGTCATGCCAGCGATTGTAGTTATTAATATTATTTCTAAATCTTTCAAAATTTCTTGTAGATTGTAATTCTGGATTTATAAGTACAGTTCTTAATTCAGGCCAAGAAGAACAAATATTAAAGATTTCAGAGGCTAATAAATTACAGTTCCTTATTGTCCAATTTGAAATTATATTTTCAAGGATCAAAAACGATTCTGTTTCATATAGAGGGAGTAATTTTCCATCATAGTCAAGAGCTTCGTTTTTAATAATTGGCTCAATAAACATTATTGATTCGTGTGATTCTCTATCTATCTCTTCGCAACTTACCTCATTATAAATAAAATCATTTATTGAAATAGATTCGCCCCCTTTTTTTAAACGAAAATAACTGTCTGTGATATTTGAAATTGTATTAACTTTAAGTTCTTTTATTAGAGAATTTAAATCATCTTTAAAATCTTTCTCCTTATAGTTTTCCTTAATATTTTTTACTAAATTATCTAACTCATCTAACATTTTGCAAATTAGTCGTGAAATGAATTCTTTCTTTATTCCAGAGAGAATTATTGATGAATTATTAAATTCAACCTGTAAGTTAGTTGAGCTATACCTTTCTTTTAGTCTATCTAAAATCAAATTCCATATTTCTGCGGTGTTTTTATCTTTAATGAAAACAGTGTTCTTATTTTCAAGATTAATTTTATTCTCAGTGTAAACTGCCTCTGTATAAAGTTCTAGTGAATTACCCCATAAGAAAATTAGAAAAGATTTTGCAGTAATAAGTTCTCTTAATCTTCCTTTTAAAATGAATTTATAAAATTCTGGTGTTGAATCAGAGTTGACATATTTGAATATATAATTAATTTCAGAATCTATTTGTTTAAGACCTGAGGTTAGAATTTTTTGACTAAAAGAGAGAGGCTTGTTTTTGTTTAATTGAACTCGGAAATTATTTTCAATATCAAATACCCTTCCTCCATTGAAAATAGTATCAATAGATGCAAGAACTTTTGCTGCATTGGGATTTAAAAGAAAACCTTCAGCATTTAACGATGGAGGGGTATTTGCTTCATAAATAAGTTCGCCAGAGAGAATTATAAGAAACTTTGACTCATCATATCTTTCTCTTAATTTTAATAATTCTAACCTTATTAGATCTTCTGATTGGAAATTAAGAACATTCCATATAACTAAATCTGGAGTTTTATCACCTGTTCCATTATTAAAATTAATTTCTAAATTTTGGTCCAGTGATGTTAACTTAAGCGATAAAGATTCTGCTATTAAGCTTGGAGCAATAATCAATATCGATTTTTTTGAAATTAATTCCAAGACTAGATTTCTTATCTCTTATACAAAATTAACTAACAATTACTGCAAACACCAGCCTTAAATCAATTTTTGTACTCTTTTAAGCGTAGTAATTTCTTTTTAAATCAAAGTCATTTAATCTCTCTGATGACAATACATTATTTGCTTCATTGATCGTGAATTTATTTTCATATAGAGCTTTACCTACAATCACTCCAAAGAGTCCAGAGTTTTCAAATTTTACTAACGATAATAAATCAGAAATTGAACCAACACCTCCTGAAGCTATTACTGGAATATCTGTAATTTCGAGTATGTTTTGTATGAATTCTTCATTTGTCCCTTCTAGTGTCCCATCTGTATTTATATCTGTAATAATAAAACTAGCTATTTTAAATAAAGAAAACTCCTTTACTAAATCTGTGGCAAAAATATTAGATTGCTTAAGCCAACCCCTTGTACTAACTTTTCCATCTTTTGCATCTATCCCAACAATTATCCTTCCAGGAAATTTATTTGATAACTCTTTAACTAATTCTTTATTTTCTATTGCAGAGGTTCCCATGATAACTTTTTCAATACCATAAGAAAATAATTGTTCTATCCTTTCTTGAGACCTTATCCCCCCACCTATTTGAATAGGTATATTAACTGTTTTTGCAATCTTTTTTATTGATTTATCGTTTGTTGGGGACCCAGTTTTTGCGGCATCCAAATCAACTATATGTATATATTTAGCCCCTTCGCTTTCCCAAAATTTAGCTTGCTCATGAGGCTCTTTGGTAAAGTCTTTTCTTTTATTAAAGTCGCCTTTAAAAAGCCTTACACATTTACCATTCATTAAATCAATTGCTGGTATTAGGTCCATAGAATCATCCTTTTCATTAATTACTTATTAGTAGTACTATTCAATATGTAATTCTATTTAAGATTACTACTTCAGTTAAATATTTTTTGAATATGAAAATTCTTGTAATGGGTGGCACTAGATTTGTTGGTAAGTCTTTGGTTGGAAAGTTATTAAGTAAAAATTATGATATTGATATTTTCACAAGAGGCAATAAAAGTAATCCTGAAAAAACAAATTTAATTAAGGGTGATAGAAATAATTCAGAAGATATCGTCAAGCTAAAAAATAAAAAGTATGATGTTGTTTATGATATTTCTGGACGAGAGTTAGAACAAACCAAACTTCTTTTAGAAAATTTAGATAATTCTTTCCAGAGATATATATATGTCAGCTCTGCAGGTGTTTATAAAGATAATTGTGAACTACCCTTATCCGAATTTGATCCAATTGATCCAAAAAGTAGGCATAAAGGAAAGTTTGAGACAGAAAATTGGTTAAAAAACCAAAAAATTCCTTTTACAAGTTTTAGACCTACTTATATTTATGGACCAGGAAATTATAATAAAATTGAAAATTGGTTTTTTGAAAGGCTATTTACTAAAAAATCTATACCAATCCCTGGTGACGGTTCTTTAATTACTCAGCTAGGCCATGTTTCGGATCTAACTGATGTAATGATTAGGTGCATAAATTTTGAAAATTCCAAAAATAATATTTACAATTGTTCAGGTGAAAAAGGAGTAACAATCAAGGGTTTAATTTATTTCTGTGCGAATGTTCTTGGATTAAACCAAAATGAGATTTCTTTAAGAACATTTGATTATCAAAAATTAGATCCGAAGTCTCGAAAGGGATTTCCGATTAGATTAAATCATTATCAGACTGATATCTCTAAGATAAAACGTGATTTAGAGTGGGTGCCAACTTTTGATTTACTTAATGGTCTAAAGGATAGTTTTGTGAATGATTTTAATAAAAAAAAGAGTGAGGAGTTTGATGAAAATTCAGACAATATTCTTTTTAATTCTTAAATAGCCTAATAAAGTCACAAAAGTCAGGATGAATCCTAACCAATAAAAAATTAAAGCCAAATTATTCAATAAACTAATTTTTAATGGTGTAAAGAAGGTAATTACTGAAATAAAAAAGAAAAATGTTTTATATTTTCCTAACATTGATGCTGGTAAACCGTCTTTTGTAGAGTTCCTTAGGCTAGAGATAATTAATTCTCTAAATAAAATTAATGACAAAGACCAGAAGGGTATAAAATTATTTTTACAAAGGAAGGTCAAAGGAATTAAATAGAATACTTTATCGCTTAAGGGATCAAGGATAGCTCCTAATCTGCTTTTAAGATTAAATTTTCTTGCAATTAACCCGTCAAAATAATCAGTTAAACCTCCAATAATTATCAATATAAAGACATAAAAAGGTCTGTTAATTTCTAAAAAAATTATTAAAGGAAATACAAGGAAAATGCGAGATATCGATAATAAATTGGGAATATTCAATGCCAAATTTTTAAGATTTTTTCTTAATAACAAATTAGTTTTTGTATATAAAAAATATATTACACTCTCAACAAGCTTAAATTTTTAGTAATAACTTTAAATGGTTTTTGATGCTAGATTCTAAAATTTAATTTAAATCTGAATCCTAAAGATTATAAACTCAACTTCTCTTTATGAATGATGATGTTTTATATTACAAAATTATTACTTATATCTAATGCAGCCTCATAGCCTAAAGCTATCTCCTGAATCTGATTTGATAAATTCAATTAAAGAATATTCTTTATCGAATAATTTATACGGGTATGTTTCTGGAGTGGTTGGTAATCTTAGAACAGTTTGTATTCAATGCCCTGGTAATCAAGAGATAAATAAATTTGAAGGAAATCTTGAGATAGTTTCTTTAAACGGACATTTTAATAAAGGAGATGTTCATTTACATTTGAGTTTTGCAGATGAGGGATGTAATGTGTTTGGCGGGCATCTTGAGGAGGGATGTATTGTAAAAAAAGGTACTGATATATTATTACTTTCTTTCGAACAGAAAATTATTAATATCTCAAATCATGATTTAATCACTGATGAATCACGTGTTAAAGCTTATGTTTTAAAGGATTGTCCTTGGTCTAAAAGAGCAATTAGGTTGCTTAATTCTTTATCAATTCCTCATGTAGTTATTCTAATAGACAATGATGAGAGTTTTCAAAAAATTATGGCTCAAAGTAGCCATAATACTTTCCCTCAAATATTTTTGGATAATAAGTTTTTTGGAGGATATGATGAACTTTCAGAACAAGCAAGATTGGATAACTTAATTTCATTTAAGTAATCTAAATTTTTAACTATCACGATTTGTAAGCTTTTCAGCAACTAATTCATCCTCTAACTGCTTTATTAATCTTGATACAAGACTTTGAAATTCTGGTTGACAGCCTTTAAATGCAGCTTTATGTCTTATTGGCTCATTTCTTGTTCTTAAATCAGTAAGCATTAATTGTAATGCGTCGATTTTGGGATTTATTTTCATAGTTTTAATTTATATATTTACATCTTTTAAATCATTTGCATAGCTTTTTTAAAAGATATCTTTTTATTATCATTCGAACTTGTAACTTCTATTAATTTATTTATGGATTCTTTGTTTTTTAAAGAATCTATACAACATTGCGCAACTAATCTTCTTGGAATGGATCCATTAATTTGAGTATCCTCTTTTGAATAATTTATATTTTCTGATTTAATATCTTCATTTTCCTTTAATCCTCCAGGTCTAATAATAGTCCATTCAAAATTTGAATTGCGTAGAAAGTTTTCACCTAATTTCTTCCAAATAAGAATTAAACCAAATAAGTTTAATGGGTGAAATAATTTACCAGTACAAAGGGAACTAACTAAAATAACTCTTTTAATACCAACTCTTTTGCAACTCTCTAATTGCCTGTATACACCTAATGCATCAACCTTTGCAGGACCAGTTAAATCTAATGATGCTCTCGCTCCAGTCGCAATTATCAAAGCATCAATATCTTTAAAAGCTTCATCAAGTTCTCCTTTTTTGTCTAATGAAACTCTAATTGTTTCTAAACGCTCTAGTCCTGCTGAGACTTTTGAATTCTTTCTGATGATTTGCCTGACTTTATATCCTTTTTTAACTGCTTCTTCGGAAATTCTATAACCTGTTTTCCCAGATGCACCAGTAATTGCTATTTTCATGATTAAAAAACCTAATTTGAATATTATATAAATTTCTTAAGGCTTTTTACATATAAATTTCTTTTTTCTTTTGGGATAAAGAGTGCGACATAAATAACATTTTGTTCCATCACAGCCTCTAGCTGTACAGTATTCTCTGCCATAAAAGATTATTTGCAAATGTAAGGTATTCCAATCATTAACAGGAAATATTTTCTTTAGGTCTTTTTCTGTTTGAACTACGCTATCGCCATTTGATAGGCCCCATCTTTGTGCCAACCTGTGTATGTGAGTATCTACTGGGAACGAGGGTATTTTAAACACTTGAGACATTACAACTGATGCTGTTTTATGACCTACCCCTGGAAGAGATTCAAGCTTTTCAAAAGAATCTGGGACCGTACTATTATGCTTCTCAATTAATAATTTAGATAAGTTATAGATGTTCTTTGATTTTTGATTAGATAGACCTAAAAATTTTATGTATTCGTAAATGCCATTAATACCTAGCTGCATCATCTTTTCTGGATTATCTGCAACTTTAAATAAGCTTTTTGTTAATTCATTAACTTTTTTATCTGTTGATTGAGCACTTAAAACTACGGCGACTAGAAGAGTATATGCATTTGTATGGTCAAGGGGTATTGGAGGCGATGGATATAGCTTTTTGAGTTCCTTGTGTATTATTTCTGCTCTTTCAGACTTTCTCATTAAATTTGAAAATTAAACGGTGTATAAAATTATACAAGGGATATTTTAGGTGAATATTTTCTGCTAATTTAATATATTTGAATAAGAAGAACTTAGTGAAAAATGATGCGTTAATAATTGATGATTTGCATCATAAATATGATAAGCGAGAATGTTCAAATTGGATATTAAACGCAATTAACCTGAAAATTGAAAATGGCCAATTGTTGGGGTTGCTTGGTCCTTCTGGTTGCGGAAAAACTACTCTTTTAAGATTAATTGCGGGGTTCGAATATCCCTCTAGTGGGAGGATTTCTCTAAATGATAAAGAAATTTCAAGTGAAAAAAAAATTCTTAGTCCTGAGAAAAGAAATATTGGTATGGTTTTTCAAGACTATGCACTTTTCCCTCACTTAACTGTTTTGGAAAATGTAATTTTTGGTTTGAAAAACAAAAAAGATAGATCTAGAGTTGAATATTTATTAAATGTTGTAGGTCTTGATAGTTTTATTGGAAGATACCCACATGAATTATCTGGAGGTCAAAAACAAAGATTAGCAATTGCGAGAGCTCTTGCTCCTAATACTAATTTTATATTATTAGATGAACCATTTTGTAGTCTTGATATGCATGTCAAACTAAAATTGAGAAGTGAACTTCCAAATATCCTAAAAGGTTGTAATGCAAGTGGATTGATGGTTACTCATGATCCGGAAGAGGCAATGTCAATTTGCGATAAAGTTGCAGTCATGAATGAAGGAAAAATACATCAAATTGATACACCAATTAACCTTCTAAACAATCCCAAGACCCTATTTGTTAGTAGTTTTATTTTGGGTAATAATATTATTAATCTTCAAAAAAATGGTAATTCATATATGTCTTGTTTAGGTGAAATAAATAGTTCAGGGCTTTTACAAAATGCAAATATTAAAAGTATGTCAATTTCGCCTAAATTTATTTCAATTAAAAGATCAGAATCTGGAAATGCGAATATAATATCTAAAGAATTTCTTGGAGAATTTCTTATATATAAAGTAACTATTAATGGAAACATATTGCGGGTTAGAACTGATATTAATAATCTCCTAAATAATGGTGATAAATGTTCTCTTTCTATAAATAAAAATGGTTATTATTTTTTATATCCTGGAGCACATAAGGTATATATATAGAATTTATTTATAGGCAATTACACTTCCCTCCCTTCCAATTAGAGCATTTTTTCTTTTTACATTTCTTTTTTTTATCTTTATATATTTTATTAGTTAAAAGCAGTTCAGAAAAACTGTACTCTAAATTCATTTATAGTATTGCGAGTGATTTTCATTATCATATTATTTAATTTAATTTAAAGGATTTAGTAATTACTAATTTATACAAAATGTTGTATTATTTTGTTAGATGCTTATCTGAAAATGAATGAGAATAACTTAAAAACAAAAAAATTAGTTAATTTTGGTCCATCTGGAAGAGCTGTTGCTCAACCGATTGATAAAAGTTTGTTGGATAACATTTTTGAACATCTAACAATGGAAAGATATGCCAATGTTCAATATTTTTCTATGTATCTATGGTTTCAAGAACGTGATTTAAATGGATTTGCTTCTCATTTTCTAAGTGAATCACAAGGCGAAATGGAACATGCTCAGAAATTTGCAGATTACTTAATCGCAAGAGGACAAAGCGTAAAATTAGATGAAATTCCTGCACCCGTTCAATCATGGGATTCTATAGAGGAGTTAATTTCTTATTCTTTTAACATGGAGGCTGATTTAACTTCATCTCTACAACAACTTTATTCCATATCAGAAAGAATTTCAGATACAAGAACTAACGTATTTTTAGATCCTATTGTAGAGGCTCAAACACAATCAGAAGATGAATTTGCGAACATACTGGGCAAGGTTAAGTTTGCTTCTAATCAACCTTCGGCAATCTTATTAATAGATAGTGATTTAAAGAAAAAATAAATTACTTTCATATTTATTTTCATTCAATGTCCTTTTGGTTATTTCAAAAAGTAAGTTCGAAAAGTTGATTTTCCCATTATTTTTATTTAAGAGTTCAGCTATTTTATAAATTTCTTTAACTCTTTTAAAAATATTTTTGTTTTCAATAAATAACCTTCCCTTCAATGCTTTATTTTCTGTAGTTTTGTAGGATTGCTTGATATTTCTGAGTCTATTTGATAAAAAATCAACTTCCATTAACAAGTTGTTTGTAATTGATTGTGATTCTTTCATGTTTTTATAGCGGCGATGTTTCAATAAAAGAAGGGGCAACACTGACTGTTTGGGTTCCAATTGGAGCTATTAATAACTCAGATGATCTTAATTTAGAAATTAATCTTGTTGATGTTACGCGTGTAGAACCGATTAATTCTCCAATCCTTTCATGCGTTAACCTAAAGGGTAACTCGCACCATTGACCACATCTCCTACCTAGACGATTTACTAGTATTGAAAACAAGGCTTGTAATCGCTGTTCTGCATTTCCTAAGTGTCTTATCTTAAGGAGTTGCAAAGTCCATTCATTTACTGCATCAAAACCAATATTCTGATCAATATTTACATTGCTATGAAAAGATAAATCTGTTAATGCTTCAACACAGACACCTTCGCTACATAAAAGGTCCGTTCTTAGTTGATCACCTGATTGTAAAAATGCAAGTGTCATTCCTTCAGTTTCTTCACAAGGACAATAAACCCGAGCAATTCCACTTTCAACTTCTAGGCATGTCCCTTTTGGTCTTGATGAAGGATCTATTAATACGGATTGTCCAGTTATTATCCTTACTAATTTTGACGGAGACTCTCCATAACTATGGAAATTCATTAATTGAATATGATAATGAGAATTATTATCAATTATGCACTAAAAAATTACTTATTGCAATAGATTCTCATTATCATCAAATTTCTGAAGTTTTTCTTTACAAAGTATTTATGAATATAATTTAAGTAGAATATCTAAATAACTTTTTTTAAATGAGCGTAAATAGAGTTTGCTTTAATTGTGGAAGTTCTTCATTCGTTTCAGATCGATCTTTAGGAGGTAAGATTGTATGTTCTAAATGTGGATCTTCTGCATTTAAAAATAAATCCTCTTCATTTTTAAAAAGTAAAAAATTAGTATTTCTTGCTATTGCGATAGCTATTTTTATAATTGTTATTTAGGTAATCTGTTTATATACCAAAATCCATTATTATTAGTCACCTCTACTTTAATACCAAATAACTTATTAAAATTTTCACTATTAATAACTTTATTTTGATCTCCATCAGCGATTATTTTGCCATCTTTTAGCATTATGACCCGATCATAAATTTTGGTAATCGTTGAAATATCATGAGTGACGCATAAAATTTTCGTATTTAATTTTGATAATTCATTAACCTTATCAATTACAAAAAACTTTGATTTATAATCTAAATTTGCAATTGGTTCATCTAGGATTAAAATCTCCGGTTTTTTGATTAATGCCCTTGCAATTAGCGAAATCTGTTTTTCTCCATCTGATAAATAGGAAAAATTCTTTTTAGATAAATTAGAAATATTCATTTTCTTCATTATTTTTTCCACCCTATAAGAATCTCTTTCAGATTTATTTTGTACGTAACAATATCTTCCATATAGTCCACTTAAAATTAAATCAAAAACTTGTAAATTTGGATTTATTCTATTTTTTATATCATTATTTACGGTACTTATTTTATTTCTTAGTTCCCATAAATTTACAAGTTCTTTGTCAAATATCTTTAGTTTCGATTGGTTAGCTACTACTGGGTATAAGTTTCTATTTATTATTTCAATTAGAGATGATTTACCTGAACCATTTGGTCCAATTAATATTACATTTTCTGAATAAGATATCTTTAAATTTAAATCTTTGATTACCCTAAAGCCATTTTTAAAACAATTTATATTTTTTGCGTCAAACCAAAATTTATTAAACACTAAAATTTATTACTCCAAAATATAATCAATTGAATAGAACTTAAAATAAATATAAAAAGATAAAGCCAATTCAACCATGAAGGTCTATCTACTTTCTTCATAAATTATATAAATAACATAAAAAATATAAGCGGAGCAGCAAACCTTACAAATGTTTTTCTAATAATATCTATATTATTTGCAATTTCTAACTTCTTTATCTCAGGAGGATATTTCAATATGACTTTGTCGTATACATCAAGATTTTGGGTTTTATTAATATTTTTCCATGGTTCATCTTTATCTTCAGACTTCTTGTACCACTTCCAAAAATAATTTATTATTCTGTCTTCTCCCAATAATTTTATTTCATCCTTACTTATAAATCCCATGTCGTGATTATATGTTTGTGTTTTTAAAATCATATAATCCTCTTCGAATATCTTATAAAAAATCTTTCTTTGAGTCTCTTTAAATAATAAGAGATTATTAAGCAGTTTATTTTGTAGAAATTTCCTGTAGTGTCTTACTATCACTCTTGCTTTATTGTTTCCTAAAGGGATATGATCTAAAACTTGTAAATATCTTGATGAGGAAGCTTCGCCTTTGTAAATTAATATCCTTCCTGGAGGTATGTACTTTATCCGAATAAATTCTTTTGTAGGGTCATTCTTATAATAATAAATACTTTCAATGTATGAGGGATTAATATTAATTTTCTGGTTAAAACTAACTAATACATTTTTATTCACATCTTTATCTGGAATTGTATCGCCATGAACCCAAAAGATATGAAGAATATCAAGGTGATTTTCAATAATCCTTGACCAATCACATTTGAAGTCTACTAATACCTCCTCAAACACATAATCATCATGTGAAAAACCATTTTCATATAATTCGTAGTTACTTATAGGTGTATCTTCACTTATATTATTTAAATCAGTCTCAGATTTTTTAGAAAAATGTACAAAAATATATCCATTTTTTTCTGATGTTTTGTATTGAGATAAATGAATCCTTTTGGCGTAGTTATCGTAGTTATTATCAACTATATGGCGACATGTTATTCTGTCGAGATTTTGGCAACTTCCTCCAGATGAAAACTTAGCACCATGATATGGGCAGGTTATTACTCCATCTGATAATGTCCCTCCAAAAAATGAGGCCCCTCTATGTGGACAAATATTTTTAATGCATCTAATGTTTTTATTTTCATCTCTATAAAGAACAAGAGGCTCATCATAGAGTGAAAAATAATATAGCTTATTTATTTTTAGTTCTTTAGAGGGACAAATTGCATACCAACCAAATAAACCTATATTTAAATCTTTTTGAGTTTCTCTAATATCAAACGAGTCAATTTTTACTACCGTTCCTTTTTTAAATGGCTTAAGAACGGTATTAAAGTCTTTTGATTTAAAAAAATTAATTTGTCTGTTTTCCATAAATTAATTTCTTTTTTTAAATGACTGTTTATCTTTCGGAACTATAACCTAAGTAAATAATCAATTTCTTATAAAAAGAAAATTCTCTATTATTTGTAGCAATAATTATGTAATTATCGAAAATTATTGAGTCTTTATCCTATCTATGTATCTTTATTTCATGTTTTTTGTATCTTTTGTGATTCTTTCAGATTCTTTATGTAATCAATAGCATCATCAATATTTTTGTGGAAATTACATTGACCCAAGTAACAACCTATAAATCTTAAAAATTTTCTCTTGCCACCACTAATTTCATATCTATGTATTGTTCCGCCATCTATAGGAGCATAAATAAGTTCTGGTAGTGCCATATTGATTTTGTATTTAATACTTAATTAAACAATAATTCATGTTTAAATACATTTCCATAGCTCAATCCATATATTTAATAATTAATTTACTTATTTTTATATAATTATTTATTGAATACCCATTTATTATTTGTTATCTATTAATTATTGATATGGATTTTTTATTATGCCAAAAGTATTTAGGCGTTTTTTAAAAAAATTACCAAAAAAAATTCAAACTTTAAAATACTCATTTAGAGAGTTTTTATCATCCAAAATATGAATTAGCTGTTCTGGTTAATAAATTTTTAATTTCTATAATTTTTAATAAAACATAGTCGGCATAGTTAAATTTTAAACTATATTAAATTTGCAATTTTTGAAATATTATGATCAAAAGGGTTTTTGCGATATTCACTTTAACTTTGCTTTTTCTATTTAGTAGTCCAGTTTATTCATTAGATACTTCTTCAAAAACTCTTGAAAAGTATACTAAAAAGATTTCTAGCAAGTTCACTAGAACTTATTGCAACACAACCAACTTCGGTATTTCTTATGAAGGTGCTTTGGCATTTGCTATTGGAGAAACTAATAAGGAATTTAAAAATAATAAACTCAATAAGTTGATAGATTATTCTCTACTAAAAAATTCAATAGTTAATGATTTAGAAAATAATTGCCAGGTTTATGATTTCGATATTAGTAATTTAGAAAATTTGAAATTTAACTAGAAAATGTATATTGTATAAGTCTTATTTTTTACCTATCCAATCATTTGGTTTCTCCATCATCCATTCGAAAACTCCCTTGGCATCAAGGTTTTTAGAAGCGTAAACAAATAAAATTGGAAATATTAAAATTACTGAGCCAATAACTGCTAACTCTATTTTACCGATCCCCATCTCAGTAACTGTTAAAGCAAAATAATTCATAATTATATTTATTGAATTAAAATTTATTTCTATATAATTTATGAAAAAATTTGTATCCATTCACTTTTTTACAAAATATCTTAATTATTTATAGCGAAGGATATTTGTATAAAGTACCTATTTTATTGTTGCAGAAATTTTAATAATTTTAAAAATAGGCTTCTGTTAGATTGTTATGAATCATGAAATTATTATTTTTACACCTATTTTTGCATTATTGATTGGATTTATAGTATTGAGAATATTAAAAAAAAGAAAGAGATCGGCTAAAAGAATTTATAAATTAATAGATGATTTGGAAAAAAAATACATATATTGATTTCTTTTGCAAGAAAAAAGATTAATCAAATTCTATTCCAACTTCTTCTTTTAAATTTCTTTCCAAATCTGGAAGATGAGGTTCAACCCAATGATCTTTGTTATCAATTCCTGCTGCATTTACATAATTCATAATATGTTGATCCACTTGCTTGTAAAGATCATGCAAATTTAAATCCATGCGAATATCATGTGCAATTTCAGAGACCTGTTTTTCTGTTAGACAATGATCTGGATGAAGTAAATCACAACATGGGATTCTCTTCTCAATCAATTCATTTAGATTGATTTTTATTTCGTAATCTTGATGGACAGTCATTTAATTTTAACTTTATTATTCCAATTCTAATTATGTTTAAGGTTTTGTGTATCTTTAGTCAAGAAACAAAGTTCTTTAATGCATATAAGTAATTTTAAATAAATAAATCTTCCAAATCTTTATATAAATCATCATTCTCTTTTTGATTTTCTATAAGTTCATGCTGATCTAGTGAAAGTTCTTTTTTTGAAGTATAGAAAAGATATCCAAGGGCTCCTAAGAGTAATGTTGTTGGTAAAATCATTAGCATTAAATTGACTTATAATGAATATAGTGCAACACTTATTACAGTCAAGTGCTGAACTTTAATTAATTTTTAAATGCCTACCAAGAAAAAAAGAGTTGGTTTTATTCCTAGAGAAGATGTTATGAGAATAATTGAAAAGTTGAGCACAGAGAACAATTTAAGTAATTCAAAAATAATAAGTATTTTGGTAGAAGAAGCACTTTCTATAAGAGGTATATTTAATAAAAAAAATGGTAAAGTAACTCAAGCATATCAATCAAATGAGGATAATTCAAAAAACTTATTTGATAATTCTGGTGACTTTATAGATAATGCAAAACTCTCAATTGACACTAACTTAGGAAATCGTTTAATTCCTAGTAAATCAACCCATTTAAATGAAGAGAATAAGGAGACTTTTGACTTGCAAACTTATAAAAAGTTTTTATCATTCCTAAAATTTCAGGAAATGATGGATAAATATAACACTTAATATAGTGTTGCTTAGTGATGCACTGTGCGTTAAATTAAATTTGTATATATAGGAGATTCGCGTATTAAGATTATTTTTCATCATTTCAAAAACCTAAATTCAGTTAATCTATAAAATATTTATTTCTATGAATTCATCTCTCCCAGGTTTATCTGTAAATCTCCTCCCTCCAGATAAGTTATATTGTAATTTTAGTTATTGGAGTTCTTTGTTCTCTCAGGATATGCAAATTTTATGGGATAGAGCGCATGGAATACCTTTAGAAAAACTGCCAAAAGGGGTTTCTGATATGATTTTCCCGTATTTATTGCTTGCACTCTCAGACTATAAGACTTCGCAAATAAATAAAATGAATGGTATAGGATTAGACAATCTACTAAGCCTTTGGTTTGATAAGTACTTATTAAATAAAAATGGTTACTTCGAGCTAATTAAAAAATAATATTTTAAATTAGCCATTAATATCAAATTTGATTGCTATAAAAATTTATAGCGTTTAAACATTTTTTAAGTGATTCTTTACCAATTGGCACATCAATAGTCTTGCTATAAATATATTAAATGGTTTGATGATGAATTCTTTAAATTTCTTTTTAGCAAATATGTGTATTGTCTTTTTGATATTGCTAATCAGAAAAGATATAAAATTAAGAAAAGCAAGATAAATGAAATTTAATTCAAAAACCCTAAGCTTGATATTAAATCTGTTATTTTGCTTGTTTATTTTTATAATTTAATTTTTTAGTCTTTATTCATTAATTTTTAAAAAATTCAAAAATTAATATTCAAATTTGGTTGACTTTTGTAGTTAATGAGATGATAATGTCAAAAAAAATGTTTAATTGTGAATCCACTTTCAGATACTTTTGATGATTTTGTTGATGATCTACTTTCATCAGATGTTAATTTGTTGAAAGGGGAACTTGATTTTCTGCTTATGCAACATTTATTTAATTCTATAGATTTGAAGCGTATTAATAAAAATGAATTTGAAGATAACGAATCATTAGCTGCTTAATTTTTTATGAAATTTGTTTATGAAAAGTTTTGGGTTCCAGTTTTTGGTTATATATTATCAAAATTAGTTTTTTTAATTGAAGGTAAAAAGCAAGATTCTAAAAATAAAAAAAAATAGAATAATTATTATTTGTTATTGTAATGTATTTTTAAATACATAATTTAAGTCAATATATTTTGATAACAACAAAAGTTGTGCTTTAAACTTACATGTATATGCATGGTTGAAATATAAATAATTGCTTTTTAGCAAATTAAAATGAACCAAAAAAATTTGTTGAAGCCATATACAGTGCATTACCGTGATTTTCAAAATATAAGATTAGAAAATTGTTTTTATGCTTTTGACGCTTACGAGGCAAGAACACTAGCAATGGAATTTAATAAGTATATTAATGAGCATCCAAACAGTATAGATCTAATTAGATGCGAAAAATGAACAATAGTTTTTAGTAATCTAAAATAATTTATTTAAACGCTTAAGAACTTATCTATAACTGCTTGACTCAACTCACTAGTATTTCCGCTAGCGACAATACCGCCGCGTTGCATCGCATAATATCTATTTGCTTGTCTTACAAAATGCAAGTGTTGTTCTACTAATAAAACACCAATTCCTGTATTTCTAATTATCTGGTTTATTGCATTCTCAATATCTAAAACTATATTCGGTTGAATACCTTCAGTTGGTTCGTCAAGTAATAGAAGTTGAGGTTTTCCCAGCAATGCTCTTGCAATAGCTAATTGCTGTTGTTGTCCTCCACTAAGATCTCCTCCTTTCCTTTGAAGAAAATCTTTTAGGATTGGGAAGAGATCGTAAATAAATGGATCTATTTTCTTGTTTTTAGATAATCCACCCGGTAGAGACTCCATTCCTAACATAAGATTCTCTTCAACTGATAAATATGGAATAATTTCTCTACCTTGAGGAACGTAAGCCATCCCTTTCCTAGCCCTCTGATGCGGTGCTTTTCTATTGATATTTTCACCAATCAAATAAATATCGCCTTTTTTTTGTTTTAACAAGCCAATTAGGGATTTCAATAAAGTTGTTTTGCCAACTCCATTTCTTCCAATCAAACAAACCATTTCTCCTGATTTAACATTTAAATCTACGTCTCTAAGAATATGACTCTCACCATAATAAGTATTTAACGATTTTATTTCGAGTAAATTTTCCATAACTAGTCCTCAGGTCTTCCTAAATAAACATCAATAACTTTTTTGTCTTTTTGTATGGTTTCCATAGTTCCCTCACACAATACTGTTCCCTGATTTAATACTGAAACGTTGCTATCAAGTCTTCTTATAAATTCCATATCGTGATCAATTACCACTACTGTATTTTCTCCTGATAATGATTTTAATAAATCAGCTGTAAGATCTGTTTCTTCATCAGTCAAACCGGCAACAGGTTCATCTACTAACATTAAATCTGGCTTCTGACCTACTAACATGGCTATCTCGAGCCATTGTTTTTGGCCATGTGATAAAGATCCAGCTTTAGAATCAACTTTTTGAGCTAAATTAACAATCTTCATAAGACGATCAATCTCATTAAGTTGCTCATCCTTAATACTTTTATTTATAAGGTTTAAGGGACTTTTAGGTGTTGTCACCGATATTTCAAGATTTTCTTTAACTGTTAGATTTTCAAAGATTCTTGGACTTTGGAACTTTCTTCCAACACCAAGTCTGGCTATTTTATGCTCCTTTCTACCTACTAATGATTTGCCTTTAAAAATCACCTCACCATTTGTTGGCTTAACCTTTCCAGTAATTACATCAAGAAATGTTGTTTTACCTGCGCCATTTGGTCCTATTACAGCTCTTAATTCTCCTTTCTTCAAATTTAAATTAAGTTTATTAAGAGCTAAAAAACCCTCGAAACTAACAGTAATATCTATTAAATTCAGAAGATCTTTATTATTCATTATTCCCCTCCTTATTGTTAACTTCTAAGCTTGGATAGGTTTCAATCTTCCTTTTCAAACCAAATCTTTGAAGAAGATTTCTAGGACCATCTCCTTGAATCCATCCTAAAACTCCTTCTGGCAGAGCTGTTACAACCAATATAAATAACCCTCCTTGAATAAACATCCAGCTGGCAGGTAAAGCTTCACTTACAAGACTTTTTGCATAGTTGATGAAAACTGCTCCAAGTATCGCTCCCAATAAAGTTCCTCTTCCTCCAACAGCAACCCATATAACCATTTCTATAGAAAAGGGAACCGTCATAAATTGAGGGGATACTATTCCAGACTGAATGGTATATAAAGCTCCAGAAATTCCAGCAAGACCTCCAGCAATAGAAAATATTATCGTTTTAAACATCACTGGATTGTATCCTGTAAACCTAACTCTTGGTTCATCATCTCTAATTCCTATAAGAATATTGCCGAATCTACCTTTAACTACCCACTTAGCAAAAAACCATGCTGCTATTACTAAGAAAGCAGTTATCCAAAAGAAAAGTCTTTGCATTGATTCAGAACCTACCATCTGACCAAAAAGTTGTGTTACATCTGTTTTTAATCCATTTGTTCCATTTATAAGTTTTTGTTGTCCATTAAAGAAGTTAAAGAATACAAGAAGAGAAGCTTGAGTAAGTATAGAAAAATATACCCCTTTGATTCTATTCCTGAAAACAAGAAATCCAATTAAACCCGCAACTAATGCTGGAATTATCCAGATAGCGAAGAAGGTAAAAACAGGCGATCTAAATGGTTCCCAGAAAAAAGGTAATTTTTCAACACCATATAAAGCAAAAAATTCAGGAATATTATTTGGAAATTCAGAGGAGCTGGTGATTTGCAAATACATTGCTGCACAATATCCACCTAGTGCAAAAAATATACCTTGTCCAAGACTTAGTAAACCTGTATATCCCCAGATAAGATCAACACCAAGTGCAACTATTGATAAGGACAAATATCTCCCTAGGAGATTTAGTCTAAATACAGGGAGTAGAGTTGGTGCTGCAATAATTAAGGCTATTAATATTATCCAAAATGATAATACTATTTTTTTATCAAATTTAATTTTACTTAAGGACATTAGTTTTCAACCATCCTTCCTTTTTGAGGAAATAAACCTGTAGGTTTAAATTGTAAGAATATAACAATTAGTGCAAATATCATTACTCTTGCCATACTTGTGGTCGCAAAAAAGTTAATTGTGTTTGATAAAGGTAAAGGCATATCTGGCCAAATTGATAAGAGCCTTCCAGCTCCAATTAAATCTGTCATTATTCCTATTCCAAATGAAGCAAGTACTGTTCCTAATAAATTTCCTACTCCTCCCAGCACTACAACCATAAAACAACCAACTATATAGTTTCCGCCAACATTAGGTCCTACAGAGCCTAAAAGAGATACTGCCACCCCAGCAACTCCTGCTAAGCCAGACCCTATTCCAAAAGTAATTATATCCACTTTTTCAGTAGATATACCAAGACAATCACTCATTTGTCGGTTCTGAGTAACTGCTCTTATACGCATCCCCCAAGCACTTTGATTAAGAAATAATGTTATTGCTATTACAGAGATTAAAGTTATGACAATTATCATTAATCTTGTTTTAGGAAATGCAGTGCCAATAATTTCAACTTGACCTCTCATCCATGAGGGCGCTGTTACATCAACATTTCGAGCGCTTGCTCTACTAAGTTTGCTGACAGAGGATGAGATTACGCTACCTGTGAGTACCCCAGTTAAAGCAGCAAATATCCAAGAACTAAATTTAAAATATTTGAAATTAATTGATTCTTTTATTTTTGAAGGGAATGTTGTTGGTAAGAATAAACCAATTAACAGACTTATAACTAGACCGGTCCCATAAGCTAAAGGTACACTTCTGACAAATTGTTGAAGAATTAAGCTTACGCCCCAAGTTGCTAGAAGTGTTTCTAGTGGACTTCCATAAAGCTTTCTTATTATGGTTTTTTCAAGGAGAATGCCTACTACTCCACTAACAATAAAAGCAAGGAAAATAGAAACTATTATGTACGAATTGTAGAAAGGTTTTAATATGGGTAATTTGAAAATTAATTGTGTTACGTATGTTGTGTAAGCCCCAAGCATCATAAGTTCTCCATGGGCAAGATTTATTACACCCATAAGACCAAAAACAATTGCTAGACCTAATGCAGCAACAAGTAATACAGATCCTATTGCAACACCATTAAAAAGACTATCGAGAAGTAACTCCAATTTAGAAAAAGAAAATATTTGATTATATAAAATAAAAGGAGGTGTTAACCTCCTTTTATTTCGAAGTATAGGTTTAAATTAAATTAAAGCTTATACTTTTCTCCTTTTGAAGGATCTGTCCAGTCGCATGCAAATCCTTTTGAACTTGGATGCTTTTGGTTCCATGCTTGAGGAAGAACAACTCCTGTCTCTTCAAGGATTGTAAATCCACCCTCTGAATTAATCTCCCCAATTCTTACTGTTTGAGATAAGTGGTGATTAGGCATAACTTCAACAGGACCTTGTGGAGCATCAAACTTTTGTCCAACAAGGGCTTTCCTTACTGCGTTGTCGTCAAATGTTCCAGCATCTTCTACTGCCTGTTTCCATAAGTAGACCATGTTATAAGCAGATTCTTGAGGATCAGCTACAACTCGATCTGCTCCCCATCTTTTCTTGAAACTTGCAGCAAATTTCTTAGATGCAGGAGTATCAATTGACATCATGTAGTTCCAAGCGCCGTAGTGACCTTCAAGGAACTCAGGGCCAATTGTACTAATCTCTTCTTCAGCAATCGAATAGTTCATTACGTAGTACCCACTTGAAGGTGTAATACCTGCGTCTTGAATCTGTTTGAAGAATGCAACGTTTTGGTCACCATTAAGAGTGTTAATGATTATTCCTCCGTCAGGCAAAGCTTTTTTGATTTTTGAGATAATTGGAGCAACTTCGGTATTTCCTAATGGAAGGTAATCTTCTCCAACAACTTTACCGCCTAACTGTTTTACCTGAGCTTTTGTGATTGTGTTTGAAGTTCTTGGGAAAACATAATCAGAACCTACAAGGAAGAAATCTCCACCAGCTGCAGGAGAACGCTTATACATGAAATCTGTAGCGGGTTCCGATTGTTGGTTTGGTGTGGCTCCTGTATAGAAGATGTTGTTAGAACATTCTTGAGCTTCATATTGAATTGGGTAGTAGAGGAAAGCATCTTTTGATTCGTAGACAGGTAACATTGCCTTCCTACTTGCAGATGTCCATCCACCAAATACGACAGGAACCCCGTCTTGGTCTATAAGTTTCTTTGATTTTTCAGCAAAAGTTGGCCAGTCAGATGCACCATCTTCAACTATGTATTCTATTTTGTAGCTTTTGCCGCCAACTGTTACACCACCAGCAGCATTTATCTCTTCAATAGCCATTTTTTCTGTATCAACAAGAGTTGATTCAGAGATGGCCATTGTTCCGGATAATGAATGCAAAATACCAACGGTTACTGTGTCATCGAAACTTCCGGAGGTTCCGCCTCCACCACAGGAAGTTGCTGTGACAGCAAGTGAGGCAGTAGCTAATCCTGCCAAAATACGCCTTGAAATTCTCATGAATTAGGATAAATTAGGTAATTGACCCTCATTAGGGGGATAAAGTAAAAGTTATTAACGAGTGAGGATTCGTTTTGTATCAGTCGTAACTTTTTGTTGAATCCAATATATTAGTAATAAACATTTTTCTAGTTTCGATTGTTGGGTATATGTGATTCTAAAAATTGAGTTATTTTTTCAACTCCTATGCCGCTACTTAGGTTGGTAAAAAACCAAGGTTTCCCTTTTCTCATAAATTCAGTATCACTTTTCATAATATTTAAATCTGCACCAACTTTATCTGCTAAGTCAATTTTGTTTATTAATAATAAATCCGACCTTGTTATCCCCGGCCCCCCTTTTCTAGGGATTTTGTCTCCCGCAGATACATCAATTACATAAATTGATAAATCTACAAGTTCTGGACTAAAACTAGATGCTAAATTATCTCCTCCACTTTCTACAAAAACAAAATCTAAAGGATTATATTTATTTTCTAAATCTAAAACTGCATTTTTATTTAATGAACAATCCTCTCTTATCGCGGTATGAGGACAACCTCCTGTTTCTACACCAATAATCCTACCTTCCTCTAAAACCTTTTTATTTATAAGAAAGTTAGCATCTTCTTTGGTGTAGATATCATTGGTGACAACTGCTATCTCATAATTTTTTTTCATTCTTAAGCATAGAGTCTCTACTAATGCAGTTTTTCCTGAACCTACAGGCCCAGCAACCCCTATTCTCAATTTGCTGCTCATAAATTAATTTCTAAAAAGTTTTGTATAAAGGTCATTATGATTTTGTTGTGCCATAGCTAAACCTACATTGCCAAAATAGATGTCATCAATTTCTTTGTCCATAATTTCTTTAGAAACTTTTGAAATTATTTCTAATAAATCTCTCTGAATTAATTGTGCTTTTGTTGACCCAATAGGAATAATTCTTAATGCAGCATTAAGTTGGTTTGCACTCCACGCATAGAAAAAATTCTCAACCATTTCTAGCTTGGTAATTTCAAAACAAAAACAAGTCCAACTCCACGCTAATGACCAGGAGCTTTTTTTATTATTTTCATATAGATATTCAAATCCAAATTCTTTGGTTAAATCAAAGAGAGATTTTGCCATTTGAATTTGTTGTCCTCTCATTTCGAGAGAGTCCTTTGATGAGAGGATCCATTTATCCAAACTAATTAGCTTTTGCAAATTACCCTTTATATTTTTGCGTTGCTTTATCTCATTGAAAATATCAAAAAAATCTAGTAAAAGTCTTGCATCTAGTCTTATCTGACCAATTTTTAGTTCACTTATTATTAAATCTTTTACCGAATTTGAATCTGTTAAATTTTTATTATGAAGAAAACTCTCCATTCCCTCCGAATAACAAAATCCTCCAACTGGTAAGTTAGGACTTATTAATAAATATTTTAATAAGTGACTTTTACTCATGACTATGTGCACCTTTTTCTGGAAAAAACTTTTTTTTCGTATTTTTTACATCAACTTTAAAATTAAGCAGCATATTTTTAATAACATAATCACTTTTTGTTAAAAGAAGGCATTCTTCGATTTCTACTTCCACGTGCCTATTTCCGAGATGATAAGCAGTTTTAATAAGCTCAATTTTAGAATTTGAACTTATTTCAATTAAGTCTTCTGTTTTGGCTATTATCTCTACATAAAAATTGGACATATTAGTTGAAAGAATATCTCCATCATTTAATTTGCCTTTTCTAGGTAATTGTAAAATTATTTCTTGATCACAATCAGTTAATCTTTTACCTCTTAAGATTCTTCTTTCATCTGAACTTAAGGTAAGTTTTAAAAATAAACCTAATTTCGGTTTTTCCTTAATCCAATCAGTTACAACAATTTGTTTATTCATTCTCATAATCAAAATTTTTGGTTAATTTAATTTAGTAATTAAAGAAAACAATTTATGATTAAAACTTCATGGGAAGGTAATTGTTTTTTAAATTTTTTCAATAATAAAGCAAGTTTAGGAAATATTGATAAAACAATCTTTAAATCTAAATCAACTTCCCCTTACAAGTTATTAAAGTCTACTCATGATCAAGAGGGCAGATGCATTTTGCCTGTTCTACATACTGCAGGGGGATTGGTAGGAGGTGATTTACTCGATTTTGAGGTGAATCTTGAAAAAAACTCTAAGGTTTTGTTGACGACTTCTTCAGCTCAGAAAGTATATGGATCAGTTGGAAGATCTAAAATCAATCCAAAAGGAATTTTTGCAAAGCAAAAGAATCTCATAAATATTCTTGACAATTCTCATTTAGAGTATCTTCCCCAAGAAACAATCATCTTTGCAAATGGTTTATATGAGCAAATTTTTAAAGTATCTATTTCAGAAACTTCAAGTTTTTTATTTACTGATTTAATAAGACTTGGAAGATCATCTTCTGGAGAATCTATTGAGAGTGGAGTTTTTAGGTCTAAATTAGAAATTATGAGAAATAATGATTTACTTGATGATTGGGAATATGTTGATCAAATTGAATTATCTAAGGCAAGTTTTGTGGCCAAGTCAGGTATGGATTACATGCCCGTTTTTGGATCATTAATTTGGATTTGCGAAAAAGATTTTTCCAATTCAAAAATAAATAATCTTGTAGGAAATATAAAAATGATTTTCAATGAAACTAATAATAATAAATTATCAATTGGAATCCTTGAAAATGGCATTTCTGTACGATTCCTAGGGAGTTCTTCTCAAGATGCTAGAAAATGTTTTTTTTGTATTTGGAAACAAATTAGGTCTGTTTGTGGATTTTGTGAGCCAAAATATCAAGGTGTATGGCCTTTACAAGATTCAATGAATTATTAATTATGTTCAGAAAGAACCTTTTTTAAGAATTTATAGATTAATTTTTTATTATGCATCTTTCACCTCAAGAAAAGGATAAATTATTGATTTTTTCTGCTGCTCTCTTAGCTGAAAGAAGGCTTAGTCGAGGTCTTAAGCTTAATTATCCTGAAACAATTGCTTTTTTAAGTTTTCAAGTACTTGAAGGAGCAAGAGATGGTAAAAGTGTAAGTCAATTAATGTCAGAGGGAACTACCTGGCTTTCAAAATCACAAGTTATGGAGGGCATTCCTGAAATGGTTGATGAAGTTCAAATAGAAGCAGTTTTTCCTGATGGGACCAAATTAGTTACTATTCACAATCCGATTAATTAAGTATGAGTAATTTAATTCCTGGTGAAATAATTCCTGAGCAAGGTGAAATAGAACTAAATCTTGCTAAAAAAGTAAATACAGTGACAGTTTCTAATTCAGGAGATAGACCTGTGCAAATTGGATCTCATTATCATTTTTATGAAGCAAACAAGGCTTTAATTTTTGATCGAAAAATAACATATGGTATGCGTCTTGATATTCCTGCAGGAACAGCAATTAGATTTGAACCGGGTGATACAACAGATGTCAAATTAGTGCCATTTGCTGGGTTAAGAAATGCTTATGGTTTTAATTCATTAGTTAATGGTTCTTTAAATAGTTAAAATTATGTCCTACAAAATTGATAGAAAAACTTATGCTCAAACTTACGGACCCACTACCGGAGATAGAGTAAGGCTCGCTGATACCGAACTTTTTATAGAAGTAGAAAAGGATTTAACTACATACGGAGATGAAGTTAAATTTGGTGGAGGTAAAGTTATTCGAGATGGGATGGGACAGTCTCAGGTAAGAAGAGCTGATGGAGCTGTAGATACCGTAATAACTAATGCTTTGATCGTAGATTGGTGGGGAATAATTAAGGCTGATGTGGGTATAAAAGATGGAATGATTTTTGAAATTGGTAAGGCTGGCAATCCTGATATCCAGGATAAAGTCAATATTGTTATTGGTGCATCAACAGAAGTAATAGCTGGCGAGGGGCATATTCTTACCGCAGGTTCAATAGATACCCATATTCACTTTATCTGTCCTCAACAAATTGAGACAGCATTAGCCTCCGGAATTACAACCATGTTAGGAGGTGGAACTGGACCTGCAACTGGCACAAATGCTACTACTTGTACTCCGGGTTCTTTTCATATTTCAAGAATGCTTCAATCTGCAGAAGCATTTCCTATGAATTTAGGTTTTTTTGGAAAAGGAAACTCAACAAACGAGATCAATCTTATTGATCAGGTCGAGGCTGGTGCCTGTGGATTGAAGCTTCATGAGGATTGGGGAACCACTCCTTCTACAATAAATTCTTGTCTAAATGTTGCAGATAAGTTTGACGTACAAGTATGTATTCATACTGATACTTTGAATGAAGCAGGCTTTGTTGAAGATACCATCAATGCTATTGCAGGAAGAACTATTCATACTTTTCATACCGAAGGAGCAGGTGGAGGTCATGCTCCCGATATTATAAAAATCTGTGGAGAAAAAAATGTTCTTCCTAGTAGTACAAATCCAACTAGACCTTATACACGGAACACATTAGAAGAACATCTTGACATGTTAATGGTTTGTCATCATTTGGATTCTAAAATCCCAGAAGACATTGCATTTGCTGAATCAAGGATCAGAAGAGAGACCATTGCAGCTGAGGATATCTTGCATGATTTAGGTGCCTTTTCAATTATTGCTAGTGATTCTCAAGCTATGGGAAGAGTTGGGGAAGTAATTACAAGAACTTTTCAAACCGCGCATAAAATGAAAGTTCAAAGGGGGCCGCTGACGCAGGATTCTGATAGAAATGATAATTATAGAGTAAAGAGATATATTTCTAAAGTCACAATTAATCCTGCAATAGCTCATGGTATTGATAAACATGTTGGGTCTATAGAAAAGGGCAAAATTGCGGATTTGGCATTGTGGAAACCTTCTTTTTTTGCGGTAAAGCCTGAATTAGTTGTTAAGGGAGGATCTATAGTTTGGTCCCAAATGGGTGATGCAAATGCTTCAATTCCTACTCCAGGTCCTGTACATGGTCGACCTATGTTTGCAAGTTTCGGCCAATCTCTAATTAAGAGTTCTTTTACTTTTTTAAGTAAAAATTCAATTGAACAAAATATTCCAAATAAATTAGGCTTACAAAAGAAATGTATTGCCGTAGAAAATACCAGAAATATCAATAAATCAAACTTAAAACTTAATAGTAAACTACCAAATATTTCAGTTGATCCTCAAACTTATGAAGTTTTTTCTGATGGAGAACTTCTTACTTGTGAACCACTTGATGAAGTCCCAATGGCTCAGAGGTATTTTTTGCTTTAGAAGTTTTTAATTAATTCTTTTTCACTTATCTTTATATCTTTTGACCCCGCAATAGCTAAATCTTCTTGCAGTTTGTTCTCGCAAGATAGAACTCTTGACCAACTTGGTAATTGAAGTGTCGTAGGACAAGCCAGATAATCTTCTGTGGCAGGTCTTAATAATTTTGCAAACTTTTGTACTGATAATTCTTCTTCGTGCCTATCGTATGGAAGTTGATTAACTGCTGAATCTAATCCAAATTGTTTTACCCGATCTTCTCCAACTCTTTTGTAGAGAACTTCTAAAGTTGCAAGTTGAGTGCTAGTTAAGGTCTCGGCTTGATGCTCCATAAGACCTCTTAAAACACTTGAAAGTATTTCTGTACACATTTTTTGCAATCCTTCTTTAGAAGAATCTCCAATATTCTTATGTTTGTGATCAAATAAACCTAGGTCAACCTGGGCTATTTTGGAGGTCCTTACGTTTCTATAAACCTCTGATAATAAACCTATTTCTAAACCCCAGTCACAGGGTATTCTTAAATTCATAGCAAGGTCTTTAGTAAAAGCAAACTCACCTGCCAATGGATATCTAAATGATTGAAGATATTGTAAAAACGGACCCTTACCAACTAACTGTTCAAGACTTGCTAACAAAGGACCCACGAATAATCTTGTTGCTCTACCTTGCAATTGATTTGTTTCTAGAGATAATCTGCTGTAAAAAGCTTTTACATATGATATTCCATATGATTCATCCAGAAGTGGAAGTATCATTCTTGAAGGATATAAAAGACTAAAAGTTCTTATATCAGCATCAAAAAGAGCAACAACTTCTGATTTTCTAGTCGCAACTCCTATTCCTTGCCATACAGCCCATCCTTTACCTGGAGTTCCTAGAAGTTCTAATCCATTTTTTTCTTGGCTTTTTAATAGCTCAATTACAGAGGGAGAATTAGTCCATTGAACGTGAACTGGGAATGGCATAGAGTCAAAAAATGATTTTGCTGCCTTAACTTGCTCAACAGTTTTTGCTGAGAGAGCAATTACTAATTCATTTAAGCTTGTAAGGTTTTTTAAAACTTCTCTAATATCTTTTAATGCTGGACGCTCAAATTCTTCATATAAGCAAGGTATTAAAATGCTAGTTGATCTTCTTTTAAGACTTTTGTTTAATTCTTTAAGTAAATTTCCTGTAACTCCATATTCATGTATTGTTGTGATTAAACCTTGTTGAAAGTCCATTTTCTATTTGATGTGCAGAATGGTATTAATACTTCGATGATTTTTTCAAAGTGAAGCAAATTGATTCAGAGAAAAAATTAGATAGATTAAAAATTGATAAATTGTTAAAAACAATTTATTCAAATCATACTACAGAAGAAATTAATTTTATTTCAAACCAATTATTACAGATTTTAGATGATTTCTCAGAGAAATCTGCTTATGAAGAAATAAGAGATAAAGAAAGGTGGAATGAATCTCATTCAGTTTTGATAACTTATGCAGATAGTATTTATAAAAATGGCGAGGCAACATTAATAACTCTTGGAAAGTTGTTAAGTAAACATTTTGGCAGTCTTTCTAAAGTTGTACATATTCTTCCTTTTCTTAAATCCACAAGCGATGGAGGTTTCGCAGTTTCAAGTTATGATCACTTAGAAGAAAAATTTGGTGGTTGGGATGATCTCAAAAGTATTTCTAAAAATCATGATTTGATGGCTGATTTAGTACTAAACCATGTTTCATCATCTCATCCATGGGTTCAACAATTTATTAAATCCCAAGAACCGGGTATATCAAATGTTTTTTCGCCGAAACAAAATCTTGACTGGTCAAATGTAGTTAGGCCTAGGAGTTCCTCTTTGTTTTCTCAAATAAATACCGATGATGGTCCTAAACAAGTTTGGACAACTTTTGGGCCAGATCAAATTGATTTGAATTGGCATAATCCTAAAATGACTCTTGAGTTTTTAAATTTAATTACTTCTTATTTATCTAATGGAATTAAATGGTTAAGGCTTGATGCTGTAGGTTTTATCTGGAAGGAATCAGGTACTACCTGCTTACATTTACCTAAAGCACATTCAATTGTGAAACTCTTAAGAGTTCTTTTAAATAATCTTCTTGATGATGGCGTTTTAATAACAGAAACCAATGTTCCTCAGAAGGAGAATCTATCTTATCTCAATTCTGATGATGAAGCCCACATGGCATATAATTTCCCATTGCCTCCTCTTCTCCTAGAGGCAATTATTACTTCAAGAGCTGATATTCTAAACTCATGGATTTTTGATTGGCCCATATTGCCTGAAGATACTACTTTATTTAATTTCACTGCATCGCACGATGGTGTGGGGTTAAGAGCTCTTGAGGGTTTAATGAATGAGCAGAGAATTAAGAATTTATTAATTAATTGTGAGAAAAGAGGAGGATTAGTAAGTCATAGACGTTTATCAAATGGTGATGATAAACCTTATGAATTGAATATTAGTTGGTGGAGTGCAATGGAAGACTCCAGTAGAGATGCTAAAAGATTTCAATATGAGAGATTTATTTTGAGCCAACTATTAGTAATGGCTCTAAAAGGGGTCCCTGCATTTTATTTACCAGCATTACTAGCTTCAGAAAATGATATCAAAAGTTTTTCTATGACTGGTCAAAGAAGAGATCTAAACAGAGAAAAGTTTAAATCAGAAAATCTTTCAGCTGTTTTAAATAATCCTGAATCTAATGCTAATAAAAACTTAAAATATCTTCGTAATGCTATGGATGTCCGATCAGAATTAAAGCAATTCCACCCTTGTTCACAAATGAAATGTTTGTCTAATGGTAGAAGTGATATTGTTGTAATCAAAAGAGGTAAAGGCTCTGAGTCTGTTTTTGCAATCCATAATATGACTGAAAATAAAATTAATTATCAATTGAATGATAATGATCTACCAAAAATAATTGATAATAATTTCAATACCCATGATTTTTTAACATCCACTAAATACAATTGCAAAAATATTAGTCTTGATCCTTTTCAAGTAATTTGGCTTAGTGCTATATAAAAATGATAGAAAATTCTTCTATTTGGGTAGTAAGTGATGTAGATGGTACTTTAATGGATCACTCATATGATTTATCACCTGCTAAAGAAACTATAAAAAAACTACAAAAATTATCTATACCTGTAATTCTTTGTACAAGCAAAACTGCTTCTGAAGTAAAAGTTATTAGAAAGGAACTTAACTTGACGGATCCTTATATTGTTGAGAATGGTGCGGCAATATATGGTGAATCTCTTAATAGAGTAAATGGAGAAATTATTCTTGGAATAAAATACGAATCTCTTGAAAAAATCTTAAATTTTATTTCTAAAGAAATTGATTACAAACTTACTCCTCTTAATAATCTTACTGATCAAGAGGCCACTCAGCTTACAGGTTTAGTAGGCAACTCATTGAACTTAATGCGTGATAGACACTGGAGCATGCCTTTTTTAAATCCGCCAAGTTATTTAGAAGAGAAAATTAATATCTGTTGTAAAAAATTCAATGTTGATATTTTTAAGGGCAATAGAATGAGTCACTTATTATCTACAAAATCGAATAAAGGTAAAGCAATAAATGCTCTTAAAAAATATTCAAATGTTCATAATATTGAAATTATAGGTTTAGGTGATTCTCCAAATGATTTGCCTTTACTTTTAAACTCAGATATTAAAATAGTTATTCCAGGAATAAATGGACCCAACTTAAATTTACTAGATCAATTAAAAGATTTGGAATTTACTTTGGCTTGTGAACCAAATGGATATGGTTGGAAAAATGAAATCAATAAATTAATAGATAAGCGAGAACTAAGTTAGAACGATGAAAGATTTAGATATTAATTTTCCTCTTGATAAATTTGAAAAATTAATTATTGATATTGGTTGGGAATCCTTGGATGATTGGTTCAATTTTTGGAATAATAAAAGAAACATTCTTTCAATTGATCAATATTGGAACAATAAAGTAAATGATGATTGGATTTGGGGTTTGGCTTTACCTCTTTTATCTCAGGCATATAAATTTCAAAATAATTTTTCTGATAGAAAAATTATTGGAATCTCAGCTTTGCCTGGCACAGGTAAAACAACACTAGGTAAATGGCTCGAAGCTATATCGTTAAAATTAAACTTCAAAATTGCTGTTATTTCAATTGACGACTTTTATCTCCCGTCAAATGAAATGAAATTAGCAATTAAGAATAACCCTTGGAATGTTTCAAGAGGGTTCCCTGGAAGTCACTCAGTAAAATTAATGCATGAAAAATTATTAAATTGGAAGATAAATGGAGAATTAAATGTACCTGTTTTCGATAAATCCTTAAGAAATGGTTTAGGAGATAGATCTCATTGGAGATTAGATAATCCTGATTTATTAATTCTTGAGGGATGGTTTTTGGGAATAAAACCTTATTCTATTGACGTAAATGATCGACCCATAAATACAACAAATTTGAGTTTTCATGAATCATCTTATGTATTAAAAATTCAAAATAACCTTAACGAATATTTAGATACTTGGACTTTAATAGACAATATTTGGCACTTAAAGCCATTGAAGATTGAATACATGAATATATGGAAAACAAATCAAGAAAAAGAAATGTTTTTACAGAAAGGTAACGCTCTTATAGATGAAAAATTATCTAATTTCTTGAGAATGCTTAATGTCTCAATTCCTCAAAAGAGCTTTGATTTAATAGAATCCTACGCACTTTTATTAATTGATCAAGAAAGAAATTTAGTTGAGTCTGGATTGAATTTGTAGCATTTTATAAATTTCTTTTTTTCAGTAATTTTTTATACATTTTTTTCAGCTCTTAATAGTGTTTAATTGTATATATTATGCTGCTTTGGGATGGTTGAGTTTTCTTACAAAAATGAAGGGTGTAGGATGGTTGTCTTGAGATGTATTGGTCCATCAAATTTTTTCTTAGAAAGAGTTTTATTCCCAACTGACATTCTTACTTTTATGGCCCCGAATGATTCAAGAGTTGAAATCTGGGGAAATGAATTATATGGCCCTAAGTTGGAAGAGAGAATAAGAATTTCTGCTGACAACGAAGATTCGACCCTAGTCGCTTAGAAAAGATATTATTTATTTGTCTTCGAGTCATAATTTTTTACATATACTTTGTTTTTATTGATATTATCTAACTAGTTTTAGTTTTATAGATGAATTATTTTTCTTCCTTTGCAATAGGGGGTTTTGTTCCTTCTGCAGCTATCGCCGGAGTTTTACTTTTAATTGGTTTAGGAGCCTTCTTTTATCTTGGTATTAAGGGACCTACAGATTACTAGAGCTAAGTTTAATTAACATATGGTTATTTTAGGTTTATATAACCCACTAGATAAATTAAAACTATGGATTTAACAACTATTTTATTTATATTAAGCTTACCTTTCGTTTTATTAACAGTTTACTTTGGCACAAAAAATGATTTTTACGAAAGTGAAAACTATAAGGGTGATGGCTGTGCTCACGATGTAAAAAGGTAATTTTATTTTTAATCACCTGTAAATACACATGTCCATCTACTATCGAATTGCCAAACAGGTTTATATATTTCATTCGTAATTTTTTCTCCTGCCCTATTACATGCATCTAAATCCTTCATAGGAATAGAATGTAGTGATGGACTAGTTATTCCACTAACCTCTGGTCTTCTTCCGGGCCCTTGTCTATAAGTTCCAATAATTAACCAATAGTTAGCTTTTGCAGAATCAGAAAAGAAAAAAGTAAAAAGAAAAAATAATATTAAGATCGATTTTTTTTTCATTTTTCTATATTAGCTTTTAATTATTAAAAGTAAATTGCTATTAATTAATTAGGTAATTTAATAATTTTTGGAATATTTAAAATTTATTTTATATGGCTTAATCCAAGGGTTGACGGAATTCATTCCTGTAAGTAGTACAGCTCATTTAAAAGTTATATCTCATTTTTTAGGCATCGATGATCCCGGAGCCTCTTTGTCAGCTACTATTCAATTTGGAAGTGTTTTAGCTATAGCTTGGTATTTTAAGAGTGATATTTTGAATTTTAGAAGTAAATCTTCAAAGAAATTTATTAATTTTTTCTTAAATGAAAGATTATTATGCTCTATTTTTATTGGAACAATCCCCATTGTTGTGCTTGGCGGATGTATAAAATTATTTGTCCCTTATTTTTTTGATAAAGTTCTTCGTTCGAATTTATCTATAGCACTAGTATCATTCTTAATGGCTTTTTTTATGTACTTGGCAGATAGCTCGAAAAAAGGTTCAATTGATATCAACAATCATAATTATTCATCCAGTTTTTTAATAGGTTTCTTTCAGGCATTTGCAATTATCCCAGGTGTTTCAAGATCGGGTGTTACTATTTCTAGCGCTTTAATATCAGGTTGGGAAAGAGGCGATGCAGCGAAATTTTCTTTTCTCTTAGGGATGCCAGCAATCTCTATTGCTGCGGTTGTTGAGTTTATTTCTTCCTTTAATGAATTTTATTCATTAGGTTTTTTCCCTCTTTTAATTGGCCTAATTACAACATTTCTATCCTCTTTATTTGCCATAGATTTCTTATTAAAGTATTTCTCTTCAAATGGGTTGAAATTATTTATTATCTATCGAATTATTTTTGGCGTTGTAATTCTTCTAAATTTATAATTGGTTGTGAAAAATTTTTTGCAATTGTGTTAAGGTTTAGAAAAATTCTTTCTAATGAATATTTTTATATCTTTCCAACTAGGTGAAGTGGAAGTTTCAAATTTTACTATATTGGTTTTAGCTTTTTTTTCTTCTTTTACATTTATAGCTGTAGGCATAAGTTCATTTAAACTATACAAATCACTTATAAATGAAGACGATAAGTAATCGGAACGGCGGGATTTGAACCCACGACCCCCACTACCCCAAAGTGGTGCGCTACCAAACTGCGCTACGCCCCGTAATTTCACTATAAAGATAACATTAATTTAAATGCTATTCTTTAAAGGATTGTTATCAGATCTCAATACACACTTATCAACTTCCCAATTAAAATTTTCCCATATATGGTTTTTTAATTTGTAGTTACAGCCATTAAAAACTCCTAGTTTAACTTTTGTGGGTGAGGCAGAACAATACTGTCTGCTTCCAGCTGATGCAAGATATTGTTGATGATATTGTTCTGCATAAAAATATGCATCGATTTTTTTAATTTCCGTTTCAATTAATCCAATATTTTTTTTGTTAAGTTCCTTTTGATATTGTTTCTTACTATCTAATATGATTTGATAATTATTTTCATTTGTGTAATATATTGCTGATCTATATTGAGTACCAATGTCATTACCCTGCCTGTTTTTTTGAGTAGGATCATGACATTCCCAAAACATTTTTAGTAGATCACTTATATCTATCTCACTTTTATTCCATAAAACTCTCACAACTTCTGAGTGGCCAGTTAAGCCGGAACATACTTCATAATAAGTTGGATTGTTTTTTTCGCCACCAGCATAACCTACAGATGTTGTAACAACTCCAGGAAGTTTCCAAAAACATTTTTCAGCTCCCCAGAAACAACCGCATCCAAAAATTATTTCATCTTCTTGGATATTAGGATCTTTTTTTATATCTGTTTTTAATATCCTATGCAATGAATAATCATCACTAGTTAAATTCACCTGTTCAATATTCATAATGTTTTTCAGGAATTTAAACATAATCTAAATCTTTTTATTATAAGTAATAAAATTTACTTTTAGCTCTTGACAATCCTGGTAGCTAGTTCTCTTTCCCAAAGCTTTTTATACAAACCATTCTCTTTTACTAAATTATTATGTTTGCCTTCTTGTACTATTTCTCCTTGATCCATTACTAAAACCCTATCACAAGTAGCTGCAACAGAAAGTTGATGACTAATCATTATGATTGTTTTATTACTTCTATTACTCATTTCATCAATTATTCTTGCGGCTGTTTTATTGTCTACACTTGCTAAAGCATCATCAAGAACAATAATAGGGGAATTAATAAGTAGTGCTCTGCCTAGTGCAGTTCTTTGCCTTTGTCCACCACTTAATGTTATACCTCTTTCGCCGACAATAGTTTTAAACTTCTCAGGAAAACTATTGATATCATTAATTAATCCAGCTTTTGTAGCGCTTTCTTTAACTAAAAATTTAGAGGCTTTTGGTTCTCCAAAACTTATATTTTCTGAGATTGTAGAAGTGAATAGGAATGCTTCTTGAGGAACGATTGAAATATTTTTTCTAAGATCACTTAATTTTAAAGTTTTCACATCAATTTCATCTAAAAATAACTGATTGTCTGGAATTTCAATAGTTCTTCCTAGGGACTTTGCTAGTGTTGTTTTTCCACAACCAATTGGGCCAACTATTGCAATAAGTTCTCCTGGATAAATTTTAAAATTGAGACCATTTAGTGAATTAAATTTAGATCCTGGATACTTTATCGTTAAATTTTTTGCTTCTAATAATCCTTTTACCTTTGTTTTTAAATATTTTGTGTTTGCTCTATCTACAATAATTGGATTGTTCAGGAAGAGTTCTTCCACACGATCTAAACTTACTTGACCAAGTTGAAAAGTATTTAAGGTAAAACCTAATAGAGCTGTCGGGAAGACAAGTCTTTCAACGTAAAGAATTAAAGCGACTAAACCACCTATCGAAATAAATCCACTCTCTAGTTGAAATGTTCCCAATGATAATAAAATCAATAATGAAATTGATGAAATACCTTGCAACAATGGGAATAGTGTACTTGCTGTTCTAGCAAGTTTTATCGCTGAATTTCGATAGGCGTTGTTATAAATGTTAAATTCTTTTTTCTCAGCATTCTCTTGGGCATAAATTTTGATGGCGCTTATGCCAGAGAGATCTTCCTGTATAAGATCACTAAGTTTTGATAATGATTCTTGTTGGGCTTTTCTTTGATTTACCATTTTGCCGCCGAATAGACTTACAATTCCAAGAATTAATGGAAACATCATTAAAGCTGATATTGTCAATATTTTATTAATGGAAAACATTGAAGGAATGGTAAAAGAATAAGCTAAGACAATGTTGCACAAGCTTAAAACCGTAAAGCCTAAGAGTCTTCTTATGTTTTCAACATCACTTGTAGCTCGACTAATAATGTCTCCACTTCCTTTTTTTTGGATCCATTCTGGATCTTGAATAAGTAAATGGTCAAAAAGTTTTTGACGAAGATTAACCTCTACTTTTCTGCCGATACCGAAGATAATCTGTCTTGAAAATAATCTTATTAAACCCATACAAGTTGCCAAAAATATTAACCATAAAGATTTAGAAAAAACAAATTCGGAAGAAAACCCATTTTGTAATTGGTCGATTATATTTTTTACTTCTAAAGGTATTACAACACTTAGTATATTTACTACCAAGAGAGCTAAAGCTCCATATATAAATTCTTTTTTATATGGCCTTAGGTATTTATATAAAACTTTTATCTTTAAATTTTTCATTTTATTTTGCCAATATGATTAAGATAATGTTTCATTTTTGAATATGTGAGCTAATTTTATAAATGATTCAGTATTTATTTATGGGTAACGAACAAACTCATCCATTACATGAAACAGACAAGCGCATTATAGATTCACTTATTACTAAAAAAAATCCAGAAGATCTTGACTATATAAATTTAGCGAGATTAATAAATCGATATACCAATTTCCCAGGAGAAATTGAAATTAAAAGTGATATTGAAAAAATTTTAAAATTTTGGAAAGTCACTAAAGATGATCTTTTTTTTAAAACAAGAAGTATTTGGTCAAGTAGCTTCAGGCCTTCTAATACAAATAAAGATTTAGTTGGCTCAGGTTTTGATACCTCAAATTGAAATTTATCTGCGAAACCTTACATTAATAAATAAATAAATGTCTTCAAATTTGCTAAACGCTGAAATCCTAAATAATTTGTTAAAGGGAGAGAACCTAGATGATTTAACTTCTAGAACTTTAATGCAAAGATGGCTTAATGATGAAATTTCAGATGTTGAAACAGGTGCTTTGTTGAGTGCTTTGAGAGCTAAAGGATCTACAGGTCTCGAACTAAGTTCTATGGCTGATGAACTCTTAAATGTTTGCGAAATGCCAGTACCAAGACCAAATTTGCATTTGGTAGATACTTGTGGAACAGGAGGGGATGGAGCCAATACTTTTAATATTTCAACTGCAGTGGCATTTGTAGCTGCATCTTGTGGGGCAAAAATTGCAAAACACGGAAATAAAAGTGCTAGTGGGAAAGTTGGCTCTGCTGATGTTTTGTTAAATCTTGGTTTGAATTTAAATTGTTCATTAGAAAAAGTAATCAAAGCCGCAAGTGAAATTGGAATAACTTTTTTATTCGCCCCAGTTTGGCATAAATCCCTAATAAGACTTGCTCCATTAAGAAAGAAACTTGGCATTAGGACAGTATTTAATCAACTTGGACCATTGGTAAATCCTTTAAGACCTAATGCGCAAGTTTTGGGTGTCGCTTCTGAGGATCTTTTAAAACCTATGGGAAGCGCACTTTTAAATATGGGTATGAATAGAGCAGTAGTAGTTCATGGTTCTGGCGGTCTTGACGAGGCTTCGCTTCAAGGAGAAAATAAATTAGTTTTTGTAGAAAAAGGTGAATTACGGTTTTCAAAAATAAATATTTCAGATTTTAATCATAAAAATATATCCAACGAAAACCTTGTTGTTTCTGATCTTGAGTCTAACGAGGAAATATTAAAGTCTGTTTTAAATGGTTCTGGTCAAAAATCTCATATAGATGTTGTTGCCTTGAATACTGCTTTAGTGCTTTGGGCAGCAGGAATTGAGGATGATTTAAATGAAGGATTTAATAAAGCTATATTTTCGATTAATCAAGGAGATCCTTGGAAAAAGTTTGTGCTCTTGAAAAATTATTTATCAACTAATTAATTATTTTCAAATTGATGATTAATCCATATAAGAAAAACGCGAAATTAGTATTAAGTAATGGAATAGTATTTCCTGGATTTTATTTTGGTGCATCTGGTACAGCTATTGGCGAAATTGTTTTTAATACAGGAATGACGGGGTATCAAGAAGTCATTACAGATCCAAGTTATTACGGACAGATATTAACTTTTACTTATCCAGAGATTGGAAATACTGGCATTAATTTTGAAGATTCAGAATCTAATATTAATGTTAAAGGGATAATTGTTAGAAATTTTTCATCTAACAACAGCAATTGGAGATCTAAAAATAATTTTAATCAATGGTTAGTTGAGAAAAACATAACAGGTCTTCACGGAATCGATACAAGAGCTCTTGTTAAAATTTTAAGAGCTAATGGCTCTATGAATGGAGTTATTACTTCTGAAGATAAAACTGTAGAAAGTTGTTTAGAGATAATTCATGATATGCCAATTATGGAAGGATTAAACTTATCGAAAGAAGTCTCAACAAAGCAACAATATTTATGGAAAAGTCATTCAAAAACAATTTTTGATTTAAGAAAAAGATATGCTGAATCGTCTAAAAAATTGAAAGTAATAGCAATTGATTTTGGAATTAAAAACTCAATTCTAAATAGACTTGTATCTCATGGTTGTGAAGTTTTGGTTTTGCCCTCTCGATCTTCTTTAAAAGATGTTCTATCTCACAAGCCAAATGGTATTTTCTTCTCAAATGGACCAGGGGATCCTTCTTCTGTTTCTGAAGGTATAGACTTAGCAAAATCACTTATTGAATTCGGCAAAATTCCAATGTTTGGCATTTGCCTTGGCCATCAAATATTTGGATTAGCATTAGGAGGTTCAACTTATAAATTACCTTTTGGTCATCGTGGTTTAAATCACCCATGTGGTAAAAATAATAAAATTGAGATAACGAGTCAGAATCATGGATTTGCTATTGATCCAAATTCTCTCTCAAAGGCATTAGTCAGAATAACCCACTACAATCTTAACGATAATACTGTAGCTGGTCTAGAAGTTAATGATAAGCCAATATTTAGTGTGCAATATCATCCTGAAGCAGGGCCTGGTCCACATGATTCAGATTATTTATTTAAAAAATTTGTTTCTCTAATGTTAGAAAGATGTTGACATATTGATTTCTTTTGATTTGATAATTACATTTGATATATTAATTTTTTGGAGGTAATTGGTCATAGAGGATTTCCAGAAGTTAACTGTTTCCTTAAGAGGAAACATTGAGTTTAAAACAAACATTATTGTTTTTACTTTTAAAGGTCAACTTGATGCTTTTTCAGAAAAACAATTTAAGACTTTTGTTACTAATAATTTAAAAAATGAATTTCCATTCGTAATTGATCTTACAAAAATAGATTTTTTAGATTCCTCTGGCCTTGGAGCTCTTGTTCAGACTGCTAAAGAATGCAAAAAGTCGAAACTTGCTTTCTCTGTCGTTGGGAATTCTAGAGTAGCCCAAACAATTAAACTTGTTCGTTTAGGGGATTTTCTTAACTTGAAGTCATGCCTTGAAGATGCATTAAGTGATATAGGAAATTGAATTATTGGATTCAAAACTTGATTCCATATGGATCTCCTGAGGATATAGGAGTTATTCAACTTGCTTGGCTTGGAGATTCGGTATGGGAGCTTCATCAAAGACTTAGACATGTACATTTCCCCTTGAAATCCAAAGATCTCCATTTATCTGTAGTAAATGAAGTAAAAGCCAAATCACAATCAAAATCATTAAGTCAAATTGAACATTTATTAAATACAAATGAAATAGATTTAATTAGGCGTGCTAGAAATAAAATAAAGAGATATCCAAAGTCTGCAGACCCTACTATCTACTCCAGAGCAACAGGTTTTGAAACTCTCATTGGCTGGCTATTTTTAAAGGATCCTCAAAGATTATCAACAATTTTTGAATATTTAGAATTAAAAATCAATTGAACTTATGAAAAACTTTTCTAAAAATAATTTTTCCGGAAAAAATAATAAAGAATTCAAAAGAAATTCAAATTTTGGCAATAGCAAAAATAGTAAACGTTCAGAACAAAATGAAAGATTTTTAAAAAATTCTTTTAAGAATCATAATGTTGAAAATATAAATAAAAATAAATCTTTTTCATCTTTAAAAAGAAGAAAGCCAATATTAAAATCTAATACAGAATTTTCCAATAAGAATCATGATACTCATCTGGAGTTTAATAATCAGAAAAATTTTGATGATTGGATATGGGGTAAACATTCGGTTTATGAGGCTCTTTGTAGTGAAAGAGCGATTAATAGAATTTGGTGTACTTCAGAAATCTTTTCTTCTGACAAATTCTATATTTCACTCAAGGAACTTAAATCAAAAGGAGTCCTAATTGAAGAAGTTTCATGGAATAGATTATCGCAATTGACTTATGGTGCTTCACATCAAGGAGTTGCATTGCAGTTAGCATGCTCTAAAACAATATCCCTAGAGAATTTAATCGAATTATCCAAACACAACTGTGCTAATCCTATATTACTAGCATTAGACGGTATAACTGATCCACATAACGTTGGTGCGATTGTAAGATCAGCTGAAGCATTTGGTTGCAAGGGAATCATCATTCCACAGAGAAGATCTGCTGGATTGACTGGAACAGTCGCTAAAGTGGCTGCAGGAGCTTTAGAACATTTGCAAGTAAGTAGGGTTGTCAACTTAAATAGAGCACTTGAGGAGCTTAAGAAAAAAGGTTTTCTTGTTGTTGGCTTGTCTGGGGATGGTCAATTATCCCTATCAAACTTTTTAGAAAAAGCACCAATGGTTGTTATAGTCGGATCTGAAGATAAAGGTATTTCTTTACTTACTCAAAAAAAATGCGATTTTCTTTTAAGCATTCCCCTTATTGGTAAGACTTCAAGTTTAAATGCCTCTGTGGCGGCCGCGATATCACTATTTCACTTGACAAGTAAATAATTTTTATTGTTGATCTTATTAAGATTAAAGAATTTTAAAATGTTGTTGTTTCAATATATTTATATGATAAATAAATATTTATTGAATTTTTACTACAAAATTGTATAGAATTTAACAAGAATTGATGGTCTCATAGGCCAATTAAATTGATTAGAAATCTTGGAAACAAACTTGGATTAGCCTGGTGGGCTAAAGTCGAGACAGATCAACCCAGCGGAACTTACTGGTTTGGCCCATTTATTACGAAACGTAGTTTAAAAGTAAATATGTCTTCTTTCATTAAAGATCTTTCTGATGAAGGTTATAAAAATATTAAACATAGTTTGGTTCGCTGCAAAAAAGAAGAACCTCTAACTGTTTAATAAGTTCAAATTTAAAAAACAAATAAAAAATGAATTTTAATTCTTTAAGAAAAGAAATTATTAGCAATAATGCTTCTGTTAAGGAATTAGTTAATGATATTTTTACCAGAATTGATCACAAAGATCCAGAAATTAACTCATTTGTTTGTACTACAAAAGCTAAAGCAATTGCGCAAGCAGAGAATGTAGATAAATTAATTCAAAATAAAGAAAAACTTCCTCCTCTTGCAGGTATGCCAATTGCAATAAAGGATAATATTTGTACTAAAGGAGTTTTAACAACATGCGCAAGTAAAATGCTTAAAAGCTTTGTTGCACCTTATGAATCTACTGCGTCAAGTAAATTATGGTCTTCAGGGGGAATTTGTTTAGGAAAAACAAATTTAGATGAATTCGCAATGGGTAGTTCAACCGAAACTTCTGTATTTGGTGTCACTTCAAATCCATGGGATATCAACAGAGTACCAGGAGGAAGTTCAGGCGGGAGTGCTGCGTCAGTCGCCGCTGGTTTTTGTGCGGCGGCTATAGGTTCTGATACAGGAGGATCAATTAGGCAACCAGCTTCTTTTTGTGGTGTAGTAGGTCTTAAACCTACTTATGGCAGAGTTAGCAGATGGGGCCTGGTAGCATTTGCGAGCTCTCTTGATCAGATTGGCCCAATTACAAATACTGTCTCGGATGCTGCTGAAATTCTTTATTCAATATCTGGTAGAGATCCTTTTGATTCAACATGTCTTGATAAACCCGTCCCAAATTATTTGACTGATTTAAATAATTCGATAAAAGGCTTAAAAATTGGGATCATTAAAGAATGTTTTGAACACCAAGGCCTTAATCCAGAAGTAAAGGAATCTGTTCTTTCTGGAGTTGATAGATTCAAAACATTAGGAGCTGAAATTATCGAAGTTGAATGTCCTAGATTTAACGATGGAATTGCGACGTATTATGTTATTGCACCATCTGAAGCCTCCGCAAATTTAGCTAGATATGATGGAGTTAAATATGGCTACAGATCGAACGAAGCTTCAAATCTTATAGATATGACTTCAAAAAGTAGAGCTGAAGGTTTTGGAGATGAAGTTCAAAGAAGAATTTTAATAGGAACTTATGCTCTGTCAGCTGGATATAGTGATGCTTACTATAAGAAGGCGCAAAAAGTTAGGACACTCATAAGAAAAGATTTTGATAATGCTTTTAAGAAAGTAGATATTTTATTAACTCCAACTTGTCCCACTACTGCTTTTTTGAAGGGTGATTTTGTAAATGATCCACTTTCAATGTATTTGTCTGACCTATTAACAGTCCCTGTTAATTTAGCAGGGCTCCCAGCGATCAGTATTCCTTGTGGTTTTGATACTAAGGGTTTACCTATAGGATTGCAATTAATAGGTAATGTATTAGAAGAAGATAGAATATTGAATGCCGCAAATATTTTTGAAATTGATGCTCAGGTAATTAAAAATAGACCTGAATTCTAAATTTGTATTAATAATTAATTTGTAATCACAAAGTATAGATCTTTTACAAATTTTCACTATCTTATAAATATAAAATTATTTGAATATGGGTTTCGTTTCACTTCATAATCATAGTGACTACAGCTTACTTGATGGAGCCAGTCAAATATCAAAAATTGTTGATAGGGCCTGTGATCTTGGAATGGAATCTATAGCTCTTACTGATCATGGGGTTATGTATGGTGTTCTTGATTTGCTCAAGAATTGTAATAAGAAAGGTATAAAACCAATTATTGGTAATGAAATGTACGTTATTAATGGTTCTATAGATGATCCTCAACCAAAAAAAGAAAAAAGATATCATTTGGTAGTTTTAGCAAAAAACTATACTGGTTATAAGAATTTAGTAAAGTTAACAACTATTAGTCACCTAAATGGTATGAGAGGTCGAGGAATTTTTTCCAGACCATGCATTGATAAATCTCTTTTAGTTAAATATAGTGATGGTCTTATAGTTTCTACAGCTTGCCTTGGTGGAGAGATTCCTCAGGCAATATTAAAAGATAGATTAGACGTAGCAGAGGAGATAGCTCTTTGGTATAAAAAATTATTTGCAGATGACTTTTATCTAGAAATTCAAGATCACGGCTCTTTAGAGGATAGAATTGTGAACGTTGAGTTAATAAAAATTGGGAAGAAGCACCAAATAAAAGTCATCGCTACTAATGACGCTCACTATTTATCAAATAAGGATGTTGAAGCACATGATGCTTTGCTTTGTGTATTAACAGGAAAACTAATAAGTGATGAAAAAAGATTGAGATATACCGGAACAGAATATATTAAAAGTGAAAATGAAATGCTTGAGCTATTTAAAGATCATATTGATTATGAATCAATTAATGAGGCTGTAAACAATACAGTTGAAATTTCTCAAAAAGTTGAATTATATGATTTATTTGGTGATTATAGAATGCCAAAATTCCCTCTTGAAGAAGATACAGATTCATTTTTATTCTTAACAGAATTATCTAAAAAAGGTCTTTTAAAAAGACTTAAAAAAAATAATTATAAAGATGTTGATGAGAACTATAAAAAAAGACTATCTTCTGAATTAAAAATTATAAAAGATATGGGTTTCCCTGATTATTTTTTGGTTGTTTGGGACTATATCAAATTTGCTAGGGATAATTCTATCCCAGTAGGACCAGGTAGAGGTTCTGCTGCAGGTTCACTAGTAGCTTATGCTCTTCAAATTACAAATATTGATCCTGTTGAACATGGATTATTGTTTGAAAGATTTTTAAATCCTGCAAGAAAGTCTATGCCAGATATTGATACTGACTTTTGTATTGATAGAAGAAATGAAGTTATTGATTATGTTACTAATCGATATGGAGAGGATAAAGTTGCGCAAATTATTACTTTTAATAAAATGACTTCTAAGGCGGTTTTAAAAGATGTTGCAAGGGTTCTAGACATACCATATGGAGAGGCGGATAAATTGGCGAAGTTGATACCAGTTGTAAGAGGTAAACCTTATAAATTAAATGAAATGATTGATGAGAATTCTCCTAGCCAAGAATTTAGAGACAAATATATTAATGATAATAGGGTGAAAAAATGGATTGATTTGGCTTTAAGAATTGAAGGAACAAATAAAACATATGGAGTTCATGCTGCTGGAGTTGTTATCGCATCAGATCCTCTTGATGAACTTGTACCTCTTCAAAGAAATAATGAAGGACAAATAATCACTCAATATTCTATGGATGATATCGAATCACTTGGATTATTGAAAATGGATTTCTTGGGTCTTAAAAATCTCACTATGATTGAAAAGACAGTTTCTCTTATTAATCAATCTACTGGAAAGAAAATAAATATTGATGAATTACCTCAGGATGATTGTAAAACCTTTGAGCTTATTGGGAGAGGAGATCTTGAAGGTATTTTTCAACTTGAATCTTCAGGTATGAAACAGGTCGTTAAGGATTTTAAACCAAATTCTCTAGAGGATATTTCGTCCATACTTGCTCTTTATAGACCTGGTCCTCTTGATGCAGGTCTTATACCTAAATTCATAAATCGAAAAAATGGTAACGAAAAGGTTGATTTCCCTCATCCTTTTATTAAGTCAATTCTTACTGAAACCTATGGAATTATGGTTTACCAAGAACAAATAATGAAAATTGCTCAAGATCTAGCTGGTTATTCTTTAGGTGATGCTGATTTACTTCGAAGAGCAATGGGTAAAAAGAAAGTATCTGAAATGGTAAAGCATAGGAATATCTTTGTAGAAGGTTCTATGAATAAAGGTGTAAATGAAAAATTAGCAAATGATCTTTTTGACCAAATGGTTTTATTCGCAGAATATTGTTTTAACAAAAGTCACTCAACTGCTTATGGAGCTGTAACTTATCAAACTGCATTTTTAAAAGCCCATTTTCCTGTCGCTTACATGGCTGCTCTTTTAAGTGTAAATTCTGGCTCTAGCGATAAGATGCAAAGATATATTTCTAACTGTTATTCAATGGGAATAGAAGTTATTTCACCTAGCATAAATTTTTCTGGGGTTGATTTTACTATTAAGAAGAATCAGATTTTATTCGGACTATCTGCAATTAAGAATTTAGGAGATTCTGCAATAAAAAATATAATTGAGAACCGAAATCGCCTTGGAATCTTTAAGTCATTATCTGATTTATGTGACCGTTTGCCTTCAAATGTTCTTAACAAAAGAAGTATTGAATCTCTTATTCATTGTGGAGCATTAGATGAGTTTTCAAATGATAATAATAGGGCTCAGTTATTGTCAGATCTTGAACATGTTATAGAGTGGGCCTCTTCACGAAATCGTGATAGATTATCTGGACAAGGGAATTTATTTGACTCTAAAGAAGAATTTACTAATATTGCTTTTTCAGATTCTCAATTAGCTAAGGTTGAAGATTATTCCCTTATTGAGAAGTTAAGGTTGGAGAAGCAGCTATTAGGCTTTTATTTATCTGATCATCCTCTAAAGCATTTAACTAAGCCAGCAAAACTTATATCACCCATAAGCATATCTCAGTTAGAAGAAACAAAAGATAGAACCAAAGTCTCTTTAGTTGGAATGATCCCTGATTTGAAGCAAATCACAACGAGAAAAGGAGATAGGATGGCTATAGTTCAGCTAGAAGATCTTTCTGGAAGTTGCGAAGCAATAGTTTTCCCAAAAACCTATGTCAGATTATCAGAATTTCTATTGACTGATACTAGATTATTAGTGTGGGGAACAATAGATAAGAAAAGTGATAAGACTCAATTAATTATTGATGATTGTAGAGAAATAGATAATCTTAAATTGCTTATTATTAATCTTGAAAGCTCACAAGCCTCAGATGTAAGAGTACAAAATACTTTGAGAGACTGTTTAATTAAATTTAAACCAGATAAAGGTAGATGTGGAATCAAGATTCCAGTTTTAGCAGCAGTAAGAAATAAAAATAATGTTACCTATGTTAAATTTGGGGAACAATTTTGTATAGGTGATATTAAAGGAGCATGCAAATTATTAGAAGACAAATCATTCCGAGTTAATTTGAAATCTTTAGTTTCTTAGATTAACCATTCTCATCATAATTTTGAGTTGCAGGTTTAAAGGCTGCTTTTGCTCTTTGTATATTCATGGGAATATTTTCAATACCGAAAAATGACCCAGGCTCCCTATCCCAACTAGCTGATAATATTCCAAAACTTAAACCTGCTAAACCTAATAAGAAAAACAAAGCTGAAATTGCAATTGTTGATGAAGGAGGTATTTCAGCAATATTTCTTGTAACAATAATGTAGCTAACAACAAAAACCGACATTCCTAGTATTGTCGGTATTCCAGCTGTAAAAAATATTCTTCTTGCCATTCTATCAGCAACATATTTAGGTATCCCCGTTGATGATCGCTTTTGTGTAATTACTTTATTAGGTGTTTTTTCTAAGCTAGTAAAAGCAGATTTCTCAGGAATATTTTTTTTCTTTTTATTTTGTGTCTTTTTTTTGGATTGCTTCTTTTTCATTAAGGGAAATCATCCTCTGATTCCAATTTTCTTAACTAAATCCTGATACTTATTAACGTTTTTGTCTTTAATGTAAGATAGTAATCTTTTCCTTTTACCAATCATTTTTAAAAGTCCTTGCCTTGAAGCGAAATCATGAATATTTCCTTGAAGGTGGTCACTTAATTTCGATATCCTTTTTGAGAGCATTGCCACTTGTACTTCAACGGATCCTGTATCAGTTGGATGCACTTGATGAGTTTCAATCAGCTTTTGTTTTTCGGCTGTATCTAATGACATAAATTTATTTCCTTTAACTATATGATACTACGTCATCTAACGATATTACTACTAACATTATCTAAATAATTCATAGCTATTTTCAATAAATTTTCAAATGATAAATTATTTTCTTTTTTAGAAAGGAGATCCACCTCTTTAAAAAGAATTGGCATGATAGGTTTTATTTCTTTATCTTTGTAATTTAATGATTGAAGGGTTAACTGAACGTCCTGAATCATTTTAATGATTTCAGGATCCTTAATCTCTAATTCATCTTTGCTTTTTTCTTTTTCAAATAGAATTTCACTTTTAAATTTACTTTTTAATTCTAAAATTAATCTTTCACTCATTTTTTGACCTATACCAGGGACAGAACAAATTAATTTTTTGTTTTGCGTTTTTATAGCCTGGATAACTTCAGTAATGGAAAATTTATTTAACATCCCCATACCAATTTGAGATCCAACACCTCTAATACTTAAAATTTCAATAAAGAAATCCTTTTGTTCTTTTGATGTAAAGCCAAATAACAAATCTGAATCTTCTTTCTTAATTTGTTTTATCCAAAGAGTGATGTTTTTATTAGATATCTGACTTGTATTTAATTTAAGAAAAAAGGTTTCAAGTATTTGTATTTCGTATCCTAATCCTTGACAATTAATTAAAACAAAAAATCTTTGATTAGTTTGCCAAATATCAACTAGTTCTCCACTAATCCAACTAATCAATTAACCACCATCCACTTGACAACCAATTAGTGCCCCTGCAGTTCCTCCTGCAGGTACTGCCCAGAACCTATCTTTTCCTCTAGAAGAGGACAGAGCTAATCCAGCCCCAAGAAGGCCTCCAATAACTGAACCTTCGCTGCAATCATTGTCATCAATTTTTTGAGCTTGCTCACCTCCACATGGGATTTCTATATCAACTACATAATTTTTTACATAGCCCGGACTTGATTGTGTTCCAGGAATATATTCTTCTCTGTATTCTTTTCTAGTACAAGTTGAAGCCTTTGGAGTTGATGCTTTTGCTTGAAGAAATGGAGAAAAGAAAAATATTGTAAACAAAAGTAATTTCATCACTTAGAAAGTATTTTTTTTATATTATATCCTTTTGCGTATTTTGGTTGAAGATATAATAGTTCCTAATAAAACTAGTAAAGCACCTAAAAAGAATTTTATGTTTATTATTTCACGAAAAAACAAAACACCCCAAACTGATCCAAACAATACTTGTAAATAGTTAACTGTTGAAGCTTCAGAGGCAGGTAATTTTTTTAATCCTATAGTTAAGAATGTTTGACCTAATTGCGTGAATAAGCCAATGCCAATTATCCAAAATAATTCATTCCAATTAGGGGTGACCCAGTTAATTAGTACAATCGGCGATAAAGTTATAAAAGAAATTAGTGGAAAATATTCAATAATTACATAAACATTTTCAGTAAATGAAAGTTTTTTAACCGTAACGTAAGCTAGTGCGGTGCATATTGCACCAAGAAATGCAATTGAAATCGAAACATTTTCAATTTCAACGTTAATATTTGATAATTGACTTGGATTCAATATTACTAATATTCCAATCCAGCCAGTAATCAAAGCAAAAACTATATTCCGATTTATTTTTTCGTTTATAAATATGCCAGCAAATATAGATATAAAAATAGGATATGTGTACTGAATGACAGTAGATATGCTAAGAGGCATATTTCTTATTGCATAAAAAATACAAATTAAAGCTAATGTTCCTAAAATACCTCTTAAAATAAGTAATTTTTTATTCTTGCCCCAGGGGTTTATATTTTTTTGTTTAATTATGAATAATGTAATAATAAGACTTAATAAAGATCTGAACAAAACTAATTCATAAATAGGTATTCGTTTATCAATATTTTTTACACACAAAGTCATTAAACTAAAGAAAAATGAGGCTAATACCAAATTAAACTTATTAAATGAATTAAATTTTTTTTCTAATTCTGAGATATTTATCATTTAAAAAATAGTTTTATTGTGAAATTATGTAGATTCTTATTAGATTTTGACCTATAACAAATAAATCATTATTTATTTTTTGATAATAATCCCAATGGTTCATTCTATACATCCAAGAACTATTCAGGAGGTTAAGGAAAAAACAGATATTGTTGACGTTATATCTGAACATATTGTTCTCAAGAAGAAAGGCAAAGAATTTGTTGGAATATGTCCTTTTCATGATGATACTAAGCCATCTATGACAGTATCACCAAGCAAACAATTCTATTATTGTTTCTCCTGCGGCGCCGGTGGTAACTCTATTAAATTTTTAATGGAATTTACTCGTGCAAATTTTTCTGATGTTGTGCTTTCTCTTGCTAAGAAAAATAATATTAATGTTGAAAATCTTGTTGGCTCCCAAGTAGAAGCTTACAAAAAACAATTATCCAGAAAGGAGGAGCTTTATAAAATATTAAGAGTAACTAAAAATTGGTTTAAGTCTCAATTAAATAATTCTCTTGGTCTTGAAGCTATGAGATATTTAATATCCAAAAGAAGCTTGAGTAATAAAATTATTGATGACTTTGAATTAGGTTTTGCTCCAAATTCATGGAATGATTTATTTAATTATCTATCCAAGGTAGAAAAATTTCCTATTAATCTTATATTGGCTTCAGGTCTTGCAATTTCTAAAGATAATTCTGATAAGGTCTATGACCGTTTTAGAAATAGATTAATGGTTCCAATACATGATATGCAGGGAAGAGTAGTTGCCTTTGGTGGAAGATCTCTTGATGGACAGGAACCCAAATATCTTAATTCTCCCGAATCAGAGATATTTGAAAAAGGCAAAATGTTATTTGCATTTGAAAAAGCATCAAGCAATATAAGAAAAAGAGATAAAGCTATTATTGTTGAAGGATACTTTGATGTAATTTCTCTTCACTCAAAAGGCATTTCTAATTCCGTAGCTTCCCTTGGTACCGCTTTAAATAAGTATCAAATCTCCCAACTATGTAGATGTACAGATAATAAAAATATAATCTTGAATTTTGATTCTGATAATGCAGGAATATTAGCAACAAAAAGAGTAATAAAAGAAGTCGAAAGCTTATCTATCCATGATCAAATTAATCTTAAGATACTTCAACTTAATAATTTTAAAGATCCAGACGAATTTTTGAATAGTCATACTCGAGAAGATTATTTTAACTTAATTGATAATGCATCCTATTGGATTGATTGGGAGATTGATCAGATTTTTAAAGATAAAGATTTAACTAAGTCTGAAAATTTTCAGTGTGTTATTTCTTTATTGGTGAAATTATTGAGTAAATTACCTCAATCATCAACAAGAACACATTACTTACAAAAAGTTTCCGAAAGGTTGAGTAAGGGGCAAGCAAGATTAGCGATACAGTTTGAACAAGATTTACGAAATCAAGTAAAAGGATTTCGTTGGCATGGTAGATCAAAAAAATTCGAACAACCAAATGAAATTTCTCGGCGCGAAAAAAATGAATCCGAAATAATATTTTATTATTTGCATTGTCCGGATCTTCGGCTTTTTATTCGCGATGAATTTCTAAAAAGAGAAATTAATAGTTTTAATACTAAATTTATTCAAAATTTATGGGAAACTATTTCAAAAATTGAACAAAATAATTTGGGTTTAAATTATATAAACGAATTAAAACAATCAAATAGTCAAATTCTTCTTAAAGAATTTTCTGCCCTCAACCTAATTTCACTTCTACCTGACTACTTAGCTCTTAATAATCCCGACTCATCAAACAAAATTAATAATTTTATTAACCCAAATGAATTGTTCTTAACGTTGCTTAGTAATCCTAAAGATAATTTGCTTGGAACTTTATCACTCCTTGAGAAATATAATTCTTTAAAAAGATGTAGACACTTGATCGAATCTTGGGGATCTCAAAGATTAAAAACTTTAGAAAATTGTATATCTATATTGATTGATAATCCCTCTTCAGGTTTATCAGACAATAATAAAGAGATAGATGATCTTTTTAAGGATTTAAACTCAGATGCCATTAAATTTCAGGAATTATATTATTTAGAAAGACAACATATAAATTTTTTAGACAAACAACGCTGTGGAAATTTTATTGCTAGTTAATATGTTTTATTTAAATTTATAGGCAGTATTTTTTAATCATATTTTTTACCTTTTTAGGCTTATCTTCAAGAATATAAGCTTCTACTTCTTTTGCATAAGTTCCAGAAAAATTGGAAGTAGAGAACTCTAATGATTTCCTCTTGCTTTGATTTAATTTACCTTCTAAATTTTTTATATCACCTACTGTCTTATTGTTGTTACATTTTTGAATCGCATGAGTAGCTTCATGTCTTAATGCTTTTCTTATTGCCAATTCTGTTTTGAAATTATCCTTGTTTGGTCTTTTCTTTTCATTTCTATAATTTGTTTTCCTTTTTGCATTTTCAGTGCATATTATTATTTTATTTTCTACAAAATTATGTAGTCCTTTTATTTCTTTATTTAAGAGACATTCAATTTTATTTTCTTCAACTATGTAGTTTGCTTTTATTAATAAGGCAAGAATCTCTTTATCTAATTTGCTTAAAAATATAATAAATTCCATATTTTTTTTATTTTACTATAGTTGGGATCTGGTCTATATCAGTTGTAGATGAGCGACTTAAGAAATTCTTATTCATCATCCAACTTTTTGGCTTTTTTGTAATAGCCCATGTAATTGCATTGTTATTAAATCTTTTATTTAATAAATCAATAGTTCTCATTAGATTTGCTGATTTTTTCAGATCTTTCTGAGATTTGTAATTGATAACTGATTGCTGTAAATATTCGCTATTAGTTAAATCCTGCATTAAAACACCAGCTTTTGAAAATTTATATTCAGGATTATAAATTTCTTTAGATAATTCAACTACTATTTTTAAAATGCTGTTTGTGTCGTCTGTTGCATTTGAAAGTTTTCTATGAACGCTTCTTTGATAATTTTGACTTGAATATTTACTGGTTCTGGCAAATACTCTAATATCAGATGATTGCAATTTTTGACTTCTCATTTTTTCAGAAGCTTTTATTGCGTGAGTCGCCAGTGCTTGAGTTAAGTCTTCTAATTTTGTGACAGGAGTACCGAAACTCCTGCTTACCTGAATTTCTTTTTTTGATTTCTTGTTTTTTTCTATAGGCAGACATTTATAACCTTTCAGTTCTAATTGTAATCTTTTTCCTACTATGCCTAATTTCTTAATGATTTCATTTTCTTCCATATCTCTTAATTCTTTTGCATTTTTAATACCTTTACTTTGCAACCAATTAGAGGTTTGTTTCCCGACTCCCCATATCTTATCTACGCTAATTCTTTTTAAATAATTATTCTCATTTCTGGTCCTCGATAAATCAAATATTCCAGCTGAATAATCAATATTTTTAGCTAATTTATTAGCAATTTTTGCTCTTACTTTATTTTCTCCTATTCCTACTGTTATGGTAATCCCTAGATTCTGATATATTGATGATCTTATGCTTCTTGCCCAAGGATATAGATTTTTATCATTTGGTCTAGAAATTGAAACAAATGCTTCATCAATAGAATAAATCTCTATTTGTTCGCAGTAGTTTTTTAGTAAATTCATTAGTCTTCTGCTCATATCGCCGTAAAGCGAGTAGTTTGAGCTTAAAACTGCTACATCTAATTTATTTAATTTTTCTTTGACCTTAAAATAAGGAGTTCCCATTTTAATTTTTAAAGCTCGAGCTTCAGGACTTCTAGCAATGATACATCCGTCATTATTAGATAAAATTACTACTGGTTTATTTCTCAAATGAGGATTAATATTTTGTTCACATGACGCATAAAAATTATTAGCATCTATTAGAGCTATAGCATTAATACTTGAAATTCTCATAAATAGCTATGTATTGAATAAATAACAACTCCCCATATCTGTACATCAATATGGTTTTTAAATCTAAAATCAGGATAATTATGATTTTCTGCTTTTAAATATAATTCATCATTTTTTATAGATAATCTTTTTATTGTAAATTCCCCGTCTATCATCGCAATGATAATATTCCCTGGCTTTGCTATTAAACTCTTGTCTACTATTATTAAATCTTTATCTTTAATTCCTGCATTTATCATTGAGTCACCTTTAACTCTAAGAAAAAAAGTGCTAAATGGATTAGATATTAAATGTTCATTTAAATCAATATTTTCTTCTGTATAGTCGTCTGCGGGAGAAGGAAATCCTGCAGATACCGAATCATTTAATAAGGGAATTCTGAACCTTTTCGTAGCTGAATCGAAGGAATCCAAGACTTAAATTAATAGTATATATGTACTATACAATAAAAATTTAAAAAATAGTTAGTTATTAAAGTTTTATAGATTAATTTTAGATTAAATCTAATCTTTTTAAGAACGATGGTAAGGGGAGTTGATAGATATAGAGACAGCTCTATAGATTTGCTCAATTAGGATTAATCTAGCTAATTCATGAGGAAAAGTTAAAGGAGAAAGGCTTAGTATGAGATCTGAATTTTTTTTAATATCAGAACTTATTCCATCAGTATCGCCGATTAAGAAATTAATTTTTTTATTTTTAAAATTTAAGAGTAAAGAACAGAGTTCAACTGAATTAAACTGCTTTCCTTCTTCACTTAGGCAGATAATAATATTGTTGTTGGATCTGAGATTATTTAAATTAAAAGTTTTTAACTCATTAATGATAAGTTCAGGCATTCTTTTTTTGTACTGATTAATTCCATCTCTAATCCAAAGTTTCTTTATTTTGCCGATAGCGTAAATTGTTAATCTATTACTCTGAAGCATAAGTAAATATTAAACCTAATTATTCATCAAGAAGATAATTAAATTCATCATATAGTTCCTCTTCGGTTGATAATTTCTCAGAAAAATTAGCTTTTCTAGAATTCATATTAATTTGATTACTCTCAATTTTTCTAAGAGAATTATTAACATTAGAAGACTCTTCTAAAGATTCAGAATTATCAATTAAAGAGTAAAAAATTTTATTGGGATCTTCTGAATAAAGTGGATTGGTTATTAAATCATTTTTATTAGATATATTTGTGTTATTAATAATATTTTTACTTTCGTTATTTAAATTTTTATTTTTTTTAAATTTATTGAGTTTATCTAAATTTTTTTTTGATAAGCTCATGATATAAAGTATTAAGTAAATTCATATTTAATTTAAACATATTAATTATCTTTTAGATGAATTCTAAAAACTATCATCAAAAAAAAAGATTTGGACAACACTGGTTGGTTAATAAAAAAATATTAGAAAAAATTAAAGAAATTGCTGTTCTTAATGAAAATGACTTTATTTTAGAAATTGGCCCAGGTAAAGGAGCTTTAACATCTCAGTTATTAGATTCAGAAATTAAAAAATTACATGCGATTGAATTAGATAAAGATTTAATAAATTTATTAAATGATAAATTCAATGATAATAATAAGTTTTCACTTCAGCAGGGAGATATTCTTTCTGTAAATTTAGATTCGATTAATAATAAGATCACTAAAGTGATTGCGAATATTCCCTACAATATAACTGGTCCAATATTGGATATTTTCATAGGGCGATTGGGAATTATAAGAAACTATACTTACGAAAAAATAATTTTTTTAATGCAGAAAGACGTTGTAGATAGGATTATATCCAAAGAGGGTAGTCATAATGCTGGTGCTCTTAGTATAAGAATGCAACTTTTATCAAAAATAAAAAGAATCTGCGATGTGCCGCCTTCATCATTTAGTCCGCCTCCAAAAGTTTTTTCTTCTTTAGTAGTTTTCGAACCAATTAAAAATGATTTAAGATTAGATATTAATCTAGAAAAGTATATAGATAAACTTCTTAGAATTTGTTTTAATTCAAGAAGAAAAATGATTAGAAATACTCTTAATTCCATACTTTCAAATGAAGAGATAAATGAATTATCTGAATCTTCAAAAGTATGTTTTAATTTAAGACCACAAGATGTTTCAATTGCACAATGGATTAAGCTTGCAGAAAATTGTATTAAAATTAAAAAATAAAATATTTAAGTATATGGAAGATTTAGCAAGAAAGAAAATTATTATAAAATCTCCTGCCAAAATAAATTTGCACCTTGAAGTTATTGGTAAAAGAGAGGATGGATTCCATGAGTTAGCAATGATTATGCAAAATATTGATCTTTCTGATTATTTAGAATTTCAAATTAATAATGAAGGTTTAATTAAACTTGAGTCTGATTGTAATGATTTAAGCTTATCAAGTGATAACTTAATTGTTAAATCGGCAAATCTCTTAAGGAAAAAATCAAATATAGATTTCGGTGCAAATATATTTTTAAGAAAAAATATTCCAATTGGTGCAGGATTGGCTGGTGGATCCAGTAACGCAGCAGCAACATTAATTGGTCTTAATAATTTATGGAATTTGAACTTAGATCAAAAAAAATTATCTTCATTAGCATCAATATTAGGGTCTGATATTCCCTTCTTTATAAATGGTGGTATTCAATTATGTTTTGGAAGAGGCGAAATTTTGGAAAAATTAGATTCAAACTTTAAATATGGAGTAATTCTTTTAAAAAATCCAAATGTATCAGTATCTACTGCTGAAACTTATAAGAAATATAGTAAGAGATATTGTGATCAATATCTTACTAATAATGAAATTATTGAGAACATAAGAAAAAATTTAAGAGATAATGGTTTAAATAACTTAAATTTTGATAATCAACATTTATCTATAAAAAATGATTTGCAGTTAGTTGTTGAAAATGACAATGATTCTGTAAAGCAGGCACTATATTTACTTTCTAAATTAGAGAATTGTTTGACTTTTTCAATGAGTGGATCAGGCCCTACGTGCTTTGCACTCTTTAAAGATTTAGAGACTGCTAAAAAAGAATTAAATGCAAATTCCAAATTATTTGAAGATAGAGGCTATGATACATGGGTTTGTACTTTCCTTGAAAAGGGAATAACATTCATTTAAAATTTTTTTAAATAAATTTTATTGTGATTGACAATATTAATGGGAATATTGAAAAAAATATTCCCGAAAAAGGACCTTTAAATTTTATTGTTGGATCAGTAACCAGTTTTTTATTATTTATATTTTTTTATTTTTTAAGTAATAAAATTGTAATTTATTTTTCAATACATAAACCATCTAATTCTTCTGAAATAGTCCAAAATATTTCTTCTAGTATTAATACCTTAATAATTGGATTATCTTTTTTGCTAACCTTTTCTTTTGCCTTTATTGGTATTGGACTTTTTATTGTATTTATTCGCAGTTTTTTTCTGAAGAAAAGTTGAATTACTAATATTATAAAAAAAATAGTTTCTTTTAATGTCTTTACATGACCTAGGCCTTTTAATTCTTTTGCTCTCACCAGGAATGATTTTGTCAATATTACTACTTATAACCTTTGCAGAAGGAGGATAAATCAATTAATCTAAGTGGTAGGATTATATGTGTGATTAATTAGGTAGTTAATTTTGGCTGGAACATTATTGTTTAATGCTTTGAAAGAGGCAATTGATGAGGAAATGGCAAATGATGTTAATGTTTGTGTTATGGGGGAAGATGTTGGACATTATGGAGGTTCCTATAAAGTAACTAAGGATTTATATGAAAAATATGGTGAGCTAAGAGTATTAGATACACCAATTGCAGAGAATAGTTTTACAGGTATGGCAGTTGGTGCAGCAATGACGGGGTTGAGACCAATAGTAGAAGGAATGAATATGGGTTTTTTACTTTTAGCTTTTAATCAGATATCAAATAATATGGGAATGCTTCGATATACAAGTGGAGGAAATTATAAAATACCAGCAGTAGTTCGTGGGCCCGGAGGAGTTGGGCGTCAGCTTGGTGCTGAACACAGTCAAAGACTTGAAGCATATTTTCATGCAGTTCCTGGGATAAAAATTGTTGCATGCAGTACACCTACAAATGCTAAAGGTTTAATGAAAGCAGCCATAAGAGATAATAATCCTGTTCTTTTTTTCGAACATGTTCTTTTATACAACTTGTCTGAAGAATTACCTGAGGGAGACTATACTTGTGCTTTAGATCAGGCTGACGTAGTCAAAGAAGGTAAAGACATTACTTTATTGACTTATTCGAGAATGAGACATCATTGCCTTAAAGCTGTTGAAGAATTAGATAAAAAAGGAATAGATGTTGAGTTGATTGATTTAATAAGTTTAAAGCCATTTGATATGGAAACCATCTCAAAATCAATAAGAAAAACAAATAAAGTAATTATTGTTGAGGAATGTATGAAGACTGGAGGCATTGGGGCAGAATTAATTGCCTTGATAGCAGAAGAGTGTTTCGATGATCTTGATGCTCGTCCAATTAGATTATCTAGTCAGGATATTCCAACTCCGTATAATGGAAATCTTGAGAATTTGACCATAATCCAACCACATCAAATAGTAGAAAAAGTTGAACATTTAGTTAGCAGGAGTATTTAAGTTAATGAAAAGAAGGCAAGGTTGGCTTTTTTTCATAATATTTCTGCTTACTTTATCGGTTTATTTATTATTAAATTACCCTTTAGAGTTAGGTTTGGATTTGAAAGGAGGGTCTCAACTTACACTACAAATAATTAAAAAGGAAGGTAAGGTAACGAAGGATGAACTCGAAGCAGTTAATTCGGTTATAGATAGACGCATTAACAATTTAGGGGTTTCTGAGTCTAACCTGCAAACACTAGGTGGCGATCAGTTAATTTTAGAATTACCTGGAGAACAAAATCCATTAGTTGCTTCTAGAGTTTTAGGTAAGACTGCTTTATTAGAATTTAGGACTCAAAAAGTAGGGACTTCTACAGATTTAAGAAGACTGCAACTTCAGAGATTGAATATAAATGAATTAATTAAAAAATATTCCTCTATAGAAAAAAGTCAATATGGTGATGATTTTTTAAAAATAATTCAAGATAATCTTAATGAGACTGAACAAGAACTAAATTTTTCAGCTACTAGTAAGGATTTATATGGGAAATTAATCGAAATTAAAAAGTATATTGACAATGAAATTTCAAATTTATTTATCAAAACTGATTTATCAGGCAAAGATCTTATTAACGCGGGAAGGAGACAAGAACAAACAAATAATAATTGGGAAGTTTTATTAACATTTAGTAATTCAGGCGGAGATAAATTTGCTGAAATCACAAAATCAATAGCTGGGACTGATCAACTTTTGTCTATTATTCTTGATGGGGAATCTATTAGTGAAGCTAGTGTTGGCGCTCAGTTTGCTAATACTGGTATTACAGGTGGTTCAGCAACCATAAGTGGTAATTTTAGTGCTGAAAATGCGAGAGAATTAGAAGTTCAACTTAAAGGTGGTTCTTTGCCATTACCAATTGAAATAGTAGAAACTAATACTATAGGAGCTCTTCTGGGATCCAATAATATTTTAAAAAGTCTTTATGCTGCTATTAGTGGATTGATTTTTGTTGGTTTATTTATGATTTACAATTATAGAATTTTAGGTTTTGTATCGGTTCTATCTCTAATACTTTATGGCTTTTTTAACCTGGCCCTATATTCTTTAATTCCTGTAACTTTAACTTTACCTGGAATATCCGGTCTTATTCTTAGTATTGGTATGGCAGTTGATGCAAATATTCTAATATTTGAGAGAATTAGAGAAGAACTACTTGATGGCAATACTCTTACAAGATCTATTGATAGCGGTTTTCAAAGAGCTAATTCATCCATAGTTGATGGCCACATTACAACCCTTTTAAGTTGTTTTGTATTGTTCTTATTGGGAACAAATTTTGTAAAGGGTTTTGCTGCAACATTAGGAATTGGTGTCTTAATAAGTTTGTTTACATCATTAAATTGTTCCAAAACCATATTGCGATTTTTTATAACATACCAATCTTTAAGACAAAAAAATCTTTACCTACCAAGGAACAATTTTTCCAATTAATTTTTTTATTTTAATTTTCCTATGAAATTTAATCTTAATCTAATAAAAAATAAAAGAAATATAATTGCTTTTTCATCTTTTCTTGTATTGTTTAGTCTTTTAGGAATTTTATATTCTACTTTTAATACTTCTTATAAGAAACCTATAAATTTAGGGATGGATTTTGTTGGGGGGAACGAATTAAGAATAGAGAGAGTTTGTGAAGAGGAATGTTCTAGTATTTCCCCTGATTCAGTTTTGGAAAATTTAAAAGAGATCTCGAAAAATAAAAACTTTTTTAATAATATAAAATTACAATTTCAAAATAATAATAAATTAATTTCAATAAGAACGCCATATATAAGTATTGATGAATCAAATGAAATTATTACTAGTCTTGATAAGATTATTGGGCCTTTAAATTATGAGAGTAAGGATTCAAGATTAATAGGTCCAAAGCTTGGAAAAAGATTACTTACTAATTGTGTTACTTCTTTATTAGTTTCTTTATTTGCAATATCTCTATATATAACTATTAGATTTGATAAAAAATATGCATTATTTGCATTATTAGCTTTATTCCATGATTTATTAATTGTTTTCGGCATCTTCTCCTGGTTGGGAATTATATTATCTGTCGAGGTCAACAGTTTATTTGCTGTGTCCTTGTTAACTATTGCAGGTTATTCTGTTAATGATACTGTTGTTATATTTGATAGAATTCGTGAGAATCTAAAGTCAAGGGATGAAGATTATAACGAAACTATTCAATTATCAGTTAATGAATCATTTAGAAGAACTACTTTTACCAGTATTACAACCCTAATCCCTTTAATAAGCATAATTTTGTTTGGTTCTTACTCACTATTTTGGTTTTCTTTGGCCTTATCGTTAGGAATTATAGTTGGAAGTTATTCAAGTATATTATTGGCTCCATCTTTTTTGCTTAAAGATTAGTTTCATATAAATAAAATTATGAAATTAAATTACTATATGATAATTTTATTTTCTTTGGTTTTAATAGATCTTTCTACTGAGTTAAGAATATTGTTCGATCATTTTACTTTTAATTCCCTTTACTTTGCTTTAGCTAAACATCCCTTGGCTTTCTTTATAATGTTCTCTTATCCATATTTATATAATAAATTAAATAAGTAATTTTTATGTATCATTAATAGACTCTTTTATTAAAACTTGTATTACTACAGCTAGAGGAAGAGATAGAATCAATCCTAATGGACCAAAAATGAAGGTGAATCCAAATTGAGATATTAATGTTAAACCAGGTAGTAAATTTGCTTTTTTCTTCATTATAGATGGCATTATTATGTAACTTTCAATATTTTGAATTATTACATATGCTCCTAAAACTGCTAGTGGTTTCCAGTAATTATCAAGTAGTGCTATTGAAATTGGGAAAATTCCACTAATAACTGGACCTATATTTGGAATTATGTTTAAAACCATTGCTATTAAAGCATTGGAAACAACATATTTGACATCTAATATAGATAAAACTATCAACGATAATATACCTACTGATAATGAACTTATAACCATAGAAAAGGTCCAATTTGCTAATGCAATATTGCATTTATTGAGAATATTTCTAAATTTATTTCGATAATTTTTTGGTATGAGTAGAAGTATATTTTCTTTATATTGTTTTGGTTCAATAGAAATCATCAAACTGACTACTAAAACGAATATTAACTTTAATAAACCTGAGCCCAGATTACCTGCGATATTAATTAAGTTCTTGAAACTTTCCTGAATTGCTTTCGCAATAGTCGCAGCATCTGGAATGGTAACTACATTATTTATAAGATTAAAAATGTCTATAACATTTTCAGATTCTTCGCCATATAGTAGGTTATTAAAATTGTTCAGATTGGTATTAAGTAAAATATTTATTCTAGATAAGCCATTTGGAATATCAACTAATATTTCATTGAATTCTTTTACAAACGGTGGCAAAACAAGAATAAAAATTGTAAACACTATTACCGAAATAACTGCTAGTACAAAAAATAAAGATAGGGGTCTGGGAATTTTCAACCCCTTTTGCATTTGATTACATAAATTGCATACAATATTTGAAATAACTAAAGAACAAATAATTAAGAGGAGAAAATCTCTTAAAGTCCATATTATTAACGAGGTGATTAAAATTACTACTAACTTGAAATATGATGAACTACTCAATTTTTAAAATATTCTACTTCTTCTCAGAATATCCTAATCCATTTGATTTGGCATAACTATTTGCAAATCTCATAAATCTATCAAAGTCAGATGTGTTCTTCCAAATATAAACTGCTTCTAGAAATATAGGTTCTCCATCAACAAACTTTACTTTAACTTCCCTAGTTAGTATTTCACCTTCGGAATCTATCATACGCATACCTGTGATTTCACCGTCTGTAATTGAAGATAAAGCCTGAGGTTTTTCGAACAAAAATAGGGCTTGGCCTGTGGTGCCGTCCTTACTCCTGGTCAGTCTTATCTCAGGCACTACTGGTTCATCAGTTCCTTCATAAAATTGTATTTTTGTAGTCTTATTTGCTGTCATAATACTCCATTAATAATTTTTTATTTTAGGAAATATTTTCCATATTCGTTTTAATTATTTCATAAAACATTATTTATTAACTCTAGGATTCTTTCATCGTATTTTTTGTCAGTTAAATCTAATATCTTTATATTTGTTTTGCCAACCTTTTCATATTCATAACACTTATCGTAATAATCTAAAACTGATCTGCAAACTAAGTCCCATTTCTCACTATTAATTGATTCAAGAGCTATTCTTGTTCTTTGTGGTCCTAATCTTTTTTTAATCCTTAAAACAGATTCTTGGAGTTCCTCTTTTTTAAAAACACTATAAGTATCTATCAACTCATCTAGCCTGTTGGATTCGCTCCTTAAAATTTCAATTCTCCTAGAATTTTTCATTTGATTGAAAAATTCATGAGGTATTTTGCATTTACCTATATTTGCACTTTCAGCTTCTACAAAAATATTATTAGAACTATTAAACGTAAATAATTTTTCAGCAATTTGGTTTTCAAATTGTTCATTTGAAGGTTGTTCTTTCATTCCTAAACCTCCAAATGTGCTTCCTCTATGACAAGCAAATCCTTCAAGATCAATAGTTTGATATTTATATTTTTCTAGTAATGATAATAACCTTGTCTTTCCTGTTCCTGTTTTTCCGCCAATAACTACGATGTTCAACTTTTTCGAAAAACTATCTAATACCCATCTCCTATACATTTTGTATCCTCGATTTAGTGTAACGGGATTTAATTTAAATTTTTCCAGTAACCAAGCAATACTTTGTGATCGCATGCCTCCTCTAGAGCAATATATTCTGATAATCAATTCATTATTATTTTTTTTAGTCATAGTTTTATAAGATTCAATACCCATGAATAAATTATCAAGAAGTAATTCCATTTTTTTTTCAAAAAATTTTAATCCCTCTATCACTGCTTTTTTTCTTCCATCTTTTTTATAAATCGTGCCAATTATTGATCTCTCATCATTATCAAATAGTGGAATGTTAATAGAATTAGGCATGTGTCCTTTATAATATTCACTTGGGCTCCTAACATCTATAAGTGGTCCTTTAAAACTTCTAAATTTCTCTAGATCTTTTCTTTTGAAATACATGAATAGTTTTTATTTTTTGATTGATTTTTTAAAATGAATAACAAAGAACAAGATAACTATAGTAATGCTACATTAGACTTGATAAAAAATTTTGTAAATTCCAATCAAAGAAAAAGAATAAATTCATTATCTCAAATAGAATCCGAAGTCGAAAATATTTTTAATATTGGACCTTCACTTTTTGATATCTTTGATAATGAAGGAGATGATTGGGCTGCAGGTTGGATATTGCAAGTTTTAAAAAAATTTAAGCCTGAATTTTTTGATAACTCTATTTTCAATAATTGGTTTAATACATATTCAGATATTGGTATTAATTATAAGGATATGCAATTGATGTTGGTTGAGCAAAAATTTGAAGAGGCTGATAGATTAACAAGTTCCTACCTACGGAAATTAGCTGGTAAATTAGCTGAGAAACGTGGATATGTTTTCTATAGTGAAGTTAAGAATATGTCAGGTAAGGATCTACAGACAATAGATAGATTATGGACTATTTATTCAACTGGAAGATTTGGATTTTCAATACAAGCAAAGATTTTAAAATCAGTAGGGAAAAAATATGAATTAATGTGGCCGAAAATAGGTTGGAAAAAAGAGGGCTTATGGACTAGATATCCGGGATCTTTTCATTGGTCATTGGATGCCCCTGATGGACACATGCCTTTAATAAATCAACTAAGAGGAGTTAGACTTATGGACTCGATCCTAAAGCATCCTGCTATTGCACAGAGACATAATAATATTCTTTAAATAAAGGTATTTAATAAGTTAAAATTAAGAAAGTATCAAAATATTATTATGTCCTTAATTCAGGGCAAAAATATTTTAAAAAAATTTTTTAAAAGACCAAAGATTAATTGGTCAAACTACGAATTCGAATCATCATTACAGTTAAATGAATTTGTCGATCAATTATTAGAACCTATCAAAAATTCTCAATCAAGCTATCTTATAAAACTTGGTTTACATGAAGCTTTAGTTAACGCAGTAAAACACGGAAATAAATTAGATCCTAAAAAAAATATTAGAGTAAGAAGAATAATTACTCCTAATTGGTGTGTTTGGCAAATTCAAGATCAAGGTAATGGTTTAGAAATAAAAAAAAGAAATTATAAATTACCAAAAAAAATAAGTAGTGTAAATGGCCGAGGTCTATACATTATTAACGAATGTTTTGATGACATTAGATGGAGTAGTAAAGGTAATAGGCTTCAGTTGGCTTTAAAAAGGTGACTTTTACTAGGACAAGGTTGATCTGCATTAATTTCTTTTAACCATTTAATACTTTCTTCTATATACTCAATAGTTTCCTTCTCATTAGAAGAAATAATTAAGTGGCATAAGCCGGCAGAAATTAATTCTGCAGATCGTTTATATTTATTTCCTTTATCTTTATGCCAATTAGAATGATCAATTTTTAATTTGTCATTAAGACTTTGAACAAGCTGAATAGTATCTTTATCCCAATAGGTCATAGGAGTTTTTATTTACTTTACAGCAGACCATACTTTGGTCATAAAAAAGGAATTTGATTTTACATCTTTAAACCCTAAATCCTCAATTTTAGAATCTATATCCTCTTTTATATAATCACAATAAAAAGGTTCATGAAAAGATTTATAGAAGCTTTCCATTACGGAAATAAAGTCAGGTGAATCACTAATTTGAATTGAATCAGCTAAAACTAATATTCCGCCAGGTTCAAGAACTCTAAAAAATTCATTTAATACTTTAGCTCTAATTGTTCTAGGTAATTCATGAAATAAGTAAACGCAAGAAATGCATTGAAAACTATCGTTTTCAAAAGGTAATTCCTCAGCATTAGCTTTTATTAATTGAATTAAATCTCCATCTAAATCTGAAATATATCTACTTGCCTCTTTTAAGTATGAATCAGATAAATCAATCCCTGTAATTTTTTCTTTAGGAAATGCGGCTCTTAGTTGCTTTAATGTTCTTCCTGATCCTGTAGCCACATCAAGTATTTTTATAGAACTTTTTTTTCTATCTCTAAAAAAATCAAGTCCTTCTTTTATTGGCTTAATAATTCTTCTCCTCATTGAGTCAGCACTACCATTGAAAAGTATCTCAACTTGTAGGTCATATATGCTAGCTGAAAAATCGGATAAGTAACCATCTGTTTGATGATGAAAATTTCTTAAGTAATATTGAGGATAATTATCTTTATCAACTGATTTTGGAAGATCATCAAAGTTTTGTTTTCTGCGTCTATCCCATGTATTAGGCATATCAAGCCAAATTTTAGGATATTGAGTTAAATATCTAAGCCATGGCTCGTCAAACAATAATTTTTTTGGGTATATATTTTTTTCTGCATCATTCCAATCTTCCTCTCTTAAGTTATCCATTGAATTTTGGATTTGCATTAGAAGAGTTCTATCTATATCAAAATTTTCAAGCTTTGAATCGGGAAGAATAAAGTTCATTAATCTTGAACTAATCTGCTTGTGAGCGAAACCTGCAATGCTTTTACTTTGTTGTAGCGTTTTATATGCAATTTTTGAAATAGATTCCCTAGCCATTTTTCAGTATATATATATATATTCCAACAAAAAAAAAATCAATTTGAGATTATTTTGTGATATTTCTCAAATTGATTAATTTACACTAATGTGTCTTTTTAATTATGCATCGTAATACATGAAGAATTCATGTGGATGAGGCCTTTGTCTTAATTGTTGTACCTCTTCGTATTTTATATCGATAAAGTTATCAATAAAATCTTCAGTAAATACTCCACCAGCTAATAGATAATCCTTATCTGCTTTTAGCGCATTTAGTGAGTCATTTAGAGATGAAGGTACTGTATCAATTTTTGCAAGTTCATCAGCTGGAAGTTCAAATAAATCTACATCTACTCCATCACCAGGATCAATTTGATTTTTAATTCCATCAATACCAGCAAGCATCATTACAGAAAATGCTAAGTAAGGATTTGCAAGTGCGTCACCTGATCTGAATTCTAATCTTTTAGCTTTAGGGCTTGGTCCTGTTAAAGGTATTCTTACTGCAGCTGATCTATTACCCTCAGAATAAACTAGATTTACAGGAGCTTCGAATCCTGGAACCAATCGTTTATAACTATTTGTAGTGGGGTTAGTAAATGCTAGAAATGAAGGTGCATGTTTAAGTATGCCTCCGATGTACCATCTTGCTGTTTGAGATAAATTTGCATATGACCCTTCACCAAAGAATAGTGGCTGGCCACTCTTCCATAGACTCTGGTGAACATGCATTCCTGTTCCGTTGTCGTTAAATACTGGTTTGGGCATAAATGTTGCTGTTTTTCCATATTTTTTTGCAACATTTCTGACTACGTATTTATAAGTCATAACATTATCAGCAGCATTTATTAACGAATCAAATTTCATTCCAAGTTCGTGTTGGCCGGCACCAGCAACTTCATGGTGATGTTTTTCTGTGGGGATACCTAATTCACCCATAAGAAGGAGCATCTCAGATCTGATATCTTGCGCAGTATCATTTGGAGCTACTGGAAAATATCCTTCTTTATATTGTATTTTGTATCCTAAGTTTCCCCCTTCTTCAATTCTCCCTGTATTCCATGGGGCTTCAATAGTATCTACACTATAAAAACAACCTCCTTCTTTAGAGTCATATCTAACATCATCAAACAAAAAGAATTCTGGTTCTGGTCCAAAAAATGCAGTATCTGCAATACCAGTCGAGTCTAAATATTTTAAAGCCTTTTGAGCTAACGCTCTTGGACACCTATCATAAGGTTCGCCGCTTCTTGGCTCTTGAATAGAGCAAATCATACTTAGAGTTTTATGTTTATAAAAAGGATCTATCCAAGCTGTACTTGCATCAGGCACCATTGACATATCTGAGGCATTAATTGCTTTCCATCCTCTTATTGATGAGCCATCAAATGCTAAACCTTCTGTAAAAGAATCCTCCTCTATCATGTCTGATGTAAGAGTTAAATGTTGCCATTTTCCGTGAATATCAGTGAATTTTAAATCGATGAGTTCAATTCCTTCGTCTTTAATTTGACTTAAAACATCTTGAGGAGATTTAGACATAATTTTGTAATACCTTATATGAAATTAATAACTTGATGATTCTTATTATGTATCAACGGTAACTTTTTTAAGACTTGATGTCTTCGTTTTAGTGTTTCAAGTCATAAGTTTAATAATTGTTTACCTAAATATTTAAATTGAATGAATTTCTTTAAATAAATATCGCTTATGTGGCCAAATTAGTTTAATTTAAAAGTAATTGAATGTAGTGCTTTGACAGAAGCAAAACTTATTTCGGCTTTAAATGAAGAGAATTTATCTCATTTCTCAAAGACTTATGTTCCCTCTAGACTTTTATTAGGTCCTGGTCCTTCAAACGCACATCCAGAAGTCTTAAGCGCTCTTTCTTTGAATCCTATTGGCCACTTAGATGAAGCATATATTTCATTGATGTCTGATGTACAGCAACTTCTAAGATATACGTGGCAATGTAATAATCGCCTGACTCTTCCAATGAGTGGTACTGGAAGTGCAGCTATGGAAGCATCAATAGCTAATTTTATAGAGGAAGGAGAAAAAATCCTCATCGCTAAAAAAGGATATTTTGGAGACAGACTTGTTGATATGGCAACAAGATATAAAGCAGATGTATCTGTTATTGGAAAACCGTGGGGTGAATCCTTTTCCTTTGAAGAAATCAAGTATGAAATAGAAACTAAAAAACCAGCAATTTTTGCTATTGTCCATGCTGAAACATCAAGTGGTGTTTTGCAACCTCTTGATGGTATTGGGGATGTTTGTAGAAAAAATAACTGCTTGTTTTTAGTTGATGCAGTTACTTCTCTTGGAGCTCTAGAACTATTGATAGACGAATGGAAAATTGATCTAGCATACAGTTGTAGTCAAAAGGGATTAAGTTGTCCCCCAGGATTAAGCCCTTTTACGATGAATAAAAGAGCTGAAGAAAAACTAAGTACAAGAAAAACAAAAGTACCTAACTGGTATTTAGATTTATCTTTACTAAATAAATATTGGGGTTCTGATCGTGTTTACCATCATACTGCCCCCGTAAATATGAATTTTGCTATTCGTGAAGGTTTACGATTAATAGCGAATGAGGGTTTAGAGAATGTTTGGAATAGACACAATATTAATGCAAGGAAACTGTGGAATGGTTTAGAAAGTCTTGGAATGGAATTACATGTATCAGAAGATTATAGATTGCCAACATTAACCACAGTTAAAATACCTCCAGCAGTTGATGGTGATGGTTTTAGAAATCATCTTTTAAGAAACTTTGGAATAGAAATAGGAAATGGACTTGGAGAATTGTCTGGTAAGGTATGGCGCGTAGGACTAATGGGCTTTAACTCAAGTGAAGAGAATGTTGATAGATTATTAAACCTATTTGATACTGAGTTAAAAAAATATTCTATTTTTGAGTCCTCAGCTTTTTAAACCATAGCTGTAAAATTTGACTGCATTCGTCTTCTAAAATACCCCCTACAATTTCCATTTTATGATGAGCACTTTCATGTTTTGATAGGTCGATCGAGCCTCCAAATCCCCCTCTTTTCTTATCGTAAGCCCCGAAAATAACCTTACCCATCCTCGCTTGTATAAGGGCAGAGGAACACATAGTACAAGGTTCTAAATTTGTGATAATAGTACATTCATTAAATCTCCAATCATTTTTTATTAAAGAAGCCTGCTTAAGAGCCATTATTTCAGCATGACCTAATGGGTCTTTATTTATATTTCTCCTGTTAACCCCTCTACCGATACATCTTCCTCTCTCGTCTAAAATTATTGAACAGATTGGTAACTCAACTTTTCCAATTTCTTTGGATCTTCTTAATATCGAATTCATCCACGAAGTATATTTTGAATTATTTGATTTTTTGTTGTTCTTCATTACTATTTCCATTTTCAAAAATATGTCTCATTTACCATGATTGAGAATAGAATTGTTAATAGATATCTTATCTGATGGCTGAAGATTTAATAAATAATAAAGATATATATTTCCCCTCAAATTTAGGGACTAATGATAAATTGATTACTCTTCTTAATAGAGCAAGTCGAACTCTTTGTGACTGGTTCTCTAAAGCCGATAAAAATGGTCCTTTACCTTTTGATGAGAGTTTCAATTGTATTATGCCTGCTGAAGATGGTAACTCTGAGGAAGATTTGTTTTCTGATATTGGATCTCTTTTGAATAATTCATTTAATCCCGTTCATCCTGGCTCACTAGCTCACCTTGATCCCCCACCTTTAATTTATTCTATTTTGGGGGATTTAATTGCTGCTGGTTTAAATAATAATCTTCTCGCTTACGAGTTATCACCAAGTGTAACCTTGCTTGAGGAATCATTATGCAAATGGTTTGCCAAAAAAATAGGGTTTAATGATTTCTCAGGAGGTATAGCTGCTAGCGGAGGTACATTAAGTAATCTGAATGCACTTATTGCAGCTAGAAATAATGCTGGATTAGGTTCAGATCCAGATTCTGTATTACTTGTTAGTGAAGATGCTCATTCTTCTTTCGTTAAATGTATAAGAGTAATGGGTCTTGATACTAGGAATCTTGTCAGGATTAAAACTGATAATCAAGGTCGGATGGATATAAACGATATGAAAAACTCTTTAGATAATTGTTCAATAGAAAATAAAAAAATATTTGCTATTGTTGCCACTCTTGGGACTACTGTAAGAGGAGCCATTGATCCTATTAAAGAAATAAGTGAAATCTGTAAACAAAGAAACATATGGTTACATATTGATGGTTCAATTGGAGGAATTTTTGCTATAACTTCTATTCCAATAGAAGGTCTAAATAATATTAATCAGGCTAATTCGATAACGATAAATCCACAAAAAATTATTGGCATTACAAAGACTTCATCTTTGTTATTGGTTTCAAATATGAGTACTTTAGAAAATACTTTCAATACTGGACTACCATACATATCATCTAAAGAAAATATTATAAATAGAGGAGAAATAGGAATACAAGGTTCTAGACCTGCAGAGGTTATCAAACTATGGCTTGGGTTACGTTATTTAGGTCTCAAAGGAATAGAAAATATATTAAAGTCATCAATTAATAGAAAAGATTTTTTTGTAAAAAATATTAGTAAAAATAAATTTGATATATATTCAGGTCCTCTTCATATTGTTTCATTCTTACCAAATAAACTTGAGCCAAAAGACTCTGATACATGGACTCAAACTAAATTAAATGAACTAATTAATAATAATTTTATGCTTTCTAGACCAAAATTTAAAGATAAATATTTTTTACGGGTTGTCATGGGAAATTACAATACAAAGAATTCTGATATTGAAGAACTTTTGAGACTTCTAGATGCTTAACTAATGAATATGGTAAGACCAAAAATTATTGCAATAGTAACAGGTTTTATCTCTATAGCTATTTGCATTGCTTATTTACTATTAATAACTATCTTTGATTTCAGAACTTATCTAAATGATCAATTATCCAATATTAATTAGTAAATGGAGGCAAACTTTTATTTGATTTAAAATATTTTTTCATTTCAATTTTTGAAATAGCTTCTTTTACGAAATTATTTAAAATATCCTCTCTTTTACTTATTCTATAGATCTTATCTACTACTTCTTGAATTCCGCCATCTCCCCAATCTTGACCATTTTTAAAATATTCAATCAAACTTAATCCTACTATTCTTATTAACCAGCCTGCTGTAACTGATTGTATTGATTTAGATAATATTATTTTAGTCAAGCTAGTAGCTAAAGCAGGAGAAAGAATGGCGAGACCCCCTTTTAGTATTCCTTGTTTAGCCAATGCGCTTAGCAATGAAGTCGCCAAATCTTTTGCATCTTTTTTAGTAAGTTTTATTTCATATATTTTTGATAACTCCGTTATCATTTGAAGGTTTACGGAGGTAGTAGTAAGAAAATCAACAGCTGGTAGTGGATTAACTAGTATTACTCCTCCTGTTATCCACATATATTTATTAATCACTTTATTTGACATTAAATATCTTTGTTCTTGTACGAAATTTTTACTTTTAATACCTAACTTATTTGAGCGAAAAAGAATATTATCCGCCAATAACTCTTCACCATTATTATCGAGGGTTTCAATTATTTCTCTAAATAAAATTCCTACCTCTGGAAGAAAATTTAAAGCATCTGATTTTATATAGGGAGATTTTTCAGGGACTGCAATTGTTTGAACAACAGAAATTTTATTTTTTCTAGCGGATGTTACAGAAATTATATTTTCTTTGATAAGGTTATTTTCATCTCTAGACCTCAAATCACATTTATTTAGAACTATTATTATTTTTTTCCTTAATTTTAATAATTCTTTAATTAAATAGTTTTCGTATTTATTTATGTCCTGATCTAAGACAAAAAGAACTAAGTCAGAATTTGATGCTTGTATAATAGTCGCTTTTTCTCTTTCTTCTCCTAATTTAGATGGTTCGAATAAACCTGGAGTATCAACTATATTAATGTTTCTTTTTAAAATTGGAATACGAATTTTATAGCTATTAATTTGCTTTGTTGTACCTATTTTTGCTGAGGTTTGTCCGACAATATTTTTTAACAAAGATCTTGCTATAGATGTTTTTCCTGAGGAACCTGCTCCAAAAAGAGTAACTTTATAATCTCCTGTTTTTAATTGAGACTCTAGTTTATTTTTTTGGTAATTTAACAATTCAGCTTTAACTTTATCGCTAATTTTTTTGTTAATTTTTTCGACTCCTTCCAAACTTATCTTGGCAGCACCATATGTATTTTTGAATGAAAGTGTGTTTTTTTTATTTTTATAAATAACTTTATAAACTATTTTTTTAAATAATTTTTTATCAATATTATAAAAAGTATATATAATTATAATTAAAAACAAAAGAGTATAAATATTTACTATTCTTACAAATATGGAAAATAAAATATAAAGAAATAATATAAATACTACATACTTTATATACTTCAATTTCAAGTAATTCATTTTATCGATTATTTTTAAAAATGTTATAAAGTAAAATAATGAAACCAAGATTAATAGATATATCAGCAATATTAAATACTGGAAAATTTATAATATTTAAATTTATAAAATCAACTACAAAACCTCTATATATCCTATCTATACCATTACCAATAGTTCCCCCAAGAATAAAGCTATAAGAATATAGATCGAATGAGTTTAAAGTATTCTTCCTTAATATCAAATAAATAAGTAATATAGAAAAAAAAATACTTATTAAAGATAAAAATACTCTACTACCACTAAATATGTTAAATGCGGCTCCGTAATTTTTTACAAAGTCAAATTTGAATAAAATAAAATCTTTATTAATAAATAATTTTTTATTATAAAACATTAAATATTTAGTAAATTGATCTATTAGAACAATAAAAATACTTAAAGATATAAAATATAATTTTGTTTTTACATTAATCATTATTTGCTACGTTTTACACGTTCTATAGGTTTAATAACTAATAAAAGTGGAAAAAGCATTAAAAAATGATATCCAATTTTACCTAATGAGTATTTCCCTAAATTATATAAAAATAAATTGTATTCACTGTAGAATATAATTTGTATGAAGTTGTAAAATATTCCAGTTAAATGCATAGCACCTATTGCTATAAATCCGTTTTTTAAAAAGTTTCCAACGTTTATTTTATTTCTATTATTTAAATTATCAATTATTTTAATTAATGGATATAAACCTAGTAAATAACCAAAATTTGGAGTGAGCAAATAACCTAATGAACCTCCTTGGTGAAAGACAGGAAGTATAAATATCCCCAAAATTATATATATAGAAAATGCTCTGAAAACAACTTTTTTATGGAATATAAGTGTTAATAAAATTATGGTTGGAATTTGCCATGTGATGGGCATCTCAAAGTTATTACTAGATTTATAGATAAAAGGTAGTGGAATATAAACAGGTAACATTGATGTTATTACTATTGATTGAAGACTCACCAGTATCTCAATTAATTTGTAAAAATTGAGCATTATTATAAATTCAATTTATAAACTTCTCAATGCAACAATTGGATCTAATTTAGAAGCTCTTTTTGCAGGTAAAACACCAAAGATTAAACCTATTGATCCTGAAATGATCATGGTGGAAAAAGTAGTTGTAATTCCTACTGATGCAGGAAGTGGTGTTATCAGAGATAAAAGAAAAACACCTGATAATCCTGTTGTTGTTCCAATTAACCCGCCAATTGTAGATAAAATCAATGCTTCAATTAAAAATTGAATTAATATATCTGATTGTTTAGCTCCTATCGCTTTTCTAAGTCCAATTTCTTCAGTCCTTTCACTAACAGAAACAAGCATAATATTCATGATTCCTATGCCGCCAACCACCAAAGATACTGCCCCAATACCAGCCAATAAAAACGTTAGCCCACTTGTTATATTGGTTACTATATTCAATGCATCCTCTTGTGATCTAACCGCAAAGTCATCATCTCTGATTATTTTATGTCTTTGCCTTAATAAGTTAGTAATCTGAAATTTAGCAGCACTTGTTGCATTTTTATCTATCGCTTCAACACTAATGAAGCTTAAACTTACTCCATATGTTGGGTCCTTACCTGTAATCCTATTGACCATGGTGGTTAATGGAATATAAGCATTTTTGTCTTGATTACTTCCAAATACAGCACCTTTTGGTTTTAATATTCCAATAATTTCATAAGTATGATCTTTAATTCTGATTTTTTCCCCAAGTGATGAAGAATTATTTTTAAAAAATTCGTCTTTAAGATCAGGACCTATTACTACATAACTTCTTGCACTATTAATATCATTCTTAGATATAAATCTTCCCTTATCAACTTCAAAGCTTCTTACTTCAAGAAATTCAGGAGTAACTCCTGCAATTGATATATTTAAGCTTTTAGAATTTGACTGCACTATTTCGTTAGCAGAAATTTGAGGCGCAACTTTTTTAACTGTTGGGACTTGATTACTTATTGCTAGTGCATCTTCTAAAACAAGATTTTTAGGAAATGAAATACCTCTTCTTCTGGTGTCATTATTTCCAGGAACAATGAATAATACATTCGCGCCTAAATTACTTAATTGGTTTTTAGCTAATGTTTGAGCACCTCTTCCAAGCCCAACAAGTGTAATAACTGATGCATTTCCTATAATTATCCCCAGCATTGTTAACGAACTTCTCAATTTGTTCGAAACTAAAGTTTTTGTGGCCATGCCTAAGGCTTCTTTTATTGAGATATTTCTAGACATATTTATATTTATCTAATGCATCATCATCTTCAATTTGCCCCATGTATATAACACCTTCATTTAGCTGCAGTGTAATAAGGTCGCCATTACTGATTTCATGTTTATCCATATTATCTAAATTACAAATTGTAGAAATCTTTTTATTATTTTTGTTAAACAAAGCATAAACATCATTTACATTTTGGTTCGTAACAATACCGGCAATATTTTTACTTAGTGGAATATTTTTCATTAATTCCTTCGGAACAAATAATATTTCTCCTGGGCAAATTAAGGATATATCAAGATTATTTTTAATTATTCTTGCTTTACCTGTAACACCGATTTCTCCTATTGAAATACCTCTTGATACAATCTTTCTTACTAAACCGACTTTTATTAAATCTGTAGAACCGCTAATTCCAGTTAATGTGCCTGCGGTTTGAACTACTAAATCTCCTTGATTTAGGATTCCCATCTCCTGAGCAATTTGCATAGCCAAGCTAAAAGTTTTTGCTGTTCTTTCATCATTTTTTACTACTATTGGAGTAACTCCCCAAACTAGTTGCAATATTCTCGCTACACTCCTCTCTGTAGTTGTTGCCAATATAGGTGTTGGTGGTCTGAACTTACTTACATTTCGAGCGGTAGAACCTGATTTTGTTAAAGGGATTATAGCCCCTGCATCAAGTTGTCTAGCTATATTACTTACTGCTGCACTAATAGCATTTGGGATCGTACTGGGTAAGTGGCTATCAATGGCCTTTAGTGGATAATCCCTTTCAATTCTTCTTGCTATGGTTGCCATCGTTTCAACTGCCTCTACAGGATAATCGCCAACTGCAGTCTCGTTTGAAAGCATTACAGCATCTGTACCATCCAGAATTGCATTCGCAACATCACTAACTTCGGCCCTTGTTGGTCTTGGGTTAGAAGCCATAGAATCAAGCATTTGAGTCGCTGTAATTATTGGGATACCTAATGAATTAGCTTTTCTTATTAACTCCTTTTGTAAAAGAGGAACTTCTTCAGCAGGCATTTCAACTCCCAAATCACCTCTTGCAACCATAACCCCATCACATAAGGGTAATACTGTATCGATCTGATCAATTGCTTCAAATTTTTCTATTTTTGCGACTACAGGAGTTGAATGCCCATTTTTGTTTATTAAATCTTTTATCTCATTTATATCAGATGGATTTCTTACGAAACTTAGTGCTATCCAATCAACTCCTTCAGATAAACCGAATTTTAGATCTTCTTTATCTTTTTCTGTTAATGCTTTTACTGATAATTGAACATCTGGAAAATTAACACCTTTATTGTTTGAAAGAACCCCTCCTACAGTTACCATGCACTCCAAATTATTAGCTTTTGTATCAACTTTTTCTACAATCATTTCTATTTTCCCATCATCTAAAAGTATTCTTTTCCCTTCGCTAACTTCTTGAGAAAGTTTGTCGTAAGTGACATTTGCAATAGTATTAGTACATTCGACTTCATTTGATGTCAGTGTGAATTTATCGCCTTTTTTAACTTTTACTGGCCCATCTTTAAAGCGCCCTAATCGTATTTTAGGTCCTTGAAGATCTTGCAATATTCCAATATCTATATCTAACTTTTTTGATACTTCCCTTATAGTTTTTATTCTCTCAGCATGATCTTTATGATCTCCATGAGAGAAATTTAATCTGAATGTTGTTACTCCAGCTTTAATTAAATTTGTAATTATATCTTCAGATTGAGTTGCAGGGCCAATAGTTGCTACTATTTTTGTTCTTCTTTTTAAATCAATATTCGACATATATAGATAATATTGCTAGATATAAATTAATTTACCATACCCAAAGTTAGTTATTTAAGTCATGGATTTTAAAACTTATCAGAAAAAAGCTAGAGAAACAGCACAATATCCAGATTTAGGTTCAAATAATATTTACCCAACTCTTGGTTTAGTGGGAGAGGCTGGTGAGGTGGCAGAAAAAGTGAAAAAGGTTATAAGAGATAAAAATGGTATATTTGATAAAGAATCAAGATTAGGTATTAAAAAAGAGTTAGGAGATGTTTTGTGGTATGTATCAAATCTTTGTACAGAATTAAATTTCAATTTAGAGGATGTTGCATTACAAAACCTTGAAAAATTAAAATTAAGAGCTGCTAAAGGCAATATAAGAGGCTCTGGAGATGATAGATAAATTCAGCTATAACCTAAGCTTGCATACTGGAGATTTGTAATTAAATTTTGAATAACATTTAAAAGTAAAAAAGCTAACAAAGATGAAATATCAAATCCACCTATTGGAGGGATAATACCTCTAAAAATGTTTAAATAAGGATCCGTGATAGAGGTTAATGCAGATAAAACACCGTTACTCCAATCAATCCCTGGAAACCATGTAAGTAAAATTCTTATTATCAATATGAAAGAATAAATTGATAAAGTTTGACCCAGAACTGCAAAAATCTCAGATAACATTATCTTGTCGTAATTTAATACATTCTAACATTTACTTATTATTGCTGCTTATTTTTACCACTTCCTATATTTGAGAGATATTCATTACTTACAGCAAAAGTTTGAAAAAACTTTTCTGACAACGATAGCCAATATGATCTACCATCTTTTTGCTTCCGTTTGACGATGAATTTCTTTTCTAATAATTCTTTAATATGATCATAAGCACCTGAGCCTCGAAGAAGTATAAGGTCCGATTGCAGGATCTTTTTTTTGATCGCAATAGTTGCCAATGTCCTTAATTCGGATGTTTTCAAATCAGAAGGAAGTAAATCATCGACAAATTCATTAAGACTAGATTTTAGTTCGAGAGAAAAACTGTTATTAACTGCATTTAATTCAATAGCTGAGTTGGGATTAGAATATTTATTTTTGAGATCTTTAATTGCATCATTTATTGAGTTTATATCAGAATTAGTAATTTCTGAAAGATCTTTTTTTGTTATTGGTCTGCCTTTCAAGTATAGAACAGCTTCAACTTTAGTTACTAGATCTATATCAGATATTGGCGTGGTATTTAGATCAGATTGATTGATTTTAATTACCGAAATCTTTCCTAATTTACCTTAAATTTAATCTGATGCACCAAGGAATAATCTATATGTATCGTTTTGAGTTTCATCCCAGAATTTATAGCCTAGAATTCTTACAAAATTATTCCACTCTAAAATCTCATTTTTATCAATCAAAACTCCAATAACAATTTTTCCTACATCAGCTCCATAATTCCTGTAGTGAAATACGCTTATAGACCAATTAGATTTCATATTATTTAAGAAATTTATTAATGCGCCTGGCCTTTCAGGAAACTCAAATCTGTATAAAAGCTCAATAAAGTTTCTATATTCCATCTCTTTAAAATCCCTTGGTAATCTTCCACCTACCATATGTCTGAGATGATTTTTAGATAATTCATCATCACTTATGTCAATAAACGAGTACTCAGAATTTTTAAATACATTTAATAGATTTTTTTTATCATTTAAACCATAGACTTGAACCCCTACAAAGATCTGTGCATTCTTTGAATTTGACATCCTATAGCTAAATTCAGTTAAATTTCTATTATCAAGTAACTTACAAAAATCAATTAGACTACCAGCACGTTCAGGAATTTCAACAGCCATCATTACTTCTTTACACTCTCCAAGTTCTGCTCTTTCTGCTACAAATCTAAGCCTCTCGAAATTCATATTTGCACCACATGCGATCGCAACCATTTTTCTCTTTGAATGATTCGAATTTAAAATATCTTTTTTCATTCCCGCTATTGATAAGGCACCTGCTGGCTCTAATATTGATCTAGTATCCTCAAAAACATCTTTTATAGCGGCACAAATTTCATCAGTATTAACCCTAATCATCTTATCTATATATTTTCTACCAATATCAAAAGTATTTTTACCAATTTTTTTAACCGCCACTCCATCTGCAAATTGACCTACAGAAGATAGTTCCACAATTTTTTCTTCTTCCAAAGATTTCGTCATAGCGTCTGCATCTTCTGGTTCTACACCAATTATTTTTACTTCAGGCCATACTTTTTTAAGGTATAAGGATATACCTGATATCAATCCCCCACCACCTACAGCAATATAGATTGCATAGGGTTTTTCCTTAAGCTGCTGTTCAAGTTCTATAGCTATAGTTCCTTGTCCTGCTATTACTTCTGGATCATCAAATGGATGAATAAAGCATAAATTTCTTTCTTGGCTAATCCTTATTGCCTCATTATAAGTTTCATCATAGTTATCACCATATAATATAACTTTTGCTTTTAAATTTTTTACTGCATTAACTTTTACTAGAGGTGTGGTAATGGGCATTAATATAGTTGCTTCGCAATTTAACTTAAGGGCACTAAGTGCAACCCCTTGAGCATGATTACCAGCACTAGATGTAATTACTCCCTGAGCAAGCTGTGAATTAGTGAGCTTACTCATTTTGTTATATGCACCTCTTATTTTGAATGAAAATACATCCTGAAGATCTTCTCTTTTTAGAAAAACTTCATTATTAAGTGTATTACTTAAATTATGAGCTTTCTCTAGTGGTGTTTTTTTAGCAACTTCATAGACATCAGCTTGAAGTATTTTTTCAAAATAATCATTCATATATATATTTTTAGCATTAAATATTAATCTAATAAAACATTACATGATCTATTTCAAAAAAAGTACTCATTTTGCACCTCGGCGTTTTAGATTATATAGATACCAATTTTTGTTAAATGCTTTTAAGTGAGTTAAGTCATCCAAATCAACTTCATGGCTTAACAGTTTCACAATTAGAGGAAATTGCTTGTCAAATTAGAGAAAGACATCTCCAGGTAGTATCTACTAGTGGAGGACATCTTGGTCCTGGATTAGGTGTAGTTGAGTTGACATTGGCTTTATATCAAACTCTTGATCTTGATTTTGACAAAGTTGTTTGGGATGTAGGACATCAAGGTTACCCTCATAAATTAATTACAGGACGTTTCAGTCAATTTGATTCTCTAAGGCAACAAAATGGAGTCGCTGGATATCTAAAAAGAAGTGAGAGTAAATTTGATCATTTTGGTGCTGGTCATGCAAGTACTTCTATTTCTGCAGCTTTAGGAATGGCAATAGCAAGAGATAGAAAAGGTGAAAATTATAAATGTGTCGCTGTTATTGGAGATGGAGCACTAACTGGAGGAATGGCATTAGAAGCTATTAATCATGCAGGTCACTTACCAAATACCCCTTTAGTTGTAGTATTGAACGATAATGACATGTCTATTTCACCTCCGGTTGGAGCCCTTTCATCTTACTTAAATAAGGTAAGAGTAAGTCCGCCATTGCAATTTTTGTCCGATAGTGTTCAAGAAAGTGTAAAAAATATTCCCTTAATTGGTAAGGATATCCCAGAAGAACTAAAAAATATTAAAGGAAGCGTTAGACGACTATCTGTGCCTAAGGTTGGAGCTGTTTTTGAAGAACTCGGATTTACATATATGGGTCCTATTGATGGTCATGATATTGGTAACTTAGTTAAGACCTTTAACGCTGCCCATAAACTTAAAAGACCTGTTCTTGTTCATGTTGTCACAACAAAAGGGAAGGGTTACCCATATGCAGAAGCAGATCAGGTTGGATATCATGCACAGTCTGCATTTGATCTTACAACGGGGAAATCTATTCCATCTAAGAAACCTAAACCTGTTAGTTATAGTAAGATATTCGGTCAAACCTTATTAAAAATATGTGAGCAAGATAGCAAAGTCGTTGGTATTACTGCTGCAATGGCTACAGGTACTGGTTTAGATATATTGCAAAAAAATATTCCGGATCAATACATTGATGTTGGTATAGCAGAACAACATGCAGTTACTCTTGCGGCAGGAATGTCTTGCGATGGTCTTAAACCTGTTGTAGCTATTTATAGTACTTTTCTTCAACGTGCTTTCGACCAATTAATTCATGATGTAGGGATACAAAATTTACCTGTATCGTTTGTACTTGATAGAGCTGGCATAGTTGGGGCTGACGGTCCTACTCATCAAGGTCAGTACGATATCAGTTATATGAGATCTATACCAAATTTTGTATTGATGGCACCAAAAGATGAGTCTGAATTACAAAGAATGTTAATAACTTCAATTAACTATAATGGTCCAACAGCTCTAAGAATACCAAGAGGTTCTGGATTAGGGGTGGCTGTAATGGATGAGGGCTGGGAACCTTTGAATATAGGCGAAGCTGAAATACTTGAAGAAGGAGAAGATATTTTAATTATTGCTTATGGATCAATGGTTGCATCAGCTATTGAAACTGCAAAGATCCTCAAAAATATGAACATTAATGCATGTATTGTTAATGCAAGATTTGTGAAGCCTCTTGATAAAAATCTTATTATGCCTTTAGTAACTAGAATTCAAAAAGTGGTAACTATGGAAGAAGGAACATTAATTGGTGGATTTGGTTCTGCAATAGTTGAATTACTTAACGATAACGAAGTAAACATTCCTGTATACAGGATAGGTATTCCCGATGTTTTAGTTGATCATGCTTCACCTGACCAGAGTAAAGAAAAATTAGGACTTAAGCCTGATCAGATGGCAGATAAAATTGTTAAGAAATTTAAGTTAAATAATTAAAAATTTAATAAATAAATTTTTTATAAAACACCCCGTGAGGCTAATCCTAAGATTGCACCAATTCCGAAAATATGACCTAGGCAATTAGCACCTACAACTGATGCGTGACTTAAACCACCATAGAATTTTGCATTAGGTATTTCAAAACCTTCATTTGGTTTTCTTATAGTTGCTCTGGCAATTGCATAAGCAAAAACATTACATGCAATCATTACGACGGCACACTTTGGAGACCAAGAAAAAGTTGCTGGATCTGCAGCTGCAAATAATGTAGTAAACATAAAAAATCGTTATTTTTATATATTCTCTAATACTTTTACCTAAAAAACACAAAATTGTAAAAGGTCTTAAGAGTTGTTTACTTCTAAGCTATTTAACAACCTTATAAATCCAAACAAAATAATAAAATCGCTTAGGGTTAAGAAAGATTCTGCTAAACCATGGAAGAAGTCAACTTCAACAAGAGTTTTATTGTAGTAATTTAATGTATAGAAAGAAACTACTATAGTTATAAAAACAAATAAAACTGTTAAAGTATAACCTGTTTTTATTAAATTATTAACAGATTTAATTTTGTATAAGTAAAACAAAAATATTGCATATGGAAATATAGATGCGGCAAACAAAGCTGTATTGTCAATAGAAGCTAATTTTTCTATAAATTTTATAAATAATTCATTCATAAGTCTCTTCCTTTTTAAAAATAGTGAATGATGCTAGAGCTAATGTTGAATTTCCTATAAAAGTAAATATACCTTGAAGCGTTACTAATCCATACAATGCATCTTGATTATCATAGATGTGCCAAGTTATAGCGCACATAGCTCCTATTAGGTTTGGTAGCATTGCTATGCTTAACCAAAAAAATAAATCATATTTTTTATACGTAGAAATTTTGTATATGACAAAGATAGTAAATATCCATTCAATTACTGAAGAGATATGTATTAACCAAGTTCCAAATGATAGCTCGTGCAAAATTTATATTTTTTTCTTTAGTACATTAAGTACTTCCTTGGCATGATTTATAGGTAAAACACTTATCCATCTATAAGAAATTTCCCCTTCTGGAGAAATCAAAAAAGTATTTCTATCTGAAAATGGAGGAATCCAAGAACCATATTTATCACTAATAATCCCTTCAGGATCTGATAATAAAGTGTAGTTTATAGATTTCTCGCTGCAGAAACTTTCATGAGAATCTTGATTATCAGCACTAATACCAACAATTTCGGCATTATATTTTGAAAAATCTTTTTTTAATTCTGAAAAACCTTTAGCTTCAAGAGTGCAACCTGCGGTAAAGTCCTTTGGATAAAAATACATAACAAGCCACTTACCTTGAAAATCATTTAATTCCCAAATATTTTTTGATTTTATGTTTTTATTAAAACCTTCTAATTGAAAGTTTGGAGCAATATCTCCAATTTCAGGAGCGAAGTCAAAAGCGATGGCTAGATTACAATTAAATAAAAAATTAAATGATATTATTATACTTACAACTAAATTTCTCATTAAATTTAGAATTTTTTTAAATCAACTCCATTTGATTTGGCAAATTTACCTAAACCTACTTTTTGTATAGACTTTAGTGCTTTGGTGCTAATTTTAATATTCACCCATTTTTTACCTTCTTCCCACCAAAGTCTCCTTTTTTGAAGATTAACTTGTTGCAATTTTTTTGTACGAATATGTGAGTGACTTACTGACATCCCGTTATTAGCTTTTGCACCAGTCATTTCGCAAACTCTTGACATATTTATTGAGTTATAACTATAAAAATTCTATCACATGAATCAATTTGTTGAATTAAGTAATTCTGAGATTAATTCGGCATTATTATTCTGTAAATTAATTATTTGTTCTTGATCTAATCCACCAACAGATAGCTTAGCCATATCGTAAACATGATTAGCAATTTTAGATGCCAATGGATTCTCAATAGGATCATTTTTATCAATAATTATTTTATTGCCTGTAATTTTATTAAGACCAATAATAAGTGGATGTTCTTTGTTAATTAAGAGCACATGATATTCAGGTAAGCCAGGCATCTTTTGTTCCATGTAAGCACCCATATCATTAATTCTTCTCATTTGTTCTGGTAGCAAGATCATCGCTGGTGGAGCATCTTTACTTGAAAGTGACTGCACTTTTACTGTTACTTTCTCATTGTTAAGGGCCTTAACTATCGTATCTCTAAGATTATCTGTATTTGATTTGCCATCCTTATCTACAATTTCTTTAGATTCTTTATCTTCTAGTTCATTTATTTCTGAATCTACTCTTTGGAATTGATAATTTTCATTTTTACTTTCCAACCATGGAAGAAATTGTGCGTCAATTAAGGGATCTGATTTAATAACTTCTTTATTATCAGATAAACAGATATTTAATGCACTAGATTGTGCAATCAAATCCGAACAGTAAATTATTTTTTTAGAATCAGTTAATTTATTTCGCTCTTTGTAATTTGCGAGAGTTGTGAAATATTTATCATTGCACTTGATGAGGGATTTATTTTCAATATCTTTATTTACGTCTTTCTCTGAATTCATTATTGTTTCGAAAATTATGCTGTTATTGACTAAATCAGCAAATTTTTCATCTTCGATAGCACCAATTTTAATAAAAGCAGAGATTGAATCCCATATTTCTGCATAAAATTCTGGAGAATTTTTTATCAAATCCTTCAGTTTATTAGCGATTTTTTTGGAGATAAATGATGATATAGACCTTACTTTTCTATCTGTTTGTAATGCGCTTCTACTAACATTTAGAGGTATATCTGTAGAGTCAATAACTCCTCTTAGAGGTAAAAGGTATTTTGGTACTATTTCTTTAATTGAATCACTTACGAATACTTGATTGCAAAATAGTTTTATTTCTCCCTTTTCCCAATCAGCTCTACCTGACAACTTTGGAAAATATAATATCCCTTGTATGTCATATGGATAATCTGTATTTAGATGAATCCATAACAGTGGATCTCCCTGGAAAGGATAAAGGTATTTATATAACTCAATATAATCTTCATCTTTTAATTCACTAGGTTGTTTTCTCCAAGGAGGATTTTTCTTATTTATTGTCTCTCCCTCTAATAAGATGTCTATTGGCATAAAATCACAATATTTTTTTATTAGTGATTTAATCCTTTCAGGCTCGATAAACTCTTTTTCTTCTTCAAGAAGGTGAAGAATAACATCTGTACCAATTGTCTCTCTTTCTGATTCCTCTAAGGTGAAATTAGGCGATCCATCACAAGACCATTTGAAAGCTTTTGATTCCCCAATTGCCGACTTAGTTAATATATCAACTCTATCTGCCACCATGAAACTTGAATAAAAACCTAGTCCAAAATGACCTATGAATTCATCATTATCTTTTTTGTATTTTGTTAGAAATTCTTCAGCACTAGAAAATGCTACTTGATTTATATACTTCTTAATTTCTTCAGCATTCATTCCAATTCCATTATCAGAAATTGTTAACGTATTTTTTTCGCGGTTAATTGTTATTTTTACTTGAGACTCCTCAGTATTCTCGCAATCGCCTGCCATAGAGGCCATTCTTCTTTTACTAATTGCGTCAACACCATTACTAACAAGTTCTCTTAAAAAGATTTCATGGTCAGAATATACCGCCTTCTTGATAATTGGGAAAATATTTTCGGTATTAATACGAATTTCGCCTTTTTCCATTTAAAAAAAATCAAACATAATAAATCCTATTTCGTAAAAACTAGTTAATCAAGTTTAATAAGGAGTATTGTCCGAACAATATATGATTTAAAAGTAAATAGTTTTTCAAAGAATTTATTTAACCCACAAAATCTCACTACAATTATTTTCATTCATAATTTGATTAGCTTTAGCCAAGTCATCAACAGGATTTAAATGTAAGACAGCAATATTTCCTTTTTTTTGTTGCGCTTTTTGTTCATTCATACCTTTTTCTAATAAATTAGAATCTTTAAACATCAATAAAATCTTTTTTTTATCTGTCTTTTCTTCCTTAATTAAATTTCTTAAAATGTCTACCGAAATTGTAAATCCAATCCCGTTAAATATTTTCTCATTAGGACTAAATGATCTTACTAACTCATCATATCTTCCGCCTTTTGCGATAACGCTTTTATTTTTTCCATTATCACCTATTAATTGAAAAACTATTCCTTCATATAAATTCAAATGAGGTTGAAAAGTGGGATCAAGTTGTAATTTAACACCATATTTATTTGAAATTTTTGATAATGTTTCAAATAAAAAATTTAAGTCATCTAATGTTTTACTAGTACCATATGAAGTTTTTAATTTTTTTAATATTGCAATTGGCTCTCCTCGAGTGAATAAAAGATCTTTAAGAATATATTTATCATCTTCATCTAATCTTAATTTAGATAAATTATCCTGATCAAAATTAACCAGACTTTTCTTGATTTCTTCAAAATTATTATTCTTATATTTGTTCAGTATCAAGTCCATTATTTTTGTTGTGCTAACGAGTAGATATAATTGACAACCATCCTTCAAATTAATATTATCTATCGCATCAAACAATATATTAATAACTTCAATTTCAGGGTATTTTGTATCGTATCCAATTAATTCAATTCCACTCTGCAGTTTTTCTTGTAACTTAAATGAATTGTTATTATTTTGTTTTTTATCAAAGACCATTCCATTGGTGAATAATCTTATAGGTCTTTTCTTATTTATTAATCTAGTAGATGACAATTTAACAATAGATGTTGTCATTTCTGGCCTAAGACATAATGAATTATTACTTACAATTCCCACAAGCTGATTTTCTTCAATAACTCCACGCCCTTTTATCGTCTCTAATGTATTTATAAATGAGGGTGAAACCTCTTCGTAGCCCCATAGTTTATAGATATTATTTAAATTATTAATAATATTAGAGTTATTTTTAACATCGACTAATTTAATTTCCTTTATATCTGTCATTTTAATATTTAACGAATTTTAAGTATAGAGATTTTTTTTAAATGGAGAAACATTATCTAGCTCATTTTTTAATTCATTTTCAAGGCTGGGCGAACAAGCTAAAATTCTTCCAGAACTTAAATTAAATTTGCCTGATGGATAATCTGAAATAATTCCACCAGCCTCTTTAACAATGATAGCACCGGCCGCCAGGTCCCATACCTCCAATCCTCTTTCCCAGTATCCATCAACCTTACCTGAAGCAACAAATGCTAGATCAACTGCTGCTGCTCCTCCTCTCCTGACACCTCTAGTTTTATGTGTTAAATAACAAAATTCCGCATAATTATTATCCTCTGTCTCAAATCTGTCATAAGAGAATCCAGTTACAAGTAGGCTATCAGCAAGTTTAGAAGGATTCGATACTTTAAGTTCACTATCATTGCAGAATGATCCTAAACCGATACAGGCTGAATAAAGTTCATCTAAATAAGGTACTGATATAGCCCCTATGATTGGATTGTTTTTATATACAAGACCTATAGAAGTACCAAAAAAAGGATATCCATGAGAATAATTAGTAGTGCCGTCTAATGGGTCTATACACCATGTTAAATCCGAGGATTTGTTTAATTTACCCGATTCCTCTGCATGGATTGAAACGTTTGGTGTCTCTTCTAATAAATATTCTTTTATTTTATGTTCAACTTCCAAATCTACATTGGTTACTAGATCACCTTTCCTACCCTTTGATGATATTTTTTGAATTTTATTGTAATTAATTTTTAGAATTTCATTACCAATTTGAGCGGATTTCCTGGCTATTTCATACAAACTAGATAAGTTTACTTGATTTGAAATATCCTCTATTTGACTAAATTCAAACATAATAATTAATCTTCCTCAAACTCCCATGGTGGCGCAACTCTTGTATTTCCCCTTCCAAAATATTGTCCAAATTGTAAATCATAAACTTCATCTTCATATGTAGTTTCAACCTCAAGATCTGATGTAGCCTTAGCGACACAAAGTAGTGCGTAACCTTTATCTTTTAATGATTGAGATACACCCATGGCTTCAGGTTGTTTCAAACTACCAGATATTATTTTGACTGCACAACTTGTACAGCAACCATTTCTGCATGAAAATGCAAGCTTGAAGCCTCTCTTTTCAAATTCCTTAAGTATGTAATCATCACTATTAACCTGTTCTTGGTAAACCTTTCCGGTTTCCTTATTTTTAATCGTGACTGTGAAAGTCTTTTTCAAATAACTTTCCTCTAAAATGGTATGGTCAAGGGTTAAAATGGTTATCTTGGGAGAGGTGGCCGAGTGGTTGAAGGCGCAGCACTGGAAATGCTGTATAGAGGCAACTTTATCGAGGGTTCGAATCCCTCTCTCTCCGTTATATATTAGTTTATTTTGGTTTAATACATCAACAACATTGTATGTAAAAAATGTTTTAGATTACTTAGTAATATTTTTGATAAGTTATAAATAATCTTATTTATTTAAATTAAGTTGAAAATGTTTGATTTTTATTATTATATGTAAATATCAAAGATAAAAATTAATTAAATTATTAGTAAATTTTGCTTTAATTTAGCGATCTAAAATCATGGGGCAAATAGTTGGAATTGATTTAGGTACCACTAACTCTGTTGTCGGAGTAATAGAAGCTGGTCGTCCAATTATTATTGCAAATTCTGAGGGTTCTAGAACCACACCTTCCATAGTTGGATTTACAAAAGACAAGGAAATAGTAATAGGAGACCAAGCGAGAAGACAACTTGTTCTAAATCCTAAGAATACCTTTTATAACCTAAAAAGATTTATTGGTAGTGACTGGGACGAATTAGATGAGAATAGTATTTCTGTTCCTTATAACGTAAAGGCTAATACCAATGGAAGCGTAAGGGTTCTTAGTCCAAATACAGAAAGAGAGTATGCTCCCGAAGAATTAGTGAGCTCATTGATTAGAAAATTAATTAATGATGCTGAAACATATCTTGGAGATACTGTTGATTCTGCAGTTATTACTGTCCCTGCTTACTTTAATGAATCTCAAAGACAAGCTACAAAGGATTCTGCAATATTAGCTGGTATTAAAGTAGATAGAATTTTAAATGAACCTACAGCTGCTGCTCTAGCATATGGTTTTGAAAAAAGTTCTTCTAATAATGTTTTGGTTTTTGATTTAGGGGGAGGAACATTTGATGTTTCATTATTAAAAATTTCTAATGGTGTATTTGATGTTAAAGCCACTTGTGGTGATACACAGCTTGGAGGAAATAATTTTGATTCAAAAATAGTTGATTGGCTTGCAGAAAAATTTCTGGGTAAACATGATATTGATCTGAGAAGGGATAGACAAGCTTTACAGAGATTAACTGAGGCTGCTGAAAAAGCTAAATGTGAGTTATCAGGATTACAAAAAACAAAAATATCTTTACCATTTATCACAACAAGCAAAGATGGGCCTTTACATATTGAAGAAACCTTAGATAGAAAAATATTTGAGTCATTATCACAAGATTTACTAGATAGATTATTTGAACCTGTGCAAATAGCTTTAGATGATTCTGGATGGAACGCAGAAGATATTGATGAGGTAGTACTTGTTGGAGGCAGCACTAGGATCCCAATGGTTCAACAATTAGTAAAAACTCTTGTTCCTAATGAGCCTTGTCAATCTGTTAATCCTGATGAAGTCGTAGCAGTTGGAGCTGCTATCCAATCTGGAATTATTAGTGGTGATTTACAAGATTTACTTCTAAATGACGTTACTCCCTTATCTTTAGGTTTAGAAACTATTGGTGGTCTTATGAAGGTACTAATTCCTCGTAATACCCCAATACCAGTAAGACAATCAGATGTTTTTAGTACTTCGGAAGCTAATCAATCATCAGTGGTTGTTCAAGTAAGGCAGGGCGAAAGACCTTTAGCTTCTGAAAATAAATCACTTGGTAAATTTAGGCTATCAGGCATACCTCCAGCTCCCAGGGGAATACCTCAAGTCCAAGTAGCATTTGATATTGATGCAAATGGTCTTTTAGAGGTAAGTGCAACTGATAGAACAACTGGAAGAAAGCAAACAGTTACAATTTCTGGAGGTTCTAATTTAAATGAACAAGAAATTAATTCCATAATTGAAGAAGCTAAAACAAAAGCAAATGAAGATAGAAAAAAAAGATCCGTTATTGATAGAAAAAATAGTGCTTTAACTCTTATAGCGCAAGCAGAGAGAAGACTTAGGGATGCTTCATTAGAATTTGGTCCTTATGGGGCCGAAAGGCAACAAAGAGCTGTTGAATTAGCCATTCAAGATGTTGAAGAATATATAGATGATGATGATCCTCAAGAATTAGAAATTTCAGTAAGTGCTCTCCAAGAAGCATTATTCGGATTAAACAGAAAATTTGCAGCAGGAAAGAAAACTGATAATAATCCGTTACAGGGTATTAAAAATACATTTGGATCATTAAAGGATGAATTATTTTCTGATGATTATTGGGATGATGATCCTTGGGATAATCAAATGAATAGAAATTATAGAAATTCGAGGTATGGTAATTCTAGGGACGACGATCCATGGGACAATGACTACTTCCTCTAAAAAAGATTATTTATCAATTTTGGGATTAAACCCTGACTTTGATAATAATGAACTTAAAAAGGCCTTTCGAAGAGAAGCGAGAAAATGGCATCCCGATTTGAATAAAAATGATCTTAATGCGGAAGAGAGATTTAAATTAATCAATGAAGCTTATGAATATCTACGTGATCCCAATAGAAGTAAAAATAATACAGAAGATAATATTCAGGAAGATTATGAAAATAATAATTTCGAGACAGGGTTTCCCAATTTTCAAGATTATCTTGATTCATTATTCGGTTATGAATACTCGCCAAAGAATTACGACGAATATAATGATGAACCATTTGAGGATGAATCCATAAATATAGATAATAATGAATTTAATAATTATGAATACCCTACAACTACTCCTGAAGAACCACCTCCAGTTAAACTCCATCAAGATATTGAGACAATTATTGAATTAACTCCTGATGAGGCCTTGAAGGGAGCTTCAATATTAATAGAGCTAGAGGATGAAACTGTAGTAGAAGTTGATACTCCTCCTTTTGCTGGTGATGGATGGCGATTAAGACTAGAAAATATTGCTAGAGGAGGAAAAGATCATTATCTACAGTTAAAAGTTCAAACGGATAGTGGTCTAAGAATTGATGGTTTAAGAGTTCTTTATAAATTAGAGTTATTTCCTCATGATGCTCTACTAGGATGTGCAGTAGAGGTTCCTACTCTAGATGGAGATATCACACTTCAAGTCCCTCCAAAATCATCTACCGGTAGAATGTTACGTTTGAAAGGACGTGGTTTAAAATTCGAAGAAAATGTAGGTGATCAATTTATTGAAATCATGGTAGTTATACCTGCTGATATAAATGATGAGGAAATTGCTTTATATACAAGATTACAAGAACTATCACTTTCTGATTCTTAATCAAATATCATATAAGTAGAAAAATAGATGCTTATGAACATATTTGTTCTTTTATATAATTCAGGAACAGATAAGGAAGGAATTCATTCAATAGAACTTAAAGGTAGGACAATTGTTCTTATGTTTGAAGATAAGGATGATGCAACTAGATATTGTGGACTACTTGAAGCTCAAGATTTTCCTTTACCAACAGTTGAAATGATTGACATAGAGGAAATAAAGGATTTCTGCATTAAATTAGATTATGAATGCAAATTAGTAGAGAAAAATTTTGTGCCTAAAACAGCAGAAGATAGGTTACTTATATCACCACCCCAGAGAAACCAAGAAGTTGAAGATTGGGAGGGAGACATGAATAAGAATACAAATATGGATTTAAATACCATTAAGGAAAACCTTGAAAAGTTGCTTTAGCTATTAGAATAGCAAAAATTTATAAACAGATAAAACATGACAAAAGCATTATTCGAAACAGAGGTTGGCAACATTAACATTGAATTTTTCACCGAAGATGCACCTAATACAGTTAAAAACTTCACAAATTTGATCAGTGATGGTTTCTATGATGGTCTTGCATTTCACAGAGTTATTCCTGGATTTATGGCTCAGGGAGGATGTCCAAATACCCGTGATGGAGCATCTGGCATGCCTGGAACTGGAGGTCCTGGATATAATATTAAGTGCGAAATTAATTCCAATAAACATCTTAAAGGCTCATTATCTATGGCTCATGCAGGAAAGGATACAGGTGGTAGTCAGTTTTTCATAGTTTATGAACCACAGCCTCATCTCGATGGAGTTCATACTGTTTTTGGTAAGACAAATGATATGGATGTAGTTTTAAAGCTTACTAATGGTTCAAAAATTATTAAAGCAACACTTAAATAGTAATTTAACCCTCAAAAACAATACTAAATGTCTCTTTATCTAAATTAAATTTTCTTGTAGATGAATATAAGATTTCATTATTAATAGTGAATTTAGTATTGATTAGTTTTATGCTACTTTTTGGATGTAATGCTTGTTCAATGTTTCTAGAAACAATAATTCCAATCTGTGTACTATTTTCATATTTGGATAAAAACTGAATAAATAATTCAATATTCTTTATTTCGTCATCAGTAATATTGCAATTTATTCTATTCTGATCATGTAAAATCCGCCAAACTAATTTTGGTCGATTCCAAAAAGCTAATAATCTTGGACTACTTTCAAGTTTGATATTAATGTTTTGTTCACTACAGAATTTAACAACTTTATTTTTTATAGGAACAAGATCAATAGATTTATATTTTCCGTCAAGAAAAATTGATATGAATGGATCGATATTTCTTAAATTTGAAATGTCTTCATCAATCATGTGACCTAGCTTTGTTTTTTTAACACTCAAATATTCTGCATTATTATCGTTGGGACAAATCACTAATGGAACTCTCTCAATAACTTCTATTCCATAACCACCTAATCCAGCAATCTTTCTAGGATTATTGGTAAGTAATTTTAATTTTTTTATCCCTAGATCAGTTAATATTTGTGCTCCAACTCCATAATTTCTGAGGTCAGCCGGAAAACCTAATTTTTCATTGGCTTCAACAGTGTCTAATCCACCATCCTGTAAACTATAAGCCTTTAATTTATTTATTAGACCAATACCTCTGCCTTCTTGTCTCAAGTAAACAACTACTCCCTCTTCCTCCTTTTCTATCCTTGATAATGCTGCCTCTAACTGTGGTCTACAATCACATCGTAATGAACCAAATGCATCGCCAGTTAAACACTCTGAATGCATTCTGACGAGAACAGGTTCACTTAATTTTGATGATTTTTGTTTAACTAATGCAACATGCTCAGAACCATCAAGTTCATTAATGTATCCATAAGCTTTGAAATTCCCAAAGATACTTGGAAGAACCGCATCGGATTTTCTAAATACAAATCTCTCAGTTTGAAACCGATAACTTATTAAATCAGCTATTGATATTAATTTCATGCCCCACTGTTTGGCATACTCTTTAAGTTGTGGAAGTCTTGACATGGAACCGTCAGGATTTTGTATTTCACAAATCACTCCAGCAGGATAAAGACCTGACATTGCCGCAATATCTACTGCCGCCTCGGTGTGACCTGCCCTTTTTAAAACTCCACCTTTTTTAGCTCTTAATGGAAAAATATGTCCTGGCCTCCTTAAATCTTCTGGTTTTGTATTTGGGTTTATAGCAACTTGAATTGTCTTTGCCCTGTCTTCAGCGGAAATTCCAGTGGTAACATTATTTTCAGGTCCAGCATCAATTGATATAGTAAATGCTGTTTGATTTTCATCTGTATTTCTATCTACCATTAATGGTAAATCTAAAGAGTCAAGTTTTTCACCTTGCATAGCTAGGCATATAAGACCACGTCCCTCAGTTGCCATAAAATTAATTTGCTGAGGAGTAGCAAACTGAGCCGCACAAATTAAATCTCCTTCATTTTCCCTTCTTTCATCATCAACAACAATTATGCATTCACCATTTCTAATAGCTGCCAACGCATCGCTAATAGGATCAAATTCAATTTTAAAAGATTCATTTATATCCAAAATTGTTCCATTATTTGATTTGGGACTTGTTTCTTTCATTATTCCTATCAATATAGAAAAATAGTGTTTTAGTTACCTTTAATTCAACACTTTATAATCCTATCTCAAAGTCTGCCAATTCAAAGAAATGAATGTTGCAATAGTAGGTGCTACTGGTTACGGCGGTATTCAAGCGGTAAATCTTTTAAACAAAAATAAAAAATATAAAATTTCATTTTTAGGAGGTAATAAAACATCTGGATCAAAATGGAATGAAAATTTCCCTTTTATTTATCTAGATAATGATCCTTATATACAAGAAATTTCAGTAGATAATATTTCAAAAAATGCAGAAGTTGCCTTGCTTTGTCTACCCAATGGTCTATCTTCAACCTTAACAAGGAAATTATTAGATAAAGGAGTTAAAGTTATTGATTTATCTGCTGATTACAGATATAAGTCTTTAAATGAATGGAAAAAAGTATATTCCAAAGAAGCTTCTATTTACAAAAGGAATGATGATGATTTATGTAAAGAGGCAGTCTATGGTCTTCCTGAAATAAATAAAGAAGCTATTTCAAAAGGAAGATTAATTGCATGCCCAGGATGTTATCCAACATCTGCTCTTATTCCATTAGTTCCTTATCTTTCGCAGGGAATTATTGAAAATGAAGGTATAGTGATTGATTCTAAAAGCGGAACCTCTGGAGGTGGACGAGAACCAAATCAAAAACTACTCTTATCAGAATGTGGAGAAGGTTTATCAGCATATGGATTAATAAACCATAGACATACCTCAGAGATCGAGCAAGTAGCGTCTTTTATTTCTGGAAATAAAATTGAACTGCTGTTTACACCTCATTTGGTTCCAATTTCAAGAGGAATGCATTCGACTATATATGCAAGATTAAGAGATCCAGGACTAACTTCTGATGATTGCAGAATTCTTTTGGATAATTATTATAGAAATTTCAAAAATATTAAAGTATTACCTGTAGATACATTCCCATCAACAAAATGGGTTAAAAATACTAACCAAATTTTCCTTTCTGTAAAAGTTGATATTAGAAATGGAAGGATAGTTATATTAGCTGTAATTGATAATTTGTTAAAAGGACAGACTGGACAAGCAATTCAAAATTTGAATATTATGAGCGGATTTTCAATGGATGAAGGTCTTGAGTTGACTAATAATTTTCCATAAAATTACTTCTTATCAAAAAACCAGCATGAGAGATTGAGTGAGGTAAAATTTTATGCTCAAGCATTTGTATTCTTTCGGAAAGTGATTCAATATCATCATCATCTCTAATTGACAATGCAGCTTGCATTATCAATGATCCACTATCGACCTCCTCTTCAACAAAATGTACTGAACAACCAGTTATTTTTGAACCATTTAATATAGAGTCCTTTATCGCAGAACCACCTTTATATGCAGGAAGTAATGACGGGTGAATATTTATTATCTTATTCTTCAATTTATTAATAAAAAATGGAGTAACAATTTTCATCCAGCCTGCCATAACAACAAGTTCAACATCGTAATTAATTAGAGTATTTACAATTTCTAATTCAAATAGCTGTTTATGCAGAAAGTCTTTGCCTCTTATGATTTTGTGAGGTATTTTTTTACTTTCAGCTCTTTTTATACAACCGGCTTCATCTTTGTTAGTTATTAGAATTTTTATATCTATATCTAATTCTCCTTTTTCTGAAAGATTAATTAATTCCTGAAAGTTTGTTCCTTTCCCAGAAGCAAGTACACCTATTCTTAATTTTGGGGTAAATCTTCTAAATTCAGATATCTCAGGCGAAATTATGTAATTAAATGATTTATCCAATGTTTTTTTTATCCAATAATAAATTCATATGAAATAAAAAAAACCCTCTAGACTAAATATTTATATTCAAAAACATATTAATTTGAAGATAAAAATTTAAACAAAATTAAATGATTCAAATCTTTGTACAATTAGTATAGATATAATTAGATAAATAAATAAAAGAAACAAATATATAAAATGAATGGAGATTTAAACTCTTGGGATAAATTTTGTAATTATCTTTGGTTTGATAAAAAATTGAATATTTGGTTAGACATAAGCAAAATTAATTTCACAAGTAAAGATATAAAAAATTTAGAAGATAAATTTATAGATGTTTTTTCATCAATAAAAGAATTAGAAAATGGTGCAATCTCGAATATTGATGAAAATAGGCAAGTTGGACATTATTGGCTTAGAAATCCATCAATTTCTCCCTCTTCAAAAATAGAAGAGGAAATTAGAGCTGATATTAATGCAATCTCTGAATTTGGAAAACAAATTTTAAATGGAGATATTAAGAATAAGAATAATCAGAAATATACTGATGTTCTATGGATAGGAATTGGTGGAAGTGGTCTAGGACCATTACTTATTACAGAGTCACTGCAGAAGTGTTCTAGAGGATTAAATTTTTCTTATATCGATAATGTAGATCCTTTTTTAATTAGCGAAAAGTTAGATGAGTTATCTGAAAAATTATCAACAACATTATTTGTAGTAGTAAGCAAATCAGGTGGTACTCCTGAACCTAGAATTGCTATGGAAATTATTAAAAGTCACTGCGAAAACAACTCTCTTGAATGGAATTCTAATGCTATAGCTATAACTATGAAAGGTAGTAAGTTATTTAAAAAAGCTACTTCTGAAAATTGGTTAAAAATATTTAATTTGCAAGATTGGGTTGGAGGAAGAACTAGTATTACAAGCTCTGTGGGATTACTTCCATTAGCTCTTATTAATGAAAATATCTCTGAATTTATCAGAGGTGCATCATTAATGGATGAAGCTACACGTATAAGTGATTTTAAAAATAATCCAGCAGCACTATTATCATCCGCATGGTATTTAACTGGGGATGGTATTGGAAAGAGAGATATGGTGGTATTACCTTATAGAGATAGGTTACAGGTTTTTAGTAAATATCTTCAGCAATTAGTAATGGAATCATTAGGAAAGAAATTTAATAGGAATGGTGAAGTAGTTAATCAAGGTATTTCCGTTTTTGGTAATAAAGGATCTACAGATCAGCACGCTTATGTTCAGCAACTGAGAGATGGTATTGATAATTTCTTTTGTATTTTTATTGAATTATTAGATTCTCCATCTACTAATATTTTTGATGAAAAAGAGAATCCTAAAGAATATCTTTCTGGTTTTTTTGCAAGGAACCAGATCAGCACTCTCTTGTGAAGACAGACAAAGTATCACTATTACTTTAGAAAAGTTAAATTGTTTATCACTAGGGGCCTTAATCGCTTTATTTGAGAGGGCTGTATCCTTCTACGCTGAATTGGTAAATATAAATGCATATGATCAACCTGGAGTTGAAGCTGGAAAGAAAGCAGCTGCAAATATTATTGAGTATCAACAAAAAGTAAGTAATTTATTAGATGAAGGTGGAGAATATTCTATAAATGACATAACATCATTATTTGATAATTCAGTTAGTGAACCCATATTTTTTATACTCCGTGAAATGTGTTTCGGTAATGATAATTATTTAGTTAAGGGCGATTGGTCAAATCCAAATTCATTAGTTATTCAAAAAATAAATTCTTAAACAACAATATTCATAATTTTTCCTTTAACAATAATTATTTTTCTTATTTCCTTATCTTGAGTCCATTTTAAAATGTTAGGTTTTTTAAGAGTCAATTCTTTAATTTGATCATCACTCATATCATTATTAATATTTACTTTGTCTCTAACTTTTCCATTCACTTGTATTACTAGTACATATGAATCTTCCTTTAGTGCCTCGGCATTAAATGAAGGCCAGTGTTCTAAATGTACAGATTTTTTAAATCCTATAAGATGCCATATTTCTTCTGCAATATGAGGTGCAAATGGAGCCAACAAAATACAAAATGTTTTTAAAGCATCAATTTTTAAATTATTATTTACGTCATTAATGGAATTTGATAATGAATTATAAAACTTCATTAGTTCTGAAATCGCAGTATTAAATTGGTTATTTAATATGTCATTTGAAATTTCTTTTATAGCGATATTCATTGACTTTATTAAACTTTTTTCTTTATCTGGATAGGAATTAGATTTACTATTTATATCTTTTGCACAATTTATATAAAGCTTCCAAATCCTGCTTAAAAATCTAAATTGTCCTTCAACATCTGTATCTCCCCATTCCAAATCTTTTTCTGGTGGTGCTTTAAATAATATAAACATTCTTGCGGTATCTGCTCCATATTTTTTAATTACTGATTCAGGGTCAATTCCATTATATTTAGACTTAGACATCTTCTCGAAAAGAACTTCAAGTTTAGAATTGTCAGTTGGATCTGTAGGATTTGATAAGTCAGTAATATCTGAAGGAGAAACATATTTACCAGTTTTATTGTTTTTATAGGCTGCCGCCTGAACCATTCCTTGCGTTAATAGTTTTTTGAAAGGTTCATCAATTTCAAATAGTTCATTATCCCTCAAGGCTTTTGTGAAAAATCTTGCATATAACAAGTGCAATATTGCATGCTCTACGCCTCCAACATATTGATCTACAGGTAACCACTTATTGATTTCAATTTTTTCAAATGGCTTATTAGAACATTTTGAAGATGGATATCTTAAAAAATACCATGATGAACACATGAAAGTGTCCATAGTATCAGTTTCTTTTCTTGCCGCTATTCCACATTTTGGACATGTAGTATTTATCCAATTATTATTATCACCTAAAGCATTAATCTTGTTAGCAGAGATTTTTATATCTTTTGGTAAGGAAACAGGTAATTCAGACTGCTTTAATGGAACAGATCCACATTTTTTGCAATTAACTATGGGTATCGGACATCCCCAATATCTTTGTCTAGAGATTAACCAATCTCTTAGACGATATTGAATCTTATTTTCAGCCCATCCATTATTTACTCCCTCCTCTGAAATTTTTATTTTAGCAATAGTATTTTCTATGCCATTGTATTGAATTGAATTAATAAGATATCCTTTTTCTACATAAGCTTCTTCAAGCTCTTTATTTTGTTCACTTTTATCCTTTATTATTACCTGTTTAATATCAATATTATTTTTCTTGGCAAATTCAAAATCTCTTATATCATGAGCAGGGACGCCCATAACAGCGCCTGTACCGTATTCATCGAGAACATAACTTGCCACCCAAATAGGAATAAGTTCAGAATTAACTGGATTTATTGCTGTTAATTTAGTTTTTATTCCAATTTTTTCAAGTTCATTATTTTTATTATTTTTCAAATATAGTTTAAGATTTTCTATATCTTGTATTGTTTCTTGATCAGAAATATTTTTAACTAATGAATGATTAACAGAAATTGCTAAATAAGTAACTCCAAATAAAGTATCTGGTCTTGTTGTAAATACAGTAATTTTCTCTTCTGGATTGGTATTAATATTGAAATTAATATTTGTACCAATTGACTTTCCAATCCAATTATCTTGCATTATTTTTACTCTTTCTGGCCAGTTATCTAATTTTTCTAAATCCTCCAATAACTCATCCGCATAATTAGTAATTCTTAAAAACCATTGCTTTAATAATTTTTTTTCAACTACTGCCCCAGATCTCCAAGATTTACCATCTGAATCAACTTGTTCATTCGCTAGGACTGTATTATCTATAGGATCCCAATTAACTTCTGATTCCTTTTGATATACAAGACCTGCTTTGTATAACTCTAAAAATAGATATTGAGTCCAAATATAATAATTTTCATCACATGTTGCAAATTCCCTATCCCAATCAACTGATAGTCCCAAAAGCTTTAATTGTGACTTCATATGAGAAATATTTTTTTTAGTCCAGACACTTGGACTAATTCCTCTTTCAATCGCAGCATTCTCAGCAGGCAAACCAAAAGCGTCCCAACCCATTGGATGTAAAACAGATTTGCCCTTAAATCTTTGGAATCGAGCTATTAAGTCTGTAATAACATAATTCCTAACATGTCCCATATGAAGATTACCTGAAGGGTAGGGAAACATTGATAAGGCATAAAATTTATCGCTATTCTCAGTTAATTCACCGGTTTTGTATAAATTGTTTTCTGTCCATATGGACTGCCATTTTTTTTCTATTTCAGATGGTTTATATAAATTGGTATCAGCCTCATATTGTTTATCGGGAGAAATCACTTAATTTTTATTTGTTAAATTATTATTTTAATATCCATTGTATAAAATAGAAATAGATTGTTAAAAGGAATAATTTATAATTAAAATTTAAAATATATTATCTACAAATGAAAAATATAACTTTTGAAAAATATCAAGGTAACGGAAATGATTTCCTAGTAATAGATTCTAGAGGAAATGAATTATATAAAAATCACAAGACAAATAAATTATTTGATATAAAAAAAATTTGCAACAGGCAATTCGGTATTGGAGCAGATGGTGTGATTTTTATAGAAGAACCTAATGAGGATAATTATGCAAAAATGATAATTTTTAATTCTGATGGTTCTGAAGCACAAATGTGTGGAAACGGAATTAGGTGTTTAGTTGAGTATCTCCACGAAAATGATTCAATGCATAATAAAAATATAGAATATAAAATTGAGACTAAAGCAGGTTTAAAAATTGCAAAATATATAAATGATGAAATTACAGTAAAAATGGGAGTTCCAATTTTAGAATGTCAAAATATTCCAACAACAATTGAGAAAAAAATAAATTCAATTCCTTCACACGAATTTATTGAGAAAGATTTTAATTATATGGGTTATGCCGTAGGAATGGGAAATCCTCATTTAATATTCTTTGTACAAGACATAGAGTCAATTGTTCTCTCTAGACTTGGTCCTATATTTGAAAAAAATGAATTATTTCCTGAAAAAACTAATGTGCATTTTTGTCAAATTTTAAATAGAGATAATATCAAAGTAAAAGTATGGGAAAGGGGTGCAGGAGCAACCTTAGCTTGTGGAACAGGTGCCTGTGCTATCCATGTAGCAGCTTATAAATTAGGCCTTTGTAATTCACAAACCATAGTAACCTTACCAGGAGGAAATCTTAAAATTGATTGGTCAAAAGACGATTGTGAAGTAATGATGACCGGTAATGCAAAAAAGGTTTTCTCAGGATCAATGTTAGTAAATTAATGGAAAATAATTTTATTTACTTAGATAATGCATCCACAACTCCATTATCTGAGAATGTTTTAAATATAATTAATTCAACTTACAGGAATTATTGGCATAACCCTTCATCTACTTATGAGCTTGGGATAAAATGCTCTACATATCTTGAAAAAATTAGATCTAAAATTGCTTATATATTTGAAGCAGATTCAGAGGATATAATTTTTACATCTGGTTCTTCGGAATCGACAAATATTGTATTTAATAATATTTATGAGAACTTTAAAAATGGTAGAGTTGTTATTTCAAATGTTGAACATCAAGCAACAACTATTTGTGCTAATAAACTAAAAAGACAAAATTGGAATATTTACGAATGGACGGTAAATAATGATGGAATTTTAAATATTTCTAATATTGAAAATATTTTAAACAATGATACTAAGCTAGTATCAATTATTTGGGGGCAAAGTGAAATTGGGACAATACAACCTGTCCAATTTATTGGTACCAAATGTGAACAATTAAATATAATGTTTCATTTAGATGGAACTCAAATATTAAGTAATGGAATATTCAGCTGGAAAGATCTTAAATGTGATTTTTTAAGTTTATCTGCTCATAAATTTGGAGGTCCAAAAGGGATCGGTATTCTTTTAACAAAAGAAAAGTCTAGACAAATTTTAAAAAATAATGACATATCACTTACTCAGGAATTTTCAATTAGACAAGGGACACAAGCATTGCCATTAATTGCTGGAATGTATGAATCATTAAAGAATATTAAAGGAAAAATAAAATTATATGATTACATAACTGAATTTCCTTCTAACGATATTAATAATCTCAAAAATTATCTTTTTCAAAAAATTAAGGATAATAATCATATAAAGATTACCGGTAGTATTAACCATAGACTTCCCAATCATATTTCGTTTCTACTATTAAATAAACTATTTGAGCCTATAAGGGCATATAAGATTGTTAATTTCATGTCAGAAAATAGAATAGCAATAAGTAGTGGAAGTGCTTGTTCAAGTTCATCTGGGAAACCTAGCTCAACACTTAAAAGTATTGGTTTAAAAGATGATGAACTATATTCAAATATTCGTGTTACTTTAGGTTCAATAAATAATAAGTCAGAAATAGATAAATTTTTAGAACTTATTCAGATATGTATTGAAAAATTTTAATGGAAACCAATTACAGACTACCTAAAGATTTAAATGAATCTCTTAAGAATATGGAGGATGCAATTATTCCAAGTTTATTAGATTCAAATAAAAGATTTACTATAGAATTTAATTTTGAAGGATTGAAGTTTAATAGAATTGGAATAACTATTTACAAGATATTGTCTAAAAATAATAATGTATTTATAACATTTGCTGATCAAGGTGCTGTGGCTTTGGCACAAAGAGACTATCCAGATATCAAAGATAAAATTTTTACTTTTAAATCATTTAATGAATCAAATAATATAAATAATATAGATAGTGCAATGATATCGATACTACCTCAGCCATATGATTTCGATTCATTTGAACCAATGTCTGATAATTATCAAGGTACGCATTATTCATTAAATCCAAAATTTGAAGACGCCAATATTGGTATAGGAAGTGTTATTAGAGAGCGACGTAAAAACTTTGTGAAAACATGGAAAAATATTTATTTTCTGCAGCCTTTAAATAAAGCTGCTCTTATGCATATTTATCCAAATAAATGGTTGCTTTTCAAAGAAGAAAATAAAAGATATTTTTTTAAAAAAGAATTTGAAATTAAACCCGACAATGAATCTATTTTTGTGAATTTATAGACTGAATGTGATAAAAAAAATTTATTCATTTTTCTTAATTGTTCTTGTATTAGTAACATCTCCTTTCTTAATAAGATATTTACTAGCAAATCAGAAAATAACTATTTTAAATAGTATTTATTTTAATTTCCCTGGAATAATTACTAAAAAACAAAATATGTCCTACTTATGATGCTTTATTGAATCAAACACTTGATGATTCTTTTAGTGTATCAATTATTAATAATAAAGGGGAAATAATAAGTTCCTACAATGAGAATGTTCCAAGGTTACCGGCATCTAATCAAAAATTATTCTCATCAGCTTATGTTTTAAGTAAATATAAATTAAATAATAATTTAAAAACTTCCTTATTTAAAAATAAAAACGATTATTATTTACTAGGTCAAGGTGATCCTGATCTTAATTATGAACAAATAATCGAACTAATTTCAAATGTTAAAGAAAATAAAATTATTAACTTTAATATTGTAGAAATTGATTCAAAATTATATTGGCCTAATGGTTGGACAAATACTGATAAACTTTACGAATATGGATCTCCAATTACATCTCTTGCTATAGAAAGTAATCACAATAAATATGATGATATTTATTCATTAAAAATTTTTATTAAAAATTATTTAAAAAATAAATTTCCAAATTCAAAAATATATATAGATTTATTTGATTCAGAAAAAACTTTTTATTTAAATAATATTAAAGAGATAAATAAAATATATTCAACTCCAATTATTTCATTATTAACTCTAACAAATTCTGAAAGCCATAATTTTACAGCTGAATCTCTCTTTAAAAATGCCTCAAATACATGGAACGATAATGACTATATAAAATTGAAAAGATGGCTTGAAAATAAGGGCCTCCCAACAACTAAAGCATACTTTGCAGATGCTAGTGGATTGTCTCGAAAAAATAAAATTACAACAAGGTTAGTTGTATTGTTTTTAGATAAAATGAGATATTTTAATGATTTTAAAGCTTATCAATCTACACTTTCAATTACTGGAGTAAGAGGAACATTAGCTAAAAGATTTGCAAATAGTGAATTGTCTGGAAAGTTTTTTGGCAAAACTGGGACTCTTTCAAATGTTTTTGCATTATCTGGCTTTTTATATAAAAATGAAAGGCCAATAATTATAAGCATTATCCAAAATTCTAATAAAATTGATAAGGAAAAAGCTTTCAAATTATTACGCGATCTTTATTACTTGAAACCTTGTTAATAAAAATATTATTTAAAATATTCTTTTAAATCCCTCTCAACGGAGGGGGATACCATGTGATTAATTTCACCACCAAATTTTGCAACTTCTTTTACTAAAGAACTACTGAGAAAACTATAATTTGTATTTGTCGATAAAAATATAGTTTCAATATCATTATTAAGAGATTTATTTGTATGAGCAATTTGAAGTTCATACTCAAAATCACTCATTGCTCTTAAGCCTCTAAGAATAAGATTAGCTTTTAGATCATTTGCACAATCTACAGTTAGACCAGAATAAGAAATAACTTCAATATTAGGTAAATGAGAAAGAGAATTATTTATTTGTATTATTCTTCTTTCAAGATTAAATGTTGGTGTTTTAGAAGTATTTTCTAAAACAGCAACTACTAGATTGCCAAATATTTTTTCAGCTCTTTCTATTAAATCAATATGCCCATTTGTTAAAGGATCGAATGTACCAGGATAAAGAATTTTCATGAATTTATTATGATCAAATAAGAAATTTAGTTAAAATAAGTTTATTAGATATATCAATTATGACATTAAATCTAGAAGCAAAAAAAATCTTATTAAGAAAAATACCTCACGGATTATTTATTTGTGGAGTTAGAGACGAAGATAAAAATGAAGTGAATGGATTTACTGCTAGTTGGGTAACTCAAGGTTCCTTCACTCCTCCATTAGTCGTAATGGCTGTTAGAGCAGAAGGTTCTAGTCATGAAATAATAAAGTCCACCAATAAGTTCTCATTAAATGTCCTCAAAAGTGATCAAAAGGATCTAGCAGCTGTTTTCTTTAAACCACAAAAAGCATTAGGAGGCAGATTTGAATCTGTTGAATTTAATTTAGGTGAACTTGGATTGCCTATTTTAGTTGATAGTGTTGGTGGAGTTGAATGTAATGTTGTTGGAAGTGTTATTCATGGAGACCATACAGTTTTTGTAGGAGAAGTTCAATCTGCTTATTTGAATAATGATGTTGACTCTCTAAATTTATCTTCAACTGGCTGGAATTATGGAGGTTAATTTTTATATATGAGTAATGCCTCTATAGAAACAATAGATAACAAATATAATTTTAAAATTGAATATAAATTAATTAATAATAAGGAATTACTAAAATCAAGATTATCCGAAATTCCAAAGTCATCTGGATGCTATCTTTTTAAAGATATAGATAATAATTTACTTTATATTGGTAAATCTAAAAAACTACGAAGTAGAGTAAGTAGTTATTTTAATAATTTTTCAGATTTAACTCCAAGATTAAGTTTGATGGTTCGTCAAATAACTGAGATAGAAATTATAGTCACAGATAGCGAATATGAAGCACTAAATTTAGAGTCAAATTTAATAAAAACAAATAAACCATACTTTAATATTCTTTTAAAGGATGATAAGAAATATCCATATCTTTGCATAACTTGGAGTGAAAAATATCCTCGAATATTTATTACAAGAAGAAGAAGAAATAGAAATAATTTAGATAGATATTATGGACCTTATGTAGATGTCGGATTATTAAGGAGAACATTATTTACGATTAAAAAAATATTTCCACTTAGACAAAGGCCAAGGCCAGTCTATAAAGATAGAACTTGTTTGAATTATTCAATAGGAAGATGTCCAGGTGTTTGCCAAGAAGTAATATCATCTGACGATTATAAAAAAATAATGAAGCAAGTATCTATGATATTTCAGGGAAGGAATGATGACTTAGAAATATTTTTACAAAAAAAAATGTTGCAATTTTCAAATGATTTAGATTATGAAAATGCAGCAAAAATAAGGGACCAAATTTCAGGTTTAAAATTATTAACAGAATCACAAAAAATATCAATACCTGATTCTTCAATTAATAGAGATATCTTTGGAATAGTTTCAGAAAAAAATCTAGCTAGTATACAAATTTTCCAAATGAGATCTGGTAAGCTTATTGGAAGAATTGGCTATAGTCAAAAATTAAATAATGAAGATGAAAATCTAATTTTACAAAAGATATTAGAAGAGCATTATATGAATGTTGAAGCTGTAGAAATACCATCAGAAATTCTTATTCAATATAACCTTCCAAAACAAGCAACCATAGAGGATTGGTTAACGGAGCTAAGAAAAAAGAAAGTAAAAATTTTAATTCCAAAAAGAAATAAAAAACATGAAACTGTAGAAATGGTTTTAAAAAATGCGAAATTGGAATTAGATAGAGTATTAAATGGGATACAAGATAATGAATCATCAATTGAGGATCTTGCCCAAATACTTGAATTAAGCGAACAACCTAAAAGAATTGAAGGTTATGATATAAGCCATATACAAGGTAGTGACCCTGTAGCATCACAAGTCGTTTTTATTGATGGGATTCCTTCTAAACAGCATTATAGGAAATATAAAATTAAGGATCCAAACGTTTTTGTAGGACATAGCGATGATTTTGCTTCGATATATGAAGTAATACATAGAAGGTTTAAAAAATGGTCAAGATTTAAAAAAAGCGGAGGGGATTTTTCAATATTAAATGATAAAACGAAAAGTAAATTAGACAATGAACTTCTATCAGATTGGCCTGATTTAATAATGATTGATGGAGGAAAAGGACAGTTAAATGCAGCTATTAAAGCATTAAAAGAATTAAATCTTGAGGAAGAAGTAACTATATGTTCATTAGCAAAAAAAAATGAAGAAATATTTATTCCAGGCTTTACTAAGTCTCTTGATACTGATGAAAATCAAAAAGGAGTTCTTTTATTAAGAAGGGTAAGAGATGAAGCACATAGATTTGCATTATCTTTTCATAGAGACAAAAGATCTAAGAGAATGAATAGATCTCAATTGTCCCAAATCAGTGGATTAGGACCATCAAGAATAAGAGAATTACTTGAACATTTTAAATCAATAGACGCGATAAGAATGGCTAGTAAAGAGGATTTATCAAAAGTTAAAGGACTTGGTAAAAATTCAGTAAATGATATATATGAATATTTTAACGAGTTATAAATATTAATTAATTTTTGAAAAATAGATTTCTTGATATTGTTAAATATAACTATATTAAAAATATATATTTTTAAATTAATCAAGTAATTTGGCATCTGAAGCATATCTCTGGTTTAAATCACTTCACATTATGGGTGTAATCGTTTGGTTTGCGGGACTTTTTTATTTAGTAAGACTTTTTATATACCATGAAGAATCTAAAAATATGGATAATGAATTAAAAATTGCCTTTAATAAACAATACACCTTGATGGAAAAAAGGCTGGCGAATATAATCACAACACCTGGGATGATATTAGCTTTAGGTATGGCTATATGCATGGTTATTATGCACCCAAGTTGGTTAAGTGAGAAGTGGTTGCAAATTAAAATTTCTTTTGTTTTAGCATTAGTAATTTATCATTCTTATTGTTATAAAATAATGAATAAATTACAAAATGGCACTTCAACCATTTCAGCTAAAAACCTTAGATTATTAAATGAATTGCCTACATTATTATTATTTATAATTGTACTTTTAGTTATTTTTAAAAATAATTTTCCAACTAGTCTTGCTACATGGAGCCTAATTGGACTAATTATTTTCATGTTGGCTTCAATACAATTATATGCAAAGATTAGAAAGATAAATGAGAATTCATTAAGTAATGAATAGGGAAGACTTAGTAAAATTAACTTCCAATATTAATAAAAATAGTTGTCCTAAAAATATTAATTTTCACTGTCATACAAAATTTAGTGATGGAAGTCTAGAACCATATGAACTTTTAGAACAAGCTTATAAAAATAACTTGAAATTTTTATCGATAACCGATCATCATACAATTAAAGCTCATGAATATATAAAAAAAAATAATATACTCAAAAATTATCCTAAAGATTCTTTTACATTAATTTCGGGAATAGAAATTAATTGTTTGATTCTAGGATGTTTAGTACATGTAATTGGATTGGGAATAGATATAAAAAGTAAATATCTAAATCCATACATCCATGGAGAGTCACCAATAGGTAATGATTTAAATATTAAATCAGTTATTAAAGCAATAAATTTAGCTGGTGGTTTATCATTTCTTGCACATCCAGCGAGATACAGGATTCCCTTTTATAAATTAATTCCAGAGGCCAAAATACAAGGTATTGATGGAATAGAGGTTTGGTACGATTATGAACTTAATGAAGTATGGAATCCTAGTTTATTTGTATGTTCAGAAATAGATAAATTAGCAGATAAATATTCAATGCTAAAAACATGCGGAACAGATAGTCACGGACTTTCGCTATTAGGTAGATAATTCAGAATTCGTTTTTTTCAATGATTGAATCAGTATTAATAATAATGTTCTTTAAATTGTCAATGACATCTGATGAACAATTATTCCACAATTTTCTATTGACAATTTCAAGAAATCTTTGTGCAATATCTCTTAAAGCCCATGGATTATTCTCTAAAAAGAAATTCTTAAGATCCAGATCACATAACCATGATTTGTAAACTTCCTCATAACACCAATCTGAGACTACTTCAGTAGAAGCGTCAAAAGCATATAAGTAATCTAGTGTAGCTGAAAATTCAAACGCTCCTTTATAACCATTATCCTTCATTCCATTTATCCATTTAGGGTTAAGTATTCTTGATATAACAACTTTATTAATTTCATCTTGTAATTTTGATATTTTAGATAATCCAAATTTTGATAAATCACCATGATACATTTCAGGTAATTTACCGCTCAATTTTTTTACTGCTGAAGATAATCCGCCCTGAAACTGATAATAATCATCAGAATCTAAAATATCATGTTCCTTATTATCTTGGTTATGAACAACTAACTGCACATTTTTAAGAGCATTTTCTAATGATTTTTTATCCTCTATAGGTTCAAGATTATCACTGTAAATCCACTTACTCCAATTAAGAAAAGATTCTCCAAAATCATCAATATTATCCCAATTAGAATTTGAAATTAGTTCTTGCAGACCAGCTCCATATGAACCTGGCGCTGACCCAAATATACGATTAATTGAATCACCTTCCCTTGATGCACCAGCAAGAGGGTTAAATTTATCATCCTCATTAAGATTAGAAACAAGATTTATTGCTTTAGAAGTTAATTTAACTAACTGTGGAAATGCATCTCTGAACATTCCCGAAATCCTTAAAGTAACATCAACCCTTGGTCTTTCGAGAACAGATAAAGGAATAATTTCTAGATCAACTATTCTTCTTGAAGGCCCATCCCAAATAGGCTGTACTCCTAATAAATATAGTATTTGACAAATGTCTTCACCACCATTTCTCATTGTGGATGTTGCCCATACAGATATTGCTATATTTTTTAAATCTTCTCCATTATCTTGTTTGTATAAATCAAGTATTTGTGAAGCGGACTGACAACCAACACTCCATGCTGATTCAGTAGGCAGACCTCTCGAATCAACTGAAAAGAAATTTTTACCAGTGGGTAAAGTTTCAGTTTTACCTCTCGTAGGGGCTCCAGATGGACCACTTTTTACATATTGTCCATTTAATGAATTAATAAATGATAATTTCTCATAATATGAAGAATTAATGATTGGATATAGTATCTCTTTTTTTAATAATACAAAATACTTATTATGTTTTTTTTCATTAAAGAAATAGTCTATTATTTTCTGATTTTTATATTTTTCTAGATTTTTTATATTTGTACTCTTTTTGTAAAAAAACAAATATAGTAAATACTTTGCTTGTTGTTCCAAAAAATCAATAGCCATTCTAAAGTTTAAAATGTTTTTGTTGGAAAAAGTCAATAATATTTTTTTATCATTTTCACTTAAAATTTGATCATATTGATTTGTCCAAGGATTCAAATCTAGTTTTAAATGTTTTGCTATATATTGAATAACACCAATTCGGTTGGCATTTGGTACTCTAGCAATACACAAGAATAAATTTATTTCATTAATGTCATTCTGCCGATTGCCAAAAATATGCAAACCTGTCCTAATTTGAGATTCTTTAATTTTGCAAAGAAAGGAATCAATTTCTTCTATTTGATTATTTTTGTTCTTTAAAGTAATTTCGTTAAAATCTTTTTTAATTAATTCAAAAATGGATTTTTCTATCATTTCAATCCGATTAGAATTTAATAATTTTGCTTCAAAATATTCGTCTAAATAATTTTCTAATATTGAATATTTTCCATATAATTCTGACCTATCCAAAGGAGGGGTTAAATGATCAATAATTGTTGCAGCAGTTCTTCTTTTAGCTTGGGATCCTTCTCCAGGATCATTTACGATAAAGGGATATATGTTTGGTATTGCCGGACAAATAATATTTGGAAAACATTTATTGCTTAAACCTATAGATTTACCAGGTAACCATTCAACAGTCCCATGTTTACCAATATGGCACAAAGCATTTGCATTAAAAACTTTTTCAATCCAAAAATATTGTGCTAAATATCTATGGGGAGGTGGAAGATCGGGAGAATGAATATCTCTATCAGTGAAAGCGTCATAACCTCGTTGAGGTTGAATCAATAATGTTATTTTTCCAAATCTAATACCATTTATTGAGAAGCCTTTATTATCTAGATCGATCGCTTCAGATGGTTTACCCCAACGACTAACAATTATATTTTTGGGATCAAGTTCTAAATAATTCCAATATTTTAAATATTCACTAAGTGGTAAGTAATCTAATGGTTTATTATTTTGAGATTCAATGTCATTAGTTCTAGTTTTTATAAGCATTGACATTAATTCTGAAGAATCTTGAGGATAATTACAAGATCCAAGGTCATAACCTTCTTCTTTTAACCAATTAAGAATATTTATTATTGAAGATGGTGTATTTAGACCAACGCCATTACCGATTCTTCCATTCTTTACTGGATAATTACTTATTACTAAACAAATTCTTTTATCAAAATTATTAAGTTTCTGAAGTTTCACATAATTTGTTGCAAATTTTGAAATCCATTGAATACCTACTTGATCAGCTTTGTAACTAGATATTTCGCTATATAGTGTATTTTTCTTAGAAATAATTTCTTTAAATGCTGAAGGACAGGTAGTAATTCTTCCATCAAATTCGGGAATAATTATTTGCATTAATAAATCAGATGAATTCATTCCAATAGATGAATTTAACCACTTTTTTCTTGATCTATTAGAAGAAAGAAGTTGTAAAATTGGAATTTTAAGAGAAGTAAAAATATTTGTTGAATTTTCAATTAAATCGTTATTTTTAATTTGAGATGATGAAAATGAAGTTGTAGTAATTATTACTTTAATATCTTCTTTTTTAAAAATGTCTATTAATTTCTTCTGAATAATATGATCTTTAAGTGTTGAAATAAAAAATGTTTTAGGAGATAGTCCGCATTTTCTTAATTGCAAGTTAAGTTTTTCGTTTACTTCAATTTCATTAGCCAAAAAAAGTGATTTATAGGATATTATTCCTATCTTTTCGCCTTTTTCATTTTTCCAATCATATAAGTAGGGATCTGCATAAAAAGTAATATTCAAAAAATCATTAGGAATTAATTTATCATCTACAACTAAATAATTTAAACAATTAAGAAACTTTCTATAATTTTCCAGTCCTCCAGATCTTAGTAATCTAGAAATATTTAATGCAATATTTTTATCTATACTACTTATTTCACATAAGGAAATTTCCTGATCAATTGTACCTGATAGGATTACTAACTTCCTTTTTTTATTAACTGCTTGCCAATTTAAAAGTTGTTCAATTCCATAGTTCCAAGTACCTTTATCTCCAAATATTCTAAGTACGACAACTTTTGCATAATTTATTGTTTTTAATAAATAATTATCTATTTGAGCTGAGGAATTTAAATTAGAAATTTCTAAGGCTCTTATATTATTTTTTAATGAAGCAAATTCTTTTTCTAACAATAAGTTTGATATAAGATTTAAATCAGCCTTGACACTTGTTATAAAAATAAAATCTGCAGCTGGTTGCTCAATTAAATCATCCTTATTTTTTTCATTTCCTGCTATATTTAATATCCTGTGCATTTTTATATATAAATAAGGTTTAGAATACGGAAGTAGGTTAAAACAAGTTTACCTTAATTAAATAAATTAAATATGCATGAATTTCTTCCATACGCCTGGTTCGAAGGTAAATGTATTCCATTTAAAGAAGCAAAAATATCAATAGCAACTCATGCACTACATTACGGTACTGCTGCATTTGGAGGAATGCGCGCGATACCTAACCCAACAAACAAAGAAGAATTCCTTTTGTTTAGAACTGATAAACATATAAAAAGATTATCTCAAAGTGCAAAATTACTCTTAACTGAAATTTCTGAAGAATATATTTTTAAAGCCTTAGAGGAAATTATAAAAAGAAATAAGCCAGAAAAACCTATTTATATAAGACCATTTGTATATACAAGCGATTTAGGTATTGCTCCAAGGTTACACAATATTGAAACAGATTTCTTTATTTATTGTATTGAACTAGGAGATTATCTATCTCCAGATGGTGTTTCTTGTAGAATGAGTAGTTGGACTAGACAAGAAGATAGATCTCTCCCATTGAGAGGAAAAATAAGTGGAGCCTATATTACTAGTTCCTTAGCTAAAACAGAAGCTAGTTTATCGGGTTTTGATGAAGCCTTGCTATTAAATTCAAGTGGAAAGGTAAGCGAAGCTAGTGGTATGAATTTATTTATTGTAAGAAATGGAGACTTAATCACTCCAGGTGTTGATCAAGATATACTTGAGGGGATTACTAGAGCTAGTGTTATTGAACTAGCAAAATCTTTTGGAATAAATGTAATTGAAAGGCCTGTTGATAAAACAGAAATATTAATAGCAGATGAAGTTTTTCTAACTGGTACAGCAGCAAAAATTACTCCAGTTAAAAAAATTGAATCAACTGAATTAAATGGTGAAAGACCAATAATGAATAAATTAAAAAGTAAGCTTATAGAAATAACAGAAGGTCGTTCTCAAGACTATGATAGTTGGGTAACAAGAATTTCTATACATTAAATTAATTTCTACCTTAAAATGGAATCTTTCAGAACCTATTTAAATAGAGATGAAAAGCCATTAATAATTTTTGACGGGGGTACTGGAACATCTTTTCAGAACTTAAATCTTACTGCAGACGACTTTGGAGGCAAAGAATTAGAGGGTTGTAATGAAAATCTTGTTTTATCCTCACCAAAGGTAGTTGAAAAGGTTCATAATTCATTCTTAGATGCAGGTTGTCATGTTATAGAAACTAATACTTTTGGAGCCTCATCAATAGTTCTTGATGAATATGATATTGCAGATAAGGCATATGAAATAAATAAAAATGCTGCATTAATAGCCAAAAGGGCTGCTGCCAAATATTCATCAGTTAATAAGCCAAGGTTTGTTGCTGGATCTATTGGACCAACCACTAAATTACCAACATTAGGACATATAGATTTTGATGAATTAAAGCAATCATATAAAGAACAAATATATGGTCTTATAGATGGAGGAGTTGATCTTCTTTTAATTGAAACTTGTCAAGATGTATTGCAAATAAAATCTGCACTATTAGCATCTAAAGAAGTACTTGAAAGTAAAAATATAGATATACCTATAATGGTATCTATAACAATGGAAACAACAGGTACTATGCTTGTTGGATCTGACATCGCCTCTGCGTTAACAATATTAGAGCCATTTAATATAGATATCCTTGGACTAAATTGTGCAACTGGTCCAGAACAAATGAAAGAACATATTAAATATTTGTCTGAAAATTCTCCCTTCGCTATAAGTTGTATCCCCAATGCAGGACTTCCTGAAAATATTGGTGGTGTAGCTCACTACAGATTAAAGCCAATAGAACTAAAAATGCAGTTAATGAATTTTATATATGACTTTAATGTTCAATTAATAGGTGGATGTTGTGGGACAACACCTGAACATATTAAATATCTTTCTTCAATAATCGATGAAATTATTGATAAAGAAAGGCCTAACAAAAATGGTAAGAACAATTTAAGTAGTTATATTCCCTCTGCATCATCAATATATAGTTCTGTACCATACAAACAAGACAATTCTATCTTACTTGTAGGAGAAAGATTAAATGCAAGTGGATCTAAAAAGGTAAGAGAGTTGTTAAATAATGAAGATTGGGATGGACTAGTTTCAATTGCCAAGCAACAACAAAAAGAAAATGCACACGTTCTTGATGTGAATGTTGATTATGTGGGAAGAGACGGAGTTAAAGATATGAAAGAAATAACATCAAGACTTGTTACTAATATAAATTTGCCATTAATGATTGATTCTACAGATGCTGACAAAATGGAAAGTGGATTAAAGTCTGCTGGTGGTAAATGTATTATAAATTCAACCAATTACGAAGACGGTAATGAAAGGTTTGATCAAGTTCTAAATTTAGCCTTAGGGTATGGTTCAGGTCTAGTTATAGGAACTATTGATGAAGATGGAATGGCCAGGAATGCAGATAAAAAATATAACATTGTTAAACGAGCGATTAATAGAACCAGAGAATGTGGTTTATCTGATTATGAGCTCTTTTTTGATCCATTAGCTCTGCCAATATCTACTGGGATAGAAGAAGATAGATTAAACGCTAAAGAAACAATTACTGCTATATCTAAAATTCGTGAAAATTTCCCAGAGATTCATATCATACTAGGGATATCAAACATTAGTTTTGGTCTTTCACCATTATCAAGAATTAATCTAAATTCAATTTTTTTAGATGAATGCATTAAAGCAGGATTAGATTCTGCTATCATCGCACCAAATAAAATTTTACCATTATCAAAAATTTCTGAAGAAACTAAAAAGCTTTGCTTAGATTTGATATATGACAAAAGAGAATTTGAAAATGATATTTGTATTTATGATCCATTAGTAGAATTAACAAAGGTTTTCCAAGATTTATCTATTCAAGATTTCAAAAAAGCATCTACAGAAAATAAAAACTTAACTCTGGAAGAAAGTCTAAAAAATCACATTATTGATGGAGAAAAAATAGGTTTAGATGATCAATTAAATAAAGCTTTAAAAAAATATAAACCTCTTGAAATAATTAATACTTTTTTACTTGATGGGATGAAAGTTGTAGGAGATTTATTTGGTTCAGGTCAAATGCAATTGCCATTTGTACTCCAATCAGCAGAAACAATGAAATATGCTGTTTCAATTTTAGAACCTTATATGGAAACTGTAGATGAAAACATATCAAATGGAAAACTCTTAATTGCAACTGTCAAAGGTGATGTTCATGATATTGGGAAAAATTTGGTTGATATAATACTTACAAATAATGGTTATGACGTTATAAATCTTGGAATAAAGCAAGATGTTTCAGCAATTATAGATGCACAAAAGAAGCACAATGCAGATTGCATCGCTATGAGCGGATTACTTGTTAAATCAACTGCTTTTATGAAAGATAATTTAGAAGCTTTTAACAATGAAGATATTACTGTACCAGTAATATTAGGAGGCGCAGCCTTAACCCCAAAATTTGTAAATGAGGACTGCAGCAAAATATACAACGGGAAAATATTGTACGGAAAAGATGCGTTCACTGATCTTAAATTTATGAATGAATATATGGATAATAAAAAAAAGGGTAATTGGTCAGATACAGAGGGGTTCATTAACAACCAGGGTATAAATATTAATTTAGCCTCATCAAAATCGAACTCTCATGCTGTTAAAAAATCAATATCTATAGATATAGAGACTTCTAAATTAAATTTAAAAGATAATTTTATAAGATCTAAATTTATAAATGAAGAAGAACCAATTCAAGCTCCTTTCTTGGGAACAAAAGTCTTGAACGACGTTGATATAGATTTAAATAAGTTAATTTTTTACTTAGATACAAAAGCTCTTTTTAGTGGACAATGGCAAATAAAAAAAGGGAAAAACCAAAGCGTAGATGAATATAATAACTATTTGGATTCATACGCTAAACCATTATTAGATAAATGGTTAGATACAATTATAGATAAAAAACTTATCTCACCCAAAGCAGTTTATGGATATTTTAGATGCGGGAGAAAAAATAATAGTATCTTCTTATTTGATGAGAAATCATTAAATAAAATTTCCCAATTTAATTTTCCAAGACAAAAATCTGGGAATAATTTATGCATAGCTGATTTCTATTGTGATTTAAAAAATGATAAACCGATAGATTTATTTCCTATGCAGGCAGTAACGATGGGGGATATTGCTAGTGAATATTCTCAAAAATTATTTAAAGAAGATAGATACAGTGATTATTTAATATTCCATGGACTTACAGTTCAATTAGCTGAAGCTCTTGCTGAGTATGTCCATGCATTAATTCGCATTGAATGTGGTTTTAGGACTGAAGAACCAGACAAAAATAGAGAAATATTAGCTCAAAAATATAGAGGTGCTAGATATTCTTTTGGTTATCCTGCATGTCCAAAAGTATCTGATTCAAACATACAATTATCATTATTGGATGCAAAAAGAATAAACTTGACAATGGATGAATCTGAACAACTTCATCCAGAACAAAGTACTACAGCTATCATTTCACTACACTCAAAAGCTAAATATTTCAGCGCTTAAGCTAGATTTTTAGTTTTTTTCTAAATATTCAATAATTTCTTCCTGTAGTTCTTCCATCGTTTCATTATCACCCAGATCAAGTCCCTCACCCGCGGCATCCTGTGTTAACTCAAGATAATATGAAGCACCATCACTAGATAAAAATTCTAACGCGGAAGTTTCATCACTATCTTTAAAAGCTTCATAAAGAGATTTAAATGCTATGTTTTCAGTAAAGTCCCAATCCATAATGAAAAAAACCTTATTAGAATTATTACCTCCTTACCCCCCATACTCGTCAACCTTTTTTAAAGAAATGTTGGTGTTTTATTATTATTAAAAAAAATCTATGACCATTAATAATCAAAATCAGTTAAATGTCCTAGGAGAAAAAATTGAGATTTGTGGTTGCGCACCTATGACAGGGTGGTTCAGAGATGGATTTTGCAACTATGACAAAAATGATGGAGGGAATCATTCCATATGCTGTGTAATGGATGATAATTTCCTGAAATATAGTAAATCACAAGGTAATGATTTAATAACTCCCATGCCTATTTATTCCTTCCCAGGACTAAAGGAAGGTGATCATTGGTGTATTTGTCTTGATAGGTGGAAGCAAGCATTATTAGACGGTCTTGCACCAAAAGTTATATTAGAATCAACGAATATTGTAGTCTTAGAATCTGTACCTCTGGAAAAATTGAAAGAATATCAATTTAATAAAAACTAATTACAAGTTTAATTTTTTTTTTAAAATGATAATGATAATTTTATTTAAATGAGTTTGGAAATATATTGGGAAAAAGCACTAGAACAAACTCGATTATCAATTGATGATGAATCATTATATCCTCTCAAAACTGATATTATTACAAGAGATTTATATGGAAAAGACGACTTCATAATTAGGAAACTCGATACTTCAAAATTTAATAAAAAAAAAATTTATGGTCCTATGCAAAATCCATTTTGTCCTTGGGAAAAGATACTAGAAATAGATAAAATAGGTGATAATCATCAACTAATATTAAATAAGTACCCTGTACAAAAAGGTCATATTTTACTTATTACAAATAAATGGAAACCTCAAAATGGATGGTTAGATATTCAAGATTGGAGAGCGATCCAACAAGTTAATAAAGATACTAGTGGATTGTGGTTTTTCAATAGTTCTCCAGTTGCGGGAGCAAGTCAACCTCACAGACATTTTCAACTTCTGCGTAGATCTAAAGGTGAGATATCATGCCCTAGAGAAAAGTGGTTTTTAGAGATGAACTCATATAAAGATTTAGATAGTAAGCTTAAAAAAAATATTATTGTATCCAAATTTAATTTTTTAGAAAATCCATCATGTCTTTTTGAATTTTACTTAGAATTATGCAAGAAATTAGGACTCGGGGACCCTATTAGTGATAAGAAACCGATATATCCTTATAATATTTTAATAACAAATAAATGGATCGCCATTATAAAGAGAAAAAATGATCATATTCATGGTTTCAGTATCAACGGTTTAGGATTTGCAGGATATCTATTAGTAACTGAAAGTTCAAATATTAATTATTTAAAGAAATTTGGTCCTGAAAAACTACTAGAATGTTTTGTTTGAATACTAGTTAGTTAATTCAACTTCCTTATCCCTGCTTATTTGGCTTTCTAGAACTTCTATAGATGCTGTTACGGAGGCTATTTTACGTTCAAGTGAATCCTTAATATAATTGAGCATTTCTAGTTTCTTATGTTGATAGAAGCTCTTTTTTTCTGTAGATGACTTGAAATAACAATTAAACATTTTTTATTTTTATTATAAAAAGATACATAATTGACTTGTGACATGAAAATAAATTGGTTTTAATTTAAAAACAATTATCCATATGGACTTTCAATTTTTTTTTAATAAAATTAAATAAATTCCATACTATTCAAGAAAATATTATTGAATATTCCTGAAAATTCAAATACAAAAAGAATTTCAATTGATTTACCTGAGGAACTAATTTCCAGGTTTGATCAATTACGAAAAGAGTGGGGATTTAGAGCAAGAGGACCTGTAATTGAAAAGATACTTAAAGAACTTCTTCAAGAAGATGATTTACTACCTAAGAACCAACAGCAAGAAATAGACTTTAACAAGAAGGATAATAATGAAAATTTAAATATTGATGAAGATACTGCATTGGTATTAATTAAATCAGACGTAAAAAAAGAAGTTAATGAGATATCTTTGAATAAAAGATTTACAAATAAAAATCAAATTAAAGAAAAAGCAAACTCAAACATAAGCCTTCCCAATTTTGTTGAAAAAAAAGTAAAGAATCTAAAAAGAAGTATTAATAGTGAAAAATTAAATGAGAAAATTAATGATATTCAAATTAATACAATTAAAGAAACTGAATTAATAAAATGTCGAATTGAGTTAATTAGTCATTGGAAAACCTTATATGGATCAGTTCCTAATGATCATATAATAGAAGCATCGATGGATTGGTTTGAAAGGGATATATGGCCAAATCTTGAAGGAACTGAAAATCTACCCTTTACATGGACTGCAGCCAATAAATTAATGTCAGAATTATGCCCATTTTGGATAAAGAAAAATCCATCCCTTGAAATTGTTTTATTAATGATTGGCGTTTTGGAAGACCCTTTTGCTACATCAGATTTGATAAATAGAATACCAACACTTATGAGAAGGTTTGTAAGTAGATTTAAGAGAAATAATAGATCAAATTCATTTGAAACATTGGACTCAACAATGACAGTACATGGAGCACTTAAATTATTGAATTTATCAACATCCGCAGGATCAGCTCATACGTTCCGTAAAATTAGGGAGGCCTATAAATCAATCGCTTTAGAGACGCATCCAGATGCTGGAGGTTCAACAGATCAAATGAGAAAATTAAATGAAGCCTATCAATTGTTAAAAAATCTATATAGATAGAAGTATACTAATTCTTAAATAAGACTAATTATAAGTCCAATTAATAGTCTCATATAAGAAAGCTGTTATGTTGAAAATATTTGATTTTTTTAAATTTATGAAAACAATAATTATCTATTCATGAAATCTAAAATAAAATTGTATTTAAAAAATATAAATTTAGTTGTATAGTACTTCTTATATAAGACTTATTATAAGTCTACTATATAGTCTCATAGTAGATAAGTAAGATATATTAATTTGTCAATTTGAATGAATCGAATGCCTTGGAAGAATTAAAAAATGAATAATAAATAAATTAATTATGTCCTTTCAATGTCCAAGAAATTAATAATTGCTAATAAGTCTTGCTATTACATGCTTTTATGTCTTAGTGCACTGTCTTAAAGACAGTACTACTAATTTTGGAGCTTTTGAATAGCAGTTTGTTTATCGATACTAGGGACATCGCTTAAACCGTTTGCGTCAAACCAAGGCGCGCTTGCCCAATCAAATCCTTCACCAAAAGTGTTATCAGGTGCAGTTATGTACCAATGACAGGAACTGTCAGGAACATCAACAGCACATTTTGACCAATCATTTGACCACTGAGGTACTTGCACCCACAGCACTGAAGATAGTAATAGAGAAAGAATATTGATCATCACCTTCTATATTACAACATTACTTAGTTTTATAGGGTTATTATTCGTCTTATATAAGAATAATAAATAGACTAAATTTTAGTCTCATATTAGATTAGTAATACAATTAATTTCTCAATTTGGTATTAAAGCATTTTTCAATATTAGATATGATATTTGAATGTATTGATGTTATGTCCGAGTCTAGTAATGTTTTATCTTTATTTCTATAAGATAATCTAAATGTATAACTTATATGATCATCTCCAAATTTAGTATCTTCAAAAACATCAATTAAACTAACATCCTCCAAGAGATTCTTTCCAGTTTTTCTTATCTGTGTTGTTATTTCGCTAATTAAAAATTTCTTACTGAAAACAAAATTTATATCCCTTTCCATTTTCGGAACAATTGGGTATGGCTTATATATTGGAATCCATTTATTTTTTCTTGTACTAGCTCCCAAAAGGATAGAAACATTTATGCAAAACAAATAAACTTTTTTTAATGACTTCTTTTCTAATATTAGTTTGGGATGTATTTCACCAAAATAGCCCGCATCTTTCCCTTCAATAAATAATTTCGCTGTTCTTCCTGGATGAAGAAAATCAATTGAATCAGTAGGTTTATCCTCAATTTTTATATTCAATGATGATAAAGCCTCCTTTAACTTCCCTCTGGCCTGGAAATAATTTAAATCGTTATCTTTATCCGAATTTATCCATTTTCCAAATTTTCTATTTCCATAAATGGAACCATTTAGAACTTCTTCTTGAATGAACTCAGATTTCTTTTGAAAAACATTTCCAATTTCAAATATATTACAACTTGTTTGTCCAGCTTTTATATTACGATTTACTATCTCCAAATGTTCTTTCCAGATATTATCTCTTAGACAACTAGTTTCTAATAACAAAGGATTAGAAATCTTTATAAGTTTTTCATTATCTTCGGGAACAATAGAGTAGCTTAGTACCTCGTTAAAACCATTTTCTGTAAAACCATTTTTTAGTTTTCTCAATGCCAACTGTTCTGATGACAATTTTCCAGGCTTAATTGGATTAGGAAGGTTTAAGTCGAATCTGTCATAACCTATTAATCTCGCAATTTCTTCAATTAAATCTATTTCTCTTATTAAATCATGTGATCTATTTGGGATTACTGCTACATCCCAGCCATATTCTTTATTCTTTAAAGTACAACCTATGAGTGTTAATTTATCAACTATTTCATTATCAGATAAATTTCTTTTTTCAAATTGATCATTAATTATTAATGGACCAAGAATTTTATGTATTCGATTTCTTCGTAGTTTAATAAATATATCCTCATTTTTAATTAAATTCGAAGTATTGATGATTGGTGAATTAATGGAAAAATATTCTTCTAAAAGATTAATTGCCCTTGTCACTGCACTTATTGTATTTTTTGATGAAATCCCTTTTTCATACCTGCTGCTAGATTCTGTTCTTATGCCAACCGCCTTTGATGATTTTCTTATAGTAACTGGATTAAAAACAGCTCCTTCAAGGTAAATAGATGAGGTGGTATTAGTTACAGAAGTCTCTAAACCGCCTATCACACCAGCAATAGCTACCGGTTTATCACAACAAGTAACAACTGTGATATTGTCATTTAATTCATATTCTTTACCATCTAAGCAAATAAGGCTTTCATTATCCTTGCCTTTTCTTACAGAGAAATCATCTGGAGAGACTTCCTTACCAATTAAGTTTGACAGTTTATCTTTATCAAACGCATGTAAAGGTTGACCTTGTTCTAAAAGAATATAATTTGTCAAATCAACTAGAAGATTAATAGATTTTATACCTGATTTTTCTATACGGTCTTTAAGCCAATTTGGCGATAATTTCTCTCCATTTACTCCATCAATGCAGCTTATTGTATAAATGCAATTTGATTCTATAGCCTCTGGACATAATTTAATTCCCTTAAGTAAATGAATATTATATTTATGGTTTAATTCTGGAAAATTTAAGGTGGATTCTAAAAGGGCAGAAATTTCACGTGCTATACCTACAACAGACATTCCGTCAGGTCTATTAGCTGTAATGGCTAAATCATATATAAAATCATTTAATTTAAGCAATTCAGACCCTGGAGTGCCCAGTTCATATTTTAAGGCTAAATCATCATCAATTATCTCTATCCCTTCGCTAGAGTCCTCTAAACCCAGTTCCTGCAGTGAACATATCATTCCTTCACTCATGACACCTCGAATTTCACTTCTTTTAATAGTTAAATCAACAGCATTTAATTTCGCGCCGACAGTAGCAACATAAACATAAATATTTGGTTTAATATTGCGCGCACCACAGATAATTTGTAAATTCTTTGAATTACCAATATCGACTTGGCAAATTGAAAGTTTGTCAGATCCTTCGTGTTTTAAAACAGATAATACCTTACCTAAAACAACACCATTTACATTTTCTGAACAATCTTCTAATGATTCAACCTCAAATCCACCAATAGACAATTTCTCAGAGAGATCTTCGGGACTAGAAGTAATTTCTACTAAATTATTCAGCCAATTTTGAGAAACTTTCATATATATTTTTTAATCAATGATGATAAAAGAAATGAGTATATCTTCAAAAAAGTTTGTTGAAGATGTACAATAGAAAATTATACAATAAAGCATTAATTAAAATGGCCAAAAAAGGGACAAGAGTTGTAGTGACCCTGGAATGTACTGAAGCTAGGACAAGCACAGATCCTAAGAGATCAAATGGTGTCTCAAGATATACTACTGAAAAGAATCGTAGAAATACAACTGAAAGATTAGAACTAAAAAAGTTTAATCCTCATTTAAACAGGATGACAATTCACAAAGAAATTAAGTAATCAAATCAAATTAAATCATGCCTAATTCAATTTTTAAAAAACAATTATCACCTATCAAACCAGGGGATCCTATTGACTATAAAGATGTAGAACTACTAAAAAAATTCATAACTGAGAGAGGCAAAATCCTACCAAGAAGGATGACAGGTTTAACCTCTAAGCAACAAAGAGATCTTACATTAGCTGTAAAGAGAGCCAGAATTGTAGCTCTTTTACCCTTCGTAAATCCTGAAGGATAATTTATATTGAATGTAGTTGAAACTATAATTAATATCTCAAATATTTGAAAGATTTAACTAATTTAAAAACATATATTATTGACTCTGATGATCCACATGAGGTTGATGACGCTTTTTCATTAGAAATAAAAGAAGGAAATAAAAAAAATTTATGGATACATATTAGTAATCCATGCAAACTCTTTTTGCATGACTCTAATGTTGATTTAAATGCAAGAAAGAGAAATAGTAGTTTATATTTAATTGATCAATATGTCCCAATGCTACCTGAAGATATTCTTGAAAAGGCAAATCTAGCTCAAAATAAAGTTTCAGAAACTATTAGTGCAGCAATAGAATTCAATGACGATGGATCAATAAATAAATTTGAAATAACTGAAGCAATAATAAAACCAAAATATCAATTAACATATGAAGATGCAAATGAAATATTAGAAATAGAACCTAAAGAAGAAATAGAATTAATTGAGATTAAAAATTTGTTAGAAAAAAGTATTAAATTTAGGAAAAAACAAGGAGCAATTATTTTTGAAAGTCCTAATAGTAAAATTAAATTATATGAGGACAAGATCATACTAACTAAATTAGAGAAAACAATATCACAAATTATAGTTGCAGAATCCATGATATTAATGGGTTATGTAACAAGTTTATTTATTGATAAATATAATTTAGCGGCTGCATTTAGGATCCAGAAATTAAACTGCAGTCCATCTGAAATACTTAATAGGTACAATGATAGTGATATTAAATATATAATATTAAAACAATATATGGGAAGAAGTTACATAACTACTAAGCCAGGAATCCATGAATCATTAGGCCTTAAAATGTATGTACAATGCACATCACCATTAAGAAGATATCTAGATTTAATTATACAAAGGCAAGTCTATAATAAAATTAATAATTACGAAGCTCTAAGTAAAGATTCAGTATCTAAGATTATTGATTATTCAAAGAATAGACAATCAGAGAATAATAATATTTTTAAAAATGATAAATTTAAGTATTTAACATTATTTTTTAATAATGAAAAAAAAGCTTTTTATAAAATAATATTTGTTAAGTGGATTAATCATAAAAAAAATATTGCTTTGGTTTATTTTCCAGATTATTCACTAGAAATACTTATTACTCTTTTTGTATCAATAGAAATATATAGTAATAAAACATATAAAGTTAAATATATTATAAATGATAGTAATCTTTTAGAGTTTATTTATTAATAAGATAATAAATATAATACGTTGTTATTAGTTTAAAAAATATCTGTTAGTATTAATAAAAAAAGCTTTATGACTTTTGTCATTACTACACCTTTATACTATGTTAATGATAAGCCTCATTTAGGAAGTGTATATACAACAATCATTTGTGACTCAATAGCTAGGTATAAAAGGCTTGCAGGTGAAGATGTTATGTTCATCACTGGTGTTGATGAACATGGTTTGAAAATACAAAGAACAGCTAATGAAAAGGGTATTGAACCAAAATCACATTGTGATGAAATCTCAGAAGTCTTTAATAATAATTGGAAAAATTGGAATATATCCTTTGATAAATTTATAAGAACAAGCTCAAAAAATCATGAATTTGTTGTTAATGAATTTTATGAAAGAGTAAAAGCATCAGATGATATCTATATGGGAGTTCAAAAAGGTTGGTATTGCGTCGGTTGTGAAGAATTTAAAGATAATCCAGAAAACTCATCAACATACAAGTGCCCCATACATCAAAAAAATCTAGAATGGAAAAATGAAGAGAATCTCTTTTTTAGGCTTTCAAAATATCAAAAAGAAATTGAGAAAATTATCAACGAACCTTCTTTTATAGAGCCAATTGAAAGAAAAAATGAAATTATAAATTTTGTTTCTAGAGGTTTGAAGGATTTTTCAATTTCAAGAACAAATGTCTCATGGGGGATTCCTGTGCCTGGTTACGATAAACATACTTTTTATGTATGGTTTGACGCTTTACTTGGATATGTAAGTGCCATTAGTTCTGATGCAACAGAACATACATTGGAAAAATCAATTAAAGGTGGATGGCCCGCTGATGTTCATTTAATTGGTAAAGATATATTGAGATTCCATGCTGTATATTGGCCTGCAATGCTCATCTCTGCTGATATGAAAGTGCCTAAAAAAGTTTTTGGACATGGGTTTCTTACTAGGGAGGGCCAAAAAATGGGTAAAAGCTTAGGAAATGTACTCGACCCTGACCTATTGCTTTCAAAATATGGAAATGATCCTGTAAGGTGGTACCTCATTAAAGACATATCACTAGGAAATGATGGAGATTTTCAAGATAAAAGATTTGTTGACATTATCAATAATGACTTAGCCAATACAATTGGTAATTTACTAAATAGAACATCATCTATGTCTAGAAAATGGTTTGATAATAAAGTGCCAAATAACGATAATTTTTTAAGTGAAAATAAATTAAAGAATTATGCCAAAATTGCTGTTAAAAAATATATTCATAACTTTGATATCTACAAATTAGACCTTGCAGCTAATGAAGTTCTTAGCCTAGCAATTCATACAAATTTGTATTTGAATGATGAACAGCCATGGATTTTAATAAAAAATAAAGATAATTTACCCCAAGTTAAAGAAATTATTTACAACGTATTAGAAAGTACCCGAATAATAGGATTATTATTACTACCTTTATTACCCGAATTATCTTCAAAAATTAATAAACAACTTGGTTCAATATACAAAGAGGAAATTTCTTGGGAACAACAATTAAGTTGGGGATTACTAAATAGCAATTCATGTCTTCCCAAACCTAGTCCAATCATAAATAAGCTGGAGTATGAGAAACATTTATAGTTTAATAATTTTCTTACCATTTGTTATGCTTGGTTGTGCCCCAAATGTAATCAAAAATAAAGCGATACAAAAAATAGATAGTTTAGATATGAATATTTTCTCTAAAAAAGGTGAAAAAATATATTCATTGACCAGTCCAAATTCAATTTATAACAATATAAAATTAATTTATGAATCAGAAAAACCCATAATAAATATTTTTAATGGAGAAGAAATTGAATATATTATTAGTTCAAATGAATCCACATTATCAGATAACAATAAACTCCTAAAATTGAAAGGGAATGTGGAATTAAAAACTGTTAATCAAGATGAGGAATTCATATATGCTGATAATTTTGTTTGGAACATAGAAGAGACTAAAACCTATCTTTTAGAGGGAAATATAAAATTTGAGGATCAAAATATCATCCTATATTCAGGAAAAGCAAAGTTGGGTTCTGACAATATTATTGAATTTTTTAATCCTGTAAAATATATAGTAAAAGGTGAAAATAATGATAATAAATATGAAACAACTTCAGAAAATGCTTACTATGATATTAATACTAAATCCCTAAGTTTTAAGGCAACAGATAAAAGAGTTAAATCAATAATTTATTTTTAAATTTTATTTTTTGAAAAAATATTATTAATTTTTTTTGACCAATTATTAATCCATTTTTCATCAGACTTCGTAAAACACTTAGCACTCCAACCTCCTACCAAAATAAAAGCCTTATTGTTTATAGGCACCACTAAAATAGATGGAATGTCGGCACAAAAATTAAAAAATTCATCTCTTCCAGGATAAAATTTAGTGTTTGCCAATGATATTAATTTCATATCTTTTATAGATCTCAGACAAGTTTCTCCGGGTTTAAAATCATTACTTGAAGTCATTCCCCTCCTCAATATATTAACTCCATCATTGTGGATTAATATTGCTGCAGCTGCTGTAGAAGTTAATATCGCTTCAGAACCCCATGCAAGTTCATCAATAACTTCATCCGGCATGTTTCTATCGAAAAGAAACTTATTTTCTCCTTTTAATGCAGCTTTCTCACCAGCTAATGGTTCGAATTGTTTAAATAAAAAACCTATCAAAGTAATAATTAATGAAGCTATTGCAGCTAACACTTGTGCTCTTTCAAGCTCAGGAGTGATTGTTTCTATTGAAATGAAATTTGCTATCTGAAAAATAAAGAGTATGGCGCCGATTATTATTAATGATTTCCCATTAAATCCCATATTTTAAATATGTTATTTCTTATTAAATTATGCAAATATTATATTGTTTAGTACATTAAAAATTGCTCAAACATATTGTTTTTAATATATAATTAACCAAAACCTTTTAAATATGAACTTAAACATCAATAAATATATACTTCCTATTATCTTTACTGGCTTAATTTTTATTCTCATCCCCTCCACTATATACGCAAATGAAATTCCTAGTATAAATAAATATTTTGGTATTACTCAACAAAAGACTGTTATAAATTACGAAAAAAGTCAGCCTTCATCTATTGATAACCCTGTAGTGGATCCAAATTTTAACACTATGAGATCAAAAGATACTGAAAGTTCAACTGCTACTTATATAGTTATAGGTTTGTTAATAGCTGCCACAATTATTCCTTTAGCAACATGGTGGTATTTCTCTAAATAATAGAGAATTTATGAATGCCCAGGATTTAAGTATTAGTGAATATTCATCTCATATAGTTTTTATTACAGGGGGGACAAAGAGTGGCAAAAGTGAATTCGCAGAGCATCTTGCAAAGGAGGTAAAAGAATTATCATATGTTGCCTTATCTGAAAACAATTTGGAAGATAAAGAATGGCAAGATAAAATTAATTTACATCGAAAAAGAAGGCCAAAAGATTGGAAATTAATAGAAACGACAGATCTATTAAATACATTAAAGAAAGAAGAAGGTCCATTATTAATAGATTCTATTGGCGGGTTCGTTATGAAAAGTATTGGCAAGGAACAAAATGAATGGTCAACAAAAATGAATTCACTTATAAATCTCTTAATGAAAAGAAAAAGCATAACAATTATTGTTGGAGAACAAGTAGGTTGGAGTCTGGTCTCTGAATATAAAATTGGTAATACATATATTGAAAGAATCGGCGAACTTCAAAAGAGAATAACCAAAATATCAAAAGATAATTGGCTGGCTATAAACGGCAGAGCAATCAAAATAGATGAAATAAGTATTGAAATACCTACTTAAAATTGGAAGTCTCTCTTTTTGAACCTAGAATCCCGCAAAATACTGGTAATATTGCCAGATCATGTGCTGCCTATAATGTACCTTTAAATCTTATAGAGCCCTTGGGTTTTAAACTAGAAGATAAATATTTAAAAAGAGCTGGATTAGACTATTGGCCTCTTGTGACTGTTAATCAGTATGAGAATTTTGAAAAATTTTTAGCGTCAAAATCAACAAAAAGAATAATATCTTTTAGTAAAAAAAATGGATTATATTTGAAGGATTTTAAATTTAAACAAGATGATATTTTGCTATTTGGGAGAGAAGATTCAGGATTACCAGATTCCATTATTGATAAAAGCAACTTTTTAATATCAATATTTATGCCGAATATACAGACTGGAAAGAATGATCAAAAAGGTGTTAGAAGTCTAAACCTGTCTGTAGCATGCGGAATAGCTATATATGAGGCCTACAAACAAATAAATTTTCAAAATGGTAATTAAGTACAACTAATGCCTTACAATATTCTCATGTCTCGGTAGCTCAGCTGGTTAGAGCGGCGGATTCATAGCCCGCAGGTCGCGTGTTCAAGTCACGCTCGAGACATTTTAAATAGTTTTTCAATTGAAGAAAATAGGTGAAATTTTAATTTAATTAAACTATTAAAGACAATAATGTTTAATTCACTTGCCACAGTCTTAGAACCAAAAAAATCTAAAGCAAAATATCCAGAAGCAAGAGTTATAGTTCTTGATGACGATGTTAATACCTTTCAGAATGTTGCAAATTGTCTTTTAACAATAATCTCAAGCATGAGTGAACAAAGGGCATGGGATCTAACCATCAAAGTTGACAAGACAGGATCTGCAGAGGTGTGGAGAGGTAATCTTGAACAGGCAGAGCTATATCATGAGCAATTATTCAGCAAAGGATTAACAATGGCTCCAATTGAGAAAACATAAAATAAGTAAGAGTGACAGAAAATTTTTGGCTTATAAATTCGAATCGTTCAAGGGTTAAAAGGTTTTCAAAGAATAATCAAAATAAAGATAAATTTTTTGAATATATGTTTATTGACTCTGGAAGAATTCTTGGTGTTTTAGGAAAAGAACCACCTCTTATGACAACCAGAGAAGAACTTGAAGTAGATAAAGCTAGAAATGAATGGAGAAAGTTAATCGCTCAAGGGTGGAGGAGAACCAAACCAGTTTGGGAAGACTATTAGTATCCAATATTGTTACTAGGATTAGTTATGTAAATTATGAGATTTAAAACGTAGTTGGCGGGTAAATTTAATGGCTTCAAAAGTAACAAAGCCATTCCTTGAGTTACATTAAATTCTTTATTTTTCATAAAAAAAAAGTTTCATTTTAATTATAAAAAGATTGTCAAATTCAAACTAAAAATAAAGAAAAAAAATATATAAGCATTTTTGATTAAGGATTTTCAAGATATCTAATCAATAAAACCATTTTTAGTAAATTATTGATTTAGGGTTACTTGTTATTTTTTATAAACAAAAAATTTACGTTATGATTTAACAATTCCTGCTATTTAATAATTATAAATACCCAATGAAATATCTCATCTCAAGCAAAAGATCAAGAGCTTTATTTGGTATTGGAATAGTTGCTATAAGTATTGGATTAATATCAAAAAAAGTAATTAACTATCCAGCTGGAGGATGTATGAAAGGTACTCAAGAAATAACCTTTAATATCTAGTCATTAATCATCTTACATTTTCCTTTATTCTTAAATTCAGCCAACTTTGATAACTCTTTTAGTGAAAGTACATCTAAAATTAGTTTTCCATTTATTACCCATGTGGGAAATCATTTAATTTTTTTTCTATGCATAATTAATTTTGACTATTTATGCCATCTCTTGCACATTCAACTACAATAGGTTCTTCATAAGATTGGTTACCATATATTTCACTTTAATAAGGCAATTAGAGCACCTATATGCTAAATATTCTATTACACCTTTATCTTTAGGGTATTTTGCCAACTCGATTAATTCCCAAGTGCTTTCTGAGGTGACTGTAAGTTCTCTATGATTATTTAAGTGGGAGCTATGAACAACACTTGGTAAAGTAAGCAAAACTAATAGTGGGATTAATAGGCGTTCATTTATTTACTACTTTTCCTCCATATTTTCTAACAATCTTATCAAGCAAAATTCGTATATCTTTATTTTTAAGTTTCTCAATTTGCTGAAGATTTTCAAGAAAATCACATATTTGTTCCTGTGTATCTTCATTTAATTCACTTACTGCCATTTATATTTAGAGTTTTTATACTCCAATATTAAATCAAAAGTAAATTTAAATACTTATTGTATTTATATTTTTTTATTGCTACTTTTTTAAAGCGGGCTAAGATTCATATCTCCACGAAGATTTAGTCCGCTGAATTTTTAAATATTCAATTTATTTTGGATCCCTCTTTAAGAAGTTGATTAGAAATATTCAAAAATATTTATCTTTGCTTAATTTCTAAATTCCATTGAAAGGCATTCTCATATAAACATTAATAGTGTGACACTATTTATTCAATAATGTTGTTATTTCGCTTCATAACTTTCTTAAAATACTTAAACTCAATAAATTCATGCATCATTTTGATATCATCAGATAATACTTTTTTATTAACTGCATATTCGTCTACATTAAGTAGTGATTTATTATTTTCACAAAGTATTTCGTGATCAAAAGAAAAGTTTATAAAATCTTTTTTTACATTTTGATTATGACCATATGAATCATTTATTAAACCTCGAGACCTCAACGCTTCCTCAACCAATAAACCCGTGACTTTTGACTGACTAAACTCATAAGCTATACACAATTTTTCAATAATTTCATGCACTTCTTCACTTGGCAAAAAACCAATTCTTTTCCTCGGAGAAGGCATAATTTAAAAAAATTAGTGTCACACTTGCACATTATAAGTGTTGCACTATATTTGATTTAAGTCAACTAATTTTGCTATGCATATTTTATTATTTCCTGTTGGATTTATTCTTTGGTATTTAGCTTATGAAGCAAAACCTATCATTAATGATGAAGTAACACTTAATTGGGAAGAAAAAAATACAATTAAAAGAAATAAACTTTTAAATATAATCCAGGAAAGCTTTTAAAATTTACTGTTAATCGATTTTGACCATTCCTTGTGCTTATTATCTAGATCTGAGATTAACTGTTTTTGATAAGTAAATTTGAGTTGATTTTCGTTAAGTGATTTTTTTGTGATAATCATCTCTTCAGAGAAAAAATAAGGAGCGTTAGAAATACTAATTTTTTTTTTGACTTCCATTAAATGAATTCATCTATTTTTTTTATATGACTTAAAAGGTTATAGTCTCAATAATTTTATATTCTTTTTATATTTCCTTCATGTGTGTTTTTAGCACGTTTGTAAAAAATATTAGTTTATTAAACAATAAAGGCTATATTTAAACAAAATATATGTTTAATTATGAATCTAAAGGAAAGAGGGATTACCGTTGGAGATTTACTAATAATAATAATAATAATAATCACTTCTACAATATTAATTAAATCATTTAGCAAAGATAAGAAAACAACAATTAACTATAGTAGTCAAGAGCAAATTTCTCATAAGAAAAATCTCTATCAAAAAATTATTTGAATAGCTTATATAAGTAATTTATAAAACTCTTAATTAATTCAATTAACTATTAAGCATCTCTTATGAAAATCTCAAGAATTAATAATTATCAAACAATGAGTTTATTTTAAATTTTTTGATGAAATGATTTAGAACTTTCCCATTTCAAGTTATCCTTTAAATCATTGAAATCAATAGATATTGAAACTAAATTTACCATTTGAAGAATTTGACTTTTATTCAGCCTATTAATAATAATAAGTTTATTAAGCATCTCTAAAACAGATTTATCATTAATATTCATTGTTTGTATAAAAGCTATGATTATTCAATTCAAATACATTATCTTATAATATTAAAAATTCTCTTAAAATTTAATTATATTAACTGTTAAGTATAAAAATATTTATAAAATCATCAAAAATAAAACTCTTACTTATAAGAAAATATCATAAGCTCACTTTCTTATAAATTCGTTTATTGTAAAAAGAAAAAAAAATGAAAAAAAACTCCAAGAAAGAATACCTTAATAGAGATGAAGTTAATGAAATGATTGAATCAGCTTTAAGGAGACATAACAGGAGATCTACTATAATATCAAGCGTACTTGGCTGGATTCTAATAGGAGGTTATTCGTTTGGACTTTTTCAAGCAGTTCAAAATGTCTAATTAATCTTTTCTTTAAAGTAGAACTTGGTAGATGATAAATTAATATGAGATTTAGTAATTATTATGAGGGAATATATTGAGGCAAATCTTACAGTGATAAGAAAATATTTAAAAAAACGAAAGCAATATGCATCAAAATTAAATAATGCTTCGATAATAGAAGAATTCAAAGAATGGAGCAAAGATCCATTACCTGATACAGAATCAATTTGGACTTTACCTGACTTAACGAGAAAGGAAAGACTAAAAAATTTTTGTCGCTCAATTAATAAGAGGGAAATAAGATAAGTTTTTAACTACCTAATTCTATATGATTTACCTTTAAGTAAAAATAACCTGCAAATCCAACTATATTCAAAATTACAACGAAAATCCAAGCTCCGATTGGCTGATTAGAATCAAATTTTTTTATTTTAACTTTTTCCTTTAGTCTTTCAATATATTTAGCCATAATTAAAAATATTAAAAAGAATATTTATAATTATAGAGAGTTAAATTTTAAGGAATCTTAAATAAAATAAAATTTCTTTTAATTCGAATTTTTATTGTCAAGCCTAATAATGGGATATTTAATTAACTCCTTTTTGAGATTTTTTAAAAGTTTGTTATGATTCAAAATTGTAAATTTCCTAGTAAAGGAATAGTGCCATTTCATTGAATAAAAAAAAAACTTGCTAATTCTTTATTAATAAAATTATAATACTTATTACGGTCAATAAGACCATACATAATTTAATTAAGGACAAATTTTTTCATGAGCTTAAGAGTTGGCCAAGAAGCACCAGACTTTAGTGCTACAGCAGTATATGATCAAGAGTTTAAGGAGATTACACTTTCAGGTCTAAGAGGTAAATGGGTTGTTCTATTCTTTTACCCACTAGATTTTACATTTGTATGTCCAACTGAAATCACTGCATTTAGCGATAGATACCAAGATTTCTCGGCACTTAATACGGAAATACTTGGGGTATCAGTTGATAGCAAACACTGTCATTTGGCTTGGATACAAACCCCAAGAAATGAAGGTGGTATAGGTGATATTAACTATCCGTTAGTTTCTGACTTAAAAAGAGAAATTTGCCAGGCGTACAATGTTCTAAATGATGATGGGGAGGCTGATAGAGGTTTATTTCTTATAAATCCCGAAGGAGTAGTTATGCATACGACTGTTAACAAGGCTCCTGTAGGTAGAAATGTTGATGAAACGCTAAGGATTCTTCAAGGTTATCAATACGTTGCGGCAAACCCCGATGAAGTATGTCCAGCAAACTGGACCCCCGGGGAGAAAACAATGTTAGAGGACCCCAAAGGTAGTAAGGAATATTTTTCTGCGCTATAGAAGAATTTGAAACATTTAAGTAAGCAATGAGTAGTAAATAATTATAAAAAAATAAAAAGTAAATATATTCAAAAAGGTGACCAAATCACCTTTTTGAGGTTTGGGAACGATCCAATCGCTCAAATTAGTTTTATATGATAAAAAGGACCACGTATAAAAAGAAATTTCTATGGCGACTAGGATAAAAAGATTAATTAAATTTAAGTCGTTTAAGCCAAAATATCTATAAATATGAAACTGATCATCAACACTAATATTATTAATTTGAAGATGCCAAAGATAGAAAGAAATAAAAATAAAATTTACCAATATTATCTTTTTTAAAAGAAACCTAGTTTTCTTAAAAATTAATAGGATAGAAATTAAAAATATGAAAAAACTTAACTGTGGAATATCAGGTTTTGGTACATTAATTCCTTCAAGAAATAAATTAGTTATAAGATCAAAATTTATATATATATAATCAGCTATTAAGTAAGAGAGAAATATTAAATTAATTGCTACTAAGAATAGTAATTTTTTCCCTTTAATTATTTTTATACTATGGATTTTATCCCTAGTAAAACTATAGTATGTATAGTTTTTTAAAGAGTTTATATACACCAAAGATGGACATATTGCTCCGCTCAAATAGTAAAGTATTGAATAAAAGGAAATATCATTAATATTGAGTGAATACAAATTAAACCATTGTTTTTGTACAAATGGAAGAATAAGTAAAAATGAAAGTGTTACTAATAACTTAGTTATATTGTTTTTAATTATCAAGAAAATATTTTTTTTAATTTAAAGCCATTAAATCAAACTTTCAACAATTTAGAAGTTGTTAATATAAAAACTTTTTTATCTATAGTTTCTTGATTTAAAAGTATATCAACTAATTTATCTAATAAGACTCTATTTTTTTTTAATATTTTTATTGAATTATTTAATGAAATTTTAGAAATATTTATGATTTCATTATCTATTCTAGAACTGGTATTTTCTGCTATGAGAGGCTTTCTCCTAAATAGTCCATCTCCTAAATACATTTCATTATTATCAGAATCCATTGAAATTGGACCAATAATTGAAAATCCATATTTTGTAACCATTTCCCTTACGATATTCGTCGCATAAGAGATATCATTCATGGAGCATTGTGTAATTTCACCTTCACCAAAAACTATCGTTTCTGCTGCTCTTCCAGCTAGAGCAATTTCAATTTTTGAAAATAATAATTTTTTTGAAATCAATCCACTAGAAATTACATCTTCGTCAGGGCATATTTTTGTAAATCCTCCTATAGATCCAGATCTAGGTAAAATCGTAATTTTATCAACTGATTCAATTCCATTTCTCACAGCAGATACAATTGCTCTACCTACTTCGTTATAAGCAATAATTTTTTTCATATTAGGAGAAGTTATTAATGAGCTTCTCAGGCCAATGGTAATTCTATCAAGAGCATTTTCTATATGAAGATCACTGACCAATTTAGATTCGTCTCTTGCACAGTGAATAGCACTCTCGTTCATCAAGTTTGCAAGATCCGCTCCCGAAAATCCAACTGTTCTTGAAGCCCAATATCCTAAGTCAACTTCGCTTGAAAGTGGTTTGGAAAGTGAGTGAACTGAAAGAATTTTTTTTCTTCCATCTAAATCTGGAAGCATTACTTCAATTTTCCTATCAAATCTACCTGGTCTTAATAATGCCGCATCCAAAATATCTGGTCTATTTGTTGCTGCTAAAACAATAATCCCAGAATTATCAGCAAAACCATCTAATTCAGTTAGAAGCTGATTAAGGGTTTGTTCTCTTTCATCATTTCCACCACCAATCCCAGACCCTCTTTGCCTACCGATGGAATCAATTTCATCAATGAAAATTATACAAGGAGATTTTTCCTTAGCCTTAGAGAACAGATCACGAACTCGACTAGCTCCAACACCAACAAAAAGTTCTACAAACTCTGATGCCGATATTGAAAGAAAAGGGACTCCTGATTCACCAGCGATTGCTTTTGCTAATAATGTTTTACCTGTTCCTGGTGGGCCTATTAAAAGAACTCCCTTAGGTACTTTTGCTCCAAGATTTTCAAATTTCTTTGGTTCTTTCAAAAATGTTATTACCTCTTTTAATTCTTCAGCGGCTTCAGGGACACCAGCTACATCATCGAATCTCGTATCTACATCATCAATAGTTACAAATTTAGCTTGATTTTTAGTAAAACCAAAAGCTCTAGAAGCCAATTTTGATGTACTCCTCAAGATTAAGACTATAGCTAATATGAAAATCAAGAAAAGACTTATTGAAGCAAATGAATTAGCAGCTGAGGCTTCTTTTCTACTATTGTTAATAGTTAGATCTACCTTATTTTCAGTAGCTTTTTCAAGGATTAATTGATCGTTGTAAAGGATAGGTATTTTAAATTTATCGCCATTTTTATACAGAACATCAATTTCTCTCTGCCTTGGATAGAAAAATATTGATTCTATTTTTCCCGTCTCAATATCTTCTAGAAGATCCGAATAACTTGATTTAGAATCTGAATATGAGAATTTTGATCTAAACACTAATCTTTATAAGTGATTAATAAAGCATATATGCTTATTTAAAAAATTGACGTATATAAACAAAATATACTCAAAAGTTTTGGAGATAACCAGTTAAAGGTTATATTGTTATATGGAAACAAGTAAACGGAATGGCTGTACCAAAGAAGAAAAAATCAAAGAGCAAAAGGAACCAAAGGCACGCTGTTTGGAAAGGAAAAGCAGCAATAGCAGCTCAAAAAGCTATATCTTTAGGTAAATCAGTTTTAACTGGAAAAGCTCAAGGATTTGTTTATCCTATTGAAGAAGAAGAAGAAGAAGAGTAGCTTTTAAGATCCTAATTTAAATGCTTCAAGTATAACGGCATAAATTGAACCAATTCTTAATTTATCAACTACTGTCCATAGATAATAAAATTTTGAACTTGCTGCAGGTTTAATTCTTATGATGATTTCAATAAAAATAATAATTATTGGGACCATTATTAACTCATTTTTACCTTCAGATATAAATTTTGTAATAAAATTAGCGAACAAAAAATAACCTGTCAAAACAGAAATTAGACCAATAGATTTCGTTCTCCAAGTATCACTTAGAAATCCAAAAAATAAAATATTTAACTGGTAGGTTATTTTTGAAAAATTAGTTTTTTGCATTTCTAAAAGACACTAAATAATCACTTAGAAAGTTAAAGTCAATATATGATTTTTTTAGTTTAGGGCCTTTAATTACATTTGCCACATTATTCTGATCACCAAGACTGTCTAAAATACAATCTACTTTAATATTTTCCTCAAGAACAATTGGGATATTTGAAGGAACAAAAATTGTTGGCAAGTTAGCTGCCAGGGAAGATTTCAATCCTGGATTGGAGTCTTCAAAAACAATTGAGTTGTTTTTGTTTATGCCACTTAATTGGATTGCCTTTAAATATGGCAATGGATTAGGTTTCTTTAATTCAACATCATCGCTTGAAATAATGAACTCAAAAGGGTTAAAGCCATTAAAAAGATAATCAACAAGTAGATTGACTTGAATTCTTGAACTTGAGGTAACAATAAATTGTCTTACTTTTTTTTTATGTAATTCATTTATTAATCTAAAAACACCAGTTTTTAAACTAACGCAATTTTTTTTTATAATTTCTAAATAATGAAACTGCTTTGTTTCATGAATTTTGAGAATTAAATCTTCTGAGAAATTATCATTTTTAGATTTAGCGTAATAAGCAATCCTATTTTTGCCACCATTTATCTTTAGAAGTTTTATATATGTATTAGTATCCCAATTCCAATCAATCCCAAGGTCATTAAAAGCATTATTAAAAGCAGGTAAATGGGCCTCTAATTCAGTATTTGCGATAGTACCATCTAAATCCCAATAAACGCCCTCCAGATAGGTCACCAAAAAGAATTGGTTTTATTTACGGTAAAATACAAGAGCAATTATTGCTGGACCTGCCAACGCAACTACAGCCAAAGGAATAAGTGTTGCCATGATTAATGAATATGTTTTGTGATACTATTTTTACAAATAAATGACCAAACTGTACTGATACGTTACAAGATTGAATTAAATTATGAAATCATGGACATGTATAGAAAATTGTGGAGCTTGTTGTAAATTCGACTTGAACGAAAGAAGCGATTTGGCTAACAAACTTAACAATGAAGATATAGCCTTGATAAATTCGATGACGGCTAAAGACGGTTGGTGTAAAAACCTGGACAGAGAAAATAAAAAATGCCTAATTTATGAAACCAGACCACATTTTTGCCGGGTAAGTGAATTTTCAACTTCATTTAAAGGATATTTGAAATCTGGTGATAAATTTTTAATAGATTGCTGCGAACAACATATTTCATCAAATTATGGATACCAAAGTAAAGAGATGAAAACTTTTAGAATTGCTGTTTCAGGAAAATGAATAGTAAATTAGAAAAAAAAGAAAACAATCTAGAAAAAAGTTTTTTTTCAATATTTATAACGACTTTTACAACAATTTTTATTGCTGAACTTGGCGATAAAACTCAGATAGCCACATTAATGCTTTCTGCTGAATCGGGCATGCCAATAGTTGTTTTTCTTGGAAGTTCTCTAGCATTAATAAGCTCTAGCATAGTAGGAGTTCTTATTGGTAAATGGGTCTCAAAAAAAATATCTCCTAGCAAATTTGCTTTATTTACTGGTACTTTAATGATATTGATAAGTATATTTTTAGCTTATGAAACATTCAAAAATTATTTATAAATGGTTTTAAGTTTATTACTATCAACATTTCTAACCGTTTTCATAGCTGAATTAGGTGACAAAACTCAACTAGCAACTTTAACTATAAGTGGCACTACAAATAAACCATTAGCAGTTTTTCTAGGATCTTCTTCAGCACTTGTTTTTGCTAGTTTACTAGGAGCTTTAACAGGTGGTTCTATTTCAAGTTTTTTACCAGAAGTAGTTCTTAAGTCAATAGCGTCCATTACATTTTTCATCATTGGTATAAGGCTTTTTATCAACTCTTTTGTCATCGAAAAAGAAGAAAAAGAAGAGAAAGAAAATAATTAGTTTTAAGCTTGGATAATAAGATGTAATAATGAAGTGTATACCACTAAATTAATTTATAATTTCATTTAGATTATGTTCACATCATCTTCAATAATTGATAATCTTAATCAGTCAGAAGGCTTAGAATATAAAAAATTATGCAGATTATTAAAAATAACAAAAAAATCTGATAAGGATAAATTAAATATTGCTTTAACAGCTCTAGAGAAACTTGAAATAATTAATAAAAATGAAAATAATGAATATACTTGCATAAAGGATAATGATCATCTTGTCGCAAAAATAAGATGTAGCAGCAAAGGCTATTGCTTTGCTGTAAGAGGAAAAGACAAAGAAGATATCTACATTAAAGAAAATCTACTTAACTATGCATGGAATGGAGATAAAGTTTTAGTAAGGATAATAAAAGAGGGATATAGAAGAAGATCACCTGAAGGAATAGTTGATTGTATTCTTGAAAGATCAAATCAAATACTTCTTTCGAAAGTAGAAATAATAAACAATGATGTATATGCAATCCCAATAGACGATAGGATCCTTTCTAAAATTAAACTTCCAAAAGAGGATAAAAAATACACTTTCAATCCAGACGATAAGAATATAGTAAAAGTTGAAATTGATAGATTCCCCATAGGTCAAGAAGAAGGACTAGGGCATGTGATACAAGAACTAAAACTAAACAATAATGAAGACTTTGATGCAGACTTTGTTTTATCTAAAAGCAATATCGTTAAATCATACGATTTAAATCATATTGAATCAAAAAAAATAGAACAAAGGGAGAGGATAGACCTTACAGATAAAAACTCTTATTTATTCAAAAGTTGGAATTCTAATAATTCTCCAATACTCCCAATGATTCAAATAGAGCAGGGAAAAAATAAAAATACTAAATTATGGATACATACAAATAATCTTGCAGAAAGAGTAGATCTTAATAGTAAAAAATCTCTAGAAATATTATTCAAAGGCTTTGAATCATTACCCTTATTAAATGATTGGCAAAACTACCTTGGTGAAGCCATAAGAAATGATTCTGAATTTAAATTCGGTGAAAAGAATGAAGCAATAAGCCTGTGTATCAATTTAAATAGTAATAATGAAATAATTGATTGGTCATTTCATCTTACTTTAGTAAAATGCACTCTTATTGTTGGAAGTGATCATACTGACGCGCTTGTATCTAGAAAAAGCAAATCAAGAATAACCTCTCGTGTATTAAAACCTATAAAGGAATATGTTGACGATTTAGATAAAATACTAGAAATTTCATATTCATTCAGAGAAAACAATCTTTTGGAGGATAAGGTGGAAATTCCTGCGCCACTGAATAAGATTGAAGCTCTAGAAGAATTTTTTATTCACAATCCTGCTGAATATTCAAAAGGATATTTTGAATCATTAAATAAAGAAGATTGCCAAACTTATCTTTCACCAATACTATATGAAGCTAATTTAATTTGGTTCAAACATTCAAACCAATATGGCTTAAAAAGTGCAGGATACATCTCAAATGGAATAGATTACGTTAATGCTAATGAAATTATCAAATATTCAGAATTTATTGATAATGATGTAGAGCTTAATGAAGATGGCAATTTGACATTTAGTCAAGTAATTAAATTATGTGACGACGATAATAAAAAAAGAATCTTACATAAACTTCTAATTAATGAATTTAAGGACAATGAAATAAGGTTGATATCTAAAGATACTGTTAATGATGAATCAGAAAAATTATTTATTACTCCATGGACAATTCCTGGATTTGACTTCACAAATCTTATAAATCAGTACTCTATTTTTAATATGATAATAAATGGTAAGAAATCAAAGAAAAATAATATAAATGAAATCAATATATCTGAGAGTAATTCATTAGAATTAGTAAATTGGGATATATTTAATTCATCAATTTCAAAAAATCTAGAAATATTATTTAACAAGTTTGTGATAGATAAACTTAATGAATTCAAGTACAAAGTAAACCAATATAAATCTAATATGATAAATATAAAAAAAGTTAGAAAAGCAGAAAAATTATTAGGTAATATTTATAGTGGATTTATTTTGTCAGTTCAAACATATGGTTTCTTTGTTGAGATATCAGAACTAAATGTAGAGGGATTAGTACACGTAAGCACTCTTAATAATGATTGGTATGAATACAGGTCAAGGCAAAATCTATTGATTGGAAGAAAATCCAAAAAATCATATAAAGTAGGAGATGCAATAGAAGTAAAAATAATAAAAGTCGATATTCTTAAATATCAAATTGATTTAGAATTAACATAAATAAATTTTCACAATATATATTATGAAAATATTAACCAAAAAAATTTAAGAAAACTTTTTATAATTATGTATAAGAAAAAATATTTACTTTTAACTCTTTTTTTAATAGTTGTTTTTCAAATTTTATTATATACAAATAATAATCAGAAGACTTCACTAAGATACTTTAAATGGACCCTTCAAGAAGTAAGTATAGGTAAGTTAATTAGTATTTCGTTTTTTTCTGGTTTATTTTTAAGCACTTTATTGAATACAACAATTACAAGTACTAGTTTCAGGAAAAAAACTATTGAAAAGGTAGAAGATGATTTCGTATCACCTAATAATTATGAAGATATTGAACCAAACGTTGAGATGCCGCCACAAAGGGATATAAGAGAAACTCAACCAACAATTTCTGTTAATTACAGAGTAGTCAAAAATATGAATGATAATAATTTTAAAAAAGATCTAAATTATTCAAATCCGGACAGTGGAGATGACTGGGACAATGCTGATAATGATTGGTAGAAAATTAATTTAATTAAAAAATGTTTTTTTTATTTATAATAAAGTAAATAGTTTTTTTTTATGGAAGAAAATTTAGACAAAAATATTGAGGTTAATAAAGAAATATCTAACAACACTACTAAACCTAACTCTGAGAAATTAAAAGAATCTAAATCAGAAAAAGTCATCATGGATATAAATAATGGTGATTCTGCTACTAAAGTTGTTATAAAAAATGAAATTAATACTCCCGAAAAACCCATAACAAAACCCAAAAAAGAACTCCCAGTAGAGAAAAAGCCTTTCCAAGAATTTATAAATATGCACCTAATTCCTTCACTTACTGAGGAAATTAGTCTAAGAGGATTAGAAATAAATAATATTAACCTCACTAACACAAATAGACCTATTGCTGGAGATAAATGTTGGGTAATAAATTGTGAAATTAAAGATACATGTAACTTTTGGTTATCCTTTGAGAAGGATGACATTAGTTCATTAAAAAGTATTTCTTTATCAAAACCTAATCAACAACCCAGTATTATTGAATCCTTTCTTATTGACGAAAAAAGAATTACCCTAAAATTAATAATTTCTAGAGTACTTCAAAGATTGAATGGGCAAAAGTTAATAGGAGTTAATTAGAAAAACAATAACACCAAGTTAACTTTTCCCTCGAAAATACAAATCATAGTAAATAATAGTATTAATAAACCGAAAAAAAATGGCTCAATCAACTGTTGAATCAAAAAATAAAAAAGATATTAATAATGGAAAGATACCAGCGAAAGAAACAATTTTGTCCCCAAGATTCTATACAACAGATTTTGAGGCTATGGAAAATATGGATTTATCAATAAACGAAGAGGAATTGGAAGCTATTTGTGAGGAATTTAGGAAAGATTACAATAGACATCATTTTGTAAGAAATAGTGAATTTGAAGGCGCTGCAGAAAAATTAGATCCTGAGACAAGAGAGCTTTTTGTTGATTTTCTAGAGGGAAGTTGCACATCAGAATTTTCAGGTTTTTTACTCTATAAGGAACTAAGTAAGAGAATTAAAGTCAAAAACCCTCTACTTGCTGAATGTTTTGCTCATATGGCCAGAGATGAAGCAAGACATGCAGGTTTTTTAAATAAATCAATGAGTGACTTTGGACTTCAGTTAGATTTAGGTTTTTTAACAGCCAATAAAGATTACACTTATTTCCCTCCAAGAAGTATTTTTTACGCAACCTATTTATCCGAAAAAATAGGTTATTGGAGATACATAGCAATTTATAAGCATCTCGAAAAGAACCCTGATAGCAAAATTTTTCCACTATTTAATTACTTTGAAAATTGGTGTCAAGATGAAAATAGACATGGGGATTTCTTTGACGCATTAATGAAAGCACAGCCACGTACTGTTAAATCTTTAAGCCAAAAAATTACCATCGGCGGCTCAACTTTTACCCACCCATTATTTGACTACTTCCATAGGTTTAGATATTTTTTGAATAATCTTCCATTAACATCCAAGTTATGGTCTAGGTTCTTTCTACTAGCTGTATTTGCAACTATGTATGCAAGGGATTTGGGAATTAAAAAAGATTTCTACAGTTCTTTAGGTTTAGATGCCAGAGATTACGACCAGTTTGTTATTAATAAAACAAATGAAACTGCCGCTAGAGTTTTCCCTGTAGTAATGGACGTTTATGATAAATCTTTTTATGGAAGATTAGATAAAATAGTTGAGAATAATAAGGTTCTTTCCGATATTGCAAACACTGATGGAAATAAATTATTTAAAACTTTTAAAAAATTACCTAAATATTTATCAAACGGTTACCAGTTATTAAGACTATACTTATTAAAACCTCTCAATAGCAAAGATTTCCAACCTTCGATTAGATAATCTTTAATTCAGAGAAGATTTATTAATTCATATGCTTTCGTCACAAATCAAATCAAATGAAATCGTTTTTGGTAGTTGCAATAAAGATTTATTAGAAGAAATTATTTTCTACGGCATTCGACTTGGTGCTGATTTTGTAGAAATATTTATTGAGAATACTGACAACTCAAGCGTGTTAGCAGAAGAAGATTTTATTACAAGTGTAAGTCCATCATTTGGAAGGGGTGCTGGAATTAGAATCTTCAAAGGGACAAAGGATGGATTTGTAAGTACAAATGATTTAACAAAGCATGGCTTGATGAGATCGGTATCTCAGGCTATTGAGATGTTAGACATAACAGACAACAAAAGAGAAGTATTTAATGGTTTAAATGAACATAGAGACTATAGTTTATCCAAGAAAAAATGGATTAATGAGGTCCCATCTATTCATGAGATAAGTGAAAAACTACTAGTTAGCACAAAGTCTTTAAAAAAAAATAATAAAATAATTACTAGAAAAGGAAGTTACTCAAGAAATCTTCAAGAAGTGATTATAGCCTCCAGTGACGGTACCTATGTCTCAGATATTAGATTGCATCAAACAGTTGGTCTCAACGTAATTGCAAGTGATGCCCAATATAGATCTAGTGGAAGTAGAAGATTTGGATCGTCAGGAATGCCTAATGAATTCAGATTATGGGATCACGAAAAAGCTGCTAATGATGTGTTTGAAAGTTCAATGAACATGTTGTATGCAGATTATGTTGATGCAGGACAAATGCCTGTTGTATTAGCTAATAAATTTGGTGGCGTTATATTCCATGAAGCCTGTGGACATTTACTTGAAACTACTCAAATAGAGAGAGGAACAACACCATTTGAGAATAAATTGAATGAAAAAATTGCACATGAATCTGTAACTGCAATAGATGAAGGGATATCAGAAGGATCCTTCGGTTCATTATCGGTAGATGATGAAGGTATGGAGCCCGAAAAATCAGTTCTTATAAAAGATGGAATTCTAAAAAAATTTATATCTGACAGAGCAGGTGAATTAAGAACTGGCCATAAAAGAACAGGAAGTGGAAGAAGACAAAATTATTCTTTTGCTGCAGCTTCAAGAATGAGAAATACTTATATAGCTAAAGGTGAGCACTCGAAAGAGGATTTAATCAATAGTATTAGTGAAGGTCTATACTGCAAATCAATGGGTGGTGGCAGTGTAGGTGCTACAGGACAATTTAATTTTGCGGTAGAAGAAGGATATCTTATTAAAAATGGAAAATTAACTAGTCCAGTAAAAGGAGCAACATTGATCGGTGAGGCTAAAGAAGTTATGCCAAAAATATCAATGTGCGGAAATGACCTCGAATTGGCTCCTGGATTCTGTGGATCCATTAGTGGAAGTGTCAACGTAACTGTTGGCCAACCTCATATTAAGGTTGATTCAATCACTGTTGGGGGAAGATAGGATATGAATTCAAGAGAAATCACAACTCAAATTTCCAAAACTGCAAATTTCCTAAATCTAAAAAAATGGGATTATGGAGCAAGCTTTTCTAATGATTATTCTGTGCAAGTAGATAAAGGAGAGGCTAAACAACTTAAGGCATCAGAAAAGCAAATATTAACTATAAGAGTTTGGAATCAATCTAATCTAGTTGGTATTACTACAACAAGTGATATTAGTGAATCTGGTATTAAAAAGGCTCTTAAGCAAGCAAATATAGCTTCTGATTTCGGCAATAAGAATGAATCTACAGAATTTTCACCACTAGCGAAGGATCCTATTAAAGTAAAGGAAATTAAAAAAAGAAATCCTGTTGGAATAAAAAAATTACTTACTCTTTTAAGAGAAGCGGAAGTAAAACTAATAGAAAGTCATGAATCCATAAAATCTGTTCCATATAATGGTTTATCTGAGAGTTTCTTTGAGAGAGTTTATGCAAATAGTGAGGGTGCCTTTCGAAGTTATTCCAAAAGTCAAGCAGCACTATATTTATATGCAAGAGCAGAAGAGAAAAATAAGAAGCCTCGTAGTTCAGGTTCCGTAAAACTTGGATATGGAGCTGATGATATAGATATAGAGTCGTGTATTAAAGAGGCTTCAAATAAAACAATTTCTCATTTAAATTATTCATCTATTAAAACTGACAAATATTTAATATGTTTTTCTCCAGAGTCTTTTTTAACTATCATTAACGCCTTTAGCTCAATGTTTAATGCTAGAAGCATCATAGATGGAGTGAGCTTATCTAATAAAAATTCAATCGGAGAGAAACTATCTACAGAAGCTCTTAATATTTATGATGATGGCCTTCACGAAAAGAATATTTCTTCAACACCATTTGATGGAGAGGGAACCCCAACCAAAAGACTATGTCTAATTAACAGAGGGAGAATTGAAAATTTTATACATTCTGAATCAACTGCAAGAATATTTAAAACAACTCCCACTGGCCACGCTGGACTAGGATCAAAAGTCTCAGTATCTCCTGATTGGATCGTAGTTGAAAAATCAGAAGAAAACTTTGATCTAAAAACATCACTAGATCACTCTACTTATGAGGGAGAATTTGTTTATATAGAAGAGTTAAATGCAATCCATGCAGGTGTGAGAGCAAGTCAAGGTTCATTTTCTCTTCCATTTGATGGATGGCTCTACAAAAACGGTAAAAAAATCTCAATAGAATCTGCCACCGTAGCAGGGGATATTAAATATCTTTTGAAAAATATAGTAAATATTGAATCAAGCCAGGAGTTAACAACAAGTGGAATTTCTCCACATATATGGGTAGATGAATTATCTATAACTGGTGACGCGTGAGAATTATATTCTGGGGAACACCTGAATATTCAATTCCTAGTCTTGATATTTTTATTAAATCTAAGCACAAGGTAATTGCAGTAGTTAGCCAACCGGATAAGAAGAGATCTAGGGGAAATAGATTAATAGCCTCACCTGTAAAATGCATTGCTGAGAAAGAATCAATAAAAATTTATACTCCAGAAAAAATCAGGGGCAATATAGATTTTATAAATGAACTTAAATCACTTTCTTGTGATTTATTTATTGTTATTGCTTACGGGAAAATTTTACCCAAAGAGATATTGGAAATCCCAAAATATGGTTGTTGGAACGCACATGCTTCATTACTTCCAAGATGGCGTGGTGCCGCCCCAATTCAATGGTCCCTAATAAGAGGTGATGAATTTACTGGTGTAGGAATTATGAAAATGAATGAGGGACTAGATACTGGCGACATATTGTTGGAAGAAAAAATTAAAATTAATAATAACGATAATTTAAATACACTATCGGAAAAACTTAGTATTTTATCTTCAAAATTGTTTTTAAATGCTATATCTTTAATCGAAGAAAATATTAATAAAAATACTAATCCTCAATTAATAAAACAAAATACCCTAGGAAGAGAAATTACTTACGCAAGAATGATTGAAAAATCAGACTTTAAAGTTGATTGGGGTAATGAGGCAATTAAAATTTCTCAAAAAATAAAAGCACTTTACCCACGAGCAAATACAACTTTAAGAGGTAAGAATCTTAAAATACTTAAAATCAAAGTTTTGAATAGTGATGTAATTAAAAATGAAAAATACATTTTCATGAGCAATTATTCAAGACCAGGTATTATTCTTGCTGTAATAGAAAATGAAGGAATTATAATTTCAACTAAATCTGATCCGATTATTTTGTTAGAAGCAAAACTTGAAGGTAAAAACATTTCTAGCAAAAAGCAATTGATTCAACAGTTAAAGGTATCAGCAGGTGAATATCTCTCAGATTAAGTTTTAGATTCTTTTTTAGAGAATCCCCAAATAAAAGCAAAAAGAATCAAAAAATAAAAATAATAGTCTGGAAGAATAGATTCTTTAATTAAAGTATTAAGTAAAAGTTTAATCCCAACTATTAAAATTGCTACGTAACCGGCTGTTTCTAATCTAGAAAAAATATCCAGAAGTTTTAGAAAAATCCCCGATGTAAATCTTAAGGCTAATACTCCAATCACTGCTCCAAATATAATTAATATGTATTGATCACTTATAGCTACTGCAGTAGTAATGCTGTCTATGGAAAAAGCAAAATCAGTAATTGAAAGAAGCGCTACAACCCTTAAAAACCTAAAATTATTTTTATTATTATCTGTCCCATTTTCAGCATTTTCTATATCTGAATTTAAAAAAACATTAGAGAAGAATAAATAAATTAAATAAAAACCAGCAAAAACTCTAATGAGAATAAACTTTAGAAGAACATTAGATAATAGGATTAGAATAATTCTAAATAATAAAGATATTGTTATACCAATATTTAAGGCTCTTGTCCTTAATTCTGAACTATCGAGGGATTTAGTAAGAGAAGCTAGTGCTACAGCATTATCTGCCGATAATAATAATTCTAGAGAAATTAATATTGGCAAAAGTGTAAAGATTTCGTACCAACTGTCTACCTGATCTAGTGTGGGTATAAAAGAATTTATTGCGGCTGAATCCATCAAATATTATTCACAATCAGTATAAAATCTAATATAATGTATCGGATATTTGTAATCAAGATTGATAGTTATAAATGAGTTTAAATACTTTAGTTGATTATATTTCGAACTCACAAATTACTTCTGAATTAATAAAAAGAATTTCAAAAAATAATGAATTAAATATTGTTGGTTCTAGTAGATATGCAAAATCAATAATATTAGATAGCATCGCAAAAAAAGAGAAAAAAAATATATTATTGATTTGTCCTAATGTAGAAATTGCCTACAAATGGATTGGTTATTTTGAAAGTATAAATGATAAAGTAGTTTTATATTATCCTCCAACAGAACATCTACCATACTCATCAATTAATAAATCCAAAGAGATTGAATTTTGTCAGCTTACTGTTTTATCCAAATTAATAAAAAAAGAGAAAAATGAACTTAATATTGTTATATCAACTGAGAGATCACTACAACCACATCTAATAAATAAAAACCTATTAATTGAAACCAAGTTAGATTTGCAAAAAGGGGTTCGAATCGAGATTCAAGAATTAGCAAATAAACTTACTTTGCTGGGCTATACGAAGGATAATGTAACTTCAACTGAAGGATTCTGGAGTAGGAGAGGGGAAATAATAGATATTTATCCTGTCAATAATGAGTTTCCTATAAGATTAGAATTTTTTGATAATGTAATTGAGAAAATAAGAGAATATGATCCCCATACACAGAAAACATTAGAAAGTATAAATAATATTGAAATAATACAGGCTGGATTTGATTTGCTAATAAAAGATAAGTTAAATAATTTATCTAAGAACAATCTTTTTAATTCAGAAGATATAAATAAAAATAATCTTGATCGATATTTAGGAATAATTGAAGAAGAACCCTCAAACATAATAGATTTTATAAATAGGGAAACAATTCTTGTAATTGATGAATTAGAAGATTGTAAAAAATTTGCAAATAATTGGTATCTAGATTCAGAAAGTAATTTTAATAATTGTACGTATGAATTAAATGAGAACCTTAAAAATAATGAAATTAATTTAGAGGCCAAACCTAATTTGCACCTAAAGTTTGACGAAATATTAAATTCACTAGGAAATTTTAATTTAATAAAATTTTATGAATTTGAATCTAAAATCAATATTGATAATAGATTTTTGTTAAACGATAAAAGAATAAATTCATACTCTAAAAATGTAGGGAAATTATCCAATGATATAAATAAAAATATAAAAAATAATGAAAAAGTATGGATATTATCTGCACAACCATTGAGAACGAGGACTTTACTTTTTGAGCACGAATGTAATGCAAACTTCTTAAACAATCCTAATGATATTGATGAATCATATAAGTCAATTAATAATTCGACTCCTCTAATTTTAAAAAATAAGAACAATTACGAAATCGAGGGTTTTTATCTTCCGATATGGAAAGTTGTCCTGATAACAGATAAAGAATTATTTTCACAACAATCTCTTTTTAATAATGTATTCATAAGAAGAAAAAAAAGAAGTGTCAATTCAAATATAAATGTAAATAAGATTAGTCCCGGTGATTTTATAGTTCATAAAAATCATGGAATAGGAAAATTTTTAAAAATAGAAAAAATAAATATAACTGGAGATTCTAGAGATTATTTAGTCATTCAGTATCAAGATGGAAAGATAAGTGTTGCCGCTGATCAACTTGGTAGTGTTAACAGATATAGATCAAGCGGAAAAATAAAGCCAAAAATAAATAAATTAGGAGGGACAGAATGGGAAAAAATAAAAGAAAAAAATAAGAAACAAATCAAAAAAGTTGCTGTCGATATTTTAAAACTTTATGCAAAGAGAGAAAAATTAAAGGGTTACATTTACCCAGAAGATGGTCCTTGGCAAGATGAATTAGAGGAATCATTCCCTTATCAACCAACACCTGACCAAATTACTGCTGTAGAAGAAATAAAATCTGATATGGAAAGCGATAAGCCAATGGATAGGCTAGTTTGTGGAGATGTAGGATTTGGCAAAACAGAAGTAGCTGTTCGGGCTATTTTTAAGGCTATTACATCAGGCAAACAGGTAATATTACTAGCACCTACAACAATCCTAGCTCAGCAACATTGGAGAACAATAAGTAATAGATTTTCACCTTACCCAATAAAAGTATCATTACTAAATAGATTCAAAACCGTTAATGAAAGAAAGGAAATCTATGAAGGTATGAAAAATAATAAAATTGATTTAGTTGTTGCAACGCACCAAATTTTAGGAAAAGAAATAGAAATTAAAAACTTAGGACTATTAGTTATTGATGAAGAACAAAGATTTGGAGTAAGGCAAAAGGAGAAAATAAAAAAAATCAAAACCAACATAGACGTTTTAACTCTTTCGGCAACTCCAATTCCAAGAACTCTTTATATGAGCTTATCTGGACTAAGACAAATGAGCTTACTAAACACTCCTCCACCATCAAGAAGATCAATAAAAACATATTTATCTGAAATAGATATGGATGTTATAAGAACTGCAATTAATCAAGAACTTGATAGGGGAGGTCAAATTTTTTATGTTCTTCCAAGAATTTCTGATATAGATCAAGCTGTAAACAAATTAAAAAATATGTTTCCCAGCTTAAAATTTATTGTTGCTCATGGGCAAATGAACGAAACAGAGCTTGAAAATGCAATGATTGCTTTTAATAATGGAGAAGTAGATCTAATGATATGCACAACGATAATTGAAAGTGGATTAGACATCCCTAAAGTAAATACCATCATTATTGAAGATTCTCACAAATTTGGCCTGTCACAACTTTATCAACTTAGAGGAAGAGTTGGTAGAAGCGGAGTACAAGCACATGCTTGGTTGTTTTATCCAAATATAAATGAAATTAATGAAGCTGCAAAACAAAGATTGAAAGCGATAAAAGATTTTTCAGAACTAGGTAGTGGATACCAACTTGCAATGAAAGATATGGAAATAAGAGGTGTTGGTAGTTTACTAGGAGAAGAACAAAGTGGAAAGGTTAATGCTATTGGATATGATTTATATATAGAAATGCTCCATGAGGCTATTTCAGAAATCAGCGGGCAAGAAATACCTGAAGTTAACGACACTCAAATTGATCTACCAATAAATGCATTTATACCTGCAACATGGATATTAAATAGAGAAGAGAAGCTTGAAGCTTATAAATCTGTTACTGAATGTTCAAATAATTATGAATTAACTGAATTAGCTACAGATTGGGTTAATAGATATGGAAACTTGCCAAAACCTGTTGAGTCCTTAATTATGATAATGAGACTAAAATTACTAGCTAAAAAATGTGGTTTTAATAAGATCAAGCTTAAAAAGCCAAACATATTGATAGAAACAAAATTAAAAAATTCTACTTTTAAAATTCTTAAAAATTCTTTGGCAAGTAGTGTTCAAAATAAATTTAATTTTAATGAAGGCGAACAATTTTCAATCATCACTATAAGGGGCTTAGGTGCAACTGAAATTCAAAATCAAATTGATCAACTAATGTTATGGTTCGGGTCTTTTGAAAGAGAAATAAAGAATTTCGATAAAGAACTTATTAAAAGAGATTAAATTATTAAATAATTATTTAAAATCCGCGAATCAGTTTGATTTCGGTTAGGTTTATAAAAATTTATTTATTTTATGGGTGAATATATAGACGTCGGAATCCAAACTTCGATTTTCCCCTTATCAATTATTCTTTCATCAATTGTATTAGGTATATTTGCATTATTTGGAGAAGAGACAGAAAATGATGATGATGATTCTGATTCAGGAAGTGGTGGATTAATGCAACCTATTTGATTTTATTTATAAACAATTTGTTTTGACTTTCTCTTAGAGACCTTAATTAACCTATTAATTGAACCCATCATTAAAATAAGAGCAGTAAAAGAAGATACAAAAATAAAAATCACTAAAAATATCTCATAGAGATATAAAAATAAATCAATTAATAATAAAAAAGATTTATTAAATGTCGAAGGTAGATTTTGTAACAGCAAATTTTTATTAGGAATTAAATAATTTATATAAACTAACAAAACACTCAAAATAAACAAAAAGAAAGATTCAGTAAATAGTCTTTTTTTTGATTTTCTTCTTAAATTTAATTTTTTTTTAAAAATATATTTTTCAGGTTTAATATTCAAATTTGGGATGTTTAAATCTGCCATAAATCAAAGCTCAAAGAAAAAATTTGAATAACTCTGAAAAGAAATTAACCTATAGTATCGTGTTTGTATTTAAGATGCTAATTGCTCTTTATTCAGGATTTGTTAGTTCTTTTTTTTCTATATTTTCAAAAGGACTATAAAAATAAATAAAAGGAGAAGAAAATAGAATTAAAGAGCAAATTGCAAAAAACGGGGGAATAAAGAAATTGAAAAATTTAACTTTTTTATTTAACCTAAATTTTAATTTTTTTGGAATTTTAGTAGGCGAATCTGTTTTTTTTATTCTTATTTTTGGGGATTCATTTAACTGATCAAAACAATTTATGGTATCTGAAAGCAATGAATTACCAATCTTTAGTACTAAAGGCTTTACATTTGCTTTAGAGCTCTTGAGAACAATATTATGTATGTGGAGATTATCGGCTTTTATATCTATTAATTTAGACTCATATATTGGAATTTCGTTTTTGATTAAAAGATTTGAATAAATATAAAAAGCATCCATAATGGGCCCTAAATGTTCAATTTTGCCTTCAATAAGTGGTTTATCAACTATGGTTAATTTCCATTGAGAAATTATAGATATTTGATCTTTATTTTCATTATTGGAATAATCTGGCAATCCTATTATTTCGAGACTTACTGAAGATTGATGAAATGACAATTTATTTTGCATCATATTAAAAATCGTATAAAAAATTCTTCAACTTTTGATAACCTTGATTTGAAATACAAAAAGATAAAATAAGCAAATATTTTATTATAGTCTCACCATTTTCAGCTTGATTTAAAAGCTTTTTCACTTTCATACTATCTACATTAAATCTCTCTTTAATCAACTCAATAAATCTCTTATTAAAATCATTCCAAATAATTGAATTCTCTTTAATATCTTCTTTAGATCTCAGTATCTCTCTTATATAAGGATATAAATATTTGGACATTTCAACGGTAATTTTAATTAAGGCATCGAATTCATTTACTTTAATATTGTTGTTAACGTAAGCTTTTCTCAATGGATTATTATTCCTTAATTTCCAAATAGTAATTTTATTTGGCAGAACATCATTTAAATCAAGTCTATTTGATAAAGCATAAAGGGATTGAATACCATTTAAATCAATAGTTTCTAAGATTAATAATAATAAATCAAGCTTCTCTACAGATTGTCTTGATACCTGATTTCCCTTAGTTAAATCTGTAATTGTTCTCGATTAAGATATAGGAGAATTATAACAGATTTATTAATCCATTTTTTGAAATAAAAATGAATATAACTTATCTAGTTCTTCAATAGTTAGCATTCCATAACTCCATAATAATATTGGTAATGGAGTGTTATTTTTTATAGATAATTTTATACCAAGTTCAATAGTAGATTCATCTAAACCTAATACATTAAATAAATAAATTATCATTTCTCTAGATAGATAATTATTCATGAATTCTATTTAATACTTGGGTAAATAAGAGATTTAGTCATTTGATTAAGGACTAATTTTCTTGTAAAAAGAAATTTATTTAAAAGTAAAAATGAAAATTTCCTTATTGGAAATAAAAAAACGTTTCGATTAGCAAAAATTGATATCAACGAGTCAGTTATAAAAATAGTGACCATAATATCTAAAATTCTGCTTGAAAAATACTTAAATTTAAATAATATCAATTGCAATTTAGTGATAGCAGTATTTTTATTAAAAAGATCATAAATAGTATTAACATCTCTCCAGCAAGTATTTAGACCCTGACCACCAACAGGATGAAATGTATGAAAAGCATCTCCTACAAAAACTAATTTTTTAAAATTAAAAGCTGGTAAATTTAAGGATAATGAAACAGGAAAAATATTAAATTCGCCAATTATTTGGTCCAACTTAAATTCATTAGGCAAGATTGTTGATAAATTATCCATTAAAAAATTCTTATCCGAATTCAACCTTTCAATTGCCTTTAATGTACTGGAAGTCCAAATTACTTGATATAAGTTTTTTTCTAAGGGTAATAATGCAAGTGGACCTTCTTTTCTAAAAATTTCATAAGCTCGTTTTTCATAATGACCTCTAAGAGAAACTTTAAAAGTTAAACAAGACTGACTATACGATTTTTTTATATCAATAAAGTCTATGAATTTTTTATCAAGTGAATTTGCTCCTGTTGAAAAGAATTGATAGTCAAATAATATTTTTTTACGCAACAATCTCTGTGGTGTTATAAAAAAAATATTTTCATAATTGTCAATCTCTTGAAAAAATACGTTCATGAGATCCGAATGTTTAACTACCCAACCAATATTTTCGGCAGAACCTATATCATCATCTAAGTCAGAAGTTGATAAATTGGTGAAAGCAGAAGTTACGCTATCTGAAATTGAAAGGGTATCAAAGCCAAATAAAAATGGTTCTAATTTTTCCCAAAGTCTAAATTTAGATAAGATTTTTCTTGTTGAGTGAGTAATTGCATAAGTTTTATCTTTATCAATTAATCTATCTTTTGTTAATAAATCAGTTAAAAAAATATTGCAATCAAATTTTGAAAGTGCAATTGAAAGTAATAAACCTGTGGGACCTGATCCAACAATTTTAAAATTGAATTTATTTTTCATCGTATTATATAAGCATCAGCTATCTATTCAGATAAATATAGCAAATTTCCTCAAACGCTGGTCTTAATAAATAGGGGTACTCACCAACCCATAAGTTAATTTCAGGAAGCCAAGCATCGGTCAAATAAAAATCTCTGTCAAAATTACGGTTATCAGATGTTATTAAACATCTGATACTCGAACCAACCCTAATTTGACTGTGCTTATTTTCCATAGGAAAACTTAATTTTTCCAAATAACCATCTTCATCTTCTAATTCAATTACTAACCAAGTCCTTTTGTTTTCGATAACTTCTAATCGACCTTGCCTATTAGATTGTTCTCTTGAACTTTCAATCTTTTCTGTTTTATAAATATCTGATACATATCCATCAAATATAGAAAAAAATTTATATTTTCTTAATTGCAAGTTTTTTCTACTTGATTCAAGAATAGGGCCCCAGATGATATACAAAAAGAAACCTACACATAGGAATAACCAGAAATTATTAGTTTGATCTCCAGTCGAACTAATAATTAATGAGATAAATCCACCAATTGAAGAAACTATTACTCTTTGAAGAATTTTTCTAGGATTCCCCAAGGCGTACTTAAATTGACTTCCTGTACCAACTGCAGGAATAAGTTTTGAAATTTGACTTGAATTAATTGGAATTATCATTTTAAAAAATCAATTTTTCAAGTCCGTAAACTAAAGTTTCATAATTACCAATTTTTTTAATAGCCTGTAAAACTCCTGGCATATAAGCCTTTCTATCAATGGTGTCATGTTTAATTGTGTAAGTTTCACCTGGAGATCCCATAATTACTAACTGATGAGCGAGTAATCCTGGTAATCGCACAGAATGTATATTGATTCCTGAATCTCTGAGCCCACCGCGTACACCTTTCAATGACTCAGACTCTTTAACTAAATTCTGATTAAATTTCTTGGGATATTCTTCAATCATTTCAGCAGTTTTTATACACGTACCACTAGGAGAATCCGCTTTTTGATTATGATGCATCTCAATTAATTCAATATTGTCGTAAAACCTTGCAGCTACAGATGCCGCTTGCTGAAGAAGAACCATACCTACTGAAAAATTAGGAATTATTGCACAACCAACAGATGCTTTCTGAGCAAAAGCAGACAAATCTTTTATTTGCGAAGGGCTTAAACCTGTAGTTCCTACTACTGGTGATACCCCATATGCAATAGCTGACCTGGTATTTTCATATACAGAATCAGGATGGGTAAAATCAACCAGAACAGGTTTTATTTTTTCATTTCTATAATTTTGGCTAACGGAACATAAAGTCCCTTCAAAATCATTTGAAACAAAAACATCACAATTTTTTACCTTCAATAATTCAGAAATATTTGAGCCATTGTTCTTTTCGTTTATGTCGATTGCTGCTACAAGTTCACAATCTGCAGAATTTAATACAGTATTAACAACTTCGCTACCCATTCTGCCTAAAGCTCCGGAAACTAGTACTGGTACGGGTTTTTTAGAATTTTCAATCATTTTTTTTTAAAATTTTTTTTTAAAGGTTGTTACACGCTATTTATATTGCACACAATAACGTCTTTTCATTCGTAGGCTGGTAGAAATACTTAAAGAAAATCAATGTTTACGCAGGTCCGCTCAGCAAACCGCAGAGTATCTCCTGTTGAGGATAACAAACACAAAGTTGTAATAAAAGCAGTTTATGTTGTCCTTGAGCCACAATACCAAAATTCCTTAACGGAAGCTGCAAAGTCAATAAATAAAATGAATGGGCCTATAGGTATAGACCTTAGAGGCTATCTTATTGAAGAACTAAGGAATGATAGTAATTTTGAAGATTTTAAAGAAGATATAGCTAATGCAGATATATTCGTAGCTTCTCTAATTTTCATTGAAGACCTTGCTCAAAAAGTCGTTGATGCAGTATCTCCATTTAAAGACAAATTAAAAGCATCAATAGTTTTCCCCTCTATGCCAGAGGTAATGAGATTAAATAAGTTAGGTTCATTTAGCATGGCCCAACTTGGTCAATCTAAGAGTATTATTGGAGATTTAATAAAAAAGAAAAAAGAATCTGATGGAGCAAGTTTCCAAGATTCAATGTTGAAGTTATTAAATACACTACCTTCAATACTTAAATATCTACCAGTAGAAAAAGCTCAAGACGCTAGAACATTTATTCTGAGTTTTCAGTACTGGTTAGGTGGTACCACTGAGAACTTAAAAAACTTCTTGTTAATGATTTCTGAAAAGTATGCTGTTTCAGAGATCATAAAAGATCAAATAGAAGAATTCAAAATTCAAGACCCAGAAACATTCCCAGATTTAGGAATTTGGCATCCTCTTGCTCCTTGCATGTTTGAAAGTCTTAAAGAATATCAAAACTGGGAAAATAATAGGAAAGATATAAATCCTAAAGATGACAAAACTCCAACAATAGGATTAGTGCTGCAAAGAAGTCATATCGTTACTGGAGATGATGCTCATTACGTTGCTGTTATTCAAGAACTTGAATACAGAGGTGCGAGAGTACTGCCTATTTTTTGTGGAGGTCTAGATTTCTCTAAACCAGTTAATGAATTTTATTATGATTCCATAAATAAGGATCAACCTATAGTAGATGGAGTTGTATCTCTAACAGGATTTGCACTAGTTGGTGGGCCAGCAAGACAAGATCATCCTAAAGCAATTGAAGCCCTTAAAAAGTTAAACAGACCCTATATGGTTGCACTTCCATTAGTCTTTCAAACCACACAAGAATGGGAAGATAGTGATCTAGGGTTACACCCAGTTCAGGTAGCACTTCAAATCGCAATTCCAGAGCTTGATGGTGCTATTGAACCTATTATTCTCTCAGGTCGCGATGATGCTACAGGTAAGGCGCATACCCTCCAAGATCGAGTTGATGTAATAGCTGAAAGAGCAATAAAGTGGTCAACTTTAAGAGTTAAGCAAAGAAAAGATAAAAAATTAGCCATCACAGTATTCAGTTTTCCACCAGACAAAGGAAATGTAGGTACTGCAGCATACCTGAATGTATTTGGTTCAATTTATAGAGTACTTCTTGAAATGAAATCTAAAGGGTATCAAATAGATGAACTTCCAAGTAATTCAAAAGAATTAATGGAAAAAGTAATTAACAACCCTGAAGCGATGGATGGCTCTCCAGAGTTAAATATTGCTCATAAGATGTCAGTAAAAGAATATGAAGAGTTCACACCATATTCACAAAGACTTGAAGAGAATTGGGGTAAACCTCCTGGGAACCTTAATAGTGACGGACAAAACCTTCTAATCTATGGAAAACATTTTGGAAATGTTTTTATAGGGGTTCAACCCACGTTCGGTTATGAAGGTGATCCCATGAGATTGCTCTATTCAAGAAGTGCTAGTCCTCATCATGGTTTTGCTGCTTATTACACGTATGTAGAAAAAATTTGGGGGGCTGATGCTGTTCTCCATTTTGGAACTCATGGCTCACTTGAATTTATGCCTGGGAAGCAGATGGGCATGAGTGAAACTTGCTATCCAGATTCTCTCATTGGATCATTACCTAATTTGTATTACTATGCTGCGAATAATCCATCTGAAGCAACAATTGCGAAGAGAAGAGGATATGCTTCAACAATAAGTTATCTGACTCCACCGGCAGAAAATGCAGGACTCTACAAAGGACTTAAAGAACTAAGTGAACTCGTTGGCTCTTATCAACAATTAAGAGAAAATAGCAGGGGGATTCAAATTGTTAATGCAATAGTTGAGACTTCTAAGCAATGTAACCTTGACAAAGATGTAGATCTTCCTCCAAAAGACGCAGAAGAACTTTCAATAGATGAAAGAGATTTATTTGTTGGTAATGTCTATAAACAGTTGATGGAAATTGAAAGTAGATTGTTACCTTGCGGTCTTCATACTATTGGAGAAGCTCCAACAGCAGAAGAAGCAGTTGCAACACTTGTAAATATTGCATCTCTAGAGAGAGAACAAGAAGGATTAAGATCCCTTCCTGGATTACTCGCAGAATCCATCGGTCTAACTATTGAACAAATTTATGATGGTAATAATAAAGGTGAACTCAAATTTGTAGAGTTAAACGAAAAAATCATAAAGACAGCAAGAGAGTCAATTTTTGCGATGGTCAACTCTTTAAAAATTGTTGATGGCAGAGTTTATTTAGAAAAATCACTTCTTTCTAAACTTTTCGATTTACTTAAAGTTTTTGGTCTAAATCTACCTACCCCTTGGCTAAGAATTTGCATATTAAATGGATTTAATAAAGTTAATCAGAAGGAATTAAATAAATTGTTTGATTACTTACTTTTCTGTCTTGAACAGGTCTGCGCAGACAAAGAAATGGATAGCCTCATTAAAGCACTAGACGGAAATTATGTTTTACCTGGACCAGGCGGAGATCCCATAAGAAATCCAAGTGTTTTGCCTAGTGGTAAAAATATCCATGCACTTGATCCTCAATCAATCCCAACTACAGCAGCAGTTGCTGCCGCGAAGTCTGTTGTTGATAAATTAATTGAGAGACAAAAGGAAGAGCAAGGAACTTGGCCTGAAACAATAGCTTGTGTTTTATGGGGCACTGATAACATCAAAACCTACGGAGAATCACTTGCACAAATTTTATGGTTTGTTGGGGTAAAACCAAAACCAGATTCTGTTGGAAGAATTAACAAACTAGAATTAATCCCTTTAGAAGAATTAGGTAGGCCAAGAATAGATGTAGTAGTTAACTGTTCGGGAGTGTTTAGAGATCTATTTATCAATCAAATGGCATTAATTGATCAGGCAGTCAAATTAGCAGCTGAAGCTGATGAACCATTGGAATCTAATTTTGTAAGGAAACATTCACTAGAACAAGCAGAAAAAGAAGGCACTTCTATTAGAGAAGCTTCTGCGAGAGTATTCTCTAATGCAAGTGGAAGTTACAGTTCAAATGTTAATTTAGCCGTAGAAAATTCAACTTGGGAGGAAGAAAATGAATTACAAGAAATGTATTTATCTCGCAAAACATATGCTTTTAATTCCGATAATCCAGGTGAGATGAATCAAAAAAGAGAGGTATTTGAGTCAGTAATGAAAACAGCAGATGTTACATTTCAAAACCTTGATTCTTCAGAGATTTCTTTAACAGATGTAAGTCATTATTTTGATTCGGATCCAACAAAATTGATCAAGACATTAAGAGATGACGGAAAAGAACCAAATAGCTACATAGCAGATACAACTACTTCTAATGCTCAAGTTAGAACACTTGGAGAAACTATCAGATTAGACTCAAGAACAAAACTTTTAAATCCTAAGTGGTATGAAGGCATGCTCAAATCTGGCTACGAAGGAGTTAGAGAACTTTCTAACAGACTTAATTACACTCTTGGTTGGAGCGCGACAAGTGGTCAGGTAGATAATTTTGTATATGAAGAAACTAATGAAACATTTATAAATGACGAAGAGATGAGAAAAAGATTAATGGATCTTAATCCTAATAGTTTCAGAAGAATTGTTGGAACATTGCTAGAAGTCAATGGTAGGGGATATTGGGAAACATCAGATGAGAATATAGAACAGTTGAAAGAACTATACCAAGAAGTAGAAGATAAAATCGAAGGAGTTAAAGAATAATAAACTTATTATTTTCTGTAAATCTTATCAGCTACTTTCAGGATTTGATAGTTTAGTTTGACGTTGTGAACTCTAACAATATCAATGTAAAATTGAGAACAAAGACAACTTATCGCAAGTGTTCCTATATCCCTTTCTTTTGGATTTTTCTCATTCAAAATTTCTCCTATAAATCTCTTCCTAGATGCACCTATCAAAATTGGCAAATTCCATTTTTTAAATTCATCTAAGTTTCTCAAGATTTCCAAATTGTGAATGATATCCTTTGAAAAACCAATCCCTGGATCCACTATTATATTTCTTTGAGATATATTTTTTTCTAAAGCATTCTTTATTAAATTATCAAGCGAGCACTTAACATCACTCAATACATTCTGGTAATTAGAGAGTTGATTCATACTTTGACTATCACCACGACTATGAGTTATTACGAATGGACAGTTGAATTTTGATACAACATCCAAAATTTTTATATCTCTTCTCCCTCCCGTGACATCATTTATCCAATTAGCACCATTTAAAAGAGCTTCGTAAGCCACTTCAGAATTAAAAGTATCAATAGAAATTAAAACATCTGGAAATTCAGATTTTATTAATTTTAGATATGGGATTAATCTTTTTATTTCTATACTAGATCCAACTTCTTCAGCCCCAGGTCTCGTACTTTGAGCACCAAGATCAATAACATCAACACCATTGCTCAAGAAATTATTTACTTGATCTAAAACTTTTTTTGAAGAATTTAATTCTCCACCATCACTAAATGAATCAGGAGTTAAATTAATAACTCCCATAATTGAAGTTTTTTGGCCCCAGCCTGTTGGCCATGGATTTTTCTTACTGATAATTTGCAATTCTCGCGAAACTATTCGGATCTAATGAAGCTCCTCCAACTAACACCCCATCTATATCACTCATTGACATGATTTCATCAATATTGTTGGGTTTAACAGATCCTCCATATTGAATAATTACATCATCAAAACCAATTAATTTCCGAATCAAAGAACATATCTTATTAGCGTCTTCTGCCTCACATGTTTTACCAGTGCCAATAGCCCATATTGGTTCATAGGCAACAATTAAATTAGATGGATCTGTGTTTTCTAATCCTTGTTCAACCTGTCTAGTAATAACTCTATCAGCTTCTCCTCTCTCTCTTTGTTCTAATGTTTCACCTACACAAACTATTGGAGTAAGTCCACTAGATTGAGCAAAAACTGCTCTTTTATTAATTTGTTCATCAGTTTCACTAAAATATTTCCTTGGTTCACTATGTCCAACGATTGCATATGAGACACCATGTTCAAGAAGCATTTTAGGAGATATTTCTGCAGTAAATGCTCCTTGATCTTCCCAATGAATATTCTGGCTAGAAATATCTATATAATCAAAATCAGAATGATCAGAAAAGGTTGAAATAGCTGTAAAAGGTGGAGCAATAACAACTTTACGATCGTCTTTTATATTTTTTATTAGAGGAATAAACTCTTCTAAATAGCATTTAGCTTCAGCACAAGTCATGTGCATTTTCCAATTACCAGCAATTACAGATTTTCTCAAAATACTATCTCCAAGAAAATTATACTAATACAAAGTGAGTTGAATAAGCTAACTATTCAAAAATTAATTCATTTTTTAGAAATATTACTTTATCTCCCTTGTTTAATTTCCTTCCTCTCCTAGTCTCAATTACACCATTAACCTTAACAGAACCGGAATTAATAAAAATTTTTGCTTCGCCACCAGAAGATACCAAATTTTTCCATTTTAAGAATTGATCCAATTTCATTGTTTTTTATACCCAAAGATATTGATAAAGTAGGATAAGCAATTAAATATATAATATCTTGAGACTAATACCACCAGTCAGACCATATTCAAATAGGTTTATCAAGGGTTTTATATGCATGCTTATTTACGTAGCTTGTTGGCCTTTATTAGCTTATTTAGCTGGAAACTTAATCCCCGCAATTGGCTCAGGTGATCTCTCAAATGTTTCTAGCATAATAATTAAATCTTTATTTGTATTTTTAGTTCAGAAAACTGCTCAATTTGGGCAGGATGTATTCATAGCAAAACCATCTTTAGAAATTAGTGAAGTGATGAGAGGGAATTTATTTAGCAGAATCCAAAAAATAAAGATGAATTCTGTTGAAAATATTTCAGCCGGGGACATCACATATAGACTTACAGAAGATGCAGACAGGGTAAGCGAAGTTATATATAAAACAGCTCAAGATACTATTCCATGCACTTTACAGCTGTTAGCTGTAATAATCTACATGTTTTATTTAGACTGGTCACTAACAGTATCAACATTCGTTTTAGCACCATTGATTATTTTATCAGTTAACAGTTTTGGAAGAAGAGTTTTAATAGCATCTGAAAAAAGTCAAGAGTCAACAAGTAATTTAGCAGGTTTAATAGGTGAATCTATAAATGGAATGTCTACGATAAGAGCTTTTGCTGCAGAAAATTGGATTGAGAAAAGATTTTATAAAAGATTAAGTACAAATAAAAAAGCAAAATATAAAACATTAAAACTGCTTGCATTTCAGCATCCAGTTGTAGGATTTGTTGAAGCATTTGGAATATTAGCAATATTAGGCTTAGGAGCTGCAAGAATCAATCTAGGCCTTCTAACAAATGAAGAATTTAGTAGTTTCTTTGCTGCAATATTAATGCTTATTGATCCAATAAGCCATGTAAGTACAAATTTTAATGACTTTAAACAGGCAGAAGCCTCAATAAAAAGGTTGAAAAACATAAATTTAGAACCTGTCGAAGATAATAAAGAAAATTTACCAAGGATATCCAATTTTCAAGGTAAAATAATTTTTAAGAAAGTTAATTTCGCTTACAAAAAAGATAATCATGTTCTTAAAAATATAAATTTAGAAATCAAAAAAGGCGAAGTCACAGCTTTCGTTGGCGCTTCAGGAGCTGGTAAAAGTACAATGTTAGCTCTGATACTAAAATTTATAACTCCAAATAATGGAAACATTTTTATTGATGATAAAGATCTCAAATTATTAAATACAAAAGACATTAGAAAAAACATTGCGCTAGTACAACAACAACCTTTTTTGTTTTCAGGAAAAATTATTGATGTAATAAGGATGGGTAGAAATTTTACCGAAGAAGAAGTTATTGAATCAGCAAAAAAAGCAAACGCTCACGACTTTATTCAAAAGCTTCCTGAGAAATATGAAACTAAAATTTCTGAAAGAGGATCAAATTTCTCAGGAGGTCAGATCCAGAGGATAGCAATTGCAAGAGCAATACTTGGGAACCCATCAATTCTTCTTTTAGATGAGGCCACAAGTGCGTTAGATGCAGAATCAGAATCTGAAGTCCAAGAAGGACTTAATAGAGCTATGAAAGATAGAACAGTTATAGTAATTGCTCATAGATTAGCTACAACTCAAGAGGCACATAAAATAGTTGTTTTCGATAAAGGTAAAATTATTGAAGTTGGCAAACATATTGATTTAATAAATAAACCTGGAATTTATAAAGAATTATGTGAAAAACAATTGATTAAAAAATTATAATTCTATTTTTATTATAAAAAAGGTAAACCAATGAACGAAAACACTAATGATTCTGCAAATCCAGTTTTAACCTTCGAAGGAAAAAAATATCTTATTAATGAACTTTCTAATGAAATAAAAGAATCTATAAAGGTATTACAAATGGCAGAAACACAACTTAAGATGCATCAAGATACTCTCAGATTACTTTCAATTAGCCGTAACTCTTTAGCTAATCAATTAAGAGAAAAACTAAAAAACTTAAAGTAAATTTTAATAATTATGGATTTCTTGTAGAGAGTAAGCATCAATTTTATTACTTCGCAAAGCTTTGATTGCTTTAATAGCTGCCTTTGCTCCAGGAATAGTTGTAAAAGTTGGAATATTATACTCAAGAGCAGCACGTCTTAAATAAGCGTCATCATGAAGAGCCTGTGAGCCAATTGGAGTATTAATTATTAATTGAACAAGTCCCGAACGAATTAAGTCCTCGATATTCGGTCTACCTTCATGAACTTTTAGCACTTCTTCAACTTGGATGCCCAAATTCACCAAATATGCAGCAGTACCTTTCGTTGCGATTAATTTAAATCCTAAAAACAACAGTTCTCTAGCGACTTCCTCAAGATTTTTCTTATCTAAATCATTTGTAGATAAAAAAGCCACTCCTTCTGAAGGAACACCATTTCCTGCTGCTAATTCAGACTTGGCATAAGCAATTCCAAAATCTTTAGCTAAACCCATTACTTCCCCAGTAGATCTCATTTCTGGGCCAAGTAATGTATCAGATCCAGGAAATCTTTTGAAAGGTAAAACAGCTTCTTTTACTGCCTGATATTTTGGAGAAAATTCTTCTGTGAAATTAACATCTTCTAATGTAAAACCTTGCATTAACTGGGTAGCTAATTTTGCGACTGGTTTACCTATGGCTTTTGAAACAAATGGAACTGTCCTGGATGCTCTTGGATTTGCTTCAAGAATAAATAATTTATTTTCTTCGTTATTTGTATTTGTAACTGCAAATTGCAAATTAATTAAACCAACAACATTTAATCTTTGTGCAATTAATTTAGTCCACAGCCTTACTTTTTCTATTATTGATGTTGAAAGAGAAATGGATGGTAAGCAACAAGCTGAATCACCAGAATGAATTCCTGCAGGTTCCACATGTTCCATTAGACCAGCAATTACAACCGAACCTTCTGAATCGCATAAAGCATCAACATCTATTTCAATAGCATTATTCAAATATTGATCAAGAAGGATTGGATGGCCAGGCGATACCTTAACCGCTTCAGAAATATATCTTGATAATTCATTCTCATCTTTAACAATTTCCATTGCTCTTCCTCCCAAAACATAAGAAGGTCTTACTACCAAGGGGAACCCTATATCTCTTGCTACTATTTCTGCCTCATTTTGATTACGTGCAATACCGTTTAAAGGTTGTCTAATACTTAATTCTTCAAGTATTTTTGTAAATTCTTCTCTATCTTCTGCTAAATCGATAGATATTGGAGAAGTGCCAAGAATTTTCGATCCAGTTCTGACCCCATCATTAGATTTAAGCCATTCAAATAAAGGTAATGATAATTTCAGGGGGGTTTGACCTCCAAATTGAACAATCAAACCATAAGGATTTTCAGCTTCTATTATGTTGAGAACATCCTCCAAAGTTACAGGCTCAAAATATAAAATATCGCTAGTATCATAATCTGTTGATACAGTCTCAGGGTTACTATTAACCATTATTGTTTTATAACCATTTGTAGAGGACTGATAAGAGGCATGACAACAACAGTAATCAAATTCTATTCCCTGACCAATTCTGTTTGGACCTCCTCCTAGAATCATAATTTTTTGGTTTTTACTAATTTCTGAAATCTCGCTATCAAAAATTTGAGAATCAAAATCAATGAAAGATTCTTCGTAAGTTGAATAATGATATGGAGTTGAGGATGAGAATTCTGCGGAACAAGTATCAACAGTTTTATAAATCGGTACTACATTAAGTTTTTTTCTATATCTTCTCACTTCAAAAAACTCAGAATTTGTTAGTTTTGCTATCTGTTGATCTGAAAAGCCTAATTGTTTAGAATGTAACATCAAATCCCTATCTAGATCATAAAGTTCTTTTTCTTTCAAAAAATCATTTTCAAAATTAAAGATATTACGAAGTTTTTCGATAAACCATAAATCTATATTTGTAACTTCTTGAATATAAGAATTAGTTTTACCAAGCTGCATAGCCTTCTTGACTAGAAGAATTCTTTCAGATGTAGGATTTCTTAAACTATTTTTAATGTGACTCTCATTTTTAAATTCATCTAGTGAATCACATTCCCATCCAAATACACCTACTTCTAATGATCTTAGTGCTTTCTGAAACGACTCTTCAAAAGAACGACCTATAGCCATTGACTCGCCTACGGATTTCATAGCAGTGCTTAAAGTATTTGAAGAACCTTTAAACTTTTCAAAGGCAAATCTTGGAATTTTAGTAACTACATAATCAATTGACGGTTCAAAACATGCAGGTGTTTTTTTTGTAATATCATTAATAATTTCATCAAGTGTAAAGCCAACAGATAATAAAGCTGCAATCTTAGCTATGGGAAATCCAGTTGCTTTACTTGCCAAAGCTGAAGATCTACTAACACGGGGATTCATTTCTATGACAATGACTTCTCCATTAGATGGATTTATTGCGAATTGAATATTACTTCCTCCTGTTTCAACTCCAACCTCTCTTATGATTTTTAACGACAAATCCCTTAATCTCTGATACTCCTTATCTGTTAAAGTCTGTGCGGGAGCAACAGTAATCGAATCTCCAGTGTGGACACCCATTGGATCTAAATTTTCAATACTGCAAACTATTACTACATTATCTGCAGTGTCTCTCATTACCTCTAGTTCAAACTCCTTCCATCCAATAAGTGATTTTTCAATCAATATTTGATTGCTTGGACTTTCCTCTAAACCAGATTTACACAACTCAACAAACTCTTCAAGGTTGAAAGCGATTCCGCCACCTACACCACCTAATGTAAATGCAGGCCTTATTATTAGAGGATAGGAACTAATTTTTTTTGATACTTTCATAGCTTCATCAATATTAGATGCAATCCCAGATGGACAAACATTTACATTTATTTTCTCCATAGACTCTTTAAACAATTTTCTATCTTCAGCTTTATTAATTGCTCTTAAATCAGCACCAATTAATTCAATATTATTTTGTTTTAAAAAATCTGACTCTGATAATTTAACAGCAAGATTCAAAGCGGTTTGCCCTCCCATAGTAGGAAGAATCGCATCAGGTTTTTCTCTTAAAATGATCTGAGAAACAATTTCAGGAGTCAAGGGTTCAATATATGTTTTGCTTGCGATCTCAGGATCAGTCATTATTGATGCTGGATTTGAATTTATCAATACAATTTCATAACCAATATTTCTTAAAACTTTGCAAGCTTGAGTGCCAGAGTAGTCAAATTCGCAAGCTTGTCCTATGACTATCGGTCCAGAACCTAGAATAAGAATTTTTTTAAGATCACCTCTTTGAGGCATAATTTAATCCTTCATTTATCTCATGCTACTTATAAATCATCAGATGTTAATCAAGTTACTTGAAAAGCAACATTTGTTTCTATAGTATTGAAAGAAAATAATTTTTTATGAGCGAACTTCAGCGACTTAAAAGTTTGTTGCCTCCAGAGAATGAAAGTTGGGTATTTGTTGAAGCTGCAGCGGCTATAGATCCACCTTTAATAACACTTGAGGAAATAGGTCGCGACGAAGTAGAAATTCAAATAGATTTAGATGAATGGGATAACTTTGCCATTGACCACAGAAATTTATTATTTTGGCACGAGGTTGGGAAAATTCAAAATGATACAATTCCAAGAGATGGATGGGAAATGGCTGCACTTGCCATAGGACTTGGAGGGGCGATAGGAGAGTTGTGGGTGCAAGATGGATTACTGTTATTACTTGCTCTTGGTTTGTCAAGTTTTGCAGGGTACAGATTATATTTAAAAAACAATTCTGAAAAAAAACTTCAAGATGCTATTTATGCAGATGAAAGAGCAATAGATCTTGCCTGCAGGTTTGGATACAGCATTCCAAATGCTTATAAAAGTCTTGGAGGAGCATTAAAAGAGTTGATAGATAAGACAAGGAAAAAGAAAAAAAGAAGTTTCTTTGAAGACAGATTAGATGCATTAAGAAAAAGTGCAGAAAAAGCAAGATCAGAATTATCTCAACAGGAAGGCTCAGAAAAATCAGTTTCAAGCGAAAATGTTTATGGACAATAAAAGTTTAGTTTTAATGGCAGCCAAAGCATGTGATGATAAAAAGGCAAAAGATATAAAGCTTATAAAAATTGACAAAGTATCATTTATAAGTGAATGGATTTTGATTGCAGAAGGATTATCAGATGTGCAGGTTAGATCTATAACTAACTCTGTGGAGGGAGAACTTCGAGAGAAGGCTAAAATTGAACCGATACGAAAAGAAGGAGTAAACGAAGCGAAATGGGCTTTACTCGATTATGGTGATTTGATTGTAAATATATTTCAACCAGAAATCAGAAAATATTATGATCTTGAATCATTCTGGAGTAATGGAGATAATCTTATCTTCCCATAATTTTTTTATATGAACGAATCTAAATGTCCTGTACCTAGAGAGCAACAACCCACAAATGAATTCATAGAATTATCAAAATCTAGGATTTTTTCTTGGCCAAAAACAAAAAAGTCACTAATTGCTATATTGATAAAATTCTGGGTAGGAGCTTTTTTACTATTTCTTGGCATTTCTTCAGGTAGTGTGTATTTCAAAACGTCACTTTTAAGATATATACTATTAAGCTTTTTCAGCAGCTTATCAATACCTCTTTTAATTTCAATAAGATTATATTTAGGATGGAAACATATATTTAATAGATTAATATCTGAAAAAGTTGAATACGAGGAATCCGGTTGGTATGACGGTCAAGTATGGGAAAAGCCACTAGTTTTGAAAGAAAAAGAATCACTTATTGCCTCAATTGAGGTAAAACCTATTTTAAAGAATTTAATTCAAATTCTCTCTATACTTTCAGTCTTAGTTTTGTCTGGTATTTTGATTTTTCAATATAACAATTTCTAAATGAATTCTAATTTCAAAAACCTCTACACTTCTAACAATCCTCCCTTACAAGCAACCTTAATGAGAGGATCAAATATTGAGTCGATCCACAAGATTCATGCCGTTATTACTGATAAAAAAGGGAGGGTTTTAATGTGCGCAGGAAATCCAGAATATAAAAGTTTCATAAGGTCAGCACTAAAACCTTTTCAAGCAATACCTTTCGTTAGTAGTGGAGCTGCATCGAAAATCAATAATGAATCAAAATCAATTGCTTTAGCATGCGGATCACATAGTGGATCAAAACTTCATTCAAGGGAAGCATTCAGAATTTTATGGGAATATGACATTGACATTAATAATCTAAAATGTCCAAAATTAAAGACAAGTCCATTAGAACATAATTGTTCGGGTAAACATGCAGCTTTTTTAGCTACATGCAAAAAAATGAATTGGCCATTAGATAGTTACTTAAAGGGGGATCATCCTCTTCAAATAGAAATATTCAGAATTGTTTCTGAATTACTTGAAATCCCATCATCTGAAATAAACGCAGAACGTGATGATTGCGGTGCACCCACTCTTTATTTAAAACTATTAGAAATGTCGAGGTTATATTCACTTCTGAGCAGTTCTGAAAATGCTGAATTAGAACAAATCAGTAGAGCTATGGCAATAAACCCAATAATGATAAGTGATAACAATAAATTTGATACAGAAATAATTAAAGCTTCTCATGGGAATGTTATAGGTAAAGGTGGAGCCGAGGGAATACAGTGCCTATGTAAAGTAAATGAAGGGATAGGCTTAGCCTTAAAAGTAGAAGACGGCTCAAAAAGAGCAAAGCATGCTGTTAGTCTGCACTTACTAAAACAGTTAGAGTGGATATCTGACTTAAGAATTCAAGACATCGAAGAAAAGGTGTTAAATTTTCCTGAAGGAGTACGACTTGAAGTCAAAGGTAAAGTAAAATTCCAAGAATCCTAAAAAAAAGAAAAAATAACCCTTTCAGATGTATGCTATGTATATGACGCGGGGTAGAGCAGTCTGGTAGCTCGTCGGGCTCATAACCCGAAGGTCGGAAGTTCAAATCTCCCCCCCGCCACCATTTAGAAGCAGCTGCAAAGCTGCTTTTTTTAGAATTTGCAGTAGTTACAGCAATTATAAAAAAAGATTATAACGTATTAACTAAAAAGAGTTTATTAAAAATTATTTGAGATCTTTTTGAATGGATAATTTCAAGTCAAATCTAACTAATAGACCAATAATGATAAAAAATATCCCAATGTATGTGTTCAAAGATAGGTCCAAAATATTAAATTAATTTTCTAACTAAATATTAACTCAGAAATCATATTTATGAAATAAGGTAATTAAAAAAGAATTTAAAAAAATCTGAATTTTGAACATTTTCATCTTGAATAAGTAATTTAATAAAGTAAAGTTAAATTTATCCAATTTGGAAAAATTATATGCAGGATTTACTACAACGAGATTTAGGTTCAAGCTTGTTATCAATAGCTGTCATATTAGGTTGGTTAGGTCTATTTTTTGTATTTTTGAGAATATTAACAATTTTAATAAAGAGAATCCTTGAAGCTGTTTTCAAAAAATTGTAATTATTGAAATAAATCAATAATTCTGAATTAATCGCATAAATCCTCTATCACTAGGTATAATAACCTAAAAAATGTCAATTCTAGATAAGGTTAAGATTGGAAATTCTGTTCAAGTTAACCTAGAACTATCTAAGGATAGACTTACCAAAGAAACTATAGATGCAATAAATGTTTCTTCATTAGGTAAGATAAGTGATTTCAGAATAACTGATGGTAAAGGTATTGGAGTTGTCTTGAAATTATCTAATGGAAAAGAGCAATGGTTTTTTGAGGATGAAATTGACCTTCTCGACGAAAATGGAAATGTAATTAAAAAAAATTACTATAAAAAAGAGAATAGCAATTTTATATTTTATTTTTTAAGAGGATTAAATTATGAAAATAAAAATAAAGTAATTGATTTAGTTAATCCAATTAACTTTTTTATCTGGCTGGTTGTATCGTTTAAAGATATTTTTTAATTCGATAAAAAATTTTCTAAAATAAAAATAATTTAACAATTTACTTAAATATAAAATTTCAATAATTAAAAATTAAATGGTACAAAATATTATCGATGTAAGAAATTTATCTAAGTCATTTGATATCTCTTCCAAAGAACCAGGTCTAAAAGGAACAATTAAACATTTTTTTAGAAGACAAACAAAAAGTTTAAAAGTTATAAAAGATATAAGTTTTGAAATTAAAGAAGGAGAAATAGTAGGTTTTCTAGGTGCTAATGGAGCTGGGAAAACAACAATATTAAAAATGCTTTGTGGCTTAATTTATCCAAGTGAAGGTTCGATTTTGGTTTCAGGCTACTTACCTTTCAGGAGAAAAGAAAATTTCCTAAAGAATATCACCTTAATAATGGGCCAAAAGCAACAGCTTATTTGGGATCTTCCGCCAATTGAATCATTCTATTTGAATGCATCGATATATGACTTAGATAAGTTCGAAGCTAAAAAAAGAATAAAAAAACTATCGGAAATGCTTGAAATTGATGAAGAGCTATTCGTACCTGTTAGAAAACTTTCACTAGGTCAACGTATGAAATCAGAATTACTAGCAGCTTTGATACATGAACCAAGTATTCTATTTTTAGACGAACCCACACTTGGACTAGATATTAACGCACAGAGAAATTTAAGGAAATTCCTTCAAAAATATAATAAGGAAACTAATGCAACGATATGTCTAACCAGTCATTACATGAAAGATATTACATCGCTATGCAAGAGAGTTATATGTGTGCACGAAGGGGCGATATCATATGATGGGAAACTTGACCTATTATTAAAAAAACTTTCTCCTGTTAAAGAAATATTAATAGTTTGTCGCTCAGAAGAGGATGCAATTAAATTAAAAAACTCCGGTTTTACTGTTAAAAATAAAGTAAAAAATGAAATAACTATAAAAATTGAAAACAACTCTATTACCTCTTCACTAAAAACTATCCTAAATAATTTTGATATTGAAGACCTTTTTATAAATGAACCACCCATAGATGAAGTTATTGGGAAGGTATTAATCAAAAATGATTATGATATCTAATTTGATTAACCGTAAAATATTCACCTTATTAAAAGTCCAATATTCAAACATGTTGGAATATAGGGTAGAAATTGCATTATGGGCAATTTCAGGGATTATTCCTTTTTTCATGTTAAATATTTGGACAAATAATAATCTAAATGAAGCCATAAACATTAGCGATGTACTGCTTTCTAGGTATTTCTTATGTGCTTTTTTTGTAAGACAATTTTCTGTAGTTTGGGTCGTATTTAGTTTTGAAGAGGATTCTCTTATGGGGAAAGTATCCCCTTATTTAATACAACCTTTAAATCCATTTTTCAGATATTTTGCACAACATCTTGCTGAACAAATAACAAGATTTCCTTTCGCACTAATAATCGCATTTTTATTTTTTATTTTTAATCCAAAAAGCATATGGATACCAGATTTAAGTATTTTACTCTTATCGATAGTATCTACTTTCCTATCCTTCTTGATTCAATTTTTAATTCAGTCAATAGTTGCATGTTTATGTTTCTGGACAGAGAAAGCATCATCGATAGAAAGATTGTTATTTATTCCAACTTTATTTCTCTCAGGTCTCTTAGCTCCAGTAGTTTCATTTCCCCCATATGTTAAGTCTTGGATTTATTTAACTCCTTTTCCATATCTAATTGATTTCCCGGCAAACTTACTATCAGGTAATGAAACAAATATTAGTAGAGGCTTAAGTATGCAAATTCTATGGATTTTTTTACTTTTCCCATTATTTAAGAAAATCTGGTCTGAAGGAACGAAAAAATATACAGCTATGGGGTCATGAATTTAAGAAAATATCTAAAAGTTTATAGAAAATTCTTACATACTTCTTTAGCTTCTGAATTGGAGTATAAGACAAATATATTAGTTGATTTAATTACTGCAATTTTAAGTTTAATAGGGAGTATTTTTCTATTATCTATCTTCTTTCAAAATAATGGATATATTGGAGGGTGGAAATTTGAACAGGCACTAATAATCCAAGCTATTTATACAATTTTGAATGGAATAACCAATACGTGGTTCAATCCTAACCTTACAGAAATAGTTAAGCACATAAGAGAAGGAACATTAGACTTCGTACTTTTAAAACCTATTGATAGTCAATTTTTTATTTCATTAAAAAAATTAAATCCATCTGGATTTTTAGAAATAATGCTTGGATTTTTATTGTTGTTCTTCTGCATAAGAATTAATCAAATAAATTTAAATTTAAGTTTTCTGACCCTATCATCGATTACCATAAGCTGCTCGATTTGTATTTTATATAGCCTATGGTTTTTTATCTCTACTACTACTATTTGGTTTGTTAAGACTTGGAATGCAATAGAAGTTTTAAGATCATTCCTTTATATTGGAAGATTTCCTCTAAATTCATTTTCATTTTCTTTGAGAATTTTTTTTAGTGTTTTCATTCCTATTGCTTTTATAACTACAATTCCTTCTGAAGTTTTTCTAGGACTTTCTGTGTTATGGAAAATATTGCTTGAAGTTATTGTTGCAATTGTATTTCTTATAACGTCAAGAAAGTTCTGGTTATTTGCATTAAAATTCTATTCATCAGCATCTAGCTAACTATTATTTAATAACGTCCCTACAAAATTCCCAAATTTGTTGTTTACTCTTCAGATTAGAAAGCATAGATAATTTCTTAAAATGAGTTTTAGATTTTTCAATAGATAAAAGCCTACAGTTATTTTCAATTTGATGATTTCTAGATATGATTCCTAATTTAAGTGCAATATTACAAAGGATAATTATTAGAGTGAGAAAAAAAACTATACTGATAAATTGTGAAATTGATTTTGAATAATTTTCATTTTCAGTTTTAAATTCAAACTTCATTACTTAACTATATGCTGAGGGCACTTAATTGCAGCAATAGCAACAGCAGTAACTTTTAAATTTTCTGACTTCTCAATAACCTTTTTAACCTCGAATAGTCCAAATTTATTACTTGCATCACTGTAAGAAAGAAGTAAAGATTTATAATTATCATGACCTAAATTTCTATATTCACAGAAATTATCCCCTACATAATTCAAAAGAGCAAGTAAAGTTAATTCAATCATTAATGGTCCTTACTAGTAAAGTCCTTACGAATGATACAATCCACGACATTTTTAACAAGTGAAATTATCAAAACACTTGAAATCATGAAATAAGAATTTTTCTCAGAGACTTAAAAATTACAAAATTATTTCAAAATCTATAAATAAGTATTCAAGAAAATAACTAAAGCACTATCTGTAGTGTGTTAACTCCACATTGTTGGCGCTATAGATAGGGGGTTGCATTTTTTTAGAAATTGGTTTAAAAATAAGGTTCCCCATCACCTGGCCACACATCTGTGAGGCCTTTTTTTTTTCATTAAAGTTTTTATAAAACTTTATTTAACAAGAAAAGTAATTCATTAAATTATTTATAAAGAATAATGTAAGTTTGAATTTTTCTTTTTAAACACTTCTAAAGTTGATATAATCTTGTCACTCAAGTCTAGTGGTATTGTAGATTATTTTATAAAAAACTTCTTATGGATTTAATCAATAAGCTAATACCAACTAAAACACAAACTGTTATGAAGGTTTTCTTAATTAGGATATTTCCCTTTAATTTTGATAGATGAGCTCCGAAATATCCTCCTGTAAAAGAACCAATTATCAATACAAACAGTATATTTGAAGGAACTGATCCCATTCTTGTCAAAAAAACTCCTCCGATAAAATTCCAAAAAATTCCAACAGTAAAGAATGTCATACTTATAGCTCGAAGAAAATCCATTTTGAATGTTTTTATTAAAAGTATTGTCACAAGCAATCCAGTTCCTGAAGAAATAGAACCATTTAAGATACCTACTAAAAAAATTAAAATTAAAAATCTTATTTTATGTACTAAGTTAAGCTTATTATTTCCAGATGATAAACCTAAATCTGGTTTAAGTAATGAGTAAAAAGCCTATAATATTGAAATTATTCCTAAAATTAAGTACAAATACTTTTCTGATATATATTCAACTACAGAAGCTCCCAAAATTACTCCTGGTAATCCAAAAATTAAAATTTGCCAAGCTACACTTATATCATTACCTAAAGATTTGTAATCTCTTAAGGAACCTCCTATTCCTAGTGCTACTGTCGCTAATTTATGACTAGAAAGAGCCTGATAATAAGGAAATCCAGATAAAATTAATGCAGGCAATTGTAATAATCCTGCTCCTCCTCCAGAAATTGCTGAGAAGGTATTAGAAAAAAACGATATCAAAAAGATATAAATACTTTTAAATAAAGAATGATCAAAATTTCCTAATATGGTTAATAAATAAAACATTAACTATAAATTGCCCTTTGAATTAATAATTGAAAATTATTCTTTTCATAAGAAACAATTGCTTTAAAAAGTCTTATTTTATCTTTTTCAATCATACTTTAAAAAAAACTGTTATTATCGGAAAAATTATCAAGAATTTTATGCATAGACAAGATGCAATTTACCTTGATCAGTTTTGTCCCAAGATAAGTAATAAAAATTGGAGAGAATCACTTAATAAACTTACTAATTATAAATGTATTTATTGCGGCAAACCCTCAGAATCACTTGACCACCTTCACCCAATGTCAAAAGGGGGTATTAGCAGTTCAAGTAATTGCGTACCATGTTGCTTGTCATGTAATGGGAATAAATCAGATTCAGAAGTTCTTAGTTGGTACAGAAAACAATATTTTTATGATCCTCGAAGAGCTATGGCGATACGAGCATGGTTTAATGATGATTTAAAACTAGCGTCAGTTCTTTTGAACTATTTAAATTAAACAATGAACGATAAATTGATTGAGATTCGAAAAATATTTTTGTATATCCTTAAAAGGACCCTTTATTTAAATAATCAATGTTTTTATTAAATTATTCTTATTCTTTCTAAATTTATATTTTTGCTTTTAAAAATCGAGATATTAGAATAATCATCTTTCCACATTATGGGAGAATCTATAACCTTTCTCTCTGGAGACTTTACTGAAAAAATCAATCCAAATACAAAAAGAATAGTAATCAAAATTATAGTCAATACTAATTTGTCTGAAATATTATTCATTAACCTAATCTATCTTGAAAAATTTTTGTCAGGAGTAGTTTTTTCGTAAATTTCTAGAAAATATAATTTAAAATAATCAACTCCCTCCTTTCCAATTAGTCCAAACGACCATCCACAATCATTTACTACTTGCAATGAAATTTGATTTGCCAAATCACTTTTCTCAATCCATTTTTTCTGAGGATTGTAAGAGAAAGATATAATGTTTTCAGTTTTTACAATCGCTGATTTCATTGCTTCATCTTTAGAAAGACCATTTTGGATAGCATTACAATATTTCTTAGAAAAATTATTAGAGATCCTATTTTGTAGCAAACTAACACTAGGATCGGACGTATCAAAAGCTAAACCTATTGCAGGTTTTAATTGAAAAATTATAAATAAAAGTAAGACAAAAAATAATTTTAACAACAGCTATTAATCAATAATCTATAAGTATTATAATAGTATTTTAAAATTATCTTTTCAATTTAATCTGATAATAATTAAAAGCAAATTAAATTTCAATTTATTAATAATTAAAAGTATTGCGATAAGTTCAGTAATAATAGTCAGAGGTTTATATGACTACAAATATGTACGAATCATTGATGACATTGCTATTTTTTCCTGATTGGACAAATGGATTACCTTCAGATTTCTTAATTCTTCATTTTTTTGTAGGGGCTGTGATTTTCCCATTCAACATGATTCATGCTAAAGCAAGAAAAATTGACAGTCAAAACCCACAGGAAGCCGCTAATGGGTATAAAAATTCAGACAATGCAACATTTTTTGGATACGAGGAAATCAATTAGATTTCCAAGAAATTTATTTAAGGAATTTGTGTATTGATGATAATTTCCCTAAATACAGCTTTAGATCTTAAAATACTTAGTCCCAGTGAACCTATAGGAATAATCATAATTTTTGTAGGATTAATATTTACAGGAATGATCTTCTATATTATTTATGCTGTAAGTACTAATAAAGAATCCCTAGAAGACAAAAAAATAAGAACTAAAAAGGAGGACTTGCAAAAGGAAAAAATAGGAAAATTATTTCCTAAGAAAAAATAAATTTAATTGCTTTATTACTATAAAGAAATTTATTTATATTATTAATTATTAAATCAGTAGGATCCAAAAACATTAGTTTTAATTCTGTTAAATCAAACATTTTCTAAAAATCTAAATATAACAATAAATTTTTTTTTACGAGGATTTCATATTGTTAGTTGAACAGTAAAATTATTTTCATATCAAGAAAAAAATGTTAAAAATGGAAAAAATAATTTGAAATCTTGGAGAATTCATCTCAATATCTATTTCTTGCTAGTGGAGTGAATAACGGAGAAGGGTTTTGGATTGTGGGAATAAAAAATTGTGATGAGAATATCCTTGATGATACAAATCTTTTAGATTGCCATAGAAAAGAATTAATAGGTAATGAATCAGCCAAAGAGATTCTATTAGCTATTAATATGAACGTAAATAATTTATTAAATGAACTAAGAAACAAAAATTATTTAACTGCAAGACCTTCAATTGGGATTCCATTTGATATCCCTTTAGAAATCTTAGAAAATATTTTTGATTTTTGGTTAGATATTTATAAAAATCATGAAGCCTGGAAAGCTTGTTTAGGACTTCTTAAAGTTAGAAAAAGGATTTCCCTAACAAACCTAATTGAAAGCGAAAGTTTAAAGGGAAACTCTAAAAAATGGGCTATAAAAATTGAAACTTTACATACTTATATTCCTTCTTCACTTAAAAATGAAAAATTAAATGAGCCCATGTGGGAATAATTTTATCTTTAAATACTAAAAATATTTACTTCGTTGGATATTTAAGTAACAATAAAATAACTAGTAATTTAAAAATGAATAAACCATATTCTTTTAGTATCGATCAAATGAACGGGATAGTTGAGGATACATACACCAAGATTTTAAATGAATGTGAAAATTTGAAAAAAAATACTAATTGTCCAAATGAGCAATTAGTAGCACTTTTAAGTGTAATTGCTTCAAATTACGCTACAACAACAGAAAAAAACAAAAATTAAAATGATAAGTTATTTTACTTGGAGCGATTTTGATAAGAGCGTAGAAGAAATAGCTGATAAATGTAGGTTTAAGAAGTTTTCTGGAATATATGGAGTTCCTCGGGGTGGATTATGTCTTGCTGTAGCACTAAGTCATAAATTAAAAATTGAATTAATTTCAAAACCAAAAAAAAATTCACTAATAGTAGATGATGTTTATGAAACTGGTCTTACATTAACGACTTTTAAAGATATTGAAGGAGCAGTGTTTTTTGTATTATTCAGTAAGATTAAACCTACATGGTGGAATACCGTGTTTATATCAAAAAAAAGCCAATGGATAGTTTTCCCTTGGGAAAATACTTTAAATTCAAAAAGTGACCGCGAAGAGTACACTAAAAAAAGAGGTTTAAGTTGAGAAAGAAATTATATTTGGCTAATCCATATGGATTTTCAAAACAAACTAAAACTCTCTTACATGAATTTATTAAAATCTTCAACGATTTAAATGTAGAAGTATTTGAACCTTTTGAGAGAGCAAAACCATTAATACAAGAAGAAAGTGAATGGGCATATGAGGTTGCAAGAAGTAATTTTCATGACTTAAAAGAATGTGATTGTATTTTTGCGATTGTTAATGGAAATCCACCAGATGAAGGTGTAATGATTGAATTAGGTATCGCAATTGCTCTAAAAAAGGAAATTTTTTTATTCAGAGATGATTTTAGAAATTGTTCCGATAGCGATAAATACCCATTAAATCTAATGTTATTTCTTGGACTGCCTAAAGATGATTGGGAAAAGTATTATTTTGAATCATTACAAGATATAAAAAGTAATAAAAAAGAATTTGTTGAGTGGGCAAAAAAATAAGCTAAATAAACCAAGAATTCTTGAATTGAAGTTTGAATTTAAAATTTATCTATTGAGGTGCTAGAATAATATTTATTTAAGAAATTTTGACACAAGTAACAGTTGGAGAGAACGAGGGAATTGAGTCAGCCCTTAGAAGATTTAAAAGACAAGTATCTAAATCTGGAATCTTTGCAGATTTAAAAAGACTTAGGCATCACGAAACTCCTATCGAAAAATACAAAAGAAAGTTACAGCAGAGAAGAAAAGCAAGAAGAAGATAATATCCTTAAACTTACAAAGTTTTTGTAAATCTTTAATATAATTTATTTTAATAGAGGTTTAAAAAATTTAATTATTTAAGCTTTTTAAGCTTCTTTACGAGGTTTATCCCAACTCCAGAAACAGCAAGAAGATCCTTTTCATCAGCAGCGATAACTGCCTTTGTTGTTTTAAATCCAGCCTCATACAAAGCTTTTGCGCTTTTTTCTCCAACACCTGGAAGTGTAGTCAAAGTTTCTATATTTTTCTTAGAATTTACCGCTTTGGTTTTTGTTTTCGTTTTTGTTTTTGTTTTTGCAGACTTTACTGATTTTTTTTCTTTCTTTAAAGGAGTTTCAGGAGTTACTGCACTTTTAAATAAAATTGATTTTAGTTTGCTGAGAAATTTAGAAATCATTGCAATATATAAGTAATAAAATTAGCTCTTCAATTTAATACTATCAAATTCCAGAGGAATTAATAACTAGAAAATAACTAATTGAATAGAAATAATTTATTTACAATTACATAAAGACACACATTTAATATTTATGCAAGCTTACGAGCCATTGCAAGGTTTTATAAATTATTTTAAAAACAAAAAAAAGATAAAATGTATATTCAAAATTTAAAGGTTTTTATTAATAGTAAAGTTAAAATCTTATTAAAGAACAGATCATAAAAATGAAGCTTATTTTTATAAGTGGACCTTCGGGAAGCGGGAAAACAACTTTATCAAATCAAATAATAAAAAAAAATAAAAATGGTATTGTTTTAAGTACCGACAATTACTATAAGACAGGGTTAATAAGTAAATTACTTCCAAAATTTGTAGAAGGTTTCTTTGATAGAAGTATTAGTTTTAATAACAAACTATTCAAAAAAGATTTTGATTTTATTTATAAGAATGGAATTTCAATCTGTGATCGTTATTATAATTTCAAAAAAAAAACAATTCAAAATATCTTAAACGAAACAAATAATATTAATTTTTTAATTGTTGAGGGTATATTTGCTGAAGAATTCTCAAACACTTTAAATAATAAGGATTATATTTTTTTAGAAATAAAAACTAAAAAAAATGAGTGTATGAAAAGAGTTGTCCAAAGAGATATAAAAGAAAGGGGGAAGGATAAAAAACAAGCTGAGAATGATTTCTTAAAATCATGGAACATATATTACGAAAAATCCAAACCTGATAGCATAAAAAATAATACAAATAAATTAATTATTGAAAAAAACACTGATATAGATCACATTCTGAAAGAATTATTTAATTAAATCTTTAATTTTTTTCTCTAACATTAAAGCACTTAAAATTGAGCCTTCAATTCTGCCAAATCCATCTCCTTCAAACCAGTCTCCGCAAAATCCAATTCTATATTTTCTACTAATTTGTAAAGATAATGGTACGGCAAGACCAGAAGGCTGTGAAGCTCTCCATTTCATAATAGATATTTTTTCATCGAAAGTTAATTTATGTACAACAGAATTCTCTTCAAACAGTTTATTGAAATTTGAAATTATTTTTTGTTTAAAAACTTCTTCATCCTTTGCTCGTATGTAAGAATTAATTAACTCTGCGTTTTTTGAATGTACTACAATTCCTAATTTATTATTATCTTGCTGCTGAAAAATAATTCTTTCAAATCTATATTTTTTTTCTAAATTATTTTTTAAATAAAAATACCTTTGTTTTTTTAGAATAATAATCTTTATAACTATAATTTTCATGTGTATAAATTAAAAAAGTTAACCGCGGAATAAATGTTTGTTCTTCTAAGAAATTTAATAGTAAATCTATTTTTTTATCATTATTAATAGGAATAGCTTTTCTTAATGGAATTTGATTTACGTTTAATATTTTTAAAGACCTCTTATGTAACAATAAATTAGTTGAACAAATTAGATATTTAGACTTGAATTTGTCTCCATTTTTTGATGTTAGTATCCATTCTTTATCATTGAACTTCATATCAACTATTAAAGTTTCAAAGAAAAAATCAACTTTCTCTCTTAGATTATTTGACTCAATTATCTTTTTCGATAATTCACTCATGGAATCTAAAGATAGATAATTAACTCCACAAGTAAATTCAGATTTTTTTATGGTTTCTAAATGAGAATCTTCATTTAGAAAAAATATGTCTGAGTCGTCAATTTTTATATATTTATTTTCCAATAATTCATCAATATATCTTTTTAATAGAAGATTATTGTTACTGTTAGATATATTAAAATTTGGAGAACCATGGTTTAGTTTCCATCCTTTATATTTTTTGCTTATTCTTGTACTTGATCTCCCTCCAAGTCCACGACCAATTTCAATTAATCCAATTTTTTTTGTAATATTATTTTTCAGATACTTCGAAGCGAAAACACACGCAGATATTCCTCCACCTATTATTAATAAGTCATATTTAACATCACTTTTCATAAGTTTAATATTGACATAAATTATCTTTCATTTTTTAAGAAACTATAAACAGAATCAAGTTTCTCTAATGATGAAAAATCAGATTCAATTACAGGAGTAATATTATTATTTTTATAAAAACTAACCAAATCACTTGTAAAATCAAAGAAATTATCCAAGTCAAATAAACACTTTTCTGATATGTAAACCTCTTTCCAAGGACGAAATTTAAACCGCGCTACAAATTGTTTAGAAGGAATAAATAAACTTCCAAAAAGATTTAATTTTTCATCTTTTACTATTTTCTTGAGATAAGTTAACTCATTCTGAAGAACTTTAATATCTGTGCCATATTGAAACCAAATTGAATTTATTAATCCAGTCGAAATTTTTCTTTCGAACCTTTCTCTTTCTGAAGAAACATTATAATATTTTTTCAAGTATGGATTGTAAGCTATACCTAATTTAACTTTTAAATTTTTTTCTTTTTTTAAATTATTTAATACCTCAATTGTATTAAAGTCTTTTTTCTTATTTGAACCTGTCACTAGCAGAATTTCATAATTTCTATTATTCTGTGAATTTATAATAAAATCTAAAAAATCCTGATATGATTTTGTATTATTTTTTGAGTATTGATGATAAAGACTATAATGATAAGTTACGTTAAATTCATGGAAGTCTTTAGATATAAAATTGATTGCTGAGTTGAATAAGTCCTTTTTGATAACTCCTTTGCATGGAACATTTATATTTTTTATATTATTTAATTTGCAGAATTTAAGTTTGTTTTCTAACTGAGGAATATTTTTAAATGACAATTCAAATCTTATATTATTATTTTTCATTATTTAGTTCTCAAAATTCATCAATCAACATATTAACGAAAACAAGCATCTGCTACGATTCTTATCTTTGAAGTGATCTTTTTATTCTTACCTTTTAGCAAATAACTTGGAGAAATCTCCATTGCAGCTTTTAAAGAAATTTTATCATCTGCAGATTTTACAATAATGTCATTAAAACATTTCCAACTTTTTGGTATTAGTATACCGGGCCATGAAAAATAAAGACCTGCAAAAATCCCAAAAATTAGGAACAAAAAAAACCTCATAAAAATAAACGTTTAATTTTAATAATAAATATAAATAAAAAAATAAAGCTTCAATTGAATTGGTAAATAATTAATAAAATTTTCCTTTCTCCTTATAGCAAATATTTAATCCTTGAAAGATTTTCATGAACTCGAGAGGTTAGAATATCAAAAAAGTATTATTTTAGAATATGGCTATCCAGAATTATCTTATTGCAATAGCTTTAATAGAGCAAAACTTAGTTAGAGCAATGCCCCTTGGAGGCAAAGAAATTAAAGATAATTTAGAGGAATCAGAAAATCTTAAGAAACTAGGAGAGGAGGTTATTTTAAATCTTCTAATGAGAGTTTTTCAAAGAAGTGATGACGGTGCTTTAAAAAGGGCTTCCCAAGAAAAAGCTTTACTCCTAGTACATATGCATCCCAAAAGAATGCAAAAAGAGCTTCCATTTATTAAATCTGAATGGATAAGAGACGGAGATACACAACAATTTTTAAAATACCTTGGTAATCTCTCCAAAGAAGTATGGACTGCATCATTTGTCAAGTACAAGGGTATTGAATTTACTTCAATCTCAAAAAATGAAGAAATCTAAAATACATATACAAATATTTTCTTTTTATAAGATTTTTTTCTTTAAAGTATTATTTTCTTTATAAACTCTAAAACAATTTCTACCCTTACCAAAATCTATTGAGGAATAGTCAATATTATTTTTGATATGCAAGGCACAATTTCCTTCTATACAAATACAAGATTTAATAATTTCCCTATTGATAACATCATTAACATAAGGTTCCCTCTCTTTTTCTTCATCGAAGTGGGGGCAAGCAATACCTTCAACTATTCCTAAGCAATCAATTATGGCAAGTTTTTCAGAATAAGAATCAGTTATACCTTTATCAAACCAACAAATGGCCCCAGCACTTACACCACTCATCACAATTCCTTTTTTATATGCATTTCTCAAAATTTCATTTAAATTCCATTCTTTCCAGACAGCTAACATACTTTTTGTATTACCTCCCCCCACATAAATGATATCTTGAGTTAAAACTTTACCCTCTAAGTTTTCTGTTCTTGAGAAAAAATCAATGTGACTTGTAATACAATTAAGTTTAGAAAATGCTCTATAAAAATTTAGTTTGTACAAACTACTATCACCAGAAGCTGTTGGAATAAAGCAAATTTTTGGTCTTTTTTTATTAACTAATGAAATTATATATTTTTCGATTTCAAGAGAGCCTAAGGAACGTCCAAAACCTCCTCCGCCAATTGCGACTATATTTTTACTATGCATATTAGAAAGAAGATTTGTTTATGAATTTAAGACAAATTACCACTAAAGATCAACTGGAATTAAAGAAGGTTTATTTTGATTCAATTCAATCTTTAGATGAAAAAATTTATAGTCAAGACCAAAAAAGGGCCTGGTCAAGTCAAGCCTGGAATAATCCAAATTTTGATAAGTCAATAACTAGTGGTAAAGGATGGCTTCTAAGTAAAAAAGGAATAATTATTGCTTTTGCCGTAAGATATCCAACCGATAGAATAGCGTTATTTTACTGTAAAGGTAAATTTCAAAGAAAAGGTTGCGGCTCTAAGTTACTTCATAAATTAGAAGATGAAGCTAAAAGAGAAGGTTTATATTATCTTTCAACTGAAGCAAGCTTAATAAGTTATGAATTATTTCTTAAAAATGAATGGAAAATTATACGTAAAGAAAAAGTAATTATAAATAACATTTTTTTTGAAAGATATAAAATGATTAAAACTATAAAAGTTTATTAATTAATAGTGTCTAGGAAAAGCAAAAGTTTAATTCTTATTCAAAGAGTTCTAATCTGGACGTTATACTTTTTTTCAGGATTTATACTTTATTCAAAAAAAGGTATTTTACCTTCAATATTAATTACCTTTTCAAGAATTATCTATCCATTATCTGTGTTCTGGTTGCAAATAAGAATTAAAAAAAGATCCAATTTTCTTCCTATTGACTCAAAAATGACAACTTCGCAGTTATGGTTCAATTTATTACCCGTTATTGCATCTTTATTAACTGTAATTTTTTCTTTAACTAATGTCTTTTTATATATCCTAGGAAAATTAATTTTTTAATTAAATAAAATAATTTTTTCCTAATTACATTAGAAATTTCTCTCAAAAAAACATAATGTAAAGAAATTTGCCTTTTAAATATATTTGTTTAAATTTTAAATAGTGATCAATGCAATCATGAAAAACATTTCATTAAAGGGAAATATTAATTTTGACAAAAAAAAAGATATAAATGATTATGAATTATTCTCATTAAAAATCACAGATAGTTTATATAAAAAAGATATTGGAAAATTTCTTGAGACCCTCTCCTCTCACTTTATTTAGTAAAATATTTTTTTCTAATCTTCAAATTCAAACAGTACTATTAATAAATAACTATTTGAGCGATAATAGATAAGCGTTAAAAATAAACCAATGCAATTATTTCTTGCTGACTGCCAATTCCCAGATATTGAGAATCAAGTAAAAGCTTATCAATTATTCGTAGAGTCCTGGGAAAACGGTGAAATTGCGAAATCAGATAAAACAGACAAATTTGAGATGTTATTTAGAGTTCATGCTCCAGGGGAAGGTAGAGTAGTTTGTTTATGTAAGGCACATAGTGACAAGGAAATTTTTGCACATTTTGCTCCATGGAGAGCAAAATTTGGCATTCATATGGAATTTACACCTGTAATAAGTTGTCAAAACGTTGTTGATTACCATAAAGATTTATTTAAAACTTTAGGATAACTAGCTTAGATCTAAATTTATCGTGATTAAACCTTTTACCAATCTTCTCTCTAAAAGGAATAGCAACATAGTATCTTCTAAAAATAGCCGCAAGGCAGAAGATAACGTTAAATCTAAACCACTAATAATATTTGGTTTTATCATCTCATTAACCTCCATCTTTTTACTTTTATTCACCATTAATAATAAATTTGGATGACATATGAGTAATTAGAACTATTACCTGCGAACAAATATGTTCTATTATAAATTTAAAGTAACTATCTAAATGGCATTTAACGAAGGGGGGATGGCATCAGGCCTTCTTATCATTGCAGTATCAATTATTTTTGCTGCCGGTTTTGGATTTTTAGTGTTGCATTTTGTCCCAGGAACTCCATTCTAGGTTATCCAACTGAATTTAATTCACGAAATATCTTAAACATTAACAGTTTCTAAATCCTGTATTTGATTATTATCAAGATTAGATTTATTCTTTAATCGATAGGCATAAGCTAAAGATGCTAAAGCTATGGTACTAGAGGCAAAAACTCCTGATATAAGTATCAAGGCAAAAAGACCTCCTATTAGTCCACCTTTTAATCTAAGCAAATTTGATTTAATTAAAAGTATTGATAAAAAAACAATAGTAGCTTTTAGAGAAGAGATTTTCAAAAAAGTTAATGGATAAAAAGGATTAAGCAACATTTCTTTGAAAGAAGTTAATAGTTATTTGATTCTAAAAATAAATTTAAAAAACCGCATAAAAAAAAGACTCAAATGAGTCTTTTAAAATCTAGCGTAAATTTGTTGATTTATGCATCTGGGTCAAAATTCTTTAGGTTTGGACCAGCAACAAGACCAACAAGACCAAAAAGAACTAAAGAACCAATTCCAAATCCTGCTGCCCAAGGGTTGAAACCACCTAATGCAAAAGAAGCTAATAAATTCATGATTTTAAAACATAATATCTTCGAGTAAGCATACAGATTTTTGCGAAAAATATACCTATATTGAGACATTTCTTTGTAATTATGAAAATCTTGTAGCTATCCCTTTTTTAGAAATCCACATAATTTTTATTTTTTGTTTTATTATCGATGCATAACTCTCTTATTGACGTACTTGAAGACGATCAAAACTGGTTTTTCTAATGACTCCCAACTATACCTTTATTTACGATGGAGAATGCCCATTCTGCAACCATTTTGCTGAGCTCCTAGAAATCAAAAGCAAAATAACTAATATTAAAATTCTTGATGGTCGTAAAAATTTAACTCTAATTAAATCCCTCCTAGATAAAGGTTATGACATAGATAAAGGAGCTATTCTCCTTAAAGATAAAGAGATCTTTCATGGAGCAGATGCAATTAATACTATTTGCGAACAGATAAATAATCCCTCGAGTAGTTTACTTTTGTTACTTTCTAAAGTGTTTAAATCTTATAAACGAACTAATGTGATATTTCCTTTACTAGTCAGAGCCAGAAGATTCGCATTGATAGCAAAAGGTATATCAATATCTCTTGTTTGAAAATAAAAACTTTCTAAATATTAAATAACATATTTATAAGCTTCTGTATCAATAAATGATAATTGATTATTTCTTAGCTAGAACTAATAAGTAAAGTAAAGTATTAAATGATAGAAAACTTCAATCCCTTTATTTCATTGGGCGGTGATAACCAAAAAGTTAATCATATGGCTGAAGCAGCGCTTGAAATGAATTTAACTTGCAATGATTTAAAGAAGGATTTAAATTTAACAGATGGAGATGTAGTGGATATGTTACAACTCGTTATGGATAGGTTTAAAAATAATAATTAAGTTTATATTTTTTCTTTTAACCGCTATATATCTAATACTTTTAAATGAAAACAGTGCAAATTGAGTTTTCGAAATATGAATCAGTTAACTTTTTATGGTCTGAATTAATAGAAGATTACGGATTTGATAAAGCCAGAAAAATAGTTTCTCAAGCTATTGACCTACAAAAAATGAATGGAACTAAGAACAACACAATGCCAATCATATTTTCAGGAACAGGAGGATTAGCTTTAATCCCAATACAAATGCTAGAAAAAGAAGACTTTAAAATTAGTTATAAAGATAACCAAGTTTTAATATTTAATCTAAAAAGAAAGTCATTTCAAATTTTAAATGAAGCAAACTAATCTAAATTATTAATTTCCCGATAAACCCAAAATTACTTTATAGTTTATTAAAACAAACTAGTGATAATGACTTTTGAAGCGACCTACCTTGGATCAAATGGTTGGCTTATAAAATTTAAAAAAACCAATTTAATTATTGATCCTTGGCTTAAAGGAGATTTAATATTTCCACCAGGAGAATGGTTTTTTAAAGGATCATTAGAAGAAGAAATTTTAATTGATAAAGATATAGATATTATTTTATTAACCCAAGGTTTACCTGACCACTGCCATGTTCCAACATTAGAAATGTTCAGAAAGGATATACCAATAATTTGCCCTAAAAGTGCCGTTGAAACATTAGAAAAAGTTGGTTTTAGTTCAATTAAAATTCTTAAGCCAACTGAAAAGACAACTAAATTTAATTTAAGTTTTGAAGCCACTGCTGGGGCTCCAGTACCACAAATAGAAAACGGATATATTGTTAAAGATGATCAAGATAATGGGTTTTATATAGAGCCCCATGGATATCTTGATGAAAATTTGAATAAACAAAATCTTGATGCAGTTATTACTCCTACAAAAAATTTAGAATTACCCCTAGTAGGTTCTTTTGTAAAAGGTGCTGATGTAATACCTAAGTTGATTAACAAATTCAATCCAAAATTTATACTTTCAAGTACTGTTGGCGGAGATGCAAAATATTCAGGTTTTTTAAATAATTTAATTTCAGTTCAGAATTATGAAGAGGAATTAAATTGTAATCTCGTAGATCTAAAGTGTATGGAATCTATTATGATTTAAATTAATCTAAAAGATCTTTTATTTATTAATTTAAATTGAAAGTAAATCTATTGTCAAAGGAGTTAAAAAATTCATTCATTTATTATCACCTCAATACTTTTATTTGCCATAAATTTTAGCTATGCATGTGAGAATTCAAAGCTTGACATTGTGATGCGAAATAATATTAATGGTGACTTTTCCATAGTTGAAAATATATCTGAGTTAAAGCCAGGAGCATTTATAAATATTAATTGGAACAAGAAAGATCTCATGCTTCCATACTCTTTGAGAAAAGATTATGTTTCCTTTACAGATAAAAAATGGGACTGGAGGTACAAATTTAATAAGGATGGATCTCTTGATATTAATAATCCTTCTCTATACGAACTACTTCCTTCAGGAGATGTTAAAGAACATTTTTGTCAACCTGAAGATAAAAGTTCTAACTTATAATTTTAAATAAAAATCTATATTATTTAACTTCTGAACTTCTTTGAAAAGATGAACAGTCCAAAAAACCAAGAGAGTATTTCAAGATATGTAAAACTTGCAGATTACAGGGTTTTTGATTATGAAATTCCAGAAATTTTTTTGGACTTCATAATCAAAAAAAATGTTATTAATGTTAAGACGAAATTAAAATTGGTAAAGAAAAACAAGAATACCAGAAATATTATTCTTGATGGTACGGATATATTTATAAAAAAAATATTTATAAATGATTCACTACTAGAAGAGGAACAATACAAACAGCAAGAAAATAACTTAAAAATTGAAAATATAAATAAAGATAATTTTTTATTAACAATAGAAGGAATAATTAAACCGAAAGAAAATACATCCCTTTTAGGAATGTATGAAAGCAATGGAATAATTACTACGCAATGTGAAGCGGAAGGATTTAGAAGGATAAGTTTTCACTCTGATAGGCCTGATATTCTTAGCAAATACACAGTTAGAATTGAGGCTGACAAGAATGATTATCCTGTCTTACTTTCAAATGGGAACGTCGTAAAAGAGAATAATCTTGCAAATAATCGACATGAAATAATTTGGGAAGATCCATATCCGAAACCCTCATATTTATTTGCCTTGGTAGCAGGGAAACTTAATTGTGTAAAAGACAATTTCATAACAAAATCAAATAAAAAAGTAGAAATAAATATTTATGTTGAGTATGGCGATGAAAAATATGTTCAGCATGCAATAAGTTCCTTAAAGAAATCCATGAGATGGGACGAGGATAAATATAATCTTGAATACGATTTGTCATTGTTCAATATAGTTGCAGTCAGGCACTTTAATATGGGAGCAATGGAAAATAAAAGTCTCAATATTTTCAACTCAAAGCTAATACTGGCAAATTCTGAAACAACAACTGATGAGGAATTAGAAAGAATAGAGGGAGTGATCGCCCATGAATACTTCCATAATTGGACAGGTAATAGAGTGACTTGTAGGGATTGGTTTCAATTATCATTAAAAGAGGGTTTAACAGTATTCAGAGATCAACAATTCACTGCAGACCTTCATAATCTTGAAATTAAAAGACTTGAGGATGCCAAATTTCTTAGAAGAAATCAATTCAGAGAGGATTCTGGTCCAACATCGCATCCTGTAATGCCAGATAAATATCAAGAAATAGACAATTTCTATACGACCACGATATACGAAAAAGGATCAGAAATAATTAGAATGCTGAACAAACTTGTAAAAGATAAAAATTTCTACAAAGGATTTAGCAATTACATTTCTACATATGATGGGAAGGCAGCAACAATAGACCAGTTTGTCGATAAAATTTTAGAGCACAATAACGAAATCGATCCTAAAGAATTTAAAGTCTGGTATAAGCAAAATGGCACCCCAAAAGTTAAATTAAAGAGAATATGGGATCAAAAAGACGAAAAACTCACAATTCAAGCCTCTCAAAGTAATCCAATAAAGAAGAACCCATATAATGTTTTACCCCTAATAATTCCTATAAATCTAGCCATATTTTGCGGTGAAAAAACAATAGAAAAAACAGTAGTTTTAAAAACAAAAAAACAAGAATTTATTTTTAGGAATATAAGATCTCAGCTCCAAATCCCTTTAGTAACTTATTTTCGCGAATTCTCTTCACCAGTTGAGTGGGAAACAGACACTACCTTGGATGAAAAATTTTTAATCTTAAAATATGAAAAAGATTTTTTTACATTATCTAATACTGTAAAAGAATTTTATAAAAAAATCATTTTATGCAGATTAGATGAAAAACCAGATCATAAAATTGAAAATAAATTAATAAGTAGCTTAATATCATTTATAAAAAATAAAGATATTAATTTATCTCTTTTATCAGAATTACTAAGTATTCCGACGTTTGCCGAGATTGAATCAGAGATGGAAAATATAGACCCTTTAAAAATATATAAAACTATTGACGAATTAAATTATTTATTCGGTAACAAATTAAAAAAAGAATTATATTTTAAGCTCCAAGAAATAGAGAAAAATATATATAAAGTTTGGCCAGAAGGTAAAAATGAAAGAAAACTAATCGAAACTATTTGGAAACTACTCTTACATAGTGACGATAAGGAAATTAAAAGCAAAATAATTAGTTATGTCGATAGTAATTCAATGACGCTAGCAAAAGCTGCGTTGAATTCTTTCAGCAGGATTAATTGTCCTGAAAGAAAAATTATTTCAAATATATTCTTCAATAAGTGGAAAAATAATAGTGTTGTTTTGGATAGTTGGTTCTCATTCAATGCATCCATAGAAACTGATGAAAAAACAAGCAGCATTGAAAAATTATTTGAAAATAAATTTTTTGATTCAAAATCACCAAACACTTTAAGAGCTATACTAAATACTTTTGTTACAAGAAATAGTGCTTTTCATGCTATTGACGGATCTGGATATAAATATATTGCAAAAAAGATAATTGGCTTTGATAAATTTAATCCAATAGTAATTTCTCGTTTTGTGAAAATATTTTGTAGATACAATTATTATTCAGACCCGTACAAGAGTAATATGATAAAAACAATAAAGCAGATTAAAAAAAACAAACTATCAACAAATACTAAAGAAGTATTAGATGCAATAATAGAGTGATTTATTGATTATATTTAACTAAATATAATAAGAAAATCGTAAATAGAGATAATAAAATAAATACAATATTCTTATTAATAAAAATATAATCAAATATATTTTTATTCTTATCTTTGTTCCACTTTTTATTGACGTATTCTTTAGTTATAAATTTATTAGGTCTGCCACAGTATAAACATGTTGGAGAAGTTTTTAAAATTAAATTTTTACATTGTGGGCACTTTTTTTTTTCCATAATTTGATCTTACTCAATAAAATTTAAATCAGAAACAATAAATAAAATAAGTAATTTAAATTTAATTTATTATATTTTGAATAATTAAATATCATTGCAATAACAAATTTGATTCAAACTATTTAAAAAAATTCAATATAATGAAAAATTAATATTGGTTTGAAATGTTTGCTATTGCACTTGGAATGTCCCCTATCGAAAAAATCACTGTTGCAATATCTGCTTCAATTTTTATAATCGCTTTTACATGGGTTTCGATTAAGGGAGATTTAAGAAAACTTGCTAATGAGCTTATAGAAGATAATGAAAATAATCAGGATAATTAAAAAAAGTCTTTTAACCTACTTTGCATGCAAACTAGGATAATCAATAATATGCCTTATTTCTTTTAGAGAAGAACCATAGATTTTGTCACCATTTAAGTGAACTCCAATCCATTTTTCCTTTTGATTAAAAAAATTACTTTTGGTAGTATCACTCTTGAGATAATCTTTATTATCCCAATTTAAAGTTATATCCCAACCTTTATAGTTTTCAATCATTGAGAAAGCGAGAACATACTCAAATAATACCCAGAGAATCAAAGAACAAAAACAAAGGAAATAAGTAATTTTTTCATTATTTTTATTTAATATTTATTCACTAATGACTTTAATTTTACTAGCAGCTTCATCTGCATTTTTTCTAGCCAAATTAATGTCAGAATTTGATGAGAGAACAACACCCATTCTTCTCCCTTTTCTGGAAACTTGTTTGCCAAATATTAGCACTTTAGTCTTTTCAAATTCTAATGCTTCATTAAGACCTTCATAAATAGGATTTGTACACTCTTGGCTAGAAAGTATAACTCTTGTTGCAGAGGGTTTTATTAGATCTATATATGGTATGGGCAAATTTAAAAAAGCCCTCAAATGCAATTCAAATTCATTAATATTTTGACTAACTAGTGTAACCATACCGGTGTCGTGTGGTCTTGGAGATAATTCTGAAAATATCACCTGATTTCCTTTTATAAAAAACTCTACTCCGTATAATCCAGCTCCATTAAGGTTATTTAATATTCTACTTGTCATTCTTTTTGCTTCAATAATTAAGGACTCCTTGACCTCTACAGGTTGCCAACTAGACTGATAGTCTCCATTAGATTGAAGATGTCCAATTGGTAAACAAAAAATATTTTCGCCATTTCCTTTTCTCACAGTTAAGAGAGTAAACTCAAAATCAAAATTAATAAATTCTTCAATAATTACACCTTTAACATTTCCTCTTGAATTTACTCGTGCTTGTTCCCAAGCATTTTGTAAATCATTTTTTGTTTCAACCAAACTCTGTCCCTTTCCTGAAGAGCTCATTAAAGGCTTAAGTAAAAGTGGGAATCCAATTTCATCTGCTTTTTTTTCTAAATCATCAAATTCAAAAATATAATCAAACTTTGCAGTTTTAATTTTTAAATCTCTAGAAGCTAAGTCTCTAATTTTATCTCTATTCATAGTAATTTCTACAGTTCTTGCGTTGGGAACAATATTGAATCCTTCCTCCTCTAGTTCTTTTAGGGCTTCAATTGAAAGTGCCTCTATTTCTGGGACAACATAGTCAGGCTTAAATTCTTTTATAACATTTTTTAAAATATTTTTATCTCCCATATCAATCACTCTTGAATAATCAGCAACTTGCATTGCAGGTGCTTTTTCATATCGATCAATAGCAATAACTTCTAATCCTAATCTTTTAGATTCTATTACTAATTCCTTTCCAAGCTCGCCACTACCAAGCAATAAAATTCTCTTTCTAGAAAAAGTTGATTCTTTCATATATAAAACTTAGTCTTCATCACCAGAGGGTTTTGCAGATGAATCATCTGTAATTTTTTTATCTTTAGAATAACTAAATAAAAAATTTCTACCAAACCAATTTTGACTTCGCATGCTATTAGTTATTGATCTTGAAATTGCCCCTAAAAAAAAGATTCCAATCAATGCCCAAATAATTCTTTCTAAAGCAATTGCAGGTGAAAAACCTTGACCGGAATTAATAATTTCAGTAAGTGGGTCTAGAGGGTCCAAATTTAAGCTGATTAATAATATTAATTATAAAGGGTTAATTAAATGAAAAATTAAAACTTATAAAAGAAATAAAGAAAAACACCATATGAATTAAACACAATAAAGTCTACACAATGCTATCTTCAAAGGGTGAATTTTTTTTAGACATGCAAGTTGACGTACAAAATACAACTGTTCTTTCCGCGGACGGATCATCCATAAAACTAGGTGAATATTCAGGGGAAGTAATTTTAGTTGTTAATGTAGCTAGTTATTGCGGAAATACTGCTCAGTATGAGGATCTTCAAAAGCTACATGATTTATACTCAAGCAAAGGCCTAAGAATACTTGCATTCCCTTGTAATGATTTTGGAAAACAAGAACCAGACTCTCTTTCAGAAATAAAAGATTTTTGCACAACAAAATATGGAGTTAAGTTTGAAATCTGTGAAAAAGTTCATGCCAAAGGCAACACCACAGAACCATACACAACCCTTAACAAAGTTGAACCTGAAGGAGATGTTGAATGGAATTTCGAGAAGTTTCTGATAGGTAAAGATAGTAAAGTAATTGCAAGATTCAAGCCAGGTGTTAAACCGTTTGACGAAAACTTAATAGCAGCGATAGAAGTAGCTTTAGATTCATAACAACCTTTTTATAATTCAAATTAAAATATTAAAAAATAAAGAATTTTTTTTAATTAAAAATAAGCAAATTATTTTATAATTTCCTTTTTTAGGATCCAAATTTGGCTATTATTCTTTGATTTGTTTTAAATCTTATTTATTATCAGAATCAACTTCTACGTCTATTATTTCATCTTTAACAGTTCTTTTTTTAGGTTTAATTGATTTTACCTCTGGCTCTACTGTTTCTTCTTTAACTTCACTTTCTTCTGGTTCCTCTGATTTTTCTTCTGACTCTACTGTTTCTTCTTTAACTTCACTTTCTTCTGGTTCCTCTGATTTTTCCTCTGGCTCTACTATTTCTTCTTTAACTACACTCTCTTCTAGTTCCTCTGATTTTACTTTTGAATTTGCTGAGCTTTGAACTTCATCTTTACTTAAGAGGAAATTTAATAGTTTTTTGAATAATAAGAACCCTTTTTCAACTCTATTTGGACCTAAAATTGAAAGCAAAATTACTAATATTATGAATATTTCAGGTGAATTTAAACCTAATAGTTTCATAAAATTTCATATTCTATTTATATTTTAGTACATGCTAAAAATTTAATCTAATTATTCTCAAAAGTTGGTAAATAGAGTTCCCTATTTGATGCAATTAAACCTTCTTCTTTAAAAAAAATCTCTAGGTCTTTTAGATCATTTATATCTACAAATTCACCACAATTATCTAATATATTATTATGGGTGAAGTTCCATAGATCAGCCAAATATTCGTCATCATCTGGAAATGCTACAAATTTCAAATATGTATTATTTAAGGCATATTCACTAGCAAAATCAGAATCTAAACCTTCCCTCTTAGCATCACAAAAAACTTTAGCAAATCTTTTGCCTACTGAAGTTTGAGCACTTGATAAATCTAAATTACCTTGCAAAGCATTTACATTTATTGGTGCAATAAAAATAATTATTGGGAGAAAAATAGAAATCAATATAAACAAGAAAAACTTCCTTTTTAAATTTCAACTCAACATAAACTAGCAAAAAAAGTAATCAATTAGGCCTATTTAAGTAAAAGCACTTATTATAAATTAAGAAATAAATATAAAACATAAAATCAGCTCCATATCTGAATTTATAATAAAAAAAGATTAAATAAATTTAAAATCATATGTCTTCAAATATAAGGCTAAAAGGAAGGGGAATTAACAGGATAATTACAAGTAAGGTAATGCTATCGCCATTAGCAGGAGTTACAGATAACATTTTTAGACGACTTGTACGTAAATGGGCTCCAAACTCTCTACTTTTTACTGAAATGATAAATGCCACAAGTCTTAAAAAAGGATATGGCACACAAAAAATCAATCAACTAGATTTAGAAGAAGGTCCAATTGGAGTACAAATATTTGATAATAGGCCATATGCTGTTTCTGAAGCTGCGAAACAAGCTGAGGACTCTGGAGCTTTCTTAATTGATATAAATATGGGATGTCCAGTAAAAAAAATTGCGAAGAAAGGTGGAGGCAGTGCTTTAATTAAAGACCGCAAACTTGCTATAGAATTAGTCAAAAATGTTGTAAAAGCTGTTAGGGTTCCGGTAACAGTAAAAACACGACTCGGATGGGATAGTAAAGAAGAAAATATAGAGGATTTCTTATTTAAACTTCAAGATGCGGGAGCAACGATGATCACACTTCATGGAAGAACTAGAAAACAGGGTTTTTCAGGCAAGTCAGATTGGGAAATGATCGGGAGACTTAAAAAGTTGTTGCAAATTCCAGTAATTGCTAATGGAGATATCAAAAATCCAGATGATGCTCTTAATTGTTTAAGTAAAACAAATGCTGATGGTGTAATGATTGGACGAGGAATTTTAGGATCCCCATGGAAAATAGGAGAGATAGATTATGCCCTTAGAGAAAACAAAAATTTTAAAGAACCAAACACAGAAGAAAAACTATATTTAATTATTGAGCATCTTGATGAATTAATAAAAGAAAAAGGAGATCACGGATTGCTAATTGCAAGGAAACATATCTCATGGACATGCAAAGACATTAAAGGAGCATCAAATTTGAGAAATAACTTGGTTAGAGCTGTTGATAAAAATGAAGTTAAAAATTTAATAATTAAAATGATTAAAACTTTGAATAATGAAAAAAATAGTTTAGCTTAAAACAAATTTATTTTTTTAATGAAAATTATTAGTAAAGAAACAAGTAAAAGAGTTTGTGATCATATGAACAATGATCACATAGATTCAGTGCACAAATATCTTATTCATTATGGGAAGATATCAAGATTTGAGAATGCTTATATGGAAGAAATTAATAATAGTTATATAAAAATCAATTACGATGGCCAATCAGCAATTATCAATTTTAAAAATGAAATATCTGAAGAAGAAATTCATTCAACTTTAGTATCAATGATTAAAGACATTAAAAAATAAAATAATTTATAAAAAAATTCTAATTTTTATTTTCATAGTAATCAGTTATCTTTTTACATTCTTCAAATGAAAGCATGCTTAATCTTGATGTAGCTTTTATTTTTAGAATAATACAAACAGCTAATAAATCAGCGCTATCAATATTAAGTGCTTCGGAAAGCTCTAGAACCCTAAGACCTTTCATTAGTATTTAAAAATCTTTTTCTAAATTATCAAGAACCTTGAAATCAATGGGCTGCATTTTTCCCCAAACCTGCAACGAATGGAAAAGTTTGTTCATCACCAAAAATATCTTCTGCTGAAGAATTAGAAATATTATTTTTTTTATTATCAGGCTTAATTTCTTCAATTTCATTAGAAATATTCTCTTTGATGTTATTTTCAATTTCTTTTGCTAATAAATTATTCGTATTAGAAAATATTGAAAAAACTACTACACATAAAAATAAAATAACTCTTTTCATAAAAATAATCTATCTAATACTATTGTCATATGCCAATAAAGTTATTTAGAAAAACTAGATAATTTTAAAACAAATCTAAATAAATCAAAATAAAAAAATATTCATCTTCCCAACTTATTTCTATTTTTAAATCTAATTAAAAAATAAAGTCCTAGTAACAAAAGAATTGCCAAGGAATACTGATTAAGAAAAACATAAACTATATATACGAGAAATGGGAACAAGCACGCCCTCTTAAAATTTAATTTCTGTTCCTTTGACATATTTTTCCAATTTAAATATTCTTCCCATTGAAAAATCTTCTTCATTTTTCTACTTCTATTTTTACGATTAAACATAACTTTATAAATATAGTCTTGATGATTCTTATGTTAATAAACAAAATTAATCTACAATATCAAAATAAGTTTTTTTTCATTGAATAAAAATATTTTTTAAATAAAAGATGAACTCAAAACCAGTTTGGAAAATAGCAAAAATTGTTTTACCTCAAGATGCAGATCATGCAGGAGTGATGTGGCACGGTAAATATTTTAATTGGCTTGAAGAAAGCCGAATAAATGCACTTTCGGAAGTAGGTATAAGTTATTTCGAACTAACTAAAAATGACTTAGATTTACCTTTAGTCAATACTTCAATAAAATATAAATCTCCTTTATTTCTTGGTGAAAAAATAATAATCGAGAGTGAATTCAATATTGATAAAAGTCCTAGGATTAATGTAATTTCAAAATTTCTTAACAAGAAAAATGAAATCTTAACGATTGCTGAAGTTGATTTAGTCTTAATAAATAAACTGAATTTTTCTATAATAAGAAAAAGACCAGATTACCTATCGGAAGCCTTTATTAAGTTAAACGGTTGAAACTATTATCCGCCAATTGAATGATTTATTAGATTATTAATTATGAATATATTTCAAGTCATCGATTCTTATCAATATGAAATGGAATCAAGATATCAAGAAAAATCAATGCTTACAAATCTTTTTACAGAGCACAAATTTATAGGATGGTTAGGGTTGTTTATAGTATTTTTCTCTATCTTTGCGATTTTTGTTTTTCAATTTCTTGAGTGGGAAAGTAATGACAATAATAAAAGTTAAGAAGATTTAATGCTTATAATTCAACTGAATGAATTAAAAAATGGCTATCTACTTAAAAATAACTAACCCTACAGAGGTTGTAAAAAAAAAGACTTCAAAATGGCTTACAGATATTACGCCTGAAAGAATTGATAGAAAATTAGTCGAGGATGAAGTAATAAAAGGAATTATCGAGCAATTAACATTAGAAGGCATAAAAGGAGAAATATCAGCAATTAATGGATTTGAAGTAAATGAATCTTCAGTAATAACAAATAATAATTTTGTTATTAGAAAAACAAAAACTTTTTAGATCGAAAATAAAAGTCTTTAATGAAATTTTTTATTATTTTAATTATTTTTATCATTTTTTTAATTCTTGTAATTGTAAGAGATAATCAAATAAAAAAGAAAAAGTTTAAATTAAACAATGCTTTAAATTCCAATCTCTTTATTCAAACAATTAATAATTTAATAGAAGAAAACAAATATAATTTATTAGAGGAGAGGATCAGATTAAGGGAAATAGATGCTTACGGCAACGAGGATTATAAAAAATGGATTGGCAATCCACCTCTTGAGGAAAAAGCCATTGAGAAAAATATATTTAATGGATCCAAGCGATTTAAAGAGGGTATACCATACTTCTGGGAAAAAGTAATTTTAAAAAAATTTGGCAGTATCGAATTATTTTTCGAAAAGTGGAGATCATATTGTAATGAAAATCCTACTATTGATGATGAGATAATTGGATCTATTAGAAAGCTCGAGAATGAAGATTGGTTTGTATTCATAGCAAGTCAAATAGAGAAATCATGCTTAAACCTAATAGAAGAAAACTACTCAAATAAAAATAAGGAAAACTACAAAAAAGGTATTAGATTTGAAAACCATTGTATGGAAATTCTCAAACAAAATGGCTGGGAAGTAAAAGAAACCCCTAATACAGGAGATCAAGGGGTTGACTTAATTGCCTCAATAAATGATTTGAGAATATGTATTCAATGCAAAGATCATGAAAAAGCTATTGGAAATAAAGCAGTTCAGGAAATTTCAGCAGGTAAATTATTTTGGAAAGGTACACATGCAATAATAGTCTCAAAATCAGGCTTTACAAAGTCTGCTCATCAACTAGCAAAATCAAATAAAGTGGAACTAATTAATGAATATCAATTAAAAGATTTAGAAAATTTTATTCTTTAAATAGTCTATATCAATTGTGTTAAGCCCTCTTTGTAAAGTAAAAGTGTTGTAAAAATTCCTGAGGCCCACATTAAACCTCTAGCTGTTGGGATATTAAATACATATGCACCAATATATAAAAAACGAAAAATAGGATGAATCAATGCTGCAATTATTGCAATATTAGAGTCAGTTAAAGTAATCAAACAAAGAAGACATGCGGGTGCATGTAGGGAAATACTTTCCCAACAATTTTGATGACACCAAACTGCTCTTTTTCCAAATGAAGGTAATTCATCGAATAAAGCCCTTGGAGCAGACATATTTTCAACAGAATATCCTGCTTTAACTCTCCCTATTGTTAATGGAATAATTGATAATAAAACAATTCCAACTGATAGACAAAGGCTCCAGGCAAAAGCTACTTGCATATAATTTAAATAATATTATTAGCTTAATAATTGAAGCTCGTTATCGTGATAAGTAAAAATCTTTACCATTGATTAAACTTTGCCAAAAATGCTGTAATTTATATTAAAAAAATCATTTATGGATATTTCAAAGGTAGTTTTAATTTTTGTCATAAGTTTACTAATATATTTTGCTTTTCTGTTTTTAGGATTTTTTCTTAAGGATAAAAATTTAAAGGCTCAGAATATAAAAAAAGAAGAATAGATAATTAACGCCACAAAAATTTACTATTTTCCCAATATTTTTATATCTTTTTGGATATATTTCATGGAAATAAAATTTGATCCAAATAATAATGAGGGATATTGAAATTCAATAAGACAGTTACCGGTATATGAAAAAATTTTATAAGTTTCTTAAAAGCTTTCTATTTATATCACTTTGGCTGATTTTATCCTCATTTCTAACCCAATATTGGAATAACTTTCATTGGGAATATATTTACTTAAACTTCAGAATTATATTTGATAAAGAATTTTGGTTTGTTGTAGAAAAAATTCTTTTAGGATTTGATATTGGTTACTGGTTAGAAGAAGCACTGAAATTCTTAAGTTATGAAATTCCTAAAGAATCTTTTAAATATTTTCCAATTTATTTCGTATTAAAGTCTATTTGGATACAAAATTAATTTATATTATTAATAGATTTTAATAAATTCTTTAAAATTATTGAATAAAGTCGAAGAATTAATTTTTCTTAAAACAAATAAAGTTCCTTTATCACCTCTGCAAATTCTAAGATTATTACTTAAATAAGTTATTTCTAACCACCCTAATTGTTCATTATTTATTTCTTTAATAGCCTTTATATTTTTTCTTCCAAATTTAGGACCTATAACACCAGCATGTGTAAATTTGACCCCAATTTTTTTTTCATTTATATAATTAAGTCTTATTAAAATACCAGTACCAATAATTGATCTTATTCCTCTAGGTTTAAGTAGATTAAGACCATTTAAATTAAAGGGATCAAGAATTTGAAGGTTATCAATAAAAGGCGAATATTTTAAAAAAGGACTATTAGAACTACTCCACCGAAGCTCCCAGATTCCCTTTAAATCATTTCTACTTTTGCTGAAGGAAAAATTATGACCGATTTCAAGTTGTTCGGCAATAGTACGTATACTCTCTGAATTTGGAGATTTAAAAAGTAAATTTAATAAATCATCTTCGGAATACATCTGATAACCGCTGAAAATATAACTAAGGATAAATACTTACCTCTTTGTGCTATATTCTACCCAGAATATGTTGATTTGATGACAAAGAGCTATTGGCTAAAGAAAATTTCAATTCCAAATGCTGATTTATTTCTGGAATATATAAGGACAGTATTACCTTGGATTAAATCTGTGGGTGGAGTAATAGTAAAAAGAGATTTGATACAAGAATCAACCTCAAATGAATGGGACGGAGGGCAGCTTGGATTAGTAATAGAATTCGAATCAAAATTTGCTGCTAAAAAAGCGTTTTATTCTGAAGTATTTCAAAAATATCTTCAGTCCAGAGATTTAATGGAACTAGTTACTATAAGTACTCTTTAAAAAATCAAACAGTAGCGATCTCACACAAGCAACTTATAAGTATTTATTACTATTAAATTATTTATGTAATATTTATAACTTCACTAGCAATAGCATATTTTGCAAAATTTAAATATAAAAGTAATCCTTTAATCAAATGAACTATTCAACAGAAAAGGACGATTATTTGATGACAACTCCATATACAAAAAAAATTCAGCAAAAATTTGAAAAGGTTAAATCCTTTTTAGAGCAAAATGGATTTAATCCTTCATCAGAGAGCTTAATGCAAGATATAGTTAGCTCAGAAGAATATATTGCTAAAAATGGCTTATAAAATATCAGAATATATTCAAAGTCCTTAAATAATAAAAACCGCCTATTAGAAAAGGTAATAATATTCCTATAAATAAAAATATGGATTTCTTTGATTCGCCTTCTGATATGGGGTTAATTTCTGGTTCAATTGCAAAACCATTTTGTCTACCGCCGCTTTCGGTTGTATAACCTTTTTTATTCATATTAGAAATAATCTAAGCAGATTATCTCATGTAAAAACTTATTTAAAAAAATTTTTTACATTTAGAATTAAACTAATAGTTGATTTCAATCTGAGATTTCAATTTGGCAGCTTTTTTTAAAAGACCTACAACTTCCTTACGGCCAGTAGCAAACTCAGCCTTGTTGAGTAACTCACTATATTTTTTTGTGATTTCTCTATGATTCATTTTAATAATTATCTACCATAAATTATAAAGTTACTAAAAATATTTTTTGTATAAAAGATATCAAAATAGAGTTTAAGTACCTTTACCTATTTAAACCAACCTTTTTTCTTTGGTTTAATCTCTTCTTTAATAACTTCTTTTTTTCTCCCAAATAATCCTTTTTTTTGGACTGGTAAATTCTCTTCAACAGGTTTAGATTTTCTTTTAAATAAGCCCTTTTTAGGTTCTTTTTTAATTGATTCTTTTGTATCGGAAATCTTTGTTTTTTTAAGATTTGACTTTGAATTTTTGGGTTTTCTATCTGCGAATAAAGTTTGATATACAAAAAAACCAAAAACAGCAAAGAAGCCAAATGCCTGTACTAGAGCAGTTCCAAGATTATCGAACATTTAGGCCTCAACTTTGTATAGTGATTCTTTTTCTTTAGCTTCTATACATTCTTTATCATCAGACAAGCATTTAATTTCTACCTTCTTCTCAGTATGTGAACTGCAACCAGCTGCATTTGCATTAGATATTGAAAACAAAGTTAGTACCCCTAAAATTAAGGCGCATGAGGTGTTAATCGGTTTCATGAGTTTTATTTTTATTATGGAAAAATAATTTCACAATTGCGAAGATAATCTTCTCTTCTGCTAAAAGTATCCCCTTTTTTATATATCTATTTGTAGTAATTAACTAAATCGATAATTAATATTGCAAGTAATGAAAAACCTAAAATGAAAGGTAAATAAGGATATTTATTTAAAATTTTGTTTAGTTGATTTTTCGATATTTGTTTTTCCTTTTTCTTTTCTCTTGGTGGTAAGCCTAACTCTTCCCTTCTCTTAGCTTCTCCCATTATTTTTAAACTATTTAAGACTATTTTATATAATTAGTAGTAATAGTGTATTGTTCTAGATTTAAATAATTAACGGTTAATTTGGTTTAAATTTTGGATATATTAAAAATATATAAAAAATAACATGATAGAAGTAGTTTGGTCAGTAAATATAATGATTGCAATCCTGATTATTGGTGTTGCCTGGGTTCTTTATTACATATTTACTTATGATCAAAAATTTACTTCCTAGATAAATGTCAGATAAAGATCTAAGTAATTTTCTAAAAAAAATAGAGCAACTAAATCAAATTGCTGAGCTAATAAAAAATAATCCTAGTAAAAAGTTATCTCTTTCAAAATGCAAGAATCATGATGAAGTAATTAGATTAACCACCGAATGGGGTTTTGATATTGGTAAAAGGTGGGGAGAATATTAATTGATTTTATTACCAGCATTATTAAAATTGCCGTCAACATCAAATTAAATTCCTAAGATTAATTAGTATTTCTTGTATTGGAGTTATGAAAGAAATTGGAGAGATAAAGTCAAATATATATAAAATAGCCGCTGTTACAGATAGAGGGCAAAGATTAAATAAATTAATTTCTCCTATGTATGAGGAAAAAGCTAATGAAATGGATGAATTGATTGATGCTCTTAAAGACTTTAGTTTTGAAATATCAGAAAATTTATTGTCTGGAGAGTGGGAATTGATTTTTTCTAATGTTGAATTATTTCGAAGTTCTCCTTTCTTCCTTGCTATTGAAAAGGCATTAAATGATGAATTTAAAAGTAATCTTTTTTTTAAATTACATCAATTGCAAGTAGGATCCTTTGGCATATCAACTATTGGGAGAATTGCTCAAAAGATTGATTTTGAAAAAAAAGAATTTATATCCACTTTTGACACTACAATATTTGGACTTACAACTATTCCTATCTTAGGTTGGTTCAAACTATTGCCTACTTTTGGTGGAAGAGTAATAACTCTAGCAAGTGATTTAGTTTTAAGAAATAATTTACTTGATATGAACCTACAAAAGACAAAAGTTTCCAAAGTTGATGGACTTAATAATATTCCATTATTTAGTGATTTACTGATGGATAGATGGTATCCAGTTAAAGAGGTATGGAATAAGTTACCTTGGAATAAAGAATCTCCAAATTGCCAGGTTTCAATTGTATATTTAGACGATGAAATGAGAATTATGCAGGATATGTATGGGTCTATTTTTATTTATATAAGGCCTTCAATTTCCTTGTTGAATTCAAATTCAGTCTCTAATGATTAATTAAAACACTGAAAATACTACCAGCAGTTAAATTCAAGATAATAATCCAGATCCTTTCAAATAAAATTTAAATAAAAGAATCACTACAAGGTTTACTATTGCTAAGGCTACTAAACCATTTCTGTTTTTTACATCTAATTTCTTGACTAAATTAGAAAGATAAACTACTGGATTTTCTGGCTCTTGATTATCCAAATTTTATTAAAATATTAATTTGACAAGAAAATATCACAGTTTCATTTGAAGAATCAAAATTGTAAAGATGAATATCCAAAAAGAAATAAATAATTTTTAACCCATAATTCCTGCATTTCTTAAAAACGCTTTACCCATATTGCCAATTACAAAAAATAGAGACAGATTAATTAAAAGGACTATTAATAATGCCAACATTTTATAGTTTGGATTAGTTGAAATGCCATCAAATCCATTATTAAGAAATCTTTTAAAAAGTGATTTGTCAATTTTTAGTTTTTGTGGCTCAGAATCAAGTTTTACTTTTTCTTCTGAAGAATCTTGATTACTTGCTTTCTCTAGAAATTCAGTAAATGCCTTAACATTTGCTTCTTTTTTATTCCCCTCATTAAGATCTTTATTGTCTTCATTCAAATTGGGGGACGATTCGATTGAATTATTTTCCTCAGGATTAAGTTTTGAATCTTCCAAATTAATAGTAAATGCTAGGAGTATATTACACCATAAAAAAAACCCACTCGATCAATTGAAGAGAGGGTTAGCTAAGGTTAAAGTTCTTAATTTGATAATAATTTATTTTAATTAAATTTGCGGTTGTAGCATAATGAAGTTTTAAATTAGATTATATTCAAGGTGATATTTTCGTACATATGTTAGATGCAAATACTAAAAAAGCATGTAAAGATGATCCCTCAATAAGAGATATTAAAATTAGAAATATAGAACATGCTATTGAACAAGCAGAATTGATGATAAAAGAATCAAAAATAAGCCAAGAAGAATTAATCTTTTTAAAAAGAAAAATATCAGACTCAAGACAAGATTTAGAGATACTTTATTTAATGAAAATTCAATGAATATAAATTTGTTAATCTTTAAAAGGATTGAATTTATACAAAGAAAATTAATTTGTATATTTGAAGACTTATAAAGTTTAAAGGAAATGTAATTATTTGTATAAAGGTTCTAGTTATGTCTAAAAATAATCTATATATACCTTTAAAGGTTGTTCCATACATCTTCATTTCAATTACTGCCATAGCAATAACAGCAGCTACATATGTAATTACTTAGTTCTATAAGCTATGTAAAGTTTTTAGATATTAAGTAAATTAAAATATTTGTAATAACTAATTGTATGAATAAATTCAAAATAGCAATTTTTACAATATCAATAATCATATTTTCCCTAATTGGGATTAAAAAATTAATTTATATAAATCAAGTTAAAAATATAAAAAATAAAGAAGAATCATTCTTAAATGAATCTATACGTGTTTTAAATGAATGTTTCGATTTAGAAAATAAAAATAAAAGAACTCTTAATAAATCAATTGAATTAATTGAGTATTGCTTAGAGGAATATGGATATAAAAACTGATTTCAAAACTTGAATGATGAATTTCCTTAATACTCCACTAATATGCAAAAAAATTTTCTCATCAATAATCTTTTATGTTCCATAATTTTTTATTAATAATATTTTCCTAATTTAATTTATTTAAAATGACTAAAGTTAAATGTTCTTATTTAGGAAATTTAAACTGTGAGGCTATTCATCTACAATCTGGAAGTCTTATTAGAACTGATGCACCTTTAGATCACTGCGGTAAAGGTGAAAGTTTTTCCCCAACTGATTTATTAGCAACATCTCTAGGTACTTGCCTGCTAACTATCATGGCAATCAAAGCCAAATCGAAAGGATTTGATTTGAAAGGTATATATTTAAATATTGAAAAAGTAATGACACGAAATAGCGAGAGGAAGATAAAAGAACTAATAATAGATATTTTCATACCAGAGAGCACTTCTAATGAAACTATTGATTTTTTGAAAAAAGCTTCCAAAGAATGTCCAGTTACAAGAAATTTATCTCAAGAAATAGATATTAAAATTAGTTGGCATCATGAATAAATCTCAAAAATAGTAATTACATAAAAAATAATGAAATACTTTATTGGAATAATCATTCTTTTATTTGGAATATATGTAATGACAGAGTTGGCATTAAATACTAGGTATATAAGGAAGAGACTTTAAAAAGAAAAAAAATAAATCCTATAAATTTTAATATTGCAGATTAAGGAAATAGATTTATTTTTGTACTGAGAATTAAGGCATATTTTAGTTTTATTTATTTACTATTTTTTGGTCAATCAAACTAATCAAAGGGATCATGAAATTTACATTTATTCCAACAGTGCACCATGTATAAATAATAAGAAAAAATATTTTTATAAATAAATTAGGGGGTAAGGTGAAAAATATTTTGAAAAACCCTCCAATGAATAATACCAATATTCCAATTTGCAAAAGACCTTTGATTATCCATTTAACTCCATTTTTTTTAATATTTATATAAAACCAGAAAAAAACAAAACTAGATAACAATAAATATATAAAATTTATGATCATCTTTTCAGAGAAAATATAATAAATTTGCCATTATCAAGGCATGATGACAATTATCACTTTTTTATCTGCTAATTTTTTTTTAAAATTGAAAAGTTATACAAAAAACAATAAAAATAAATTATTTTTTTTACTTTTTATCTTAAAACATTTTAGATTTTAGTAAATCAACTCTTTTTTGATTCACTCCCAAATCACTTTCTCCAACTCTTGATTCTGATCTTATTGATAAGATGTTTGATTCAGGTAGAAAGGATACTTCTAAGTCGTCTACATACTTCATCCATTTACTGGTTGCCTCAGCATGAAGATAATCGCCATCTATTTCTACAATCTCAGTTCTTGGAGTGTTTTCGATAAATGTTTTAATCTCTTCAAAAGGTTTCTCAATATTATTAACCTCCCATTCTTCTCGTACACAATGAGCAATCTCTACACAAGGTTTTAGTTCTATATGTGAGGCAAATGATGAAGAAGGGAATAAAAAGCTTGTACAAATTAAAATTGTTAAAAAAAGTATTTTCATTAACAGAAGTATTCAACGATTCATAATCTAACTAATTAAATTACTAATTTGTAATGACGTATCTAATTATTTTGGAAGAAAGCATATATGTTTTTATATTCAGAATTTAATATGTATTTCTAAAAATCCCCAAAAAAAAAGATCTCTCTTTGAGAGATCTTTTAAAATTGATTTATATCAAGTGTTTCCTTGTTTCCACTGAAATAAATCAATTACTCCTACACACGATCTTAATATCACACTTAATTTCAAAATATGTAATGCCTAATAGACCTCTATCTTAACTGTCACATCGCAAAAAATATAAAAAAGTACTCAAACATTGCGGACGAGTACTTTTAAAGTTATCAGAAAAAAGTGTGTGAGGAGTTTCTGATGTGTTTAATTTACTCCGTAGGTAATTTAAAAGGCTACAGTATAAATTACTAATTATTTAAATCTTTCAGAAAAATTGGGCGTTGATGAAAAAAATAATCAAAAACATAAAAAATTCATGAAAAGCATTTACAAAAAAATCATTTTTCTTATTTCGGCTATTGCTCTTTTTTCAGTAATAGTGGGTGTTGTCAAATATTCGCTTACTTATATTGAAAATAATCCCGAAAAATACTTACCTACACAAAAGTAGGACAAAAATTAAGTATAAATTCACTTCAAAAAATCTATAAAGTGTCTTAAATATGTTTTACATAGACAGTTTGAGTCATGAAAATCAAAAATACTTCAGTTCTTAATCAGAATAATATTAATTTAAGTCAATTTGAAAATAAGCATAAATATCAAATACTTGAAAATTACTGGAAGAAAAGAAAGAAAGAATGTGAAAAAAATCTTTCAAAATTTTGCTAACAGATAATTATGAATTTTATTTTTTCTTTTTTATTAGCATCTGTAATGTGGGTACAAGTTCCACAATGGGAAGCTGACTGGTCAAAATGTGCTGTAGATGTTCCCGATTCGTCATGTCACTGGTACGTAGCTGCTCCCGATAATACTTTTGGGGAAGGATTTAATTGGGAAAACGCTCCTTGGTTTGATGCTAATGGATTACAGGATGTAGCTAAGATTGAGAAAGAATCTGTAGTAGAAAAACTTCAGAATAACTAAAGTTTCTATTTCATCAATTAACTTTTAAAAGTATTTAAATCTAGTTGCTTAGTGGTTAACTTTTGATTAATTAAATAATTTTTATGCGTTTCAAAGTAAGTCTAAAAAAAAATGGAAAGGAATTTGATGAAGTTGTTATAGCTAATAATAAAAAAGAAGCTTTGGAAGTAGCTTTAAAAAACAATCCAGAAGCTCAAGCATTAAATTCTGATTGGACATTTAAGATTTAATTATTTGCGAAGCTTAGGAATTAAAAGGGACGCAACACAAATAACGCTAATTGCAGGCCCAGGCGAAAGATTAAAGACTATAGAGAGAATAAATCCAAGAAGTGAGATACATAATCCAAAAAATGAAGACCTCATCATTGCAATTCTTAAACTATGAGCCTTATTTAGCCCTAACAAAGTTGGCGTAGAAAGAAGAGCAATTACAAGAATTACTCCCACTGCTGACATTGAACTAACAATTACTAATGCCGTTGTAAAACTCAAAGCAAGATTTAATAAAGAAACGTTTATACCACTCGCGGATGCACCTTCTGGATCTAATCCAACATAAACAACCTTTTCATATCCAAAAGTCATTAAAAGTATAAATACTAAAAAAGCAATTATTGTTCTAAGTAAATCTCCAAAATTTGCAGTCAATAAATCGCCAAATAATACTGCCTCCAAATCAATCCTTATTCCGAGTAAAGGGATTATAAGGACCCCAAATCCAAGCATTCCAGCGAGAATAGTATTCATAACTGCTTCATAATTTTCACTTTTTCTATTAGTTAAACTTTCCGCAATTACTGAGCCCAGAAGACCACTTATAACACCACCAATTGAGGGGTGAATTCCAAGCGCTAATGCGAGAGCAAGTCCAGGCAACACACAATGAGAGATTAAATTAACTTGTAATAATCTCTTATGAGTGATTAATACAGTTCCCATGGCTGGACATAAAATCCCGGAGAATATAGTTATTATTAATGGAACCAGCCACCAGTTGTTATTAATAAAAGACATTATTCGAATGATTCGGTATGATCAAAAATACGGGACAAAAAAAGATTTCGGAAACAATGGTAACTAAGTCTGACATTACCAAAAGACAAGAACAACTTCTTGAAGAACTTAATAAATGTGAGGATGAATTGACTGGTCAAGAGTTGCATAGACAATTGATAGAAAGCGGAAAGGCTATGGGACTGACGACTGTTTACAGGAATCTTCAAGTTCTGATAAAGCATGGCTTAATACGTTCTAGACATCTCCCAACTGGAGAGGTTCTGTACACTCCCGTAGACAGAGATATTCATCATTTGACCTGTGTTCAATGTGGTGAGACATCAAAAATGGAAGGATGCCCGGTAAAAGATATTCATACACCCAAAACAAATCCAAAGAAATTCCAATTGTTGTTTCATACCCTCGAGTATTTCGGGCTTTGCCAAAACTGTTATCAAGCTCAGAATTAAAAAGGAACATTCTCTAATCACAGAAATTATTTTCGTTTATAGAGCTAATATTTATTGCCTCTAATTTATCTTGTATTTGGTCAGGACTACCAACTGCCAAAACACTTTTATCAAGAACGATTACTTGATCATAGTTATTTAAAGAATCGCCCCAATCATGGCTACTTACGAGCAAAGAAAGTCCGGCATCGGCAAGTTGACGAACAATTTTAAGAAAATCCTCCTTTGCAGGTGGGTCCAAAGCTGCACAAGGTTCATCTAAAAGAAATATTTTTGCCGGGGACATAAGAGTTTTTGCTAATAGAGCTCTTTGCTGCTGTCCTCCTGAAAGAGAATCGAGTCTTCTATTCGCCAAACTTGCAATGCCTACTCTCTGCATTGTCGCCTCTAATTCACAACATTTATTAATCCAAGAATTAGGATATGCTAGAAGAGTCTTAATTTGAAATGGGTTATTACTTCTTGATTTTGAATACTTTATTTGACCAAGAGATACCAACTTTTCAACTGTAATGGGGAACTTCCAATTCATAGAACTTCTTTGAGGCATAAGTGCCACAAGAGCTCTAGATCTATATAAATTTTCACCATCAATTTTTATTTCGCCTTTATCTGGAGTATTTTGTCCTTGCAAAATTCTCAAAAGAGTTGATTTACCTGCGCCATTTGGGCCAACTAACGCTGTTAGAGTTCCAGGTTTAATCTCAACTGATACCTTATTCAAAACTGGCTTACTTTTTTTTGCGTATGCAAAGGTTAAATTTTCAGCGACTAAAGTAGCCATTAATTAATCTTTTAAAAAAGTCACTTTACAAGCTTACCAATAATACAAGTTGCGTATTATTTTCATAACATTTGATACCTTCACTTGCCAGAGATAATGAAAATGATTATCATTTTTAAGTATTTAATTATTTTTCATGTCAATTTTTAAAAGACTTTTAACAAATAAAAAAGGTTCGAGTAAGTCAATTATTAAAAATTCCGTAATCGCAGGAACAATTATATTTTCTGGTTTTGGGCAGGATGTTATGGCTAAAGGAAAGTCATATGTAGCAGTAGAGCCACTAGTTTGTGATTTAGTTAAATCAATTGCATTACCATCTGACGAAGTTACATGCTTAGTAGATAGAAAACAAGATGTTCATGACTTAAAGATCAATCCAAGGCAAGCTCAATTACTAAATAGCGCAGATAAAGTATTTACTCTTGGTAAAGAAATGACTCCAAGTATGAGAAATTGGGAAAATAAAAAGAATACTGTTGTTGTAGGTGTTAGTGCAATAGACGTAGATGATCATTCTGATCATGGAGGTCATGATGATCACTCAGACCATGGTGGACATGACGATCATTCTGAACATTCAGCTAAAGTAGATGATCATTCTGATCATGGAGGACATGATGATCATTCAGACCATGGAGGACATGATGATCATGCTGAAGGTGCTTTCGAATGGGCAGGCAAATTTCAACTTTCTAAGGGTTCTTACAAATGGTCATTTGAAAAAGTCGATGGAGAATATGCAGATCCTGCAATGAAGATGGTGATTCTCAAATCTAATGACATAGAAGGGTCTGAAGATTTAGCTAAAGAATTATTAGGATCTAAAGACTCAATAAGCAGAAAAAATGATGGTACTTTGATAGCAAGTAATAAAGCTTTTGTTCTTAACTTTGATCAAAGAAAAGAAAGTACTGTTTTTAACGTGGATATCAAAGAAGATGGTCAATATATATTTTTTACTGAACACATGCCTTTTGAGTTTGAAGCAACTCAACACTTTTTTAAAGACGTTAAAAATAGTGATGTAGAACCAATAGCACAAGTTCCAGACGAAGGCGAGGGGCATCATCATCATGACCATGGAGGTCTAGATCCACATGTATGGCATGATCCGCATAACATCATAAAAATGGGAGATCTTATAAGCAAAAGTTTAAAGAAAGATATTTCAGTTTTTAATAGAGGTGACAGAAAACTAATTAATGAAAGATTCGAAAAAGCTGATTCTCTCTTAGAAGGCTTAGATAGTTGGATCGTCGAACAAGTAAGTTCTATTCCTGAGGAAAACAGAGTAATTGTCTCTAAACACAAAGCGATGGAATACTACGGGGATGCATTTGGTTTTGAAACAATTAGTTTACTTGACTTTCTTGGAGACTCCTCAAGCTTAAGGCCAGACAACATAAGTTCTACTTTAAAAATGTTAGATGAAGAGAAAGTTCAGGCAATATTTCCTGAACAAATTCCAGCATCTAAGTTATTAAGGAACTTAAGTAGACAAAGTTCAGTTCCTTTAGCTTCTAATCAAATATTCGTTGATGGATTAATGATGGATGGTAATACGGTTTCAGTAGCTGTTCACAATACTTGTACAATTGTTGATTCATTAGGTGGAAGCTGTGATAAAGAATCTGGCTCCAATCTTGAGTCTGAATGGTACAAACTTTCAGATTAAATTTTTCTAATAAAAACGGTTTTCATTTCTTATTATTACTATTATTAAACTATTGTTTATTTAGTAAAAATCAGTAAATGAGCATCAAAGATAAAGTTCCCGTAACCATCCTCACTGGATTCTTAGGTTCAGGGAAGACTACTTTGCTTAATAGAATTTTAAGTGAAGAGCACGGGAAACGAATAGCCGTAATTGAGAATGAATACGGTGAAGTAGGAATAGATCAAGGTCTCGTAATTAATGCCGATGAAGAAGTATTTGAGATGTCAAACGGGTGCATTTGTTGTACTGTTCGCGGTGATTTAATAAGAGTCCTTGGCAACCTTATGAAAAGAAGAGATAAGTTTGACTATGTTTTAGTAGAAACTACAGGATTAGCAGATCCAGGTCCAGTTGCTCAGACTTTTTTCATGGATGAAGAGATTAGTTCTGAATTTACTCTTGATGGAATTGTGACTTTAGTTGATGCTGCACATATTGATCAACAGCTAGGCAGGAGTGACGAAAGTTCAGAACAAGTGGCATTTGCAGATGTTCTTGTCCTCAATAAAACTGATTTAGTCTCTGATGATGCATTAGATACCGTTGAATCAAGATTGAGAGACATGAATCGAATGACTCGCATTATTAGAGCCGAGAATGCCAAAGTACCAATTGAAACAGTCTTAAATCTAAGTGCATTTGATCTCGATCAGATCCTTAAACGCAGACCAACATTTCTTGAACCAGAATATCCTTTTGAATGGACGGGTGTTTACGATCTAGATCCAGGTAAATATGAATTAATGCTAGAAGAAGGACCCGATCCAGAAATGTCCCTAGTAGCTCTCGTTAACCAAGGTGAGAGTGAGGAAGAACTTAAAGATGGTGCTGAATCCTCCGTAAGACTTTATGCAGAAAATGCTAATACTTTAGAGCCGGGAAATACCATCCCATATGGAGAACATATAAATCTCAAATTGGAGGATAAAGGAAATAAATCTTTCATCCTGAACATAGAAAAACCAACAAAAATAGGTTTGTTTACACAGCACACCGCTGAAGAATTCAATATGAAAGTCATTAAAAGTGACGAAAATAAAGAGATTCCATTTAATACTGAAAGGTTCTGGCAAGCAGAGCACGAACATGATGATGAAGTAGGCTCAATTGCTATAGAGCGTTTTGGAGATGTTGACCCAGAAAAACTAAATACTTGGATGGGAAGACTTCTATCAGAAAAAGGAGTGGATATATTCAGAACTAAAGGTTTCATAAGTTACTCAGGTAACCCAAGGAGAATAGTTTTCCAGGGAGTTCACATGTTATTTACTGCACAACCTGATAAAGAATGGGGTAACGAACCTCGTAGAAATCAACTTGTTTTTATAGGTAGAAATTTAAATGAGAAAGAGATGCAAGAAGGCTTTGATAAATGCCTGATATAGAACCATTTAGCCCAAGAGGCATGTTCCATGAAGGATGGACTGCTGAAGTTAGCGATTATGCCATAGCATGTGGCTGGGCTCTTAAAGGGAAACAATTTATTGTTGGCGACGTTGCGGGTGGTATTTTTGCATTCGAAGGAGATACTGGAAAAATTATTTGGAAAAAAGAAAATACTCACTCTGGTGGTCTACTAGCAATGGCAATTCATCCAGAGGGTGAAATTTTTGCAACATCAGGTCAGGATGGTAATGTTCAAATTTGTAATTGCCATGAAGGTAAAGTTATTAAAACACTTGATCTTGGCAAAGGTTGGGTAGAACACCTCAAGTGGTCTAATGACGGTTTATTTCTAGCGATAGCTACCTCAAAAAAAGTATATGTTTTTAATGAAATTGGTGAAGAGAAATGGATCTCAGAAGACCATCCAAGCACAGTAAGTGCAATAACGTGGTCAAATAAAAATGAGCTAGCAACTGCTTGCTATGGAAGAGTGACATTCTTTGACATAGTTAATAATAAAACGAATCAAAAACTCGAATGGCAAGGATCATTGGTATCTATGGAATTAAGCCCTGATGGAGATATAGTCGCCTGTGGGAGTCAAGACAATTCAGTTCATTTTTGGAGAAGATCAACAGGAATGGATGCTGAAATGACTGGATACCCTGGTAAACCAAGTCATCTTTCTTTTGATGACAGCGGAAAATTATTAGCAACTAGTGGCAGTGAAAGAATTACAGTTTGGAGCTTTATAGGAAATGGTCCAGAAGGGACTATGCCAGGAGAGCTATGTCACCATACAGAACCCATTTCGAGCCTAGCCTTTTCAAATAAAGGTATGCTTGTAGCCTCAGGATCTAGGGATGGTTCTGTTGTCGCAAGTTTTCTCAAAAATGACGGTAATGGTGATCCCGTTGGGGCTGCATTCGCAGGAGATTTAGTAGGGGCAATATCTTGGAGACCTGATGATTGTGCACTTGCAGCAGTCAATGCAAAAGGTGTTGTAAATGTATGGAAATTTAAAGTTCGTACTAACCTTTTTTCAAAGGGATTTAAGTAAAAAGTAAAAATTTATTAATTACCAATAGTTAGCTTTTAAATGTCTTTCCATACAAATAACCTCACAGTCATTATCTATCCCTTTTGGGTGAATATCGCAATATGAAAGACATTGAAAATATTCGTCTATGGGATTAGATTTATCAGTTTTACTAACTTCTTTCGAATGATTCATAAAAGATTTCCTCAATTATTTAAAATTAAGATAGACGAATTAAATATCAAAGGAAATAAGCAAAACTTACTAAAAATATCTCAAAAAAATTAGCACGATTGATTACTACTCTCGGACATTTTTAATTAAAAAGCAATGCGTATAAAAACGGATTGTCTTTAGAGAAATATTTTCCTAATTTTATATTGTTGAGTTATAGGAGGTCTTTCAAAATGATCGATAGCCTGCCTGAAATTTCGGAATAAACCGAACTAATTTAATTAACTGCTCCAATTATTTTTTATTAATGTCTAAGCTTCCTTCTTCTGCATCGTTTAGGTGCCCTTTAAGAAACAAGCTTAATTCTAGAGTTTTTGCCCCAGTTAAAGACAATTAGTTAATTTTGGTGAGCATTAGCTTAATAGAAGTTAGCAACAAGGATCCATGATTTAGGTGCGTTATTAACTTCAGTAAAAAAATAAGTAAGAGATAAAAGAGGGCTTAAATTAGCCCTCTTTTTTTAATAAGATGACTTTCTTCTAGTTTTATAGATAATGATTAAAACAATTAAATTTGAAAATGGTTCGATATTATTGCCCATATTGCAATCCTAAATATCAATTTCAAAAGCAATCCTCAAAAGGTAATTTGATTTGCGGCTTGTGCGGAGAGGATCTTGTGAAAAAACCATTTATTAGATTAAACCAGATAATCGCTTTAGTTGCTGCTTCATCATTACTTTTACCGTTGATATATACTTTTATTTTTTTAATTAAAAATCAATTAAATCCTCCTAATAAAAATTATCAAGCAAATAATCGTTTGATGATAATTATCAAAGATCAAATTTAAAAAAATTTGAAAATATTTAGATTATCATCCTCTGCAAAGAGATTTATTTAAACATGAATTTTTACTCTCAATATTTATTTGATCATCAATATTTTTTAATTTGTTTTTATTACTTTTTACTTTAACTTCATGCCCACAATGTTCTTTGCAACCACCATTAAATAAATTATGTGCATATAAATTTGAAATATTCGTAAGTAATAAAAGAACAATTATTTTATAAATTTGGAAAAAATTAGATTTAATTTTTACTATCATTTTCCAGAATTAGTAAATAAATAATATCAGTTAATTCCAAGGAGTGTTTATAAGTCCCCAAATATCGAAGAAGAAAAATAAAACTGCAATTACAACAAGATCCCATGCTCTTTCCCTAAAAGCCCAAGGCGCAATAAAAACTTCTCCAAGTCCATGAAGTGCCGCCCCTACTGGAAGATGATCAAGAACCAGCAAACTGTGAGAGAGGATAAAAAGAAAGCTTGCAAAATATCTAAAAAAAACAAATTGCCAATTACTAGAATTCATGCCCTTTAGATTTTTAAAAAATATACTTCAATGATCAAAATAATGATATAGATCGAGTCAAGAGATATTATTTTTGGTAGCCATAAATACGAATAAAGATATAAAGCTAAAGTAAAAGTTACTAAACGATGAAATATATGTTTTCAAGTTATCAGCCTAAAAATAGTTTTGATGAATACTTTAAGGATAATGTTAACTCTGCTAGAGAAATATTGATTCCACTTCTTTCCTCTTTAGATAATATGGGACTTGAGGAATTAAACAGGAATCATTCTGCCGCAAAAAAATTATTACTAAGACATGGTGCAACTTTTAGATTAAATGATACTGGTTTAAAAGGTACTGAGAGAATATTACCTTTTGATCCACTTCCTAGAATAATTAGTAAAGATGATTGGGTAACGTTAGAAAAAGGACTAAAACAAAGGCTTGAAGCAATTGATTTATTCCTAGATGATATTTATAATTCTCAAAAAATAATTAATGATGGAATAATTCCAAGAGAATTAATAGAGAGTTCAGAAGGTTGGAGACCTCAGATGATAGGTTTCAAACCTCCACTAAACAAATGGTGTCAAATTTCAGGACTTGATTTAATAAGAGATAGAAAAGGAGATTGGCATGTTTTAGAAGATAATTTAAGGTGCCCTTCTGGTGTTGCTTATTTTTTAGAAAATAGATTAGTCATGAAGAATATTTTCCCTAATCTTTTCTCAGGAAGAATAGTTAAACCTATTGATGAATATCCATCATATCTTTTAAAAACTCTTCAAGAACTAGCTGTTTGGACTGACACTCCCAAGATAGTTCTACTAACTCCAGGAATTTTTAATAGTGCTTATTTTGAACATAGTTATTTAGCTCAAGAAATGGGCATACAACTAGTTCAGGGTCATGACTTAGTTTGTAATGATGATTATGTATATTTAAAAACTACCTCAGGATTAAAAAGAGTAGATGTCATTTACAGAAGAATTGATGATGATTTCTTAGATCCACTTAATTTCAGAAAAGATTCCTGCCTTGGTGTTAGCGGATTACTTGATGTTTTTAAGGCAGGTCATGTTGCTTTAGCAAATGCACCTGGGACTGGAATAGCAGATGACAAAATGATTTATTCTTTTGTTCCAAAAATGATTAAATATTATCTTGATGAAGAAATTATTATTAGAAATGTAGAAACTTATATTTGTCATTATCAAAAGGATCGAGAATATGTTCTAGAAAATTTATCAAAACTTGTTGTTAAGTCTGTCGCAGAAGCTGGTGGTTATGGAATGTTAATTGGCCCTCACTCAACAACAAGTGAGATAGAAGAATTCGCTAATAAAATTAAAAATAATCCCAGAAATTTCATAGCACAACCAACATTAGAATTATCTACTGTGCCATCGTTATGTGATGGAGAACTATATCCATGTCATGTTGATTTAAGACCATATATCTTAAGAGGAAAAGATTCATGGGTTAGCCCAGGCGGGCTTACGAGAGTAGCATTAAAAAAAGGATCATTAGTCGTTAATTCTTCTCAAGGTGGAGGATGCAAAGATACATGGGTTGTAGGTAAATAATATGCTTTTAAGTCGTGTAGCAGAATCTCTTTATTGGATCAATCGTTATTTAGAACGTGCGGAAAACATATCTCGTTTCGTGGAAGTAAGCGAAGCTATGTCATTAGATTGTCCACCAGGAAGTGCTGAACCTTGGCTCCCTTTAATTGATGCTTCGAGTGACAGAGAATCTTTTGATAAGAGATTCCCAGAGAAAAAACCAGATGACGTTATTAATTTTTTAATAAGAGATCGTTTAAACCCAAATAGTATAATTTCCTGCATTCAAATGGCAAGAGAAAATGCAAGACAAATCAGAGATGTCATGACTACAGAAATGTGGGAACAGATTAATATTTTATATTGGAATATGCAAGAAGGAGAGGCAATATGGAATAAACCAAGACAAGAACAATTAAGTGAAATAAGGAGGGAATGTCAGCTTTTTTATGGAATTACAGATGCGACTCTAAGCAAAGATCTTGCCTGGAGATTTAGCATTCTTGGAAGATTAATCGAAAGAGCTGACAAAACATCAAGAATTTTAGATGTTAAATATTATTTACTCCTACCCAGCTTAGATGAACTTGGAGGAGTTCTTGATGAGCTGCAATGGATAGCACTTTTACGTTCCGCTGGAGCTTATCAAATGTTTAGGAAAGCAGTGCAAAATTCTATAAAGCCTAATTCAGTTGCGAGATTTCTTCTACTTGATCCAATTTTCCCTAGATCAGTAAGATACTGTCTTGATGGGATAAGCAATACACTTAAAACGATAGATACCTCACCATCTACTGAAAATCCTTCAGAATTAGAATGTATGAGAGGTTTGCTTAAAGCAAAGTGGAGTTATATCAGAATTGAAGATATAATCAATGATGGATTACATGAGGCAATCGATTCATTGCAAATGGATTTAAATAAATTAAATGATCTCATTCAAGAAAAATACTTTATTAATTAATAAGTTTATTAATGAGAATTAAATACATTCACAAACTTGAATATAAATACGAAGACCCTGTTCAATTAGGCGAGCATAGATTATGTATAAAGCCAAGGTCAAATGGATTCCAAAAGCTAAAGAATTTTGAATTAAAAATAACCCCAGAACCAGAAATTATTTATCCATTACTTGCTGCCAGCGGAGAAGAGATTAATAGAATCAGATTCAATGGATTAACAGATAATTTAATTATTGAATCAATCAGTGAAGTTGAAACTATTAAACATCCAAATATTATTGATGGAGTTAAAAATAGAGATTTAACATTACCTTTTTGTAGAAGTATTATTAACAGAGATTTGCAGGGAGCATTAGAGGGATGGATGCCTAATGGACAACATGATCCCTCTGCTGTAGAACTTGCCCAAGAAGCCTTAGCAGGAAGCATTAATAACGCATTATCATTTACTTACCAGCTAATAGAGATTATTCAAGATCGGGTTAAATATACCAAAAGGCATACAGGTCCAGCATGGCCTGCTAGCAGAACACTTAGAGAACGTATAGGTTCATGCAGAGATTTAGCAATGCTGATGGTTGAAGCTTGTAGGTCTATAGGTATCCCAAGTAGGTTTGTAAGTGGGTATCATTTTGAAGATCCGTTACCCTCTGAGTTGAATTTACACGCTTGGGCTGAATTATATATTCCAGGTGCTGGTTGGAGAGGTTTTGATCCAAGCGGGAAAGGATTAATAGATGATAGATATTTAACATTAGTATCATCTTCAAAATCTAATTTAACCTCTGTAATTACAGGAAACTTTATAGGAAAAAATAATCTAGAAAATACTTTATCCTGGGAAATCAAGCCTCTTGAGATTAAATAAAGACTAAATTTTTAATCTTTTAAATGACGAGAAATATTAATAATAATATGTTTCTTTTTTAGTGTTAATTGATACGTTCTTAGATGAATATATCTGTTTTCATTTGTTAAATATTTAAAAAAAATTGAACTCAAGTTTAGAAATTCCGCTTATCAAATCAAATAAATCAAAAATGTTTGAATTGATAAGTTATGAAAAATTTCGCGATACAAAAGATGTAAGATTTTTTGATATTAGTGTTAATGAATCAAATTATAGAGATCTAGTTATTCACAGTGGTCCTGCTGTAAGTCCTCCAAATGATGAAGATTTTAATAATTGGCAATTTTACATACATCACAATCAAGAAGATAATCTATTAGCTATCTCTGGGGGTAGAACATTTTTTCTTGTAAATTTTGGTTGGGATTATCCTTTTTATAAAGTTAGATTAGAATCTTGCGGATATATTTTAAGGATACCTAGAGGAACTTTTCATAGATCGGTATCTGACGAAAACGGTTCGATAGTTTTAAATCAAGCCATTAGAGATGAAGGCGGTACAGTTGAATCTGAATTCAAAGTTACCAATAGCAAAGATAATAAAAAACTTCTAGATTGCATAACTAATTTAGAGCCTAGATTTAAAATTTATAGTGTTAAATAATCTTAAAAAGGGATTCTAAATTAATTCATCGATTCAAAAAATTATCTAATTGTTATAAAATAATAATATTCGAATTTTCTAGTATGAAATTTTTCAGATTTTTAAAATATCTTTTATGCATAACTTTTTCTTTCTTAGTTTTATCCTCTCCAGTTTTTGCTGGGGCAAATGTAGCTGTTAAGGGCGAGGGAGATGAAGTTCCAAGTTATGTAAGATCTAATATTACAGGATTTGATTTCCATGGAGAGGATCTTCATTTGTCATCTATAGCTGGAGCAGTTGCGAGAGATGCAGATTTTAGTGACGTTGATTTACATGGGACAACCTTAACCCTATCTGATTTAAAAGGTTCTAATTTAAATGGAATCGACCTGACCGATACTCTTTCTGATCGAGTTAATTTCCAAAAAACAGATCTTAGAAATGCTGTTTTAATAAATATGATCGCATCAGGTAGCAGTTTTGCAGGAGCTCAAATAGAAGGAGCAGATTTTTCATACGCTATTCTTGACAGCGAAGATCAAAGAAATCTTTGTGAAATTGCTGATGGGATCAATCCAACAACAGGAGTATCAACCAGAGAAAGTCTTGAGTGTAGTTAGAACAAAAACTATAAGTAAACTTTTTATAAATAAACTTTCTTACCATTATTAATTTTATAAATCTTTTGTTCATTATCTTGAAATATCATTTCACCATTTAATTTGGATTTCTTAAATTTTGAAAGCCTTGCTCTGTGAATATTAGATTTCCTATTAATATTTTCTTCGTTATCATAACTCCCAATATAGATATTTATATTAGGGTTTAAAAAAGTTTTTTCTTCCTCTCTTAAAAAAATTCTTTCAATATTTGTTTGCGTGCTTTGAAGTTTATTTTTAAATTTGTTTAATTTTAAGTTCTTTGGTTTTTTAGATTTAATTTTTTTGTAGACCAAAAAAATAACTCCTAAAATTAGAAAAAATAAAAATATATTCATTAACTATTTAATTTTTATTTTAATATCTACGCCTAAGTTACTTTTAGTAGTTAATATTTCTTTTCTTAAGATTCCATAAGTAAAAATTCTAGATAAAGTTTTCAAAGATTTAAAAACCAAAAAAACAGTAAATAAAAAGAACACAATAATATTTTCTACAAGAATATTTTTATTTTTATTTTCTAGATTGCTCATGTAATTGTTAATTCAATTATTTTTCATCATTATTTGCATATGGTCCGAAAAATTCACTAGCGTCTCTTCCCATTACTTTAGCAAGATTTAAACTTTTATCTATGTCCCATTTAGATGCCATTCCATAAAGAATACCCGCAGCAAAAGAATCACCACATCCATAAGAATCAACCTTTAATTTTTTGTTTTTAAGAGCCTTATATCTTCCTCCTGGGAATATTATGCCTCCCTTCTCTCCCTCGGTTTTAAAAGTATATTTGGGTTTTAACGATAATTCAGAAAAAGAAAAAACTTCTCCAGGATCAAGATTACTGCCTATTAATCCATCTAAAAGAACATTTGAATTATTAATTGTATTTAATCCTACCCTTGGTGTTGTACACAGTATTGAAGCCGATCTAGCCATTTTAAAAATCTCTGAATCAGATGCAGTAATAAAAATTCCGTCCATTTTTTTTAAAATGTTCCATTCTAAATTGTCTTTATGAGTTGGAGCTAACCTTTCTCCTATAACTGTTATTGCTCTTTCACCTTGAGAGTCAATTAAACTAAATCCTCTTCTGGTTGGTTTATCACGCCAAGCTACATGTAACTTAATTCCCATATTTGAGAGAATCTTGAAACACTTATCTCCATAATCATCATTACCTAATGACGTAAAAAAATGAATTTGGTTTGAAGTTAAATCAGAAAGTATTTTCGCGATAATAGATCCACCACCAGCTGGATAATCAAGGGACTTTTCAGAATGAGAAATGACTCCGGGTTGTGGTAATTGATCAACCTTTAAAAAATTTATCCACTCAACATGACCAACAACGGCAAAATTTAAATTTCCTTTTTTAAATTTATAGTCTTCAACTTTATTATTCTTTTCAACAACCATAAGCTTTTAAATACTATTATTAAAAGAAATATTTTTGACAAGTGAATTCATTTAACATTTTAAAAGATAATAAACAGATACTATCTTTTCTTTACCTTTTTCTATCAATTTTGGGGGCTGTTCTGCCAATGTTGGCAAATTTCGAATTTGCTAGGGAATATGGAAACAGCTTTGATATAAATAACTTCATTTCTTTAGCGAATGCAAACCCTGCAGCTCAGTCAATTTCTAGAGACTTATTAGTAGGTGCAAGCGCTATTTTTATATGGATAGTAAATGAATCAAAAAAACTAAACATGAAGAATATGTGGGTTGTATACATTGGAACTTTTCTTATAGCCTTCGCATTCTCTGCACCTTTTTTCTTATTTCTAAGAGAAAGAAGAATTATTGAATTAGAAAAGATTAATTAAAATAATCTCTTAAATAGAATTGTAAATGCAATAAAGCAACAACAAGAAATTGAAAGCCAGATTATTGAAGCATAACCAAATAGATCTAATATACGTCCTGAAATAAATGGTCCAAAAAAATAACCCATAGCGAAACATTGTGATAGTAGAGCAAGTGCAAAACCTTTTTTATTTGAAGGAGCTATTCTGAAAACGACATCTGTTGATGTTGGAAGAAATGAAGCAGTCCCTAAACTTACTAAAATCAATGCCAAAGAAATTAAATAAAACGCTGGGATATTTAAATAACTAGAAATAAATAATAAAAATGAAGCGAAAGAGAAATTTATTAAACTAAATTTCAAACCATATAATCTTCCTTTTTTAGATATCCAAGAACCGACAGGCCATTGTAAAAACAACAATAAAATTAACTGAATAGAAATTATAAGACTAATAATTTCTTTGCTTAATGCATTGCGATAAACTCCACCTTTAACAAGATCCAGGGGCAAAGTTACTTGAATCAAAGCTAAAGAGGTAGTTATCAATAAAATAGATAAAATTATTATTATTGAATTTTTATTCCATTTCAATTGTCCCTTATTGATTGGATCTACTAATTTTTTTTGGAAATTTTCTAAGTTTCTATTAATAGAAGAACTATTTCTAGATATTAAATATGTGATGACTAACATGCAAAATATATCATTAATAAAAATTGATTTAGAATACAAAAAATTTGTCATATAACCCCCTACTAATACCCCTAGAAATATTCCTAAAGCCTCGGAACTTCTAACAAGAGCATAAGCTTTGCGTGTCTCGATAGGATGACAAAAATATGGCACCCCAAACTCGGCAGCAGGCCAATATATGCCTGCAGCAGCTCCAACAAATGATTGTCCAATTATGTATAAAAAGGTATCTCTCGAAAAAATCAGGCATAAGCTAGCGGCAATACTTAGTATTGAAGAAGTAATTATCGGAAATTGTATTTTCCCTGTTTCATTAAGATAATTACCTGTAAAGAGTCTTGTTATGGTTCCAATTATTGCTGAAATGGTAAACCCCAAGCCAATATCTGTTGCCGATAATCCTATGTTATTAAAAATAAGTGATGTTAAATAAATAACACCTCCTGCTCCAAATGCAGCGTAAAATCTTATCTTGGTAATTAACCTCAAATGATATGGGAATTGAATCCACCAATTTTTGCTAATTTGTAAACTATTTGGACTAATCACAAGTGAAATACATTTTTATAATTTTTTTTAGTTTTTATGGTTTGTTTTTTAATGATGGTTTAAAGGCTGCTGAAAAAATAAATATTAAATTTGAAGAGATGGAAATCCCTCTTACTATAGAACAATTATCAAAATTAGAAAAATACAAAAATGATTCAACAGAATTAATAGATTGGTTAAAAAAAAATGGATTAATAAGAGTTTTTGAATTATCAAAATTTTTAGAGTTTCCAGTTTTCAAAGAAGAGGGATTAAATAGAGAAATATTAAGAAGTTGGATAGGACGTAAAATTCTTACAGAATTAAGCAAAAGCATTAAAGTTCCAAATGACAATAATGGAACAAAAATTTATAACACTATAGAAAATTTATTAGATCAAAAAAAAGAAGTTTCAACTTTAGAAATCATTAAGGCATTACCATCAGAGGAAATTTCACTTGATATTGATAATTTAATTTTAATAATTTCATCTTGGAAAAATGAATTATCAATGCAACAAGAACTTTTATCCAAATTAAATAAACTTAAAAGAACGAACCAAAATGTCTTAAAAAATACTGAAATAAAATCAACTCAAGATCTTATAAAAATTTATAAAAAAATTTATGCTCCTCACCGAGTGAAACCTTTTGAAATTGAAATATGGAAAAGCAATAAAACAAATGAGGATAAAGAACTGATAATTTTTATGCCAGGACTTGGAGGCGAAATTAATAATTTCAAATGGATAGGAAACGAATTGGCTAAAAGAGGTTGGCCAATATTATTCATAGATCATAGAGGAAGTAATTTGGATTCATTTATAGAAGTACTCGAAGGTAAAGAAACAATACCAGGAAGTGCAGACTTTTTCTTATATAGAATTAAAGATTTAGATGCTGTATTAAAAGCTCATGAAAATGGAGAATTTGGTTTACCAAATGATTCTTATATTTTAATGGGGCATTCACTTGGTGCTTTAATAGCACTTTTATATGAAGGCAATAAACCTACCGATCAACTAGAGAGCAAATGTGATTCGGCATTAAAAGACTTTGCGGTAACAAATTTATCTAAATTTCTTCAATGTCAGTTGAGCGAAATACCATTCCCTAAGAAAAGTAACTCTAATAGGGCCAGTGCAATTATAGGTTTTAATTCATTTGGTAGTTTAGTATGGCCAAAAGAAAATAGTACAGGCATTAAAACACCAACTCTACTAATAGGCGGTACGTTTGACCTTATAACACCATTAATGAATGAACAATTTAGAGTTTTTTCTGCTTTAAATAATCCATCAAATAGATTTCTAATTATTGAAGGGGCAAGCCATTTCTCTCCAATAAGAATTAATAAAAGCTATGAAGAAAATAATGACGTCTTCAAAATAAATAAAGATTTTATTGGTTCAGAGCCAATATTAGTACAAGATTTATCTATAAAATTTATAGTTGAATTTTTAAAAAATATTAAAGACCAAAAGACCCCTATAGTAGTTAAAAATCAAAGAGATTTGGAACTTGATTTCCATCTTTTAGATCTTGAAACAATAAAAGAAATTTCGGAATATTAGTATTCTATTCGTGGATCTAAATATGCATTTAAAATGTCCACGAAGAGATTTAAAGAAACTATTAGCATAGAGGTAAAAATTACAATTCCTTGAACCAAGGTATAGTCTCTTTGAGAAATAGCTTCATGTAATCTTAATGCTATACCTGGCCATGAAAAAGTTACCTCGAACAATAAAGCGCCTCCTGCTAATGAGGCCATAGTCAAGCCAGAAATAGTGACAATTGGCAATAGAGCATTAGGCAATGCATGGTTTAAAAATATTTTTTTCCTTGATATCCCTCTACATATAGCAGCATTTACATAATCACTTTGTAATGTCTTATCCAAATTTACTCTTAATGAGCGGCTGAATATACCACTTAATAAAAAGCCAAGGGTAATCGAAGGAAGTGCAAGATGATAAAGACTATCTTTCAAAGCAATAATATTATTTGAAAGAATACTATCCAAAACTAGAAAACCTGTTATTTGAGGTTGTTGCTGAAATATTGGAAATCTACCTCCAATTGGGGAAATATTAAAGAATACAGAAAATAATAATTGCGCTAACATTGCACCCCAAAAAGGAGGGATCGAATATGTAGCAATTCCTAATATTCTCGCGATATAGTCAGTCTTTTTACCTCTATTTCTTAAGCCAATTAATCCCAATGGGAATCCTATTAGTGTGGCACTTAATATTGAAAAGAATCCTAGCTCAAGACTTGCAGGCAATGACTTAATAATAATATTTAGGACTGGCTCCTGGGTACTAAGAGATTGGCCAAAATCTAAGTGCAATATATTTTTGATATATGAAAAATATTGACTTATCAAAGGTTCATTTAGTCCCAATTTATTTCTTAGATATTCCCTTGAGAACTCATCTGCACCAGATCCAAGTATGGCATCGACAGGATCGCCGGGGGCAACTCTCAATAAAATAAATACTAATGAAGAAATTATCAATAGCATTATCGGTATTAATGAAATTTTTAATAAGGAATAATTTAATAGTTTATTTAAATTTCTACTCATCAATTAACTCTAGATCACTCAATGAAATTATTCCTGCACCATTAAAAATAGGTTTTGATATTGTATTTTGAGACCATGCTTTTTGAGATGATATCCAAATAGGAATATAAGGGATTGAATTTGCTGCTATTTTTTCAATTTCAACAAGTTTTTCTAATCTTTTAATTCCACTTATTTTTTCACTCTCAAGAAATAAACTTTCCACTTTATTGGATCCCCAAAAACTACCGCTGTAAACTGATTCTCCTTTTTTACATATGCCATCAACTATTTCATTACAACTTAAAAGAGGGGTGAGATATGCTTCTGGATCTGAATAAGCTCCAGTCCAGTCGAGAATAACTGCTGTATAAATCCCTAAACTTAGATTCTTATAAACTGTTGTAGATTCAACTCCATTAAGTTCGATATCAATACAATCTTTCAAAGAATTTTTAATTTCTTCCTGCCATGTCAGAGCAATAAGCTTGTCAGCTGGTACATTCGATCTATAAGTAAGGGGTATTTTTAGAATATTTCCATTGCAATAATTTTCTTTTTGCAGTAACATTCTTGCTTCTAAATAATCATATTTAGGCCAAAGGTCTTGATTATCTTTTTTTAATATCGGAGGAATAATTGATCTAGATGGCTTCCTTAATCCATAACTTACTTTCTCACTAATAAGTTTTCTATTAAGACTTTTTGCCAAAGCCATTCTTAAATTAAGATTGCTTAAGGGATAAGAACTAGTTTTAAGGCTAATAAAACTTAATTCAGTGAAAGGGCTATTACCTTCATTAAACTGTTTATTATTGCTTAAATTATTTAAACTTTTTCTCTGACTATCATCAATTGAATTTGATAGTAGCACGTCAATTTGTTTACTTTTTAAAGCCCCAAAAAGAGAAGATGAATTTGAATAACCTACAAAATTAACACCCTTATTTAAGGGCTTTTCACCCCAATAATTCAAATATGGATCAATTGATTGAACTTCATTAGAAAAGCTGGTCAGCACATACTTGCCAGTACCAACGAATTTATCATTTAGAAACTTATCAGAATATTGTTTGTAAAAGGTAGGAGATATTGGAGTTAAATTTACCGATGTGAGTAAACCATTTAAAGAACTTGATGGCTTATTCAAATTTATTATGACTGAATAATCACTCGGCGTTTCTATTGATTTAATCTTATTTCCTAAAATATAATTCATCGTTCCAATTCTTTTGAATCTATCAAAGGTAAACTTTATAGCATTTGAGTTAAATACAGTTCCATCATGAAAAAAAACATTCTTTCTTAAATTGATAGTTATTTGAAGTCTATCCTTTGAAATAATTGGCATCCCCGAGGCCAATTCAGGTATTAATTCACCATCAGAATTTAATTCATATAATGTGTCTCCTAGAGAACTGATTAATTGAATTGCTTTAAGAGTATTTGCTCTAGCTGGATCTAGAGATTCAATTTTTCCAGAACTTGCTACTATGATTTTTTTAGATATTCTTTTTGAGCCGCAAGAATTCTGTAAAAAAGAAATTAAAATAATAAATATTGATAAAACAACTTTTTTTTTCATATTTAATAATTACTTAATTTTTCTGAAGAATTATTTGAGCAAAAAATTTGTATGGTTATTTGCCTTATTTCCAAAGCAAATGTTTTTTTAGAATTACAGGCAAAGGGCCATTCTCTCACCCAACAAATTTCTTTACCTATATTTAGACCAATTACTTGAAAAGTTTTATTGCTATTTTTAATTTTTACACATGCACCTTTATAAAGGTTTTTTGAAGAAATTAAATTATTATTTTCATTATTATTATCTAATAGTTTTGAATTAATCATAAAGGTGATAAAACCAAACATTTTCTTTCTTCGGTTTACCAAGTTATAAAGAAATTTGCAAACTATTTTTTTAAATACAACTTAATTGACTTGCAATAATTTTGACTTCATTGAGCGAATTTATTTCATCTTTCGATCTCTCAAAATCTCCATTATTTACCTCATGAGTAATAACGACAACTTCAGCTTTATCCTCACTTGCATCAAGTTGAACAATTGATTCGATTGAAACATTATTATTTCCAAAAATATCACCAATCTTTCCTATGACACCTGGACTATCAAGACAAATAATTCTAAGGTAATTTTTTTTATTTATTTGTGAAGATTCGATGATATGACATTTTCTCCAGAAATAAAAAGATAATAATGGGTCGATTGAATTATTATTTTTAACTGAGGCAGCATGCAGATTTAATATATCTGATACTACTGATGCAGCAGTTGGACCACTCCCTGCACCTGGACCGTATAACATTATCTCTCCAAGAGGATCAGCCTCTATCAATATGGCATTATTAACTCCCTTAACTGTTGCCAATGGATGAGATTTTGGAATCAAAGAAGGTCCTACCCAAATATTCAAAGCTAGTGAATCATTGCTATTAATTTCTCCCCTTTCGGAGAGCGCTAAAAGTTTTATTTCAAACCCTAATTTATTGGCATATTCGATATCCTTTAGATTAATTTTACTAATGCCCTGAGAATGAATCTCGTCTCTTTTAATTTTCCCTCCAAATGCAAGTTCACTAAGAATTGAGATCTTATCAGCAGCATCATGGCCCTCAACATCTGCAGTTGGATCAAATTCTGCATACCCAAGGCTTTGGGCCAATTTTAAGGTCTCCTTGTAATCAGCTTTTTCATTAGTCATCTTTGAAAGAATAAAATTTGTTGTGCCATTTATTATCCCTACCATTTTTTTTATGCTGTTACTTTTTAATGATCTTTTTAAGGGTTCAATTATAGGAATCCCCCCACAAACTGCCGCCTCTGACAGAATATAAACTCCTCCTTTAGATGCAGTTTTATATATTTCTTCTCCATATCTTGCAATGACTGCTTTATTTGCTGTAACAACAGATTTACCTAATTTTAATGATTGCAGAATAATATCTTTCGCTAAATCAACCCCTCCAATTACTTCAACAATTACATCTATAGAGGGGTCATTAATTAGTTCAAATGGATCATCAGTTAATAAATTATTATCTAGATCAATATCCCTTTTTTTATTAAGATCTTTAACTGCAATTTTTGCAATTTCTATTTCTTTTAGAATTGGATGAGAATCAACTTCAGAACTTAATATTTTATAAATTCCTGAACCTACAGTTCCAAAACCTACAATCCCAATTTTGCATTTTCTCATTTTTTATTTCTTTTTAACTTTGAGTTTAATTTTATATTATTAGGCCTACAAAAATGCATTTGCTTGAGACTGCATTTTCAATAAAATATTTAAAAAACCATTTGATCGTGAAGGGGTTAAGCTTGATCTCAAACCAGTATCTTCAATAAATTTCTTATCTATTTTAATAACCTCATTTGGTGTTAATTCATTTAAACCAGTAATTAAAAACGCTAATAAACCCTTGGTGATTAGGGCATCAGAATATCCTTCCCAAAATAATTTACCCCCTTTAATATTTGCCTTCACAAAAACTTCTGAAACGCATCCCTTAACTTTATTTTCTTCAACAAGGATTTCGTTATCCGGTTCTTTCAATTTTTTCCCTAACCACAAAATGTATTCATATTTTCTTTTTGGATCTTCTGATTTCCTCAATTTTTCTACTAATTTTGATAAATTATTGTATTTTTCCTGATTTTCCATTTTTACTATAAATTAATCGCTTTATCAGTAATTTATTATACAAATATTTCTTTTTCTGTGATAAACCCTGATAGAGGAATATCCCACTCAGCTCTGGTTAATGGAATCGTACTTACACAATTGGAAGTTAATACTCCAATGCATGGAACATTTCTCCAATTATTATCAGTCCTTAATTTATCAAAATAACCTCCTCCATAACCTAATCTTGTTAAATTTTTATCTACCGAAAGACAAGGAACAAGAATCATACTTATTTGATCATAACTTAGTGAAAAAAAGTTATTTGGACTCAGTATTCCCTCAGAATCTTTTGTAAGAGGTTTATCATCCCATGGATAAAATAACAGTTTATTTTTATCTTTACATCTGGGCAAAGCTAAAGAGAATTTTTCCTTAAGACTTCTAATATCTACCTCATTTATTAGAGGCCAATATATTGCTATGTAACCAATATTTTTATATTCCTTAATAAATGAATCAACATATAGTTTTACATTCTTTTCTACATTTTCTCTTTGATTTGGAGAATTCTCATCTCTGAGTTTTCTAAAGGTATGTCTCTCCAATATCTTTTTTTCAGAAATAGTCATATTGAATCTTCAGTTGATGCCATCTTCATTCAGTTTTGTGAGGGCTATAGCCAAGGCATCTGCTGAATCATCAGGTTTTGGAGGTTTTTTAAGTTCTAAGCTATACATAACAGCATCAAGGACTTCTTTCTTAGATGCTTTCCCAGACCCAGTAATGGTTAATTTTATCTGAGCAGGAGAATATTCCCTTACATGAATTTTTTTTGAGGCCAATACCATCATAATCACCCCTCTAGCCTGCACCACACTAATGGTTGTACTTGATCTATAAAAGAAAAATTTTTCTACCGCCGCTGATGTTGGATTCCAATGATTTATTAATTCATTAAGATCGTTGAATATCTCATAAAGTCTATCTTCTTCTTTTTTATCTTTTCCTGTCTCAATGACACCACAGTCTAGTAATATCTTTTTTTCATTCTTTATTTCAATAATTCCATAACCAACTCTAGCTAATCCAGGGTCTATCCCAATTATTCTCACTTTAATTAAGCTTCTGCAGACAATTGAAACTTTGAAAGATTTTCTTTTTCATCTAAATCAAATACTTTACAAAAAGCTTGAATAACTCTTTCACCTGAATCAACTTGTTCTAAGGGGTCTTTTCTTAGTCTGTGTCTTAAAGAGCAAGAAATAACCCTTGCTATGTCATCTTCTTGAACTTCAGTTCTGCCCTCAAACGCTGCAATTGCCCTTGCCGATCGATTTGTAACAATATCTCCACGTAAACCATCAACATCTAGTTCTCCGCAGATTGCAGAAATATTCAATCTTAGGTCATCGTCCATTTGAACAGAATTTAGTATTTCTTGTGCTTTAATAACCTTTTGTTGAAGTTCATCCTGTTGTTTCTCAACGCTCAATGAAAACTCATCAGGATTATCGTCAAAAGAAGTTCTCTGATCTACAACCTTAACTCTTAATTCAGCATCTCTAACTGTCTTAACCTCAACACTCATTCCAAACCTATCTAATAACTGAGGCCTTAATTCTCCTTCTTCTGGATTACCTGAACCAATAAGAACAAATCTAGCAGGGTGTCGAACTGACACTCCCTCCCTTTCAACTGTATTCCATCCTGAAGCAGCCGAATCTAAAAGTACATCAACTAAATGATCATCAAGTAAATTTACTTCATCAACATATAATAAACCCCTATTAGCTTTTGCTAATAACCCTGGCTCAAATGCCTTAACACCTTCACTCAAAGCTTTTTCAATATCAATAGTTCCACAAAGCCTGTCTTCAGTAGCTCCTAAAGGAAGATCAACCATAGGGACTTGTTTTTGGATACTCTCTAGATTTTCTCCTTGAACAATTTTTTCCAAAACTTCTTTACTCTGCAAATCAGGATCAATTAGAGAACTATTATATGGATCATCCTTTACAACATCAATTTCAGGCAACAAATCAGCCAAGGCCCTGATTGTGGTGGACTTTCCAGTTCCTCTATCGCCCATTATCATCACTCCTCCAATTCTTGGATCAATAACATTTAACAAGAGTGCTAATTTCATTTCTTCCTGACCAATTACAGCAGTAAAAGGAAATACTCTTCTTTTCTTTTTTGTTGTCACAGTTTTAGTTTTCTTTAATATTCAAATAATCAATAGATGCTACTTCAGAAAATGTTTTTAGTAAATATCCCTAATAAACAAAGACTACAAATAAATAAAATCTAACTTAATTTATTTTGGAGCTAATATCTTTTTGAATTATTCAGAAACCATTCTATTTGATGAACAATTCCTCTTAAAACATTTATTTCGTGCATAGATGTATTTGCCCTTAAAATATACCTTTTGAATTTAACTATTTTTGGTCTAGAGGTATGTTTTAAAAGATATCCAACCTTTAAAAGCAATTCCTCAATCTCCAAAAACGAATCATAAATTTGTTTTGATGATGCAAGATTAAAAACTTTTAATTCTTTATCAAAGTTTCTTTTTGAAGACTTTCTTAATTCATACAAAGCTATTGAAACTGCGTGAGAAAGATTTAAAGAGGGATTATTCATAGATGTAGGAATATTAAAAGTCTTATTTGCCAGAAGTAATTCATCATTAGTTAAACCACTATCTTCTCTTCCAAATATAATTGCTAAATTATTTATCTTTTTAAAGGATTTAGTCCAATTAAATACATCTTCTGAAGATTCAAAACATAAATCTTTACTTACATCAATTCTTCCACAAGATGCAAGAACTAAATCACAATCAAAAATAGCATTTTCAAGATTGTAAAAAATCTTACAATTATCAAGAAATTTTTGACCTTTAAGGGCCATTTTTTTTGCATCTAGAGAGAAAATATCGCATTTTGGAGAAACAATTCTTAATTCATCAACTTCAAAGTTAGAACATAATCTAGCAACGCTCCCTATATTTAAAGGGCCATTTGGTTCAACTAATATTACATTTAAATTAGAAAAATTTTTTCCCAAAATTATTCAAGGCTATGAAGATATTTTAATAAATTGGACATATTTACAGGATCAATTTCAAAACTTGGCATAGGAGGAGTTAGGCCTCCAGTAACTTGTTTGATTATCTCTTTATCATTCAAACGTTGAGTTATTGAGTGTAAGTCAGGCCCCACTAATCCTCTTGCCGTAATTCCATGACATCCGACACAATTTATCTTAAAAAGAGCATCTCCTTCCTCAGCAGAGCCATTAAGCTTAAGAGTTTCAATAATATAATTGTTATTTTCTTGATGTTTTACGAAAAATATTGAAAAACAAATCAATAAAATTCCAAATGTCATAAAAGCAATTTTCAAGAATTCTCTTTTAAAGTCTCTTTCTGCTGCAGTTGATGAAGATGTTGACACAAAAAATAGTCTCTATGTAACAATTGTGAATAAGAATTTTAAAAAAGGCAAAAAAATGATCGAGCCTCTTCTATGTGGAATTGTTTTAGGTTTAGTTCCAATAACTCTTCTTGGATTATTCGTAAGTGCATGGAATCAATACAGAAGAGGTTCAGGTATGCTGGACATTGATTAAAAATGTTAATCTTGACTGCCCATAATTTCTTACATCTATAGTTTCCCACAAACTACTTTTTTTAATAAATAGGTTTGGAGAATGTTCACAAATAACTGTTGAATCTTTTTTTAAAAAATTACAACTGAACAATTGATTTAGAACTAATTCATGGAAATCCACATCGTATGGAGGATCTAGATAAACAAAATCAAATTTTAACTTGTTTAAATCCATATTTCTA